>JAVBOA010000001.1:0-92391 GCA_031551135.1 Eubacteriales bacterium | reverse complement strand
CTTGGTGCAGCCGCCTTGTAAGAAAAGGAATTCGTTTTTCTAAAACACACCTTATGCATCGAATTGTTGTTGGTTTAATAATTAACTTTTGGTTTTTTAATAGAGTGCCTTGGTGATATCAACCTATTTGCGACACTACCCGAATCTCGATATTTCTGAACGGCGATTTCCGCAGGAAGGACATTTTTCTTTGGTAAAATATTTGGAAAATGTTGATTTTAGAATTTCATTTATTCCGACTGTTTTTGGAGAAAAAGCTGTAATAAGGATAATTTACACTTCAAATTTGGACATAAAACGAGATGACTTAGGTTTTTTTGAAGATGATATTTTGAAGATTGATAAAATATTGAAATCTCCGCATGGCATGGTGATTGTGACCGGCCCGACGGGAAGCGGAAAAACTACAACTCTCTATTCTTTTTTAAATGAATTGGATCACAAAGCCTTAAATATTGTGACAATTGAAGATCCCGTAGAAAATTTTTTCTATGGAATTTCTCAAATCAGCATAAACAAAAAGATTAATTTCGATTTTAAAAATGCCCTTTCCTATGTTTTAAGACAAGACCCCGATGTAATTATGGTTGGAGAAATACGAGACAGTGAAACCGCTGATATAGCTATAAAAGCGTCGCTTACAGGTCATTTAGTACTTACAACTTTACATACAAATGATGCCGTAAGTACGGTACTTCGCTTGATTAATATGGGCATAGATAATTTTTTGGTGTCATCTTCAATAAGAGCCATTATTTCACAGAGATTGGTGCGCAGATTATGCAATAATTGCAAAATAAAATACGAAATAGATGAATATCATTCTAATATCTTAAATATTCCGGCAGGAACCAAGATATTTAAAAAACATGGCTGCAAAAAATGCAATTTTTCAGGATATAGCGGAAGATTCGCAGTTTATGAGCTTTTGTTTATGGACGAAATATTGATAGAGCTAATCGACAAAAATGCGTCCATAGAAGATATAAAAAAATATATTACACAAAACGGGTTTAAGTTTATTATTGATTGCTTATATAGACATTTGATTCTTGGCAACACTTCGATTGAAGAAATGCTGCGAGTCACGTATTTGTAGCTATGAGAGAATTTTATTTTAAGGCTCTCGATAAAAGCAATAATATTATTAAGGGAAAAATATTAAAAAATAATAAACAAGAAGTTGTGGAATATATAAAAATTCTTGAAATGATTCCTGTCGATGTAAAAAAATCTAATATAATAAATACAAATCTTGAAAATATAGGTCTTTTTAAAAAGCCTATAAGCAGCAAAGAACTATTTTTCATATGTAAACAATTAGCTTTTGTCTTTTCATCCGGTATGCATTTGAGCAAAGGTACTACGTTTATCGCAAACCAATCTAAAAACAAAAATATCAAAAATATTTTCAATAAAATAAATACTTGTATATTACAGGGCGAGAGCTTTTCCGCTGCTATTGAATCGCAAAACGCTTTTCCGAATTTATTTATATCTATGGTAAAGGCTTCGGAAGCCAGCGGCGAAATATCTGAAATTATGGAAATTTTGTCAAAATACTATCAAAATAAATATATGAAAAGCGATAAAATTCTTGCTTCATTATTATATCCGCTTTTCATCGTATCAATGATGATTTTGGTTGTAATACTTGCGCTTGTTTTTGTTATACCTATTTATGCGGATATATTTGCTTCAAAAGATGCAGAATTGCCGCTTTCAACGCGCGTTTTGATTAATTTTTCTGCATTTTTATCCGATAATTATCTATATTTATTTGCTTTTTGTTTGATTTTATCAACATTATTTTTTAGATTTTTCAAATCAGAAAAAGGTAAGCTCTTTTTTGACTATTTAAAGTTGAATGTTTTTTTTGTAAAAAATATATACTTAAAAAACGTTAATTATAGATTTTCGCTTGTGCTCTCGATTTTGTACAAGGCCGGAGTGGGAATAACAGAAGCTTTGGAGATTCTTAAAGAAATCATCAACAATAAGTATTTGGAAAAATCATTGGACAATCTTGTATCTGAAGTTTCTCAGGGCTGTCAGCTCAGCTATTCATTATCCCAAACTAAATATTTTGATCCTTTATTGGTTTCGATGATTGAATTGGGAGAAGAGACTGGATATTTTTCTGAAACCTTGGACAATTATTCAAAGTATATTGATTTTGAAATAGAAACACAGATTAACAAAATAAATAAGTTAATAGAACCCATTTTTACTATTATTGTAGGTGTTCTTATGGCTTTTGTGCTGATTGCTTTGCTAATGCCGTCTATAAAAATGACGAGCATCTTTTAACACAATTTAGATTATGGAGATGCGTTTATGAAGAAAAAATATTTTCGTAAAAGTGGATTTACGCTTATAGAATTATTAGTTGTTATGATTATAATAGGCATTTTGGCAACAATTATAACCTATAGTTACCAATACATGCTTCGAAGAGTTCAGCTCCAAGCAGATGTACAATCTGCGAGAGTCATGACCAATGCGGTTTTGCTCTATGAAGTTGACAAAAATAAAGATATTGAACTTGCTGATAATGGAAATGCTTTGGATTTTCTTGCAGATGCCGGATATGTTGATATAAATGATAAATCGCAGACCGGCGGCACTTTTGTTTATGTTAAGGCGGATAAAATGGTGAAAATTCAGCTTTCTTCTACTGACGGCGGCAGATTTACAGATTTAGTCAAATCTCTTAACGAAAATGAAAAGCCTTATGTCAAGCCATAGAGGATATACGCTTTTGGAAATTGCGTGCTCGATGGCCGTTATTTCAATTATAATTATTTCTTTGTTAAATTTAGTTTCACTTGTTTTGAATAATTTTGAAAAACATAAAGTTTATTCAGAACTATATCATTCGGCCAGCATTTCTATGAATTTTTTAGAAACTCAAATAAGAGGGGCTAAAAAAATCACGGTTAGTTCGTCAAAAAGCGGCTCGTTGGTAAGCCTTACATTGAAATATATAACCGGAGATGAAAACACCGGAAAAACGGAAGAAAGTATTTTTCGCTTTGATTCATCTGTTAAAGACCCAAACAATGTGCATTATCATAGATTCGAATATGGAGATTTCAACGAATTAGCCAGATATATTTCAGATGTTGCAATATCTATGAAAGACAATATAGTTTCAATCAAAATTACAACGGATTGCAAAATTTCACAAAATGGTATTTCGATTGATAGTCCAATTATTCTATACCGAGATATTTATATTAAGCATGTTGCGTAGTTGTACTATTTCCATTCCAATGGAGTTTCATTTTGCCAATATTGCGGTTTGGTTTTTACTGGATATTTTGTTTACAATTTGTACTATTTTCATTTTGATAAGTAGAAAAAAATTTTTCACAGCGGAGCGTTTCACGCATGCTTCAAGCGTGAAATGAAATATTTTTTTCTATCCTTAATAATGAAAATAGTATTATTTATCAAGAAAAATCAAACCGCTATATTAATATTATGAAAAAATATAAGAAATATAATCTGGTGATATTATGATTTATATAGAGCTTTCTTATGATAAAATCAAGCTTTTTTATAAAAAGAACAAGCGCATATATCAAGATGCACGGGAAATTGAAAATTCAGATTGCATTAAAAATAGCATTTTGAATTTCATTTCTGAGCATAAAATAAAATCAAAAAAGATTGGTATTGTTTTAAAAAGTGACAAAATACACAAGAGGTTTGAAGTCTATAATTCCTTGTCAAATAGGGAATTATATAAAATTTTTTCAAATAATGTTGACGAGTTCTTTCCTATTAAAAAGGAGGAATTTGTTTTCGACTATGAAATCTTATCAAAAGACCGGAATGAAGTTCACATCATGTTTGTAGCCGTTTCAAAATCCTTAATTCAAAATTATCTCAAAATTATAGAAGAAATAGGTTTAATTTGCGTATGGATTGATTTTTATCAAAATTCCGTCTCTAAGATTTTGAATAAATATTTCAAATCAAAGACGCTTGTTTCTTTCATGATAAATGGAAAATATTCATTTATTTATCTGCACAAAGGAAAGATTGTTTTAATGAGAGATTTAAATTTGGACTTTAATAAAGATATCATTATGCTGCTGAATCAAGGCTTGGGGTTTTACAATGAGGAGATGTATTCAATAAAAAACTTGGTATTTTTAGATGATATGCCTTTATTGGAACAAAACTTTTCTTCCTTTGTAAATAGCGTTTTTTATAATAAGGAGAAACTGAGCAGGCTTTTATCGTCGGACATAAATTTTTTAGCCCTTAATTATCTACGCTGAGGTGCGTTATGAAAAAAATAAATTTATTAACGAAGGAATATAAAGATAAAAATGAAAGCAAAAGAATTTACAAAACAATTATTTTTAGTTTATCTATAATTTTTACATTTTCGATAATTTCGCTGTTCGTGATTAATAAAACAATTGAAAAATATGAATTTGAAATTGAATATTATAATGATGAACAAAATAGGGCGCTTTATCAAAATGCATTAAAGACTTATGAAGAATTGCAGTATAAAAAATCACTAAACAGTGATTTAGAAGCCGCAAAAAATAGCATAGAATATAAAAATATTGGCTTAAACGCGATTTTTCGGTTAATTTATAATTATGCCGAATTGGATATTAATTCGATTTCTTATATTCAAAAAAATAATAGAATCGATGTTGACTTGAATTTTAAGAATGACAGGAGCTTTGATGAATATCTTACATATTTAAACGGTCTGGGTTTTTTTAAAGAAGTCAAAATTTCGGATATTAGTTTTTCGGAAGATATTGATGTTTCGCTTGAATTATATTTAAAAGATGGTGTTTCAAATGCCTAAAAAAACTAAAGTAATATTTGCGGCTGTAATTTTCGCAGCAGCCTATTTTGCGATTTATTTTTATTTGCTTAAGGCGAATTTTATCCGAATAAAAGAATTGTTTTCGGAAAGGGCTAAAATTAGGGAAATATATTTAATAAATAAAGGAATTAGAGATAATTTTGAAAAAAATTCTGTATTGTTAGAAGACTTTAATTCAAAAAATAAAGAAATATTTTTTTCGATTTTAGACACAAATGAATTTTCAACCGTCATCGCAAATATAAAAAATGTCGCAAATAAAAATAATGTTTTTCAAAATAAAATCTCACTGGTAAATATTGAAGAACGTAAAGTCGGCGAATTAAAAAATATCGGCGGGTTTTATTGCTATGAATTATTAGTGGAGGCTGAAGGAAATTTAAATGATATAATGAATTTTATCTACAGCTTGCAAAATAATAGATATAAATATTTTGTGACAAATCTAAAACTTTTTTCTGACTCAAATTTAATAGAAGAAAAAATATCAGTCGATTGTAATCTTTGCGTTTATACTGTAAAAATGAACAGTGATGAAGAAATTTTTGTCGAAATTGAATCAAACAAAAATTTTGAAAATCCTTTTTATTATGGAAAAGAGGCATCGGATGCGAAGAATCTTGAGCCAACGTTCGAAAAATAAAGGCGGATCATATATCGAAATTATAATTTCGTTTCTGCTTGTGATTTCTTTTTCTGTTATCATCCTAAATAGCATTCAAAATACGAACAGTGCTTCTTTATCTTTAGAAGAAAAATACAAATTGAATTTACTTATTAAGTCGATTCTAGATAAATCTGAAATGAATTTCAGAAATCCTGGAATCGAGTTTTTTCATGAAAATCAGAGTATTGATGAATTTTTAAATGCATTGGAAATTGAATTTCCGAGTAATTTCTACTGCAAAATAACTTTGGAGGAAATTAACTCTGCCCAAGAAAATAAAATTGTAATTGCGCATCAAGATATTAGCGAAAATGTGAATTCATTAATGACGAATTACGATAAGTTATTTTTAAACGAAGAAGCGGATATATCAGAAGACATATTTATTGAACAAAAAAATGATTCTATTGATTTAAAAAAAGGCGCGGAATTTGTAAATATATCCGATATTATCGAAATTAAACTCAGCGGCGCAAATAAAGATATCTCAATAAAATACATAACCGACGGCGAAAAGAAATTTAAAATTATTAATAATTCAACAAAAAACACTTATTTCAAAGTTATTTCACAAAAATCCGGGATACCGGAAATATCTTATGACGGCAAAGGGATTTTATACACATCTCTATACAAAGAAGCGAAAAAGAAAAATTATTTTTTGCATGTCAGTATTTACAATAAGAAAAAAGAATTATTATACGGAATTGGGACGATTTTATGAAAAAAAGAATGAAAGGCTCGATACTTGTTTATGTAATGATTTTAATTTCTTTTATTTTTCTTCTTTTGTCCTCTTTTTCGAACAAAATACTGAAGAGCCTTAGGATTAATAAAATTACGGATGAAAATTTATATTATCTTTCTGTCGGAGGGCTGGAGAAGGCTTGCGATTTGATTAATCAAATGGCGGAAAAATGCGAAATGGAAATTATAGGTCAGTTTGGAACGGATATTGTCTATAAATTCACAGGAAGCGATAAATATGCCGGAGAATTTACGCTGAGTGATACAGCGAAGACTTCAATTTCGTATAAATTGGAGGAAAAAGTAAAAGCCTTATTGAACAGTAATTATAAAACTGCCACGAATAAATATGAATTTTCTTATAAATTGAGTTTTGACGACGAAAAAGCCGAGGATTATGATCTTACGGTTCTGATATCCTATGCAAAAAACGGAATCGACTCAAATACAAACAATTGTTTTAAAATAACATCATATGCAAAAAATTTGAAAACCGACGTTGTTTTTGATTCGAGCTGCGTCCTAAAGCCGACTAATTTACAAATAATCGAGAATTACTCCGAAAAATCCAAACCGGCTATTTTAAATTCAGGCTTATTTTGTATTGGTAAAATTGAAAAGGGAGAGTATAATATAAATGGTGATTTAGTTTCCGGAATCGGCGGTACTTTCAGTTCGATTGTAAACGCCGATGTAATGCTCACGGACAGAGCTTTTGACGATGAAAATAATGTATATATAAATTCCGAAAATAATAAATTCTTGGATATTTCGGATTTAAGCGGTATAATTATAAACAAAGCGAACGATTTGCATTTATTTTCGTCTGCCGCAAATAGCTTTGATGGAGTGATAATATCCGCTTCCGATATTTATATTGACAGTGATATTTCTATAAACGGCTCTTTGATCGCCGGCGGGAATATTTATCTTAACGGGAATTTGAATATCATTGCGAAATCCGATGCAATTTATGATGTTTTTATAAATGATTATGTTTTAAAGCGTAAGATTTTTGATTATTTTAAATTAAGCAAATTCAGAGCTTTATCAAAAAATACGCTCTACACAAAAGGCAGCATAGAATCTACGGCAGCTTTAAAAATAAAATCAATAATTAAATCATCAGCGGATTTTTTTTATATTGACGAATACGTAGCAAAAAAATTATAACGAGGATAATTATGTTTGAAAAATTTTTTCCAAATGAATATGTTGATTCAATTTATTTAGTTAATTATGACAAGCTCTTTAATATGGGCATCCGTTCGATTATTTTTGATATTGATAATACTTTGGTCCCTTATTATATTGAACGCGCGCCGAAACATATACGGGATTTTTTTGAAAAATTAAAAAGAATCGGATTTAGAATTTGTTTATTATCAAATAATAATGAAATACGAGTCCAGAAATTTAAGCGGGATATGGATATTTTTTCTGTTTCGATGGCAGGAAAACCTTCCTTGAGAGCGATGAACAAAGCAATGAAAGTAATGAATGCTTCTGTGGATTCAACATGTATTATCGGTGACCAAATTTTTACTGATATCGTTTGCGGAAACAGAAAGAAAATTTATACGATTCTTGTGAAACCGATTGTTAATAAAGACGAAATTACTGTGCGAATCAAGAGAGGTTTTGAAAAAATTATTATTGAGGCTTTTTTGAAAAACGGAAATCGGTGATTTTTATTGAAGAAAAACAAAGGATTTTCTTTGATAGAGTTAATTGTGTGTATAACGCTTTTTTCTATTTTATCATCAATATGTTATTTTGGCGCTTACTCATTGAAAAATACAAATATTAATATAGCGGTAAATAATTTGGCTGACGATATAAGATATGTACAAAGTATTTCTATGGCAGAATCGAAAAAATATGTAATTATGGTTAAAGACTCGGAGACTTATCAAATTGGTTATGAAACAGAAAAAGACAAATACCATATAACTGAGACAAAGACTCTGCCCGAAAATATTGCTTTTTATATTAATACTCGGGTTTATTTTACAAAACGCGGGACAGTTACAAGCGCAGCAACTTTTACTTTGATGGAAAAAAACTCAGGCAAAATAGCATATGAAATGACTGTAAATGTTGGTGCAGGCAGAGTTTTGATAAAAAATGCCGGCTGATATTAATTCATTTCTTAAAATGCTAAAAAACACTATAGGAGGAAAATTATGAGAGAAATTAGGAATTATATGGAAGTTTGTGTTCAAGAGATGCTGGAATCGGTGCTAGACAATATAAACGGATGCAAATGCGAAAAATGCAAGCTGGATATTACTGCTATCGCATTAAACACTTTGCCGCCAAAATATGTGGTTACAAAAAAAGGCGAACTTTATGCGAAATTAAATGCATTTCAGCAGCAAATTGATGTTGATTTAATTTCGGCTATAACAAAAGCGGCTGTAATTGTTTCAAGATATCCGCGCCACGATGTGGAATAAAAATTTCGATATTCCGGTTGTTCGGATTTTTTCCGTGTAAAAAAATACTTGATAAAATGAAGCTTTTGTCATAAACTATATTGGATAAATAATTTATTGCGTTTGAAATAATAAAGCAGTAATTTATAAGCAATTGAGCCTTGCGGTGCAAGGCGAAATTTCTTTTTAGGAGGATTAACAAAATGATTTCTGCCAGTGAGTTTAGAAACGGTATTACAATTGAATATGATGGCGATATTTATGTTGTATTGGAATTTCAACATGTAAAACCGGGCAAAGGCGCGGCTTTTGTAAGAACAAAATTAAGAAATTTGATTTCAGGAGGCACTACTGAAAAAACTTTCAGACCATCTGAAAAAATGCCAAAAGCCCATATTGAGAGAAAAGATATGCAGTATTTATATAATGACGGCGAACTCTATTATTTCATGGACGTTGAAAATTTTGAACAAATCACCGTGAATAAATCCGATGTTGGAGATAGCCTTGATTTTGTAAAAGAAAATGAAACAGTAAAAATACTTAGTCATAATGGAAATATTTTCGGTATAGAGCCACCGCTTTTTGTGGAATTGGAAGTTGTTGATACCGAGCCGGGATTTAAAGGTGATACAGCACAAGGCGCTGTTAAACCGGCCAAACTTGAAACGGGTGCAAGTGTAAACGTGCCTTTGTTTATAAACCAAGGCGATGTTTTGAAAATCGATACACGTACCGGAGAATATTTAGGACGCGTATAATTTATAATATAAACCTGCTATAAAGAAATATTTTGATATATTTTTTTATAGCAGGTTTATTTGTTTATCTGTATTCGAGGGCTAAATCATAAGCCTCCTGCGCAATTTCCTGATGTAAATCAGTATAGGATTGGTTTCCGTTATGCGTTTTGCTGTTTTTAAAATGAATACATATTTGTCCATCCATATCATTGTCATATATTGTTTGAGAAGCGTGCGGCATTCCGTTAATCGAACCCGCAATAGTTTGCCCGTTAATTGTTACCCAAACAGGACGCACATCCCAACTCCATTCTTTTCCGAAAGTTTCAAACATAATAGCCGTATCTTTTTTTGTGCAAGGCTCGACATCCGCGTGGTTGCCGTTTGAAAAAGACTGCACATAATAAATTTTTCCGCTTTTGATATCATAAACTTCGGCAGGCTTGTTTAACAAAAATATTCCGGACTTGATTTCGTTCCAAGTAGGGAATGTAACTTTTGCGGCGCGGGCCTGCAAATCAAAATCCGTGTCAATATTATTTTTATCGGTATTATTTTTGTCGCTCTTATCTTCTACAATTGGTTCGGGAAGTTTTATGGAATTATCCTCGATATAGGCCGCAGAACCGATTTCTATGTAAGGCTGTGTAAATTGCATATCATAAAACGTGGTTAATTTTACAAAGCCGGTGTTTGTATTATATTGAATACAAGCCCAATCTTCTTGTATATACAAAATATTTACCAATTCCCCAATATTTAGTCTGGTAATCGTGTCGGCCGTTTCGTTCGGTGTTTGTTTCAAAGCCGAGAAGTTCTTTGTTTTCATATCCAATCCAAGAATTTCGGCGGAAACATTGCTGGTCATAAATAAGAAAACAATCGAAGTGATAAAAAGAGATTTAATAATATTTTTAAACATTTTATTCCCCCAAAAAAATAGTTAGCAGTTTTGTTTTTTGATTTTATAAAATCAAGAAAAATTTTCATAAATAAATATCGGATATATTACAAATTTGTTAAGTACTTTTTATCAAAACGCCACAAAAAAGTCCGCCGTTTATCGCGGCGGACTTTTGCAGATATACTGTTTTTAAGCTGAATATTCTATAAAATAATTTGTGCTATACCAAATTATTTTAGAATATATTTCTCAAACAGCTAAAAAAAGCAGTAAGAAATTTTTATATAAGAGGATTGTGTCCCCCCTATTGGACTATTACAAGCTTAGCCATAAAAGCGGTTTGATTCCTCGCCACACTGTGAGGAATGAATATGTAAACCATTTTTACATGACAAAGCCTGCTTCCTCTGATATAAAAAATATTTTTGAGGGCATTTGAAAATCAAATGCATTTGAGAAATGCCAAAAAATAATTATGTACAAAATAGGATATTATCCTATACCCAGAAATTTGATTTGTATGGTATTTCTGATTATTTCCAAATTTATCGCCAAACCAAAGTTTCACGGAAAAATGGCATTTAAAAATGGAAATCGCCATAAGATATTTTACAGAAAAAAATAAAATACTTGAAGCATAAGTATTTTTTCTTTAGCGGAAAATATTTTATGGAAGAATTGTATATACAAAATCAATTGAAGCATTTTTTCGGTTGCAAAATATCTATATATTTCTCAAATATAGAAATTTCAATTTGGAAAGATAAACTACGCAAGATTCATCAGCCGATACACAAAAATTGTTCTTTGCCATTGAATTTTATTGCTCTGGTCAATTTTTTAAAAATTGTTTTGAACAATCAAAATTGCGAAGTTTATAAATTGAATTTGCAGTATATCCAAAAATCTGCTTAAAAGAGCATTTTCAATAATATGGAAAACGCTAAAATGAGATGTTTGGGATATCACAATTATTCTTTGTAACTAATTTATCGGTGAAATCTCGTGCGGCATTAGAAATTTAAATAGACAAAATTGTCGAAAGGCTTAAAAAGACCCGATCTCAGGGGGGGATTGAGACCGGGTTTGAGGGGGATATTAATTGTTCCTTAAATTAATTAAGGCTACAATAATAATTTTTACCCGGAACGTATTTATTTATACATATTTTAAAAATATTTTTAGGCAGACTTTCGAATGGTTTTTTTATGCGGATTAATCGCTTGACAAGGAAATCCCCCTGTGTTACAATCCTTTAAACTATTGACATTTGATATGTAGAAGTAGTATGAATATTCGGCGTTATAGGAAAACTAATCTAAGCGATCGTACTTTAGAGAGTGAGTGGCTGCTGAAAACTCATGTATGATCTTGGAGTTCCACTTTCCGAGCCTTTGGTGATGAATCAAAAGGGTAAGCCCTTTATAGCTTGTTGAGTGGCCGTTTTACGGCAATCAAGGTGGCAACACGGGTTTTCGCTCGTCCTGAAATTTTTTTTGGGGCGGGCTTTTTTAAATTTCTTAAGGAGTTGATAGTATGTTAGACGCAAAAGATTTGCGTACGAATTTTGAGAAAATTAATTCAGCGGTAAAGCGCCGCGGCGGCGAGTATAATTTAGAACAATTTCATGAGATGGATGCCCAAAGGCGTGAGCTTATTCAAAAAGTTGAGGATATGAAATCCAAACAAAACGCGGCTTCTAAGCAGATTCCGATTTTGAAAAAAGAAGGAAAAGACGTTTCTGCAATCATGGAAGAAATGAAAGCACTATCGGAAGAAATAAAGAATTTCGAGCCGGCAATGAAAGAAATGGATGATAAAATTAATCTGTTTTTGATGAATATTCCTAACACGCCGAACGAAAACGTTCCCGATGGATTTACCGATGCCGACAATCTTGAAGTGGAAAAATTCGGAGAACCTACGAAATTTAATTTTGAGCCGAAACCTCATTGGGAATTGGGCGAGGAATTGGATATTCTCGACCCGGCAACGGCGGCAAAAACAACAGGCGCAAGATTTACATTTTATAAAGGTCTTGGCGCAAGGCTTGAGCGCGCGATTTTCAATTTTATGTTGGATACTCATGTAGATAAGCATAATTATACGGAGATTTTACCGCCGTTCTTGGTTCACAGAAGAAGCATGGAAGGTACCGGCCAATTGCCGAAATTCGAAGAAGATGCTTTCAAAATAATGAATACGGAATATTTTTTGGTGCCGACAGCGGAAGTTCCGGTTACAAATATGTATAGAGAAGAAATTTTGGACGGTGCTAAACTCCCGATTTATCATTGCGCGTATACGGCGTGTTTCAGGGCTGAGGCGGGTTCTGCCGGACGAGATACAAGAGGTTTGATTCGTCAGCACCAATTTAATAAAGTCGAACTTGTAAAATTTGTAAAGCAAGAAGATTCTTATGAAGAATTGGAGAAATTGAAAAATGATGCGGCGCATATTTTGCAGCTTTTGAATCTGCCGTATAGAATAGTAAGACTCTGCGCCGGCGATTTAGGCTTTTCTTCGGCAATGACTTACGATATTGAGGTTTGGATGCCGAGCTACAACCGTTATGTAGAAATTTCGAGCTGCAGTAATTTCGAGGCATACCAAGCCAGACGTGCAAATATAAAATACAAAGATGATGTAAAAGATAAAGCTAAATTTGTTCATACATTAAATGGCTCAGGGCTTGCCGTAGGCCGAACAACAGCGGCGATTCTGGAAAATTTTCAGCAAGAAGACGGAAGCGTGTTAATACCGGAAGTTCTTGTGCCTTATATGGGCGGCAAAAACCGAATAAGCAAATGAGAGCCAGAGGTGCGAAATGCAGGGATATTTAGCCGTAATCTCTTTTTGCCTGCTTGTTATTCTTGTTATCATACGAATTTCACAGCTTAAGAAACTTGGAATCAAAGCTTTTAAATTTGGTCAAATGGATAAAAAAGATTTTATTCTTCCGCCATTTGTAATAATTTATTTCTTTATTCTTATAAAATCTGCACTGTTTGAGCCTTTTTTGGGAAATTTGCTATTTGATAACGAAATATTGCAGTGGATTGGAAATTTACTTTCTTTGATCGGAATTTTATTATTTATTTGGGCATTGATTTCTTTCAAAAATTCTTTTCGGGTTGGGATAGACGAGGATAAGCCCGGCGAATTGATTACCGGCGGAGTTTTTTCGATAAGTCGTAATCCGATTTATTTAGCATTTATTTTTGTTTTGACCGGAATTTTTTTAGCGGTTTCAGATTGGATTTTGCTGATTTATGTTTTCGCCGCCATCTGTATGCTGCACCGCCAAATTTTATTGGAAGAAAATTCGTTGAAAAAAATCTACGGGCAGAAATATATTGAATATTGCAAAAAAGTTAGAAGATATTTTTAAAACGTAAAGAAGCGAGACGTGAAATTGCGTCTCGCTTTTGGATGTTTAAATTTTATTGATTACAACAATTTTCCCTGAAGCCAAGCGTTACCCATAAAGCGCATGCCGGGCATCGGGATTCCGTATAAATCCTTTGCGTTTATGCAAACTTCCAGATTTATTCCGGTCACAGAGAGTTTCAGCAAATAAAGCTTTTCATTAGTTTCGCTGTTCCGAAGAATTTTATGTGATTCAATATTTCCCAAAACAAAATAATTTGTTTTAGAATGTTTGCAAGGCAGAAAATAAGTTTCTACCAGCGAAAGAAAATTTTTATTCGATAAGCGGTTCAAAGTCGATTCCTTTGATTCCTTAAATTTTGGAAAAAGTCCGTCTTTTGAACGGTTGGCTATATTCGCTTTGAAATTAAAAGCTTTTGGGTCATATAAATCGCCGGTCAAATGCTGGCCTTTGTTTAGCGGCAGAATAATTTTTCCGCCTTTGGAAAGCCCGACAATATTGACTTTAAAATCATTCATTTTATTTTTATCTATACCGATATGGTCAAGTTTATTTTGAATATAAAAATTAAATTTTAGATTACAATCAGATTTTTGGCACTGCGCCAAATAATCTCCGTCAACATCCTCTATAGAAATTTTATGTATATCTAAAATATTGTTTGAAAAAAAATAGGGTTTTATATTTTGTATGATAATATCGTCTTTTTCCGTCATAGTACCCTTTAGCGAAACTCCCATATTTTCACCGAATTCTTTATAAAAATCAATAAAAATATGATTTACGTTTTTACTCATAATATATCTATAATCAGGGTTATCAAGTATACGCTCCGACAAAATTTTCTGCTGGCTTTCGGCTATAATTCTACTAAAACCAATGGATCTAAAAAAATGATACATAAAACCCACCTTTCTTTTGGGGCACACAAATTTTTAAAGCGGTTTCGGAATAAAAAGCAGAATAAGCGCAAGCGGTATTCGACAATTAATTACGAAATATAGTTTTTGTGCACCCGCCGGTAAATTATGGCGGTACAGTTTTTTTAGCGATATTTATAAAGTTCAAAATAAAATGCTATATTGTTTAAAAACTGCATAAATAAATTTTGCATTTGCTTTCGTATTAAGATTTGCATAAAAATGTCGATAAAATCCTAATTGAGTAAATATTTGCATTCTTAAAGAAGCAAAAGAAAGAATCAAAAAGTATTTATGGCTTTGGTGCTAATGTTTTGAGTCTTGCTTTCTGCTATTTTAAAGTAACACTAATTCCTATTTATTTTATAAAAAATAAATTAGTAATTATTATATATGAAATTTAGAATTATACAAGTGAATCATTAATAAATTAAAAAAAATTTAACATTACAATTTGACTTTTTCTGTCATTAAGCGATTTAAATAAAAAAATAACACCGGCGAATATTTAAAGGCAAAATTTCTAAATACCACCATAATTTAAACAAAAAGAGGAAAATTATTATATTAGAAATATTCTGGTGTTAATTATAAAAAAATGGATTTTTATATCAAAATAAATACAACATTTGATAAAATTCTGATTTATTATTTATTTTTATATTATTTGTAATTAGTCTGCTAATTCCAAGGAGTATAATTTTGATAAACGTATTTTGAGATTTTGACTTCTAAACATTGTGTTTGTGAAATATGTCTTGATTTTTTAAATACTTTTTCATAGACTTCTCGAAAATTACAAAATAAATTCTTAATTACAAATGTACTCATTCCATATATTACAATACAACAGTAAATAATACAAATATTTTGTTAAATCTCACAATATATTATTAATAAATCGATAAAAGCTAATTTTTTTAGTTTTTATCAAAAAAATATATAAAAGATATTTTATTGATTTTTATGTAAATAAATGTAATATTATTTATATAGAAAACTAAATAAAACTATTAGAATATTTCTATTTTTTGGTTAGACTATAATAAAGAAAAAATATTAAAATGTCGATAACCAATTAAATTGACATTAATAATGTGAATCTAAAGTTAATCATTTTATACTATTTTTGTTCCATATATATCATAATGAAAATAGTATTATTAGAGAATTTTGTATGGGCTAACCTTTTGTCCGGCTTATTATAGCAGTTTCACACTAGAATATTACTGTTTATAAATTGTATTACGCGCTTTTACAGCATAATAGGCGCAAATTGATATCTTTTTTATCAATACAGCGGTTTTATAAAATTGGTTATAATAGAAAATTAACTTGATTTAAATTCGGGCCGCTCTACAAAAGAAATGGGGATGATTGTTTTTGGGAGCTATAAATTTAGTACTTGCAGATAAAGATGATGACTTTTTGAATAAGGTTTCAAAATATATCATAGATAAGCGCTTGGGGTTTAGTGTTGCGGTTTTTACAGACAAAAACGCTCTAGACGAGTATTTGAACGAAGATACTGTCGATATTCTGCTGATAGATGAGTTTTTTGCGGACCATGAATTTATAGAGCATGCTAACGCAAAATTCGTCATTTTATTAACGACCAAAAATAATTTTATTTACCCAGGCCATCATTCAATCAAAAAGTTTCAAAAATCCGAAAATTTCTTGCAGGCAATAACCGATATCTATTATGGAAAAGATTCGGCAGAAAATGTCGATATAAAAGAACAAATAAAAGAAAAAGATATTTCTGAAACAAAAGTTGTCGGTTTTTATTCGCCGACAGGGGGTAGCGGAAATACTTCTTTAGCTCTGGCATTTGCCGCCAATGCCGCAAACGACGGCGGAAATGCTTTTTATATAAATTTGGAAAAGTTTAACAGCTCATCATTTTTTTTTACAAGTGAAAAAATTATTTTACCGGAAGATATTGAGGATATGGTAAATAACGACGATTTTTACAGCCATGAAAAAATAAATATTATAAGCGAAAAGGACAGAAAATGCGGAATCGGTTTTTTCCCGTTTTCGTTTAATGATGAAAAAAATCTGCGTTATTTAAAAGATTTGATAAAGATAATCAAAACCTCTAATTTGTATAAATACATTGTGATTGATGCATCTCGAGATAATTATTTTGACAACGAAATTGTTGAATTGTGCAATAAACTTTTTGTTACTGTAAATGAAACAAATTTTTCCTGCAAAAAGACTAATCTTTTTTTGCATACACTTGTTAACGATAAAACTCACCTGATATTGAACAAAAAGGACATGATTCCGCAGGAAGAAAAAACTTTTGAAGACATTTTCGAGTACGCTTGTGAAATACCCTATATGCCGGTGCTTAGCCAACTAAACGATATTTTGTCTATTGCATCAAAACTTGAAAGGTACACAAGTCAAATGAAGTCTATACTTTAATTTTTAAGGGGATTCGATATGCAAAAATTAATTGATTCAAATAAAATACAGGTGGATTATGACTTTTCGGGTTCTTCTAATTTTTTGATAATATCTGTGCAAAATGGCAAAGAGATCGTTAATTATCAAGTGCAAATGCTTTCTAACAATCAGACTCAGAATTTCTTGCAGGTGCGTAAAGTACAAATAAATAACGCTGCTCAGCTTTATTATGATATAACAAACAAAGCTACTTTGTCACAAATTTTAAAAAACGAAAAAGTTACCAAACCTTTAATGTTTAAATTGATCGACAGTATTTTAGGCGCTATGATGGAGGCTGAGGAATATCAGCTTGAGGATCAGGGGATAGTGCTGGACAAAAAATATATTTATATGGATTCTGCAAAAGCAAAACCCGTTTTTGTATTTTTGCCGTTTTATAGAGATTCGTTGGGAATAAAAATAATCGGCGATTTTTTGTTGGATTTAAAACGAGATAATGTTTTGGATTCCGAATGTGATAAAGATGCAAAAACTATAGTGGAGGCTGCATATTCTTCTGATGCCGGTTTAGAAAAAATATCCAGACTGGTAGCGAAGCTTGATGCTGCGTCCCAATCATTCAGCAAAAAAACTGATAATATTGATGTAAACGGTGCCAACGAAAAAATTAATAAGACCTTTGGCTTGGATAAAGATATATATGAAAACCCTTTCGATTCCGTTCGAAATTCAAACAAACAAAAAGAATCTGATGAATTTTTTGATTATTTTAAATTAAATGATAATGAAACTTATGGGCCGAATTTTAAAGATGAGCTTGATGTCTCTCAGGATACTTATGGCATAAACGAAGTATATTCAAATTCTTTCAATAAAATCGGTGCCAATGATTTTTTTGATTTTTCTGATGAACCGCTTGAAAAAGATAAAAAGGAAATTCCTGATCCGGCGGCTAATGGATTTGCTGAATCAAATTTTTCAAAAGATATTTTTGCTTTTGAAAAAAAAGAGAAAAAAGCAAGTACGTCTGAAAAAAAAGATTTACTGATAAATTTGGACAAACCAAAAGTTTCGGAAGAAGATGCCTTGCGTGAACTTCGTGAGCAGATATTTAACGCCAATACAAATGAGCGCAAAGAAGCTCAAATGAAAAAAATACAGGAGCAATATGGTGAAAGCTTTAAAAAGAACCAAGACCCTTACGGCGATAAATTAGGAAAAAATGACAGCCAAATAAATCTCGTAACATCTTTAAAGCCGGAATCGAAAAAACAATCCTCACCGTTTCATAAAATCGATGACGATGAAGAACGCCAAGCTCTTGAAAGAATGAAACAAATAGAAAATATGGCCAAGACATCAATCCAGCCGTCGTCAAATGATATTAGCGATGACACGGAATTTATTGATATGGAAAGCGATTTTATTAAAAAACGTGAATTGGAATATGCTTCTCTTTTGTCGGGAAAAAATTCGAAAAATTCACGTAATCCAAAAGCTTTCAAAAAACAGGAAGAGCTTGAGACAATTATGCGTCCGGCGGAATATGAAGATGACGATATGGATTATGTTGAACAGCCGATACCGAAAAAAAATCTTATACTTTTTGGTGTAGGTGTTTTGGCGATATTCGTTGCGATAGTTTTATGTATTATGTTCGGCGCTTTTGAGAAGCCTGAGGGCGGAATCCATATTGTAAATGTAGCTATTGTAGTGCTTGCCGTATGCGTTGCGTTGTTCATTCTTTATTCCATATTGTTGGCTCCGAAAGAAATCGACAATGACTATTCAAAAAATGAGATTTATGACGATAATATTAATAAGCAGTCAATGAAACAAAAGAAACCACGAAAAGATGATTTTAGTTCTAATATAAGACCGGGCAAGGAAATCAGTACAAAACAGCCCACACAAAAAATACCTAAAAAAATTACAAAAGATAAAGATATGACGGATGATTTGGATGATACGGTTTTTGTTTCGGAAAAAAATACTCCTTATTTAACAACAGAGGTTGACGGAGTTGTTCAAAAAATATTTTTAAACAAGCCGGTATTTGCTTTGGGAAGATTTGTCGGAAAAGTGGATTTTGTTTGCCAGTCAAACAAAGTCGGCAAAGTTCATGCTGAGATAATAAACCGCGACGGAATATTTTTTGTAAACGATATAGAATCAAAAAACGGGACATATATTAATTCATATAAAAACAGACTGAAACCACATATAGATTATCCGCTGGACGAAGGTGATGTTGTGATTTTGGCTGATGTTGAATTTACGATACATTTTTAAAGGGTAGAAAAACGAAAATACTTTCAGTCAAAATTTTTATTCTACGATTTTTTAAGGGGCTTAATTTTTAGTCCCTTATTTTTTCCCTTTACTTAAAAAAAGGATAGAAAAAATGGAAACAGTATTAAACGGCAAAACGCCTTATGAATTGTAAACTTGCTTTGGGAGCTGCATAAAATTTGAAAAAGAGATTTTTTGACATAGGTGTGGTTTGTGATGCCGGTGATAGAAAAAAAATAAATGAAGATTCTGTTCTTGTAAAAACGAACTATGTTCAGGGCGAAGAGATAGGGATTTTTGTTGTTGCAGACGGAATGAGCGGGCTTGCGGCAGGAAAATCGGCATCTAATCTTGTTGTGGAATTGATTTCCTATTGGTGGGAAAATTATTTTTTAACAAAAATGCTGCAAGGCGAATATATTTCGGCTATATTAGAAAATCTCGATTATACGATTACAAGAATAAATTCGCAGCTCAATAATTATCCCGAAAAAAGAGGAACGACTATGTCGCTTTTAATAATAATCGGGGATATTTATATAATCAGGCATGTTGGAGACAGCCGGATATATAGCATAAATAAAAGTATACGGAAATTATCAGAAGACCATCTTTATGTTGAAGAACTTTACCGAAAAGGAATTATTGAACGCGATGATCCGATTTTTTATTCTAAACGAAACCTTCTTACACGCTGCTTGGGCGTAAAAAAAGAGGTCGAGCTTTTTAAGGATTTGGATAAAACAAAGCCGGGAGATATTTATTTGCTTTGCTCGGACGGTTTTCACGGCTACGCGAACGAATCGGATATTTTGAAGGTGCTTTATGATAAACGTATTTTTACTATGCAGGACAAGGCAAAGGAGCTGCGCAAACTTATCAAAGAGGGCAACGCAAACGACAATATTTCTATTATGTTGATAAGACAGGCAGAACGCGAAAATGAATTTTCGCTTTCTTATCGAATAAAACAAAGGCTATCATCTTTATGAAAAAATAATTACGAAAGGGAGGGTGCAAGGTGAGTAATTTACTGTTTGACCGTTTTAGAAAAATAAAGATAATCGGTCAGGGCGGAATGGGCACCGTATATCTTGTAGAAGATGTCACGAACGAAGCATTATTTGCCATAAAGGAAATTCCGATTAAAAAACGGGATAGAAAGCTTTTGTTGAGAGAACCTCTCCTTTTAAAAAAATTAGACCATGATTCGATTGTAAAAGTTGAGGATATTTATGAAACCAATACCGCAATTTATATAATTATGGAATATGTGCACGGCCCTTCGCTGAAAGAGCTTTTGATGCAGGAGCGGCGTTTCAGCGAAAAAGCCGTTATTGAATGGGCGATTCAGATTTGTGATGTTCTGGAGTATTTGCATACATTGGAGCCGCATCCGGTTGTTTATCGAGATATAAAACCGGGGAATATAATTGTGAACCGTGAAAGCAATAAAATTACGCTTATCGATTTTGGAATAGCGTGCGAATACAAAAGAGACCATATAGAATCGGCGCAGGTTGCATTAACCCGCGGTTACTGCGCGCCCGAACAGTATATCGAAAAAACTTTTGATACACGCTCGGATATTTATTCGCTCGGAATAACTATTTATCAATTATTGACCGGAATTGCGCCGACCGATAATTATGCAAAACCTATTGCAAAATTTGAAAATAATGTTTCAAAAGAAATGGAATATATTATAACAAAAGCCACGAGAATCGACCCCGACGAAAGATATCAATCGGTTTTTGATTTAAAATATGATTTGATCAATATAGATAGGCTTAACAGAGATTTAAGACGGCTTGTTGTAAAACAAATTGTTGCTTATTCGCTGTTTTTGTTGATTTATGTGATTTTTGGATTTATAACTTATCTAGGCATAAACGGAATTAGAAATGAATCTGTAGAGGTTAGCCGTCAGTTAGTTTCGGACGGGCGTGTTTATATGCATCAATACAATTATGATTTAGCTCTAAAATCCTTCGAAAAAGCAATTAAACTAAACCCTAATTTTACAGACGCATACATTGCCCTTCTTGATTATTATTACGAATCAGCAAAATATGACGAAGGAATAAACTATATAAATGCTAATATGGTCAAAGAAGACCCTGAATCTTCTATGTCTTTGCAGCATTTTAAAGGTATAGAGGAATTGGATGGAAGCATAGATTTTTATTTATCAAAATTTCTTTATAAAAAAGAGAACTATCCGAAATCTTTTGATTTTGCTTTTCGCGCGATGTCGGCCAATGATTCGAACAGCACGGATGCAAAGTTTTATATGGCATTGGGTTATATAAATACCGGAGATTTTGAAAGAGCACAGCCTTTTATTGATGAATTAATTTCTTTACAATATGATGTTTCCAAAATAAACTTTTTATACGCTGAAAGGGCTAAATATGAAAAAAAATATTATGAAGCTCTGGATTTTTATGATTTGGCAATAAATAATTCGGAAAATAATTTGGTTATATCCGATTCAATTATAAAAAAAGCCGGTGTTTATAAAGATAACCCCGATGTTTTCAACGGCTCGGAAGATTTATATATTTTGACGCTGGAGGAAGGCGACAAAAAAATGGCTTCTAAGGCTACTATAGAGCTTGTTCAAACAAAAGCCGCTGCATATGATGAAAAAGCCAAAAGTGCAGAAAATGAAGAAGCCTATATTTCTGATTTGAAATTAGCCGCCGAAAATTATGCCAGGCTTTTGGATATGGGAAAAAATGATTTAGACGTTTTTATAAAATTAGGTACAACTTATCAAAGTATTGGTGATTATGAAAATGCCGAAAAAGTCATGATTAATTCAACAAAAGCTTATGACCGATTTTTATCATATTATTATTTGACTAATATTCAATTTGAAAAAGAGCTTACAAAAAAAGATAAGAACGAAAGAAATTTCAGTAATGCATTGAAATCGTATGAGCATTTGCAGGAATTGGCAGTCAAAGAATCCATGACTTCACGACTTCAAGAACTCACGAAAACTATTGAGGGCTTGGGAATAGGAGTTTAAAATATAAGGGGAAAAATTATGTCAAACAGTATGCCATTTTTGTTTATAGGTATAGCAGGGATTATTTTAAATACGATTGGTCTTATCTCTTTTTATATAAAAATGAAAAAGGAGAATGAACGTGCCTTTGTGACATTCAGAGGTCTGGACGAACCGAATACTTCTTATTATGTGGCTCATCAAACAATAACTATCAGCAGCTCAAAGCCTAAAATTTTTGAAAGAAACACCGAGGATTTAGGAACAATGGAGGAGACGGATTGGGATATTGATGATACGGTTCCGTTTTAAAATATAGTATAATAAAGAAATCGCCGAAACCGGCGATTTTTTTGTATAATTATAAATACAATTATTTTGTTTTATACTATTTTCATTATAAAGGATAGAAAAAAATATTTCATTTCGCGCTTGAAGCCTGCGCGAAACGCTCCGCTGTGAAAGATTTTTTTCTACTTATCAAAATGAAAATAGTATTATATTATTTCCATTCTAAAAGATACAAAAAATGTAAATAGTATTATATAAAAAAATAAAATATTTTATTTTATGCAATAAAATTGGATAATTATAACTTTTTTCAAATAATATGGTATAATAGAATTTGTAGGAAGTTAGAATCAAAATTTAGTAAATGGGGAGATACTGCTGGACGAGAAAAATAAAATATTAATTCCGATATGTTTGATTATAATTGTTATATTAGTTCGCCTTTACCATCTGTACAGCACTCAGTCATACTCAACATATAATTACCTTACGCTGCGCGCGAAAGAATATAAAGCCGACAGGCAGATTGAAAAATCCAAAGAAATGCTTTTGGAAGCAATTAAAGAAGAACCTGAGGAAACAGAGGCATATATAATTTTGGCAGATGTTTTTATTGCGGAAAAAAATTATGCCGATGCAGAAGAAATTTTTTATAAGGTATTAGACAAAAACCCTAATAATGAAGAAGCTATGCGGATGCTAATAGATTTATATGAAAAAAACGCTAATTACGGCGAATTGAAGAATCTTATAAAGGAATATAGGGCTAACCCTGTTTTCAGTAAAAATGAGCCAAAAATGCCGGTCTGCGATAAGCAAAGCGGAGAATATGAAAATAAAATAAGTATCGTTCTGAAATCGCTTGATTCGGGAAAAATTTTATATACAATCGATGGCAGCGAGCCGGATTATACTTCTTCGGAATACGTAGACCCGATTTTATTGGGAAAAGGCTCTCATATTATAAAAGCCGTAAATATTGTCGGAGGAATCAAATCTGAAACTCTTACTTTAGAGTATTTTATTTTGAACGATTACGAAATAATTAATTTTGAGAACAAGGAATTTGAATTGGCAGTCAGAAATTACTTGGCAAAAGATGCAAATCCTATTATAGATTCGGATATCGAAAAAATTTATTCTATGTTAATAATGGGAGAAAATATTTTTTTCAATGTCGAAGATGTTAAACTTAGTTTGGAAAATGATTTATCCGGCTACGCTATCGAAGATGTTTCCTTTATTCAAAACGGCGAAAAAAATGAATTTCTGAATATTCAGAATGGCGATTTCGGCGGAATATACGATTTAAGCAATTTTAAAAATCTGAAGGAGATTTATATTTACTGCCAAACTGAAGTTGATTTAAGTTTTTTGCAATATCTCGAAAAATTAGAGAAAATTTCGATTGGTCATAATAGTAATATTGCAAATATCAACTTTCTAAAAAAACCAGAAAATTTAAGAAAACTTGAAATTCGAGATAACGGAACAGACATGTTGTATATTTTACCGACTTTGACGGAATTGGAATTGCTCGATATTTCTTATAACCATCTGAAAAATTTGGATTTTATTTATTCATTGGAAGATTTAAAAGTGTTGGATTTATCGAATAATGATTTGGAGAATATTTCAGAATTGGCGAATTTGAAAAAATTAGAGATTTTAAATCTTGATAATAATAAAATTTCTGATATTGAGCCGATTTCTGATTTAGAAAATTTGAAAGAAATTTCTATCGAGAATAATATTGTTTTGACAAACGAAAACAAATTTCACACCCGTTCCCTCAATCGCTCGGAACGGGCGTGAAAATCTAATCGTTTGTCAGTATATAGTATTTTAACAATATATTTATGCTTTGCGGTTTGATTTTTCTTGATTATATATAAATCGAAAACAAAATTTAATAGTCAGTAAAAAATCAAACCGCTATATCAACAAGTTTTTTTATATATTTCTCGAAAGTTAGTCGGAGAAATTCCGCAAATTTTTTTAAAAGCCTGAGAAAAATAACTATGGGAGGCGAATCCAGACATTGAGGAAACATCAGAGATACTGAGATTTTCGCTAAGCAGAAGTTCTTTGCTTTTTGATATGCGAAATTTTATTAAATAGCTAATCGGTGAAATGTAAAAAAATTTTGTAAACATATGAGAAACATAATATTTGTTCATATGTGCGATTTCCGCCAAAACATCCAGATTTATATTACAATTATAATTGTCTTCGATATATTGGCGAAGTTTGTTGCATTCAATTGGCATTTTGTGGAATTTAAAATTGACAGAGTGGCAATATATATGATTAAAATAAGAAGATGTAATGATTGACATAATATTTTCACTGTACGCAAAAAGTTCAGAAATATCTAAATCAAAATTCAGCGCATCACAGATATTATTAAGCTGGTTTTTTATTTTTCGCGCATCAATGATTTTAAACATTTCATTCTCTTTAAAAATATTTCTGCCCAAAAATCCGTTTATGCCAAAAACATAAAATTCATCAGTATTTTCATCAAAAAAAATATTAATATTTTCAGATAAATCGGATATAAAGAACAGAGAATTCTCAGATAATTCGATATATTTGCGGCCGGAAGTTATTTTAATTTTACCGGATTTGACATAAATCATCTCGACAAAATTGTCTTTTCTAAAATTTCTGCAGCAGATTTTATAATCAAGAAAAGACAGATAAACTAATTCGCCAAATGTAAAATTTTGAGACTTATCAAACAAAATAAACTTTGTGGATTTCAAAAACTATCACCAACTTAACTATAAATGCGGATAGGGATATACTTGAAAAAAATCTGAAGCATGGGCGTGAAGCCGCATCTTCGGGGTTTCGTTATATATACTGACGAACGAATGTGGAATTCGTGCGCCAGTATAAATAGTATTAAATATTAAATCAGCTTGAGTTTTTCAATCTCCAAAACTAAATTTTTCTGTTTAGCATTTTGTTCTAAAAGTCTGTTTTTAATTTCTTTTGCCTTGTCGGCGGAGAATGCTTTTTTATAAAGCCTCAATAGTTTGCAGATATTTTTAACTCCGCTTTGGCTGGAAGCGCGTGCGCCTTCCGACATAATTTTTTCCACAAATACGTCATCAACCTCGTTCGGGTAATCATCTATCAAATAAGAATAATAGCGGTCAATGTGCAAAGGGCGCTTTTTGCAATAATTCATTAATTTATCAAAACGTCTTTCTTCAATCAGAATATTGAAATAAATCGGTCTGTAAAAAATTTCTTTTTCTAAAGATAATAAAATATTGTCGACTGTAAGATTCCAGTCATCGCCTTTTGATAATTCCTTTAGTTTTAAAAAATACTCAAATTCTGAATTATAAATAAAAATTAATGCAAGCGATTTACAATTTTCAATATCGTTTTGCTGTTCATAAATCGAATATCTAATGCGTTTCCATTCTAAATTAGCGCGCGAATCCTTATCTATTTTTTCTGCTTCTTTGCAAAGTGCAAGGGCATAATCAAAATTTTTGCTTTCCATAGATTTTTTAATAATAATATCCCTAAAGCGGGGATTTTCTAGATGCTTATTCATAAAATCATAAACTTCTTCTTCGGAGTTATAAGATTTTAAAATTTTAATAATCAAAGCTTGCGCAAATTCTGAGGCATAATAGTCCATTTTTACATCTAAAATCTGATTAAAATCAGAATTATTTATTGAAGCAACATTTTCTAAATACGATAAATATTCTAATCTTAATTGGGGAATATCCATGAATTTCAGATAAAGCTCAAAGAGTTCAGATAACCATGAATAAAGATAAATAATTTTATATTCTTTAAAAAATTTTAAAAGTTCATTTGCTGCCGAGACAGTTGTATTTAAATCATCGTTGGAAATAACATTTTCCACAATTTCCGAAATTTTGGTCAAAGTTTTGGAAAGCGGCTCAAATACGCTGTTGCTCAAATAATTAGAGAAAGAATAAATCTCTGTATAAAATTTTAGGATAACGATGCAAAGCTTTAAGCTCAATTCATAGTTTTCTGAATTTTTATCAATAGTTCGCAAAATTCTGTTAGCAGCGGAAATTATATTTTCGGATTCTTTTTGGCTGATTAGGTCAAAGCGTGGGTCTATTTCGAGTGCGGAATTGATTAGGTCAGTAGAATAATTGATTATTTGTAATTCGGTGTTGTTTAAATCCAGTATGATTTTTGATTTTAATTCGGGGTTATTTTTAATAAGGTCAGTAATAATATCAGCGAGAACTTTTTTATTTTGTTTTAATAAAAGTTTATTCCAAACAATTTTTTTTGTTTTTTTGCCGGGCTTATTTTGCAAAATATTACGTAATTCATAAAGGACGGCCACTTGATGCTTACAAATCGCGGCTTTGCTTTCTTCACAATTGCATTCGGATAAAAGAATTTCATTTTCGATGCTTATTTTTAGTTTGACGAAACAATTGACGCTATCGGAAAAAGTGGCAGTATATTCACCGTCGTCAACGACTATAGAGCTGACTAGGTCTTGCTTAAAAAAATCGAACCCCAGTTTTGATATATTCGAATCAATATTGTTTTCGAAATCTTTAATGTACATTAATATCCCCCTTTATGTTTATAAAAAAAGAATTATTATTCTGCAAGTGAGTAAGACGTGATTGAGAAAAGTATATTCAGCGTTTCAATAAAATAGCATTATTTGCTTCAATAAGAAATTTTTACGGCACTAATACTAGTATAGAGCTTACATTAAATATCGTCAATATAAATATATACAAATTCTTACAAAAAATTACTGGCGAAGATGTTGAATTTATCAAATACCGATTTATAAGAAAGCCGGAAAAAAATAATTCCGGCTTTTTATATAGTCAAAAAATTAAAATGGTATTAAATGGAATAACGTCCGCTTAACATATTTGTGACAGATACAAAGATATAAGATATTTTATACCATGTTGTAAAATCAACAATGCCTGTTTGAGGCAAATTAAAAATATCCTGAAATATTTTTACCGATTGTTCGGTTTTTGGTCCGTAGATTCCGTCGGCAGGCAGAATTTTTGGAATAAGCGGATAGCTGGAGGCAATGATATTAAGTTGGAGCTGCACTTTTTGAACCGGCTCGCCGCAAACACGCTGCCGCAGATTATAACCCGGAAAAGAAGTCGGGATTCCCGGAACTTGGTATGTTGAAGTAACGCTAACGTTATTGCCGTAATAATAATTTATAATCTGTTCGGCGGTATAGCCTTTGTCCGCTAAATCCTTGGAGCCCCATTGGAAAAGCCAGCCGGGGTTTTTAACTTTGACACCGTCGCAATATTGGGCAAAAAAAGGCGGAAGTCCGTTATTATAAACCAAATAATTATTAAAAATCTCGTCAACTATCAAAGAGATATTTTCGGCAATATTTCGATCTTTGATGTATTTTTGGTCATATTGAGTAGAGGTTGTTATTGTAAAATTATAGCCTTTAGAAATATACCATTCTGTAAAAACACGGGTCAGTGTAAAAGAAATTATGCATAAAACATTTGCTTTGATTGCTTCACGCGGCCATGTTGAATAAACTTCGCTTGTGGCGACATTTTTAATATAGGATGTAAAGGTCTCAAAATAATTTGAGGCGTTTTGCGTGCTGGGCAGGCCGTCGTGCACAATTAAAAATTCCGGAATAAAGACGCTGGAAAAGACGTTCTGAACCTCATTCGGTTCCATTTGTGTAAACGGATTGACAACAATTTTTGGTGAATATACCCCCCATAAAGTATGTTCGGATATGATTGAAAGCTGGCTTTCTAAGCGGTAGCTGTCTTCTGTATCTAAAGTAACAGGGGTTATGCTTGTAATCGTGTCAAAGATTTCTATAAAATCAATGGTTTTTGTTATCAATCCTGACCTTGAAATAACAGCAGAGTATACAGCGTAAGGACGTATTTCGTTTTGAGGCATCAATGAATACTCTTTATCGGGGCATGGAAGTTCGACCACGTCTGTGATACCGATAATATTTGATGTAAGAGATATATCAATTCCTTCGCCTGTTATTCTGACTATAGCGCCGCTGAGCGGCTGTCCTAGGTTGTCCGCATAAATTTGAAACTGCAATTTTCCGATTCCCATAATTCACCTCAATGGCTTTTTACTCATATATATGCAATAAATAACCAATATGTGTAACAAATTACAATTTAAAAAAATATACTGTATAGAAAGTTGGAATATATAGCAATTCCATATTATGTAAAACTGGGTTGCTATAAAAAACCGGAGGTGTGTTTTTTGATTTCAAAGATAAAGAATTATTTATCATTGCTTGGATATCCTATTTATGATTATTCTAAAAAAATTGATTATTTTACAAAAAAATCTTTGGATGCTTTTCAAAAGGATTATAATTTTTTGGTCAATGTGGAATTTTCAAACGAATTGCTAAAAAAATTGGAAGAAATCATTGCGGAAAAAAACCTGCAAGAAACTTTTGTGACTGAATATACAATAGGAGACGCTAATCAGATTTTAGAACCCGGCGAAAGAGGAGAACCTGTTAAAGACCTTCAGAAGAATCTATATGACCTGGGCTATTACCGTGGTAAAATCGATGGAATTTACGGGCCTAATACAGAGACCGCCGTGCGGAATTTTCAGAAAAATAATAATTTGCCTGTAACGGGAACAGTAGACCAAAATACATTATTCGCTATACTTTCCGCTAATCAGCCGACTTTGTCGCTTGGCAGCAATATGGATGAAGTAAGGGAGCTTGAATTGATATTACAGACATTAGGATATTTTAAAGGCAACCCGAACGCGGTCTTTGATAAAGAAACTCAAGATGCCGTAAAAAAATTTCAGACGGACAGCGGGATAACCGCCGACGGAATTGTGGGTAGAAATACTTGGAGAAAATTGGAGGAGGCATTTAATCCGGGACCTTTTTTACCGACAGGCGAACTTCCGAATTTGATTTTTACTTCTTCGGGAGCATATGTAGAACTATTGCAAAATTTATTAAAAGAATTGGGTTATCTGGAGGGGCAGACATTCGGATATTTTGGTCCGAAAACCTCAAAAGCCGTAGAGAATTACAGGAGGTCCAAAGGATTGCCCGTTAGCACAGTCGTGGATCAATCGGTTTGGAACGCAATTAATAATGATTTAACAGACCCGCAATTAAGACGGCCTGTCTTGCGCATAAACGATTCCGGCGATTATGTTACGATTCTGCAAAAACTTTTAAAGAGACTGGGATATTTTCCGGGAAGTGTAACCGGAAGTTTTGATAAAGAGACAGAGAACGGTGTAAAATCTTTTCAGAGAGATAACGGTTTAAATGCAGATGGAATCGTTGGACCGCAAACATGGAATAAGCTTTATGAACAAGCTACAAATCCAATAATCAAGCCTATTCCCGATGGACCGAAGCCAACGATCCGCCGTGGTGACGAAGGTCCGTTTGTCAGTGAGCTTCAGCAAGAGTTAAAAGATTTGCTTTATTATGACGGGCAAGTTGACGGAATTTTTGGGAATATGACAGAGGTTGCCGTAAAATCTTTTCAAGACACAAACGCTTTGGTTGCGGATGGTGTTGTTGGGGTTAGTACATGGAACGCATTATATGCATTATATCCACCGCCGATTATTTGCTGATACTATTTTCATTATTAAGGATAGAAAAAAATATTTCATTTCACGCTTGAAACGCTCCGCTGTGAAAAATTTTTTTCTACTTATCAAAATGAAAATAGTATGAAAAAAAACTAAAGGGCAGATTGCTTCCGTTCGCCGGCAAAGCTCTGCCCTTTGTATTTTCTACTTATCAAAATGAAAATAGTATTAATCAGTATAATTATCCAAAAAATGAATTTTATTTGATTTAGTTTTGTAGCCGATAATTGCATCTAGATTTATATTTTCTACCGAGCGGAAAATATTCATTTCTATCATCGGCGATGTTTTGCGGAATTGTTCGACGAGCATTTTCATTTCGGCGCGTTTGGATGTAATTTCGTTTTTCGAAAGAGCTTCTGTCAATTTGCAGGCGCAGTTTATGAAATATAATTCGTTATAATTCTTCCAATCGATAATATCTTTTTCTTTAACAAGATACATTGGACGAATCAATTGCATATTTTCAAAATTTGTTGAATGAAGCTTCGGCATCATAGTTTTTATTTCGGCACCGTAGAGCATTGCCAATAAAATTGTTTCAATAACATCATCAAAATGATGCCCCAAAGCTATTTTATTACAGCCAAGCTCCTGAGCTTTGCTGTAAAGATAGCCGCGGCGCATTCGGGCGCATAAATAGCAAGGTGAATCATCTATTTCGGAAACGATTCCAAAAATTGGGCTTTCGAAAATTTTTATAGGAATTTCGAGGGATTTGCAATTACTGATTATCAATTCAATATTTTCTTTATTGTAGCCCGGATCCATTACAATAAATTCCAATTCAAAATTGCATTTTTTGTGGCGTTTTAGCTCTTGAAAACATTTCGCCATCAAAATAGAATCTTTTCCGCCGGAAATACATACGGCTATGCGGTCGCCCTCATTAATGAGGTTGTATTCACGAACAGACCTTGTAAATTTCACCCAAATGGATTTTTTGAATTTCTTAATTATAGATTTTTCGATTTCATTATAATCTCTCATAAAAACCTTTCGTTCGTCAGAATAATATCAAAACGGTAATAAATTCTAAATTTGAGCAAATATAAATGGTTGTGTTATCATATTGTGACAATATTTCCACTATAATGATATTTAGAACAAGTCCTAAAAAAGGCTTTGTTTTAAAAATCTTATAAGTTCGATGTATCGAATTCACATTAATTTATTAAATCATAAGTCGGTAGCTGCATTAATTATATTTATGCATTTTGAGAGGATAAATGCGGTAATAATATTCAGTATGAAATATACTCTATATTTTTATAACGATAAAATAAAACAATGCGTACCGATATTTGATCGTAATTTTTCATTTAATACTATTTTCATTTTTTTTATCTTTATATAAGGGGAATAGTATAAACATCATTAAATAATTATAGTCTCAAGGCTTAAAAAGTCAAACATTATATTATACATCTTATTATTTTTTATTATTTATGAGGTTATTTTTTTTGAAAAATAAGACGATTAAATATTTAATAAAGTACAAAATTCTATAGGGGGATTGTACTATGAAATCTTTGGGAGATATTGGCGAAGGAAGGCCAAATCTCGGAGCGGAAATGCCTGTTTTGGTTTATAGGCTTTTTGAGCTTTCGGTAATGGATGTATTGGAAAAACGTTTCGGTAAGGATGAAGCCGACGAAATAATACGTACTTCAGGGTTTCAGGCCGGAGTGGAGTATGCAAAGGCTTACTTGGATATGAGTTTAAGCTTTAATGATTTTGTAGAGCAGATTCAGAGACAATTGGTTGAACATAAAATCGGGATACTGAGAATAGAACATGCGAATTTGGAAAAAGGCGAGATTGTTCTGGTAGTGTATGAAGATTTGGACTGCAGCGGTTTGCCTGTTTATGAGGAGACCGTTTGCGTTTATGATGAAGGTTTTTTGTCGGGAATTTTAGAAGCATACAGCGGCAAAAAATTTAAGGTACGAGAAATTGATTGTTGGGCAACAGGAGACAGAGCGTGCAGGTTTGTAGCCAAAAGCGTCTGACAGAGCCATTTATACAAAAAAGATAAAAATAAAAAAAGGAATACTGTATAAAGGGGGCAATGGAATGCTTGATAGAAGTGAGGACGCTATGATTCTTGTTTCTAAAAAAGAATTGGTTTACATTAATCAATTAATCGAAAATGTAAAAAATGCTAAGCCGATAGATTCTGTCTTAGCAAACTCCGGTGAAATAAAAAACGCTTATTTAAAGGACATTGAGCGTGATATTTTAGAGATGCATGGGTATATTAAAGAAAATAACGAATACTCAATCGCCATTGCTCACGGAAATTTGGATATCGATTTTCCTCCTAAACAAAACTACCTTTCCGCGGGACTAAAAGAACTGCATTCTAATTTATTGCATTTGACTTGGAAAGTCAATCAGATATCGCAAGGCAATTATAACCAAAAGATTGATTTTATGGGACAGATTTCGGACTCATTCAATCATATGATATTATGTTTGTCAGAGCGGGATGTACGGATTGATGAACTGGATTTAATAATAAAATTTATCAATCAATACACAAATATCGTGATGTATGTTCACGATGAGGAAACCGGCGAGCTTCTATACGGCGCAAATGATGCCGAAGAGGACGAGAACAGCTTAAAGCTCAGGGAGGAGTTTACAGACCTTCTGTATAAAAAAGCGAAAGAAGAAAATAAAACCCATAATGAATGGGATGAATATTCGGAATATCACGGGAAATGGTATCATGTTTATTCGTTATTTATAAATTGGACAAATGATAGAAAAGCATATTTTTATATTTTAGTAGATATATCAAATCAAAAAATGCTTATAGAAAATCTGGAATTACAGGTTTCGAGAGATCAAATGACAGGTATTTACAACCATACTTTTGCCGTAAATACTGTTCAAAAATTAATTTCTTCTCAAAATCCCTTTACAATTTGCTTTATCGATTTAGACGGGCTAAAATCCGCTAATGATATACACGGTCACCAATGGGGCGATAAATTTTTATTAAAATTCATTGAGATCGTTAATGCGTCGACGCGTAACCGAGAATATTTTTGCAGGCTTGGCGGAGACGAATTTATACTTATTTTTCCTAATGTAGACAGTAATTCTATGCTGAATATAATAAGCCGCATTAGCGACAAAATAACAGCGTTTAATAACACACGCGAGTTTCCGTTTAAGATTTCGTTTAGTTTTGGTATAGAGAATTTTAATAAATCTGTTCATACCGACGCTAAATCTATGATTACTATGGCGGACAACAAAATGTATGTTTTAAAACGCGGTAAATATATCAACTTTAAAAAAGTCTGAACATATCAAAAAGGCTCGGTTTTTATTGCAAAAGCCGAGCCGGTTTTGATTATTCTTCGTTTATTGTATTAAAAAATACATCATAACATTTTTTAAAGTCTGCGTTACTTTCTAAAGCTATATATCCGCCGCTTTTATATAACTTATCGATTTTTTGCAATTCAAAACCAATATAAGAACCATCAAGAATATCTGATTCAAATGATTCCGGAAAATCATAAAAATTATTTTTATTGAATTCCCGAACGATTTTTTGAAAATCAGCGGTGTCGATAAATTTTTGTTTTGTTGAGACAAGGACATTTTCATCGGTAATCTTTTCTTCAACAACTTTTCCGTCCGAATAAACCGTCGTTCGGACAGTAATCATTTTTCCCTTTTCACCAAAAGAAGGTTCAGATACAAATGCAATACTCATCACGTCGATATCTTCTTTGCAACCGGAGGCGGAAATTAAAGCCATAAGCGTCATGATTAAGCAAATAAATTTTTTGAAAATCATTTAAATATCACCCTCTTAGATAATGCGATTATCAATACAATAAGATATTACGATAACGCTGCTTTATGTTTATCGCACAAATCATACAAATTATTTACTAATATAAATATTTAATTAGAGTATAGAAAAAATTGATAACTGTCAGATTACATACGATAAGCCTGTTTTATTGATTCAGATTTTCAAATAATATTAAAGAAAAGCAAACTTTTTTATGAAAGTATCGTTAATATAAATAAATGGAGGTGTACTTAATGAAGACAAGAGAAGAAATAAAATTAATAGCTCGAATAAAATTAGCTGACCAAAGAACATCTGCGATATGCGCGGGATTGATAGTATATGGAATATCTTTGCTGGTATCTATGACAATGTTTTTAACATTTATACCGATTATCGGTATCGTAGCTTTTTTTGCTACTATTGCGGTTACAACAGTATTAGCTGTTACGTATGCGGGATTTTTTGTAAAGCTTTATCGAGGTGAGCGTGTCAGCGCTGAATCGGTTTTGGACGGATTAAAATATAATTTTTCCAGAAAATTCGGATCTATGTTTTGCGTGGGACTTTTTACCTGTTTGTGGAGCATATTATTCTATATCCCCGGAATCATAAAAGCTTATTCATATAGCTTCACAGCATTTATTCTTACGGAATTTCCAAAAGTCGGCGCTATGGACGCTATCACAGTCTCCAGAAAATTGACTAACGGACATAAAATGGAGCTTTTTGTACTTGATTTATCTTTTATCGGATGGTGGATATTGAATATGTTTACAGCCGGAATTTTGGGTGTAGTGCATGTTATTCCTTATGCTAATACAGCTCATGCCGGTTATTATACCGAAATTTTGAACCAAAAACTTGCAAACGGCGAAATTACTTATGCCGAACTCGGCGTTGAAGACAAAACAGACGACCGTGCGACTTATAATTATAATTAATTAAAAAAACGCTATCGATTTTTTTTTCGGATGATAGCGTTTTTTATATGGGTTAAATCTTATAATATTTTCAATATAAAGGATAGAAAAAAATATTTCATTTCGCGCTAGAAACATTGCGCGAAACGCTCCGCTGTGAAAAATTTTTTTCTACTTATCAAAATGAAAATAGTATTATTTTGCATAATCGCCGCGGCTCATATCGGTTCTATATCCGGCATTTAGGATTTGCTTTTTCAAAATCTCCAAGCCTTCGGCGGCTTCCGAGCCGGAAAAAGCCTTATTATCATAGAGTGCGTAATCTTTTCGTTTTTCTTGCGGCGAAAGATTCGGCATTACAATATTTGCGCCTGCTTGCAAGCCAAGCTCACGTCCGTTTTTAGCGATAGAGCCTAAAGCGGTTGTGGAAGGAATCAGGGCATTCGGCAGCATTAATCTTGTAAGCGAAATCATAATTAAAGTAAGCTCCAAAGAGCCGCTTTTAAAATCCTTGAAGCGTGTATCTTTTTGAGGAATAAAAGGACCGATTCCGACCATTTGCGGCGATAGCTCTTTCAAAAAAAATAAATCTTCTACAAGATATTCGATTTTTTGAAAAGGCGAGCCGACCATAAAACCCGCACCGACCTGAAATCCGATTTCTTTTAAATCAAAAAGACAGCGGCGGCGGTTTTCGAAGGTTTGATTTTTTGGGTGAAGCATGGCGAAATGTTCGGCGTTGGCGGTTTCGTGCCGCAATAAATAACGGTTTGCGCCGCTTTCAAAATATTTTTTATAAGTCGAATATGATTTTTCGCCGACGCTTAAAGTTATTGCGCAATCGGGATAAGTATTTCTGATAGTATAAATAATATCGCAAAAAACCTCATCATTATAGAAATTATCTTCGCCGCCCTGCATAACAAATGTCCTAAACCCCAGATTATATCCATTCTTGCAGCATGAAAGAATTTCTTTTTTGCTGAGGCGGTAGCGGTTTACATTTTTGTTTGTGCAGGAAATTCCGCAATAATAGCAATCGGATTTACAATAATTCGAAATTTCGATCAGCCCACGCAGATAAACCGAATCGCCGTAAACTTCACGGCGGGCTTTGTCGGCTTCTCTAAATAAATCCTGATTATCATTACCGATTAGGAGTTTGATTAATAAAGCAAGCTGATCTTTACTCAGTGTAGATATTTTCATTTATAAAAACAAATCCCTTTCGCCATTTTCTAATTTCTGAAGATTTTCTTTCGTGGTCTCCAAAATTTTCGGATTGCCGATATCGTTAATTTTATCTTTTATTATTTTATCCGCAAGCTCACTGAATTCTTTATCGCCGTAATCCAAAGAAAATTCTTTTAAACTCATAATCGCATTCGGGAGACAGACATTTTTTATATTGCCGGTTTTCGCAAGCTGCATAAAACGGTCGCCGGTGCGCCCCATTCGGTAGCAAGCCGTACAAAAACTAGGAATCAAATTTTCCTGCATAAGCCAATAAATTACATCTCTTGCAGGTCTTTCATCAGCAACGGTGAATTGAGAGCCTTTCTTTTCACGCAGGGTATAACCGCCGACTTCTACCGCCGAACCCGCGCTGATTTGCGAAACTCCGAGGTTTATCAATTCCGCACGCATTTCTTTTGTTTCACGAGTCGAAATAATTATTCCGGTATACGGAACAGCCAAACGTAAAACGGCTACGATTTTTTTAAATTCTTCGTCATTTATCAAATATTTATAATTTTCACGGCTAACGCCTTCGGCTTCGCAAAGTCTCGGAACGGAGATTGTGTGGAATCCTACGCCGAAACTTTCTTCGAGATGCTTATTATGAATCATAAGCCCCAAAACTTCATAGCGGTAATCATAAAGCCCAAAGAGTGCGCCGCCGCCGACATCCTCGATTCCGGCTTCCATAGCACGGTCAAAAGCTGTTGTATGATAAAAATAATCTTTTTTCGGGCCTGATATATGAACACGTTCGTAAGTTTCTTTATGATAAGTTTCCTGAAACAGGATATAAGTCCCGATTTCTATATCTTTTAGTTTTTTATAATTTTCAACGGTAGTTGCGGCGATATTAACATTAATGCGTCGGATTTCGCCGTTTTCAAATTTCATATTGTAAATCGTGTCAATACATTCCAAAATATATTCAATCGGATTAGTTGACGGATGTTCGCCGGCCTCCAAAGCAAGCCGTTTGTGACCCATTTTTTCAAGCAAACGTACTTCTTCACGCAATTCGTCCATATTCAGCTTTTTGCGGTCGAATTTATTATCGCATCTAAATCCGCAGTATTCGCATTTATTAATGCAATAATCGCTTACATAAATCGGCGCGAACATTACAACCCGTTCTCCGTAGATATTTTGTTTTATTTTTTTTGCTATTGAAAAAATTCGTTCCAAATATTTTTTATCTTCTAAATTTATTAAAACAGCAACTTCGTATTCGGTGAGGCCTTGAAAATTTTCGGCTTTTTGCAGTATTTCGTTTATTTCGGATTCACTTGCGTTTTTAGCGTCTTCCAGCAATTTTTCAATCATTTCATTGTCAATAAAAAATTTCGTAGTCATATAATCACTCTTTCTGCTTAGTTTTAAAAATCTTAATTTTAATCAACATTTTTTTGAGATATCGCGGTTTTTACGGTAACATTAGGTATTTTGCCTAATTTTCCTGTAAAAGAATTGATTTCGTCGAGGGTTGCGATGACGGTTATAGAAATAACGGCTATATCGTCAAACGGCAAACCCATTCTGCCTCTAATAATTTTTCTGTGTTCGGATACCGTTTCGTTGAATTTTATATGATTTTCATTTTTGCCTTCCAGAATGGCTGAAATAACGGCTATTTTTTTCAAATGAAAAACCTCCTTTACAAACAAAAAACATGCCAAAAAGATTTCTAAAAAATCCGAAAAGGCATGCGTCCGATTTATCTCTTTAAAAAGCAGGCTCTTTAAAAAGAAAAAATATTAGGCAAATTTGATAAGCTCCAAATCTGCGCTGGCAACCTTGCGAATCAGATATATCTTTTTCGTCAGGAAATATTTAATACAACAAATTCATTCTAACATAGTTATCGGCTTTTGAATATATTAAAAATAACAAATAATAAAAATTGTACAAAGTAAAATTTTAACGATTCAAATTACAGAAAAAAACTTCTATTATCTTTCAAAATATATAAATATATTAAAAAATGTTATATAATAATCAATAATTAACTGGATTGTAATTAAAATTATGTTATAATAATTCGAAATATCAGAAAATTTGACTTAATATTGATTAATTATAGTTTTAGGACAATTGAAACGTAAATATATGGAGGTTGAAGATGTCACAGAAAAAAAAGCCGAAAGTTAGCAGCAATGTAATTATTGTTTTATTCATTTCTTTACTTACACTTGGCATAGCGACATATATATTTATTTATTTTTTTATGCCAAACAATAAAAAAGTTCCTTTTTATAAATACTATTCGGATTTGAACCAAGAAGAAGTCGGAGTAATAATGGAGGACGAACGTAAGGAACTTGTAAAACCGGCTATAGTAAAAAACAATGAGGCTTATTTGCCTGTAGAGTTTGTAAAAAAATATTTTGACGAATATATTTTATGGGAAAATGCAATCAGAAAGGTAACAATAACGACGGGCGCGAGGGTTATTAGGGTAGGAATAGATGAAAATACTTGGTCTGTAAACCGAAAAGAAGAAGAATTTAAAACTCCTTTTATTGCACAAAACGAAACGGCATATCTTCCGATTAGTTTCTTGAATTCATTTTATAACGTAGACATAAAATACAATGATGAATATAATTTACTTACTGTTGAGCAAAAAGAAAAAGACAAACAATTTGCTGAAATTACACAGAAAACGAATTTAAGATATGAGCCTGACATAAAGTCTCCTGTTTTGGAAAAAATGGAACCGGAAAAGGTCGTGGTTTTTGAGGAAGATGATAGATTTACAAAAGTACGTACACAAAAGGGTTTGATTGGCTATATCGAAACAAAGAAGCTTACAAATTTCACAGATGAAAAAGGAACTGAAAAAAAATCCGAAGAACTGCCCCCTCTGACAAATCCAATAGATGGAAAAATCAATCTCTTGTGGGATATGATTACAATAAAAGAAGCTAATAGAACGGAAGCAAAAATGAATATACCGGCGGGTGTAGACGTTCTTTCGCCTACTTGGTTTAAATTTGACGAAGAAAAATTGGATGGAACAATAATTGAAGTCGGAGATATAGGGTATGTTGAAAATGCGCATGCAAAAGGCGTACAAGTGTGGGCTTTGATTGCGGATGAAAAAAATACGATTGCGTCGGTAGTATTAAAAGATTCTGAGGTGCGGGGATATGTAATTGACCAATTATTGGATTACTGCGCTCTGTACCAATTGGATGGAATTAATCTGGATTTCGAACGTGTTTCCGAAGATATTGCTCCTGATTATATACAGTTTTTGCGCGAGTTATACCCGCTGATGCGTGAAAACAATCTTGTTTTATCTGTCGATATGTATGTTCCGACATATACAAAACATTATAACCGTGCAGCAGCAATAGATTTTATGGATTATTTATGCGTAATGACATATGATGAATATACAAACGCCACGGGCGAGGCAGGGCCTGTTGCATCTTATGGTTTTGTGGAAAAAGGGCTTCTTGATACAATGGAAGAAGTTCCGCCGGAAAAAATCATAATGGGGATTCCTCTTTATTCGAGAATTTGGAAAAACAGTAAAGTTTTAGATTCGAGAGGGCCGAAGATGGCAAGAAAATTTTTCGAAGATAAAAACGCTCAGTTTAACTGGGATGAATCTTTAAAGCTGAATTATTCGGAATTCAGTGAAGAGGAAGGCGGTCAAGCTGTTATATACAGAACTTGGCTTGAAGATGACCGCTCTTTGGAAGAAAAAATGATTCTGTTTAAAAAATATAATCTTGCGGGCGTAAGCTCGTGGGTGCGCGGTCTCGAAACCGAAAATACTTTTAGTATTATTGAAAAATATCTGAACAATTAAATTTTTTATAAACAAAGACAAAAAATATTCTTTGAAAAGACAATCCGTATTTGACATATAGTTGAATATGGATTTTTTTACAATAATTTTGATGAATTTACAAAATTTTTCATGCATTATAACTAAAAAGGAAAAAGAATCTTTTTTTAGACCGTTTTATTTAATATATAAGGGGCTGTGTTCGGCAAAATGTTTATTATTCTTAATATATTTGAAAATATTTTAATAAATTTTTTACTAATCATTTTGTTTAAAATATGTTAATTCTGTATTATAATAAATTTGTTAGAATTTTTCAATTTAAAAAATTATTATTTATAAATTACAAATATATTAAATTTTAATCTCTGATTATTATACCAAATTACAATATTTGGTTTTCATATAAAATATTTTGTGAATTTTTATTCTGTTTGAAATTTTTTAAACTATCTCTATTTTTTTGGAATTGAAACTATAATACTATTTTCATTATAAAGGATAGAAAAAAATGAAAATAGTATAAGTTACTGTAACAAGATTTTCGCAATTTTATAAGGAGGGAAAAAATGAAGCTTGTGACCTGCGTTTATGAAGACAAAATTTTTTCAGGCGTATTAAAAAATGAATCTGTTGTTCCTTTTCGAATGTTTTTTGATAAAGAATATTCTATGTTGGAATTTCTTAATCTTCAAAATAAAGAAGTCCTAGACCAAATTTATTCTGAAATCGACTCGCATGATGGTATAGGTTTAGATAAATTAAAGCTATTGTCACCGATTCCTTATCCGTTTAGAAATGTTATTTGCCTTGGTAAAAATTATTCGGAACATATTCAGGAGATGGCTAATTTTACCGGATTTTCTGCTGAAGCGGATAAACCCGTTTATTTTACAAAATCGGCATACCCTGCTGTGGAGCCGGAAGGCTGTGTTTTATCACATTCCGAGATTACATCGAAACTTGACTACGAAGTGGAATTAGCCGTTATTATCGGGAAAAACGCTAAAGGTATATCATATGATGACGCTTATGAATATGTTTTCGGCTACACGATTTTAAACGATATTTCCGCCAGAGATATACAGAAGTCACATACACAATGGTTCAGAGGAAAATCTTTGGACAAAAACTGCCCTATAGGGCCTTGGATTGTTACTGCGGATGAATTTTCTTTGCCGCTGGAGCTGGAAATTTCGTCTTATGTAAACGGCGAACTCCGGCAATCTTCCAATACAAAAAATATGATATTTAACATTCCTTTTGTTATTTCGCAATTATCCGAAGGAATGGAGCTTTATCCGGGCGATATTATTGCAACAGGAACGCCAAGCGGTGTCGGACAGGGGTTTGATCCGCCGCGCTTTCTAAAACCCGGCGATGTTGTAGAATGTGTTGTAGAGAATATTGGTTGTTTAAGAAATACAATTGCATAACCGCTAAATTGTAATATTCATTTAGATTGGATTTGATGTTTATGTATATGAATAAAATCTTCATGGAATGGTTACAATCTTTAGTAGAGGCGGTTATTATCGTTACTTTCTTGTTTGTTTTTTGTTGGCCGCTGAAAATAGACGGCCGTTCTATGGAGTCAACTTTTTTTTCTGGAGATAGGGTGTTAATTTCCAGAATATCAGCTTTATTTGGTGATGTAAAAAATTCTGACATAATTGTGTGCAACATTGTAGAAGACGGTAAACAGCATTCTATTCTAAAAAGAGCTATCGCTGTACCCAACGACAAAATCAGAATAGAAAACGGATTAGTTTATATCAATAACATACTTTTAGATGAAAATTACGTATCTGTAAACGTGGATTTTAATTTACAAGAAACAGTTTTGGGAGAAAATAAATTTTTTGTAATGGGCGATAACCGCGAGCTTAGTTATGACAGCAGATATATGGGTGTTGTTGATAAAGACCAAATTGTTGGTAAAGTGCTTTTAAAATGGTTTCCTTTTGGTGAAATAAAATTATTTTAATTTCGCTATCTATTGCAGTTTTTTGAAAGGCAGGTGAAAACTGTTGTTTTATACAATTTCCGGTCTGAAAAAAATGTTTCTGATTGGAAATAGTATTAATTGGACAACAGTGCGATTTTGTTTGTAAAAGAAGATTTATTTGAGACGAAGATGCATATTAAAAACAATATCGGAAACAGAGTTAAATTAGAGTTTAATAAAGGCCGCCAAAAATCTTTTGTCGGAAACGGAGTTATTTCCAATGTGTATCCAAGCATTTTTATTATCGAAATGTTTGAGGGAAAAGACCCGAGCCGGAAACTTTCGTTTAGCTATGTTGATATTTTGACAAAGTCGGTTATGTTGACTTTATGCGAATAATATTTAAAAATTTGAGCTATGCTCAATCGTTCGAGAAATTTATATTTTTTGCCGGCGGAGAATTCGCTGTTTTTTGCCGAAATAACCTATAAAAAATACCTTTTTGATGAAGGTATTTTTTTTATTTTGGGAATATATGGATTTGAGGTTAATATAATAAATATATATTGGCTTATAAATATCTTGATTATCATTGCGAGGTATTAAGCGAGGAGGATTTAGATGCATAATCTTGTAAAAGAAAAAATCGTTTTGGATCAAAAAATCGGCAGAGAGGTTTCGCAGATTTTACTCGAAGGCGACATAATTGTACCGGATATAAAACCCGATATGTCTATTATATTGCAAACCGATTCCAATGTATGCATAAACAAAGTTGAGCTCAGCAACGACAGAATAAATTTTATGGGAAGGCTGGACATTTCGGTTTTATATTTAGCGAAAGGTTTGGATAAACCTGTACATAGCATGAATGTTTCCACACATATAGACGATTTTATTAATATGGAAGGAATCACGAAAGATATGTGGGGCGATGTTAAGGCTACAATCGCCAATATCGAATATAAAATGCTGAACGACAGAAAAATAAATTACCGGGCGATAATTGAAATCATGGTTTACGGTGAATTTTCAGAGGTAAAGGAAGTTATAGTAGATATTGACGATATAGCTGAAAGCCAATGCCTAAAATCATCGCTGAATTTAAATAAAGTTGTGGAAAATAAAGAAGACCGCTTTGTTGTAAAAGATGAAATTTTGATACCTTCCGGAAAACCGAATATCCGTGAAGTTCTGCAATGTACCGTAGATATTACGAACAAGGACGTTCGTGTGGCGCACGGAAAAATTACGGTTAACGGAGAATTGGCAGTCACTACGCTTTATAAAGGCGACGATGATTTTTCCGTAATAGAGTTTATTGAAAACGAAGTTCCGTTTAATGGTGTTGTTGAAGTCGCCAACGCCAGAGAAGATATGTTTGCGGATGTAAACCTTTCGGCAATTGATAAATATATTCAGATACGGCCGGATTCGGACGGCGAAGACCGGGTTTTGGAAATAGAAGTTTCGATTATGGCTGTTATTAAAGTCAGCGCTACGGAATCATTGCAGGTTTTAAAAGATGCGTATATCATAAATGAAAATCTCAATCTGCATAAAATACCGATAAAATATCCGAAACTCGTTTGCCGGAACAAAAATCAAACACCGATAAAAGAAGTTGTTCAATTGGACGAAGGTTCGCCGGATATGCTGCAAATTTACCGCGTTGCGGGAAAACCATATTTGGATAAATTGAAAGTCATGGATGATAAAGTAATGGTTGAAGGCGTTATTGAGACGAATGTTTTATATGTAGCAGAGTCGGATAATACACCGCTGTTCTCGTTTAATTCGATTATTCCGTATAAACAGTTTATCGAGACAAAAGGCGCATCAAAAGACATGGATGTAAATATTGATGTAAATATTGACCATATAGGCTTTAATCTTTTGAGCGGCAGAGAAGTTGAAATCAGATTTTTAATGAGCTTTAATACTCAAGTAAATGAAGAAAAAGAATCGGTTATGATTACGGAAATAGATTTTAATGAGATGGATCCGGATTTTTTGGATGGTTTTTCGAGTATTACAGTTTATTCAGTGCAGCCGGGCGACACGCTTTTTGAAATAGCGAAAATGTACAATACAAGCATAAGTGAAATCGCTGAGCTTAATGATTTAACTGCCCCGTATAATTTATCGGTAGGTCAAAAACTTCTTATTCTAAAAAGAGTCCAAAACTAAAAAAATAAAAAAAGCCTGTGGAAAATCCACGGGCTTTGATTTTATATTTATTTAGCTTCTGGTAAAGAAACTGTTCCGTCTTCATTTAAAACAAGTTGAACATCCAAAAGTTTAGAGAAGAATGTATTAGGAACATGCATTACACTGTCAACAAGTGTAGGAGCAACTTCTAATTCAATTACATCATCGCCAACTTTGTATGCGTTTACGTCGTTTGCAAAAGATACAGCGAAGTCATCTTTAGAAACAACAACAGCTTTAGCTTCAGCATCCCAAGAAACTGTGTAACCAAGTTTTTCTGCAAGAACTCTGACAGGAACAAGAACGATTTCTTGTGCAGCTTCTTCTTCAGCGGCAGCAGCAGCGGCTTCAGCAGCTTTTTTAGCGTCTTCTTCTGCTTTTTTAGCGTCAGTAACAGCTTTTTCATAAATAGCTCTTGTTGTTTCAACCATACCGTCTTTATCTACATAGTATGTAAGAGTTATGGTTTCAGGGTTTAATTTTGCAGTTGCTTCTTGATAATCAACATAAAGAGTTACATAAGCGTAACGTCCGAAGTTTACTGGTTTATCAAATTTTACAGAGAATTCTCCTTTAGGATATTGAACGATAGAAGATTTTCCTGTAGTTGCGTTAAATGGAGGATAGTCAGCGGTTACTAATTCTCCTGTATATAATTTATTTAAATCGCTTGCTATTCTTTCATTGAGTTTATCAGCACCTGTTACAACAGGATAAGTTCCGAGTTCAACTCCGCTTGTAGAATAGTAATATTTTGATGTTACAGCTAAATCAGTGTATGATTTATCGATTTTAGCAGCTTCTTGTTGAGTAGAAGTGCCAACAGATTTAGATGAATCATAAACTTTTGTTAAATCTTCTGCAGGAGTACCTTCTTTAGATTTATTTACAGTATTAGAACCATCGTAAACCTTTTCTAAGTTTTCTGCAGGAGTGCCGTCTTTAGATTTATTAACAGTGTTGCTTCCGTTATAAACCTCTTGAGTAGTTTCGGCAGGAGTTCCTTCTTTAGATTTATTTACATTACTGCTGCCTTCATAAACCTTTACATAAGTAATCGTCTCATCAGCAAGAACTGTAGTGAAAGCGCCGATTGACAAAGCAGTTGCAGCCAAAAGACCAACAACTTTTTTTGTTCTTTTCATTAAATTATCCCTCCACATATTATTTAATTTAAAATTAAACTTAAGGTAATCCCTTTAATCTATTTTGGCATTTTTCCTATTAAAAATCAATAACAAAATTGTTACAAAAGAAAAAAACACTATTAGGGCAAAAAGACACCAAAATTTAATTCATAAAAATTTAAAGCTCTGCAAATTTAAATAATAAAACCGAATCAAGAATTTATTAAAAATGGAAAATACGGTTATTATATCAAATTTACCCAAATAACAAATTTTGCTTATTACATTATAATGCAAAAATCTTTTATTGACAATAATATTTCGCAATAATATACTTATTACTTATTAAAACGAACTATGCATTTTAAATCTTGGGTGGTAATAAAAAAACCACTTTTGTCAATAATATAATTTGAACGCCGAATATAGAATCGGTAGATTTAAAAAATTAATATAGGTTTTCTATATTAAATTAAATCATATATATTATCTGCAACTAATAGCATATTAAACTAAATAAATTTTTACATGGAAAAATAAACAAATTTAAAAAATATAAAGCAAACTTTTATTGTTTTGATTGGAGGATAAATATGGAATCAAAATACATATTTGTGACCGGCGGTGTTGTGTCCGGGCTTGGGAAAGGTATTACTGCTGCATCTTTGGGCAGGCTTTTAAAAGCCAGAGGATATAAAGTTACGATTCAAAAATTTGACCCGTATATCAATATCGACCCCGGAACTATGAGCCCTTTTCAGCACGGAGAGGTTTTTGTTACAGAAGACGGTGCCGAAACGGATCTTGATATCGGACATTACGAAAGATTTATTGATGAAAATTTGACAACGAATTCTAATATTACCTCCGGAAAAATATATTGGTCGGTTCTTAACAAGGAAAGGCGCGGCGAATATCTCGGAGCGACTGTTCAAGTTATTCCTCATATAACGAATTCAATCAAAGATAAAATATACCGCGCCGGAAAAGTTTCGAACTCGGATATTGTTATAACAGAAATCGGCGGAACAGTCGGAGACATCGAATCATTACCGTTTATCGAAGCGATTCGCCAAGTTTCTCAGGAAATGGGTAAAGAAAATGTTTTATATATTCATGTGACGCTCGTTCCGTATTTAGAAAAATCGGGAGAAATGAAAACTAAGCCGACGCAGCATTCCGTAAAAGAACTTTTGTCTATCGGAATACAGCCGGATATAATTGTTTGCCGTTCCCAAAAGGAAATGAGCAAAGATATGAAAGAGAAGCTTTCGCTTTTCTGCAATGTGGAAAATGATTGTGTTGTTCAAAATATAGATTTGGATTCATTATATGAAGTGCCGATTTATTTGGAAAAAGAAAAATTCGCTCAGATTGTTTGCCGGAAATTAAAAATCGCATGTCCTGTGCCTGATTTAAAAGAATGGGAAAATATTATTCAAAGCCAGAAAAACATAAACGGCGAAGCAACAGTTGCGATTGTCGGAAAATACGTCGAGCTTATGGACGCATATCTTTCGATTATCGAAGCTCTCAAACATTCGGGCATTCACACGAATCTGGATATCAAACTAAAATGCATTAATTCAGAAGATTTAGAAATTGAAAATCCCGAAACACTTTTGAGTGATGTAGATGGAATCCTTGTGCCGGGCGGTTTTGGCGAACGCGGAGTCGAAGGAAAGATTACGGCGATAAAATACGCAAGGGAAAATAAAATTCCGTTTTTGGGAATTTGTCTCGGAATGCAATGCGCTGTAATTGAATTCGCAAGGAATGTTGCAAAAATTAAAAATGCTTATTCGGCGGAATTTGACTCTGCAACGGAAAACCCTGTAATCGATTTATTGCCGGAGCAAAAAGATTTGGTAGATATGGGCGGGACTCTTAGGCTTGGCGCTTATCCTTGCAAAATTGTGGACAACACTATTTGCAGTTCTATTTACCATGAAAATTTGATTTATGAAAGACATAGGCATAGATTTGAATTTAATAATGAATATAGAGAGCAGCTTGTAAATGCAGGTTTAATTTTATCGGGCTTATCGCCGGATAATGTTTTGGTTGAAATCCTTGAACTGCCGAAGAATGTTCATCCGTTTTTTGTAGGCGTGCAGTTCCATCCGGAATTTAAATCCAGACCGAACCGTCCGCATCCTGTTTTCACAGCTTTTGTTCAGGAAATGTTTAAATTAAAAAATAACGAAAACTAATAAATTTTAGAACCGTTTGAGGAATCAAGCGGTTTTTTTGTGCGCATAATACTTTTTTGCTCAAAAATACGCAAAATTTGATATTTATTTCAGTTATATTACAAAAAATGATTTAAAGAATATAAATTATCTGAGAACAAATAATAGTTTTGTAAGTTTTATAAATTTTATTTAAAACGAAAAATTCATGGCTTGAATAATCCAGACTTTCGTTTTGAAAAACAGATTTCAAAAAACAAGGAGGAAAAAATATGAAGAAAAAAATAGCCGGTCTTTTGGCGGCGGTAATGGCGCTTTCGCCAATATCAGCTTTTGCGGCATCCGAAAACACAATTTCCAGACAAGTTGCCGCTGTTGGAGAAAAGACCGTATTGCTTGAAGAGGGCGCTTTGGGAAACAGAGTTGCAAAGCTCTTTCCCGATACTGTTGAAGCAGACGACGATGAAGATATCGAATACGCTACAGACGGCCCGATTGTTCAAATTGAATTAAAAAATGCGGTAAATAAAGGCAATGTCTTTAAAGTTAATTTAGACGGTGCAGAATATTTCTTTAGGTCCAACAGAACTGATGCTACAAGAAATACAACTATCCAAACAGCCGGAAACGCTGCTGCTATAAAAGCCACTGTTGATACTATGGGCAGTGTGTTTATGGGAGATAACACGGCCGCTACTAAACTAGACGCATCCGGAAAATTTGTTCTTGCTGCAGCTGATACTCTTAGTATATTAAGATTTGGTGCAATTTCAGGCTCTTTGCTTTCTGCCGAACAAATAAATGAACTTGCTCCTATGATTTATAATACATCTGCTGTCGGTACATTGACCGCCGCAGGTGCCGCAAAATTAAACGGAAAAACATTGGCGGAAGCGGCTTCGATTCCTTTGATACCGACTACGGATGTTACCTTTACAGCCATGGCGGCGACTGACCTTGAAATACCAACCTCCACAGAAGATTTTAACAGCGAAGGCGGACAATATTTGCAAAGAGTTGCCGGAATTAACGCAACTGCCAACGCTTATGCAACATCGGCATCACCAACGCAGATTTCCACTTATGATATGACAAAAGGCTTTTATATGCCGGGCTCAAAAACATATTATAGATGGAGCGGTACAACACTGCAATATGCTCTGAAAGTTTCGGGTACAAACGATTCCGAAGCGTATGTTACAATGCTGACCGATATTTCTACAGTTCCTACGTTTTTGTATGTTCCTATTGTTGCCAGAACAACAACAAACGGCGACCTCCGCGTAATGATTGCGAATTACGGAAACTATACTTCGATTACAGCAAATACTTTGCTCTTTGGTGTAGCAACGGGAACAAACACAGATACTTCTGTTGTTACAAAAGTAACGGCAAAATATACATTCCCGCTTGACAGAATTGAAGTTCGTGAAAAATTCACAGGCTCGATAAGACCGGGAAATATTACTTTCACAGCGCCTTACGGCTATACTTTCGCTGACCCTAATCTGCGCGTAACTCCTGTTGAAGGCGAAACCGCACATTATCCGATTGTTTCTTCGTTTGGAGATTTATATTTCGGCGGCGGAAGAAGCAAAATGGAAAACGTTGTAGACGGACGCTTTATAACTTACGGTACTAAAGAAGTAACGAATACTAACGGTACAGTTTCTACTGTAGTGGATAAAAGTGTTTTAATTATAAATACCGGAGCTTCTACAGCGGCTTCTACAGGTTTGAATTTAACACCTTCTGCTCAAACATTCGGTACAATTTATGTTGAAAACCTTGTTTTGATTGCAGACGATTCAGCTTCGTTAGATGAAAAGATTCTCCTTAATGTAAAAGGCACAGGTATTACGGAACAAGATTTTGAAGTCGGAACAAGAAAAGATTGGGGCGTTGAGCTTAAATCAATCACTGACCCGACGAAATTAGTAAACGGCAGATTCGCCGGAACAGGTTCTTCTGATTTTGACAAAGACCACAAAACTGCAAAAATCAGATTTACTGAAAACGTAGTAGCTTCTTGGTGGGGACTTAGAGAATCTGAGTTCACTTTACCGCAAGGCGTAAAATTCAGACAAGTTAAAATCAGCAACGAGAAAAATATTGACCATATCAATACTTCTTATAAATTAAACGGAACTTATGTACCGTCAAATTCAAGAAATCAATATGTTGATATGAACTCGAACAGATTAAGATTAGTTGATATCGAAATCAAGAGAGATAAATCCGCATCTTTCGAAATGGAAATGTGGGTATCAATCGAATCCGGTTGGGAAGGCGATATTTTATTAACAGCCGGCGGAAACGATATATTAAAAGAAACAACTCCTGTAAAAATTGCTTCGGCAGTCAGCCCTGTTACAATTAAAACAGAAGTTAAGGATGTAAAAATCGGATACCAATGGCAAAAAGTTGCGGACTTTGTGATTACAGAAACCGCACCGGGAATGTTGAAACGCGATACAACAGTTAATATTTTCATCGACGATAATATTAGCGGAAGCGATTCTATTGCATTTGCTCCGGATTATATTACAGAAGTAAATACAGATTCAAAAATATTATTCTCAAGACCTTCAGTTCAGGACGGAGAAATTACGTTTAATATCGAGCGTCAATCGCAAGGCAAACCTGCTTCGATTAAATTCTCCAATGTTTATATTAAAGTAGACAGAACAGTTCCTGAATCCAATAAGCGTCCTTATGATATAGTAGTCGGCGGTAACGCAATTGCTGCTAACTACAAAGCAAGACCTACTACTTTAGACCCAATGTTCGTTGTAAAAGGTATCGGCGCTAATTTCTTTAACGTTGTAACTTCCGCAACAAATGCGTCCAGCCTTTTCTCAAATGTTGTACGTGTAACAATCGGCTCTAATGAAGTAAGAGTCGGCAGAGAAACTGCAACAACAATTATTACAATGGATACTTCGCCGTATATTTCGGCAGAATCCAATTCGACTATGGTTCCTGTAAGATTTGTTTCGCAAGCATTCGGCGTGCCTGACAGCCAAATTATCTGGGATAACGAAGCGAGAACCGTAACTATTTACAACGGAGCAAGAGTTGTTCAATTTAAAGCTGATTCTTCCGAAATCACCGTAAACGGCGTAACGACTACAATGTACAGCCCTGACGCTACTCCGCTTAAAGTAAAAACAGAAATCAAAGACAACAGAGCTTTCTTACCATTCAGAGCTTTAGGTTATTCATTGGGCGTTGATGTTGATTGGGATGCGGCAACTCAAACAGCTATCTATAACGCATATTTGCTAAACGAAAATAATGCAGATACAACCGCAGATACAAATACTACAAATACAACAAATACAAGCAATACAGCTACAAATCAAACAAACAGCTGATAAACAAAAAAAGTCTGCCCGCTAAAACGGGCAGGCGTTTTTGTTTATATGGCTTAAATCGCTAAAAGATCAAGTGAATATTTAGTCGAATTTTGAGGAATATTAATATCTGTGGACGAAAGATTTCGAATATTTATTTCATTTATATTACAAAGCGTATTTTGTCTAAAAATACCCGAAATATATCCGATAAATTCTATGAAAGCAAACTGACCGCTTTGGATAAAATAGTATAAATCATAATAAATTCGGCTTCAAAACCGGTTGGTTAAGATATTCCTACATAAGATAAAATTTATAATACACCTCTCTGTAAAACGGATTAAACCTAATTTTTCCACATAATTCGTTAAATTCTTTATGCACCCGTGAAAAAAAGTCAAATTGTGCGTTTTTTTCGCACGCAAAATTAAGGAGGATTTTAATGAAAAGAAAAATTGCTATTTTGTTGGCTGCCGCTTTGGCTATACCTACAATTTCCTTGTCGGCTGCTTCCGATAATACGCTCTCTAAAGGAACAATTTCTTCCGTTCCGGGAACGGTTGTTTTTGAAGAAGGCGGCGGATTGACCGGTATTGCGCATTTGTTTCCGGGCAAAGACGAGCCGGCTTCAAATGAAAAAATAATACATTATAATTCAGGAACTTCAGCGAATATTAAAATAAAATCTGCTGAAAACGCCGGTGCTACTTTTAAAGTTGTTTTGGAAAATGCGAAATGGTTTTTTAGAAGCAATCGCACGGACATAACTTTATCGGCGACACAGGTTCAAGAAATTACGAAACTTTTGCTCGCTACTTCTAACCTTACTACCGAAACCGGTACTGCTAATTTAACAGATACTGAAGTTGCTGCTTTGGCAGTGGGAACTAAAGATGTTTTGAAATTTGGTTCTGCAAGAAACAACCTTATCAGCGAAAGTTTAAGAGCAGAATTGAAGAAATTAGTTCCTTCTATAACAATTAAAGCCGCTTTTACAGGAAAAGCAGATTATGCAGCTATTTTGGCAGCGGCAGATGCAGCGGTATATACTACAGATTATACTGCTAATCCATCCGCTTCTACTTTGCCTACTTATACTAAAGATTTAGATTCCGAAGGCGGAAAAAGATTATTAAAAGATTATGCCGCTTTGCCTTTTAAAGGAAGCGCCGCAGAGACAATGTCTACTTACAATCCTGATAAAGGTATTTATTTGCCGGATATTAGAACTTACGTAGGATTTCAAGGTGATTCGTTCTACGCAATGCAAATTTCGTCTGATGATTATACTGGAACTTTAACATTGTTAAAAGGCATTGCTGCTGATAAAATCATAACTGTGCCTCTAGTTTGTTTAGTTGAAAACGAAGGCGATGTAAGAGTCGGAATCGGCGTTGAAGGAAATCTTACTGTTATTTCTCAAACAACAATGAAGTTCGGCGAATCTTTCAAAGCGAAAACAGAAACTTCTGTAGCTGAAAAAGAAAAAATTACTTCTAAATATGTGTTTAATATACCTCCTATTTTAGTAAAGGAAAAAATAGCAGGCTCTATCCAAGAAGGTGAAGTTGTTTTATACGCTCCTTATGGTTATTCTTTTGCTGACCCGGCTAAAAAGTTTACCGAAGCAAGAGATGGATTTTATTATCCATACGTAAGAGCAAGCGGAACGCTTGAGTTCGATAACGGCAAACAAGTTATGGTAAATGACGGAACAGATAAATTTATTTATTACGCAAAAGAGGGAACTAAAACTCTTACAGACGTTTTGATAATTGACACTGAGAAAATCGGTATTAAACCGACAACCCAAACAAATGGTATTTTGGAGATTTACGGACTTCAATTAATGGCTCAGGAATACGCTCCGATGGATGAAAGTGTTTCGCTCAAAATTGAAGGCTCGGGAATCACTACACAAGAATTTGTGATTGGTCTTAGAACAGACTGGGGCGTTCTTATGGAAATCGCTAAAGATTCCAAAGTAACAACGCTTGTAAACGGACGTTATACTTCCGCTACATCCGGCACGGAATTTGACGCTAACCATAAAACTGCCCGTGTTAGATTTTCTGAAAAAATCGTAGCTTCTTGGTGGGCTTTAAGAGAATCGGAGTTTTCGCTTCCGGAAGGTGTGAAATTTAGAAAAGTTACTATTTTAAATGAAGAAAATTTTGATCATACAAATAATAATTTTAAATTAAACGGTGATTACACACCTAATTCGGATAAAACTAATTATGTTCAGCTTACTGCAACAAAATTAAGATTAAGCGATTTAGAAATTCAAAAAGATAAAACAGCCGCTTTCGAAATGGATATCTGGGTATCTGTAGAATCCGGTTTTGAAGGAGATATTGCTCTTACAGCAGGCGGAAATGAAATTTTGAAGGAAACAAAACCTGTTGTAATCGCAAAAGCTGTTAGCCCTATCACGATTAAAGCAGATGTTAAAGATTTGAAAATCGGTTATCAATGGCAGCAAGTTTCGGATATTCTTATAACCGAAACAGCGTCCGGTATGCTCAGAAGAGATAAAGAAGTTAAAGTATTTATCGATGATGAAATTTCGGGTTCGGATTCTATTGCAATCGCTCCTGATTTCAAAACCGAATTGAATACCGGTACGAAACTGAGATTTACTAAACCAACAACAAAATCCGGCGCTATCAGCTTTACTATAGAAGTTCCTAGCTACGGAAATAATGTGGGCGATCCGGGAACAATCAAGTTCTCAAATGTATTTGTAAAAATTGACAGAACCGTAGCCGAAACAAATAACAGACCGTATAAGATTGTTGCCGGAGGCTCTGCAATAGCAGAAAACTTCAGCACAGATATTACTTCTGTTACACCGAAATTCTCTGTACACGGTATCGGAACTAATTTCTTTAATGTAGTTACACCTGCCGAAGGTACTAATAATGGTACACTTACAACAATCGTACGAGTTGCAATCGGTTCTAACCAGCTTATTTTGGGCAAAGAGCCAAATACTCAAACTATTACTATGGATACTTCCGCTTATATTTCTGCGGCTTCAAATTCAACTATGATACCTGTCAGATTCGTGTCTCAAGCGCTCGGTTTGCAGGAAAATCAAGTTCAATGGGATAACGAAGAAAGAACAGTAACGATTTTGAACGGCTCGAAAGTTGTTCAATTTAAAATAGGTTCATCTGATTTGATTATAAATGGAGTTAAAACAAATATGTACAGCTTGGATGCTACTCCGCTTAAAGTTAAAGCAGAAGTAAAAGATAACCGCTCGTTCTTACCGCTCAGAGCTTTAGGAACAGCTTTCGGAATCAATGTTGGCTGGGATGCAGCTACAAAAACTGCAATCTTTAATTCGGATTTGTTAGAAACCGCAACTACTAACAGCACAGCGGATACTACTGCCGCAACTGCTCCAACTGCAAGTACTACTGATGCTGCACCACCGACTGCAAATAATACAACAAATAGTTAATATTTCCTATAATAATAAACTATCCGGCAAACGAAAATATTTGCCGGATTTTTTTTGCGGAAAATCAAAACAGTAAGTATATCAAATAAATGTCACAGGAAGATTACAGGATTCGTACAAATTGCACAAATAATTACAGGCTGTATATGTATATAATTTTGTTGAAATAAAAAATAATTTATTGATTATGTAAACTTATAAAATTTCTAACTTGCTTCAAAATTGCAGACGCAAAATTGATTATATGCGAATAATCCAGATAAAACAAGCTTGTTCAAAAAATGTTTACATTAATGTTACATATTAAATAAGCCGTTGACGAGCTCTTGTTTTGAATGGTATAATGTTTATGTAAATAAATAATCGCTTTATCAGCATTAAATGCTTATATTTAGGCATTTATAAGGGAAGTGTTGGTTTCGGCACTGTACAATATGCACAAATTAACAAAGTAGGTATTTGTGGATATTGTATATGAGATTATTATTTGTTCATGGTTTGCAATAGGGGGGAGAAATTTGTTTATTGCAGACCGGATTTGAATTCTTGAGGAGGATTATTAAAAATGAAGAAAAAAATTGCTCTTTTTTTAGCGGCAGTTATGGCCTTGGGGCCGGTCAGTGTATTTGCTAATTCTACGAATACGCTGGTTAATCAGCCTTCTAATGTATCTAAAGATACAGTTCTTTTTGAAAACAGTTCGTTCACTTATAGTCAATTATTGAATTTGTTTCCAGAAGGATATGATGAGGCTGAAGATGATGAAAAAATGGAATACTCTGTAAATGGTCCGGATTTGGAAATCGAAATGGGAAATAATTCGGGCGATAAATTAAATGAAAACGATGTTTTTAAAGTTGACTTAGTTAATGCTGAGTGGTTTTTCCGTAATACTAGAGATTTTGATTATGTTACTGCCAACGCTAATGTTTACTCATATTTTATAGACTTGTTCGAAAAATATGCGCAGCTCAAAAATGTTGAAACATCAGGCGGAAGTAACTACTCTAATGTTACAAAAGTAAATGGAAGAAATTTAGGTACAGGTAATCTTGCCGCAAAAGATTTTGAAGCAAAAAGCGGTTCTATCATAACTACAGAAGAAATAGCTTATATTTATAATACATTTATTGCTCCGTTTCCTGAGTCATCAGTGACTGGAGTAGCCGGAGCTGTAAGTGCAGGTTTAACTGCATTTGGCTTTGCACAAACCACAGGAACTCCTGAATATCCTCAATTTGATGACGATTTCGACGGCGAAGGATTTGAGAGACAAGCAGGTATTTCTAGTCAATATACAAGTTTAGATTTCTATAATAAATTGACAGCAAACTTTAAAGATGCACCGGGAAAAATTTCAACTTATGATGTTATGAATGGTTTCTATGTACCATCTTTGAAAACTTACTACAGATTCGATATTGATGGAGTTATTTATTCGTTAAAAATCGAAGGCTCTGACAATAACAAAGGTATTGTTAGAATGTACAGAAACTGGACTAAAGCAGATGGCGAATTGGTAATTCCTATTGTTTCCAGAGCTAAGGAAGATGGCGAAGTTAGAGTTCAAATCGCAAGAGATGGTAACTATACATCTGTTTCCGCTGGAGACATGCAAATTGCTACAGTTTCCAAAACAAAAACAGATACTTATGTAACTAACAAAATAAACGCTAAATACAGCTTCCCTTTGAAAGACCTCGAAGTTAAAGAAGTAAACACAGGTTCTTTACAACCGGGATATATTGAATTTAAAGCTCCTGATGGATTTTATTTTTCTGATCCTACACAGCCTGCTACCATAAATGAAGACGGAGACAAAGAATATATTAGATTTATTGCAGAGGGAACTTTGGAATTCAGAGGCAATACTTCTGAATTAAGAAATAGTTCCGGAACAACTTATATTTCTTATGGTTTAGATGATGACGGAAAAATTGATAAATCTAAAATCAGAATTAATACAGACGGCGACGTAAGTTCTGCTAATGCAGAAGACAAAGGATATGCCAGAGCTACTAGAGGTCTTGGAATTATCTCTACAACTCAAACTGCCGGTAAATTAATTATTAAAAACGTTGTTCTTTTAGCTGATGACTATGCTCCAATGGGCGATGTTGTTTTAAAAGTTAAAGGTAAAGGCGTAACTGAGCAAGATTTCACTATCGGCGCAAGATCTGAATGGGGCGTAGAATTCAAAACTTTAACTGACCCTACTAAACTTGTAAACGGTAGATTAACTCCTGCTTATGCAAAAGGAATTGACAATACTAAAACTTCGGCTTATATTTCCGGAAATTCTACTTTTGATAAAGAACACAAAACTGCAAGAGTTAAAATTTCTGAAAACGTAATAGCTTCTTGGTGGGGACTTAGAGAAACAGAATTTACATTGCCTACTGGCGTTAAATTTATGCAAGCAAAAATCTCTAACGAGTCTAACCTTGATCATATTAATAATAACTACAAATTAAACGGCGAATACGCATTAAATGATACAAAAACAAGTTATGTAACTCTTAACGCAAATAAATTAAAAATCAACGACGTTCAAATCAAGAGAGACAAAACAGCTTCTTTTGAAATGGATATTTGGGTATCTATCGAATCCGGCTGGGAAGGCGACATTATGTTGACTGCCGGCGGAAATGATTTACTTGATGAAGTTGCTCCTTTAAAAATCGCTACTGCTGTTAGCCCAATCACAGTTAAAGCAGAAGTTAAAGATGTAAAAATCGGTTACCAATGGCAAAAAGTTGCTGACGTTATTATTACTGAAACAGAAGTTGGCATGCTTCAAAAAGACAGATCAGTTGTATTATCTATAGATGATAATATTACAGGCTCTGATAATATTGCTTTTGCTCCTGACTTTGTAACAGAAATCAATACAGATTCTAAAATTGCATTCTCGAAACCGGCTGTAAACGGCGGCAAGATTAACTTTACAATCGAAAGAGCTTCTACAGGAAAACCTGCTTCTATTAAATTCTCGAATATGTACGTTAAGATTGACCGTACAGTTCCTGAAACTAATAAGAGACCATATAGCGTAGTTGTTGGCGGAACTGCTGTTGCGGCTAACTATTATGAAAATATTCCTGTTAATTCGATTAAATCTATCCATCCTTTATTCTCTGTTAAAGGAATCGGCGCAGATTATATCAACGTTGTAACTTCGGCTACAAATGCTTCCAGCTTGTTCTCAAATGTTGTTAGAGTAACTATCGGTTCTAACGAAATCAAAATCGGTAGAGACGGAGCTTCTCAAACATTGACAATGGACACTGCTGCTTATATTTCGACTTCTAACTCTACAATGGTTCCTGTTAGATTCGTATCTCAAGCATTCGGTCTTCCTGATTCTCAAATCCTTTGGGATGAAGAAGCAAGAACAGTTACTATTCTTGGCGGACCAAACGGAACAGTTCAATTGAAAATCGGTTCGGATCAAATTACTGTTGGCGGAGCTACTTACACAATGTACAGCCCTGACAATCCTCCAAAGAAAGTTTCTGCTGAAATCAAAGATAACAGATCTTTCTTACCATTCAGACAATTAGGTAATGCACTCGGCGTTGAAGTTTCTTGGGACGAAGCTACTAAAACAGCTATCTACAATCCTCAATTGCTTGAAGACTAATATATATTTTTAAATAATTTAGACCCCTTTGAAAAAAGGGGTCTTTTTTGTAATTTTATTTTGGGAAATTTATCATTTACTAATTGGCAGTAGTCCAGATAAATCAACTCCTTCACGTTCGGCAGCCTTTTGCAGCATGCCTGTATGATTTTTATATTGATTGTAAATTTGTCTCGACTTTAGAATTATATCATTTTTTACATATCCGTCTGATAAATTAGGTACATTGTCAAATATAATCTGATATTCAAGGTCTTCCGAAATTTCATCCGTTGTAATAATAAATAAATCAACATCGCTGTTTTCGTTTGCAATTCCTTTTGCGCAGCTTCCAAAAAGAATAATTTTTTCAACGCAATCAAATTTGCTTATATTGTTAAGATAAGATTCGATGAATTTCTTAAACATAATTGGCAATGCCAATTCGTCCAAACTATTTATTGTGCGGATAAGATCACCCTCTCCCGATTTTTGTGACTCATTAATACTATTTTCATTATAAAGGATAGAAAAAAATATTTCATTTCGCGCTAGAAACATGCGCGAAATGAAATATTTTTTTCTACTTATCAAAATGAAAATAGTATAAGTTGTCAATTATCTTCAATTATATCATAGGGCATGTAATAACAATATAAAGTTATTAAAAAATCAAAGTCTTTATATACTTGTATTTCAAAAAGAACACAATTATTACAAATTCGTTAAGAAAATTAAAATTTTTTGAAAATTTTCTGACACGGACAGGTTTATTTTATAAAGAAAATTAACAAAGATAATAGCTTGCAAAAGCACTAATAGTCACATATAGAGCACGGTCAGTGTTACATTAATATTACATATGAATTTAATTTGTTGACGATTTATAAAATTCGGTGATATAATAGCCATGTAAATAAATACGCTTAGCAAATGGCGGGGGAAAGCTGCAATTTGCTGGCTGAATTTAAAAAATGAGGAGGATTATAAAAATGAAGAAAAAAATTGCGCTTTTTTTAGCGGCAGTTATGGCTCTTGGACCAGTTAGTGTTTTTGCTGCGTCTGACAACGATTTGGTGAATCAACCTTCGAATGTCACAAAAGGCACAGTAATGTTTGAAAACGGTTCATTAGACTTTGGTGAATATTTAGATCTTTTTCCTGATAATAATCAGGGAATACCGGATGCAGATAGTGAAGAGAAATTCAGAGCTGCTGTAAATGGTCCAGATTTACAAATTGAAATGCGTAACAATAACAACGATATATTGAAAGACAATGATGTTTTTAAAGTTGATTTAGTAAATGCAGAGTGGTTTTTCCGCAATACAAGAAACGATATTACCCTAAGTACTGCAAGGGTAGAAGCCCTTCTTCAGCTTTTTATTTTGAATTATCAATTTAGAAATATTCAATTTCAACCAGGTCCTGATCAATTTGTTGGAAATATAGCTACTATAAATTCGAAAGCACCTGCAGAATCATTAAGGTTTAGTGACTTTGAACCAGTTTCAAATCCTGAAATATCTGCAAATGAGGCTGCTTATATTTTTGGTTTCTTTGATGATTTAACTGTTCAAGATATAATTGACAGCGACCCATTGGCTGCAATTACTCCAGATTTAATTTGGTCAAATTATATAACAGCAAATGGTGGTGCTGCTGCTACAGCTGTTGCTGCATTTACTACTGCTAGTACTTTGCCTTCAGCAGGAAGTCTTCAATATGCTGATAGATTTAATACAGAAGGTTACAGAAGATTTGTTGGTGACCCTCTCGCTGAATGGGATTCTGAATATTTAACTAAATTAGATGGCGCATTCAGAAATGGAAATAGAATTTCTACTTACAATCCAGTAAATGGTATCTATATTCCTCAATTGAATACTTATTACAGCTTTGATGCTGCTGGAGACCTTGTTTATTCTTTAAGAGTTGAAGGCACAGATAGAAACAAAGGCGTAGTAAGAATGTACCAAGAGATTTCTCAAGGTAATACTCTTTTTATACCTGTAGTTGCAAGAGCTATGGATAATGGCGAAGTAAAAGTACAAGTTGCTAGAGATGGTAACTATACTTCTGTTTCTGCTACAGATTTATTAATTGCAACAGTTTCTGGCACAAAAACTAATACTTATATAACAGAAAAAATTAATTCTAAATACAGCTTTACTCTTAATGATATTGAGATTAAAGAACTTAACACTGGCTCTATCAGACCAGGTCGTATAGAAATAAAAGCTCCGGACGGATTTTATTTCTCTAATCCTGATGTGGCTGCAGTAGTAAGAGAAGACGGAACAAAAGAGCATATCAGAATTATCGGTGAAGGTACTTTAAGATTCTCTATCGACGGAAATACTAGATACGATGTAACTAATTCAAATGGAAGATATGTTGACTATGGCACTACAGATGGTAGAACAGATACTTCTATATTAGTAATCAACACAGGTGCTAATGGTTTGAATTTAGTTCCAACAACACAAACAGCAGGTAAAATGGTGCTTAAAAATATCGTTTTATTGGCTGATGATTATGCTCCGATGGGCGATGTTGTTTTGAAAATTGAAGGAACTGGTGTTACTGAGCAAGATTTCACAATCGGTACAAGAGCTGATTGGGGCGTAGAATTCAAAACTCTTACAGAACCTACTAAACTTGTAAACGGTAGATTGCAAAACGCATACAGACCTATTTCTAATAATGCTTCTACTCCATTTATTAGTAATACAACATTTGATTCAGAACATAAAACAGCGAAAGTTAAATTCTCTGAAAACGTTGTTGCTTCTTGGTGGGGACTTAGAGAATCTGAGTTTACTCTTCCTGCTGGCGTTAAATTTATGCAAGTAAAAATCGCTGAAGAGAAAAACCTAGATCACGTTAATAATAACTATAAATTAAATGGCGAATATCCATTGACAGATTCTAAAACCAACTATGTAACTCTTAATGCAAACAAATTAAAAATCAATGATGTTCAAATCAAGAGAGACAAAACTGCTTCTTTTGAAATGCAAATTTGGGTATCTATCGAATCCGGTTGGGAAGGCGACATTATGTTGACTGCCGGCGGAAATGATATTCTTAAAGCTACAACTCCATTGAAAATTGCTACAGCTGTAAGCCCTATTACAGTTAAAGCAGAAGTTAAAGATGTTAAAATCGGTTACCAATGGCAAAAAGTTGCTGATGTAGTTATTACTGAAACAGATAAAGGCATGCTTCAAAAAGACAAGCAAGTTGTTTTATCTATAGACGATAATATTACAGGTAGCGACAATATTGCTTTTGCTCCTGATTTTGTAACAGAAGTTAATACTGATTCTAATATCGCTATTTCTAAACCGGTAGTAGAAAGAGGTACTGTTAAATTTACTATCGAAAGAGCTTCTACAACAAAACCTGCTTCTATTAAATTCTCGAATATGTATGTTAAGATTGACCGTACAGTTCCTGAAACTAATAAGAGACCTTACTCTGTAGTAGTAGGCGGAACAGCTGTTGCTGCTAACTATTATGAAAACCAAGGAGTTACTTCTATAAGATCTATCCATCCTTTATTCGCAGTTAAAGGAATCGGTGCTGATTATCTTAACGTTGTAACATCTGCTACAAATGCATCCAGCTTATTCTCTAACGTTGTTAGAGTAACTATCGGATCTAACGAAATCAAAATCGGTAGAGACGGAGCTTCTCAAACATTGAATATGGATACAGCTGCTTATATTTCTACAACTAACTCTACTATGGTTCCTGTAAGATTTGTATCTCAAGCATTCGGTCTTCCTGATTCTCAAATTCTTTGGGATGATGAAGCAAGAACAGTTACAATCCTTGGCGGACCTAATGGTACAGTTCAAATGAAAGCCGGTTCGGATCAAATCACTGTTGGTGGAGCAACATACACTATGTACAGCCCTGATAATCCTCCGATAAAAGTTGCTGTAGAAATTAAAGACAACAGAGCATTCTTACCATTCAGACAATTAGGTAACGCTCTCGGCGTTGAAGTTTCTTGGGATGATGCTACTAAAACAGCTATCTACAATCCTCAATTATTAGATACTACAACAGCGGCTACTACTGCTGAATAATTAAGTTTTCAAGACCCCTTTGCAAAAAGGGGTTTTTTTACTTGAAAGAAAGCTACTGGATTAGAAAAAAATGTATGTAAGATTATTGTGATTTATTTAAGGCTTTTTGTCGATAATATATTTATATATGCCAGTTTTGAGAAATATAGTAATGGTGATAGTATAGTAAACAAAAGAGACTAGGAGGTTAATAGTGAAAAGAAATCATTTTTTTAGTTCATTGGCCGTGTTAGTTGTTGCGGGCGTTATAACAACAAGCTCTGTATTCGGCGCACAGGCGATTAGCATGAAGATTGACGGTGTTTTGCAAAATTTAGAAACAGAGTCGACGATTGTTGAAGATAATTTATTGATGAATGTTCAAAAATTAGCAAAGACTTTAGGTTTAGCTCTAAAATACACTAATGACAGCAATACCGTAACTTTATCGAATGATAAAAAAAGCATGACAATGTCTGTCGGTTCGGATGATGTTAAAATAGGTGAACAAAATCTGAAACTGCCGACAAAATGTATCAGACAGGATAGAATTTTTTATGTACCTGCTCGATTTGTGTGCCAAACTTTTGGTGCGAAAGTCGGTTGGGTTGACAAAACAAAGACAATAATTGTTGAGACCGGCAAAACTGATTTAGGCGTAATAAATTTAAAAGAGCGGGTAACAAAAGATACACGGGTTTTTACTTACAAACAAGGGCTTGAAACCGCTATTATGAATAATTCCAGCCTGAAAAATTTGAAGGACAGCGAAGAATTGATTGAAGAAAATCTTGACAAGGCTAAAGACGCGGAATTGCAAGCGTATTATACGAGTAATAAAAAAGGTGAAATTGAGGCGAAGCGGTTAGTAAAACAGCTCGAAATTGAAGATAAAAACCTTGAGGAAAACCGAAAGAAAATTGAGGATTCTACAGAATTGACTTATCGTTCGTATCTTTCTAATATTATGACGGCGGAGCTTGATTTGCGCACGCTTGAAGAAAATATTGAATTGGAAAAAATCAATGTTCGAAATATGACCGTAAAACATTCTTTGGGAATGGAATCGGATTTTAATTTAAACCAGGCGAAAGAAAAATTGACTCAGCAGGAATCTCAAAAAAAATCGCTTGAAATCATGGTGAAAAATGCGCGCGAGACGCTTAATTTATTTTTGAATTTCTCGAAAGATACCGATCTTTTTATTGATTATGATGTAAAATATACGCCGGTCGACTCGGCTGTTGATAGGCATATTGCAATTCAAATGGAAAAAGACCCCGATTTTATTATGGAAGTTCGTGAGATTGAGTACGCTCAATATGTTGTGGATACTTATGACGAGGCTCTGGGCGAATCAGAACTCAAAAACGACACGGAACTCAGCAAAGCTGAACGTAAGCATATTGACACGAAAAATAAATTTACCCAAAATGTTTATAAAACTTATAATAGCTTGAAACAATTGGAAGAGAAATACCGTCAGCTCGAAGTAGATTATCAATTGACCAAAAATAATTACAATAAAGCAGTTTCGAGCTTTGAGGCCGGTAAGGCTACAATTTATGAAGTTCAACAATTAAAAGTTCAGCTTTTGAAAAATGAAGCGGATTTATTGAAACAACAATTTGAATACGATACTTTGAAATTTCAATATAGCAAACCGTATTTGATTCAGTAGCAGATTTGGCAGGCCTTGTGCCTGCCTTTGTTGTTATCTCATACTATTTTCTTTTTAAAGGATGGAAAAAATTATTTCATTCCACACAACGCTTCAAGCGCGAAATGAAATATTTTTTTCTATCTTTTGAATGGAAATAGTGTAAATTAAAAGTTAAAAAAAGTACAAAAAGATGTCAATATTGTAAATAATGTAAAATATTAGGGAATATAAATTGAAATTTATATTAAATAAAATTTAACAAATAATTTACAATTGTTAAATAATATGCAAAAAATACTAGGATAAATTGGCGATGATTTATTTTGTAACAAATCGAATAAGTTGGACATATACTATAAATGTCTGTGATATAATAATTATGTGGGTTTTGATGTGTCTAGGAGGAATACAAAATGAGAAATAACTTTTGTAACAAAAATGAAATGTAATTAATAAAATAACAATTGGGTTTCATATTGCAAAGAGAAAATATCTGTAATATAATAGAATAGTAAACTTAAACAAAAATTTTCAAAAAAACTGATATAAAGGGGGTAGAGTTTTTATAGAGGAGATACGGAGTATTTTCTTGATTCTATGCTGACTAGGGATTCTGTCTACTTTGCACATACTTATGATAACATATTTTTTCTAATCAAATTTTGCTTTAAAATTCGGATTTTACATAACAAATTCAAAACTTCATCACGATTTATCCGGCTATATTGTTTTGCATTAACATGTAAAACCGTGTCTTTTCCTGTCATCAATGTCAGCCTGGGAAATACAAATGTATTCGTGATTTTACTACTCTATTTAATGTTCGAAAATTTCACCAAAAGTTATTTTTTACATGCGTTGAATACTTTTTTATAATTCAGAGTTTGTTTCGATTAAATATTTACTCTGATTTTACTAAAAAATAACAGTGATTTGACGCAAATCAGCAGAAAAAATTTTCGCGCTGACTTTGGAATCACCCCCCAAATCTCAACTGTTTTGGAAGGCAAAAGAGATAAGGAGGATGCTAGCATTTTTTGTTGTGGCATATATAATTTTAAGGAACAATTTTGGCTATGCCAAAGTACAAATTCTTATCATTTTATATATCGGCACAAATCAAAAAATACTAGAGATATATTATATCAACATAAATTATATTACAACAGGTAAATTATACTTTAACTGGGTTATATTGAGAATATTTTGTGCTCTCAGAAATAGAATCTATATCAAATATTGTACAAAAATTTAGCTCGAAAAATATATCTAGTTAAAGTAGTTTGGTAAAATATTGTTTTACCAAACATAAGTTAAGAATATGGAGGAAAATAAAATGAACAAAAAATTATTGCCGATTTTCTTTATATGCACAATGCTATTTTCGTTGGCGCTAACATCAAGTGTTTTTGCAGCAGAGATAAAAAAGGGAGCAATACGATTACAGATTACAGATACTAGTGATGCAGCAATTGACACAAAGGGCTTAGATATAACGATATCCGGTCCTGGTAGTGGTACTGGTGCTCCTAAAAATCATGGTGGAAATTATTATGGTGTCCAAAATGATAAAGAGTTGCCAGCAGGAGTATATAATGTATTAATTACTTCTGACAAATACAAAGATTACAAAGGTAAAACAATCACAGTTGATGCCTTTACACCAAATGGTGGTCAGCCAACACCTGAAAATTACTGGAATGCTACTGAAATTATAAAACTTGAACCACTTGAAGTTAGGGTAACAATTAATATGGAACAGCTTGATGGAACTACAAAAAATTATACAGAGCTTAAATCTGACCCAGGTATATCAATTAGAGATGAATCTGGAATAAATAATGTTTCGTTTGGTACTGCTAGTTCTACTTATTATCCAATTATGACAACTGGTTTATTTGACAAATCTATAGAGACGAAACTTGAAGTATTTCTTTTAGATGGTACGAATATTCCTTTTTATCCTGCACAAACTAAAGCATTAACTTGGAAAAACGGAGTAGGAACAGCAACTTATAATTTAAAGTTGCAGCGTTCTCAATTAATCGTTGAAGTTTTGGATAAAGCAACAAAACAACCTATTCCAAACGCAAGCCTTGAATTTAGATATGATGACTCAGGGACATTTAGAGCGGTTAAATTTGATCCAACATATGAATATTCTCCTACATTGAAAAAATATGTTATAAATAACTTAGTAGCAGGATATAATTATAGAGTGATTGCATCTGCTCCGGGCTATAATAATGCTAACGGAACTACTACGACTGAATTGACACAAGGTAAAAATACTTTAGTGGCTCCAATAAATTTGACAGTAGCTACTTTGGTAAAACTTACAGGAACTGTTATTGATACTTTAAACAAGCCTGTTGCAGGTGCGATTGTGACTCTATATGATGAAACTGGTGCAGCTGTAATTGATGCTACTACAGATGCGAAAGGTGTATATACGTTTGAAGGAACTTATCCAGAAAGAGCAAAATATTCTGTAAAAGCGGCTTTGGAATCTGACAGCGATGCTACCAGTACAAAGGTAGAATTTACTGTTACTGCAACTCCTGACCCGAACGTTATTTCTAAAATTATGATGACAATACCTACCTATAAAGTAACATATGAACCAAGACTTAACGGAGTATCCACATTTGCTACTGTTCAAAGATTAGATGAAAATGGTCAGCCTTTTGGAAACCCTGTTACTACAAATGCTAATAATAGAGTAACTTTTAATAATTTATTAAAAGGCAAAGTATACAAATTCGAATTTACAAAAGGTGATATTACTCTTGTTTACACTTTGAAACCGGAAGAATTAGTTAAATCATTAGATGCAAACAAAGTATGGCCGGTTGATTTAGGTGCAGTAGACCCAGTAGAAGAATTTGGTACAGTTATATTTTCAATTGATTCTGATGAAGAATTAGATATTACAATTGCTGGAATTACTGCTGTATTGCAAAATGATGGAACTTACAAGGCAGAAAATGTTCCGGTAGGTCCTTACACAATTGATGATATCGTGGTTGCAGGTAAGACTATTGCTGAAATAGATCCTACAGATTTGGTAGTTGAAGACGGTCCAGACGCTACTTGTACAATCACTTTAGAAGAAACTGAAGACGAAACTGAAACTTTAACATTTACTTTTGAAGGTTTGACAGAAGCTGAAAAAGCTAATATTAAAGTTTCTGTAGCTGACAAAGAAGCAAATAGTGACAACGCATTTACGGTTAATGTACCTGCTGGTACTTATAACCAAACTAATGTTGAAGTAACAGCTGGTGTTCCAACTGGAAAAACTTACGACGTATCTAGTGTCGTGTTAGCAGTGGGAGATCCTGGATATTGTAAAATCACATTCTCGCCTGTGGCTCAACCAGGAACTACTATTAAATTAGTAAATCTTAAAAGTGCGGGTGTTTCGGGACTATATGTAGAAGTTTATGTTGGAAAAGGCTTTATCGGTACTCCAGTAAGTGGAATAACAGACGCAAATGGTAATGTTAAATTGAATTTACCAGCTTCAACTACTGGCTATACATTGGTTGTAAAAGCAAGTGCTGCTAGCACAACAAAACTTGTTGCTTTACCATACGCTAATGCTGCTGCTATTCCAGCGCAAGTAGTTATCGCAGCTCCGGCATATAACAAATAATTCAAAATCAAACAACTGTCCCTAAGCCCTAAAAAGCCTAGGGGCTTTTTTTTATGAATAAAATCTTTCCATGAAAAGCATATTAAGTATAGACAATTAATACTATTTTCATTTAGATAAGTAGAAAAAAATTTTTCACAGCGGAGCGTTTCGCGCAATGTTTCAAGCGCGAAATGAAATATTTTTTTATATCCTTAATATTGAAAATAGTATAATCTTTGGCAAATATGCGTAGGTGATAAAATGAAAATAAACACGAATTTAGAAGAAAATATTAAATATCTTGATGAAGTATACAAGGATTGCGGTGATTATGTATCACGCAAACTTAAACTGGGAAATAAAGAAAAAATAACGGTTTATTTGTCGTATATCGATATGCTGACAAATTTAGAAATGATTCGGGAGAGCATATTGCGCTGGATTATGCGGAATGCGGAGCTTGTTTCGGATAATAACGGCAAACTTCTCGAAAATATTTTTGATTCGCTCAAGGAAAGCGGTTTAACGACAGCGGATTTAAAGGAAATAAATAATTTCGAAGATATAAATTTGTCAATTTTGAGCGGTGACACCCTCTTATTCGTGGATGGATACGACAAAGCGATATCGGTTTCTACAAAAGGTTTTCCTAATCGGGGGATTCAGAGCGCCGAAACGGAAGTCGTTGTTCAAGGCTCAAAAGAGGCATTCAGCGAAGTTTATCGATTTAACACGGCGCTTGTGCGCAGAAGAATCAGAGATACGAATTTAAAATTGATACAGAAAAAAGTCGGGCGGAAATCTGCCACTGATGTCGGAATAATGTATTTGGAAGATATTGTGCGTCCAGATATTTTGAATGAAGTTTTGGACAGAATAGACAATATTGACATAGATGCGATTTTGGATTCGGGATATGTGGAACAATTTATCGAAGATGATTGGATTTCGCCGTTTCCGCAAACACAAATAACCGAGCGTCCCGACAAAGCTTCGGCGGCGATTTTAGAAGGTCGGATTGTGATTTTAGTGGATAATTCGCCGAATGTTCTGATTGTTCCGACGACATTAAATGCTTTTTTTCAAGCAAGCGAAGATTATTACCAACGCTGGATGATTATGTCATTTTCGCGTGTGATAAGGTATATAGCTGGTTTTTTTGCTGTAGCACTGCCCGGACTTTATTTGGCGATTGCGGTTTATCACCCTTCCATGATACCGATGCTTTTGGCGTTCAAGCTCTCGACGGCGCGGCAAGATGTACCGTTTCCTGCATTTATCGAGGTTTTAATAATGGATTTGGCTTTCGAATTTTTGCGGGAAGCCGGAATTCGATTGCCCGGTCCGGTCGGCAATACAATGGGAATAGTCGGCGGCTTGATTATCGGGCAGGCGGCTGTAGAGGCGGGGCTCGTCAGCCCTATTGTCGTGATTTGCGTGGCGGTTACCGGAATTTCGACTTTTGTTGTACCGCATTATTCTTTGGTATCGGGATTTAGGATTATGAAATATTTAATCATGGCGCTTTCGTCGACGCTTGGTTTATATGGATTTTGGCTTGGGATAATTATTGTTTTGATTCATCTTGTTTCTTTGAAATCATTCGGAATACCTTATTTATTTCCATTTTCCGGCGGTGATTTAAATGATTATTCCGATTTAAAAGATACATTTATCCGCGTTCCGAGCTTTATGATGAAAAAACGCCCGATTTTTGCGAATCCTGAACAATCGAAGCGTATTGATTTGAAATCAATCGGAAACAGAAGAAAAAAGGAGTAAAATTATGTTTTCAATGAACGACAAAATTTCTATCCGTCAAATGCAGGTTCTTTTGATTTTGGATATTTTTGGAACAGGTGTAATTATTTTGCCGCGTGTAGTAGCAGAATACGCCAAGCAAGACGGCTGGATATTAATAATTTTATCGATTGCTTTAGGTCTTATTTACGCTTTTGTGATTACGTCTTTATGCGGAATTTATCCGAACAAAACTTTTGTGGAGCTTTGTGAAACGATTGTAGGAAAATTTTTGGCGCATATAATTGCAGTTATTTTTTCAATAAAATTAATTTTATCCGTAGCCTTTGAAATTAGATATTTCGGAGAAATTATTTCCCAGACAATGTTGGCCGAAACGCCGTTTCATATCATTTGCCTTACTATGCTTTTTGTATCGGCTTATGCCGCAATGAAAGGCTACGAAACCCGTGCGCGGATTGCGGAACTGCTGATATTTTTAATTTTAGTTCCGATTGTAATTGTATTTTTTATCGCATCTTTGGATGTAAATTATACGAATCTTTTGCCGATTGCAAAAACCGCGAACACGGATTATTTAAAAGGTGCGTATATAACTTCGTTCGCATTTTCGGGAATCGATATTGCTATGATCGCAACGCCGTATATTGTAAAACCCGAAAAAATGAAAAAAGCCGTTTCGCAGGTTGTTGTGATTTTAGGTTTGCTTTTTTTGCTGATAACGCTGATAACGATTGCAAGATTCGGACCATTTGAAATAACGAAACAAATGTGGCCGGTTTTGGAAATGATGGACACGATAAATATTCCCGGCTCTTTTATCGAACGCCAAGAAGCTTTGGTCATGAGCTTTTGGATTATTTCGGTTTTTGCGATGGTAAACGCTGGTTTGTTTTTTTCGTCTTTGATTTTAAAAGACACTTTGAAAAAAGGCAAGCACTCGTATTATATTTTGCTCTGCTTGCCGATTATTTTCGTAATTTCATATTCGCCGAAAGATATTTTTCAAGTCGGCAGATATTTAAGCTATCTTAATTCAACTTTAGGAATCGGGTTTTTATTAATAATTCCGCTTGTTTTACTAATTATCGCAAAAATCAGAAAGTTGGGTGTTAAAATTGAAAAAAATAAATAGCGTTTTTTTAATATTTTTGATTTTATTCCTGACTGGCTGTTATGACAAAGTTGAATTGGAAAACAGAGCTTTTGTAATATCGGTGGGAATCGATAAAGGCAAGGACAAGCGGTTTAACGTAATTTTAGATATACCCGATTTGAAAAAAGACAGCGAGCGCACGAATATTTCGCTTTCGGAATCGGACGACACAATTTATTCGGCAATGAATGAAGTTGACGCTAATATCAGTAAAAAAATTTATTATGGTCAAACAAAATTTGTTGTTATCGGAAACGATATATTGGAAAACGATATTCTTTTCCGTGAGGTTGTGGACGCGCTGGAGCGCAATACCGAAATAAGCCGAAAGATTGTAGTTTTGGTTTCGGATAAAAAAGCGGAAGAGATTTTGAAAGGCGAAGTTGAAGAAAAATCAATGGTCGGAAATTTTATTTCTGATTATTTTATGAATTATGAAACTAAAAGCCGAAAGATTTTCAAGCAAAGTATAGAGGATGTCGTTTCGCAATTACGAAATTCCAGCTCTGCGATTATCCCAAAAATCACTCTCGAAGATAAAAAAATCCGAATTGGCGGAGCGGTTGTCATGAAGGATTATAAAAAGGTCGGGATTTTGGGAGAGGAATCCTTGAACGGATATTTATTTTTTAAAGACCTTGCAAAAGGGACTTCAATTTTAAGCGAATTTAACGGAATTAATATTCCCATAAAAATTACTAAAGCCGAAACAAATATCGAATGTTCCGAAAAAGACGGGCAATTGATTTGCGATATCGATATTGCTTGCGAAGGCAAAGTGGAAGAATATATTTTCGGAGAAAAAGGGCTTGGAAACGAAAATGAAAAGGCCAAACTGGAAAAGCAGTTTGAAAAGATTATTACTGATGATATTTTTGCATTGAACGATAAATTTGCAAAAGATTTCAAGGTCGACGGATTTGGGATTCAGGAAATATTGCGGAAATATAATTTTGAGATATTTAAAAAATATGAAAACGAAATAGAGGAGAAAATCAGAGAAATCCTGCTGCGCCCGAAAGTTAAAATCGAAATCGAAAGCACCGGCTCCATAAAATAATTTATTAATTTAATTTTGTATAAATTTTTTAGATTTGGTAAAAATAAGATTATAAGGGGTGGTTAAATGTTTACAAAAGATAAAAAAATTATTTTTGTATCGATTTTAGTGGGATTAATTGTAAGTCTTTCAATCAGCAGTAAAAATTACTCTGAAAAAGTCCAAAGCGGCATAGCGCAAAATATTATCAGATTTCATGTTTTAGCGAACAGCAATCTGGAAATTGACCAGAGATTAAAACTAAATGTCAGAGATGCCGTTTTGGATAAATATAAAGCAAAAATGCTAGAATTTAAAAATATCGATGAATCGAGAAATTTTTTAAATTCGAATTTATCAGAAATTCAAAATTACGCCGACAGCGTTATTTTGAAAAACGGTTTTGATTACAAATGCAAAGTTTCTCTGCAAAACACGATTTTTCCAACAAAGCTTTATGGTGATTTATCTTTTCCGCCGGGACAATACGAAGCCCTGCGGATAGAAATCGGTAAAGCCGAAGGTGAAAATTGGTGGTGTGTTATGTTTCCGCCGCTCTGTTTTGTGGATATTACACAAGTGAAAACTGAGGAAGAAGCGATTTTAAGCAAAAAAGATTATTCTCTCAGCAAAATTACAAAAGAAGAAAAGGCGAAGGTCGAAAAACCAATCGAAGAAAAAACAAATGACAAAATTTTATCCAAACCAATGGAAGAATTTACGGAAGACAAAAATGCCGTTATCGGAGACGAAACAAAATCAATTTTGAAATCCTCGTTGAATGATGAAGAATTCGATATAATCTCCAAAAAAGATAACGGCGTTAAAGTTAAATTTAAAATAGTTGAGTTTTGGCAAAGAGCTAAAAATTTTTCGATTGAATAAAAAAAGAGAAAAAGATATTGGGCTTGCAGCCCAAACCCGCCTTCTTTCTTGAAGGAAAGAAGCAAAGAACTTTAGCAAACCGCCTTTGGCGGTTTGGAATCAGCCGCGATTATGCGGCTTTTTTATTTGAATTAATTTTACAACAAATACATAATTTTATAGTATAATGTAACGTGAGTTCAACGAAGTTGAACAAGATGCGAAGCAGCTTAAATCGCGCAGCGATTTTCACGTTATGAGTGGATTTTCATACGCTTTTTGTATGAAAATCTACGAATATAAACAAATGTAATCAAGAAAACTGCAGTGAGTTCGACGCAGTCGAACAAGATGCGTTAGCAGCTTAAATCGCGTAGCGATTTTCACGTTATGAGTGGATTTTCATACGCTTTTTGTATGAAAATCTACGAATATAGACAAATGTAATCAAGAAAACTGCAGAGAGTTCGATGAAGTTGAACAAGATGCGTAATTAAATGAATTCAAGAAATCTGATTGCAAAGATGTGGAGGAATGTAAATGAGCAAATTAAACGTAGCGGTTATTTTTGGCGGGGTATCGCCGGAACACGAAGTTTCCCTTGTATCGGCATCGACTGTTATAGCTAATTTATCTGAAGAAAAATATAATATTATTCCGATTTATATAACCAAGGACGGCAAATGGCTGATGTATGAAGGCGCGATAAAAGCCGATATGAATGAAATTTTATGGGATAAATTCGGAATAGAAACGATTCTTAGCCCAGACAGAATAAGCGGCGGCTTACTGCGGATGGTTGGCGGAAAGATAAAGCGTGTTCCGGTTGATGTAATTTTTCCGGTACTGCATGGGGAAATGGGCGAAGATGGTACGATTCAAGGGCTTTTTGAAATTTCGGGAATTCCGTATGTCGGCTGTAAAGTTTTAGCTTCGGCGATGGCTATGGATAAAGCAATCACGAAAGTAATCGCCGACAGCGTCGGAATAAACCAAGCAAACTATCTTACGTTTAAGAAAATTGATATGGAGGATATGGCCGAGGTTTTGAAAAAGATTCGTACAAAAATCGGATATCCGTGTTTTGTAAAGCCTGCGAACGCCGGTTCGTCGGTCGGAATCAGCAAAGCCAAAAATAAAAAGGAACTTGAAACAGCGATTGATTTGGCACTGACGATTGATAATAAAATAGTTGTGGAAAAAGGAATTACCGGGCGTGAAGTGGAATGTGCAGTTTTAGGAAACGGCGGTGCGGAGACGATTGCCTCAACGGTTGGCGAAATTATTGCAGCGGCGGATTTTTATGATTACGACGCGAAATATAATAACGCCGAATCACAAACCATAATTCCGGCGGATATAGACGAAAATATAAGCAATGAAATCAAAGAAAATGCACTGAAGATTTATAAAGCTTTGGGTTGCAGCGGTCTGTCACGTGTTGACTTTTTTGTAGAAAATGATACGAATAAAGTTATTTTTAATGAAATAAACACTCTGCCGGGCTTTACTTCTATTTCTATGTATCCAAAACTTTTTGAATACGACGGTATTAAAATAAATGAACTTTTGAATAAATTAATCGAGCTTGCGTTCTGTAATAATCTATAAATCTATTTTTATACATTATATATAATATATTTACAAAGAATCACCTCAAAATAATTGACAATTTTGTATAAAATCAATAAAATATAATAATTAATATTAATCACCGGTTAAATATTTGAAACCAGAGGAAACCGAATGCCGCAAGGCGTGATCTGTTTTGACCGAAAGTTGAAGAGTTTTAATCGTGGATTAATTTTGGATATTTATTTTGAGGAGGAAATCATACTTTGAAAAAATATATGCTTGCGGCTTCGCTGCTTATGGGATTAATAATGTTCGCGGGATGTTCCGGCGATAGCGGAAACAAAAACATAAAAATCGGAATTATAGAATCTATGGAGCATCCGGCGATGGATGATTCGAGAAAAGGCTTTTTGAAAGCGCTTGAAGACAACGGATACAAAGACGGCGAAAATCTCACGATTGATTATCAAAATGCGCAGAGCGTATTGTCAAATTTAAAAACGATTGCTCAAAAATTTATCACAGACAAAGCGGATATGATTTTTGCGCAAGGAACGCAAGCTTCTCAAGCGGTTGCGACAGACACAAAGGAAATCCCGATTGTTATTTCGGCGGTAACCGACCCCGAATCTGCCGGACTTGTAAAATCAAACGCAAAACCGGAGACGAATGTTACAGGAGCATCAGATTTAACACCAATCAAAGAACAATTTGATTTAATAAAGAAAATTTTGCCGGACGCTAAAAAAGCAGCGATTTTCTTCTGCTCACAAGAAGATAATTCGTATATTCAATCGGAAATGGCGAAAGAAGCCGCTTCTGCATTGGGAATCGAGACTGAGGAAGTAACTTTCTCGTCCTCGACGGATATGGCGCAGGTTGTTCAATCTATGATAGGAAAATATGATTTTATTTATACTCCGACAGATAACACTGTGGCGAACGCTATGCCGACTTTGACCAGCATTACTCTTGAGGCAAAGATTCCGGTTTTTGCAGGTGAAGAAGGAATGACAAGAAGCGGAGGCCTTGCAACGGCTTCGATTTCATATTATGAGCTTGGATACAAAGCAGGCGAAATGGCGGCGGCTATTTTGAAAGGCGAAAGCAAACCGCAGGATATGCCGATTGCTTATGCTCCAAACCCAACGATATTTTTAAACAAAATTGCAGCGGATAAACTAGGAATAACATTTCCGGCTGATTTAGAAAGCTCTGCAACCTTAATTACGGAATAATTTTATGAGTCTGTTGTCAATTTCCAACAGACTCTATTTTAAATAATAATATAGGCGGTAATCAAAATGGATTTTTTGATAGGCGCTGTGGCGCAAGGTTTATTATGGTCGATTATGGCCATCGGAATTTATATAACTTATAAGGTATTGGATATTGCCGATCTTACGGCAGAAGGTTGTTTTTCGCTCGGCACATGTGTTGTTGCGCATTTAGTGACAAAAACTTATGCCCAAAACAGCCCTTTTTCGATTTTCGCTAACCCAATGGCGGCGACTTTTGTTGCTGTTTTCGCCGGGATTTTGGCCGGAGTTGTGACAGGTCTTTTGCATACAAAATTCAAAATTCCTGCTCTTATTTCCGGTATTCTGACAATGACTGGATTGTATTCCATAAATTTGCGGATTTTGGGAAGATCGAACCAAGCTTTGGTTAAAAAAGGCGATTTAGACACAATTTCTATTATAAATAATTTTCAGGAGCTTATCGGATTACCAAAACAGCCTGCTACGACTATTCTTGGAATTATTGTTGTCGCAATTGTGGTTTTTCTGCTTTGGCTGTTTTTTAATACCGAATTGGGTTATACTTTGCGGGCTACAGGAAATAATCCGCATATGGTGCGCGCGCTCGGCGTTAATACCGACAATATGGTAATCATGGGTTTGATAATCGGTAACGGAATTATCGGGCTTGGTTCGGCGCTTGTTGGGCAATACGACGGCTACGGAGATGTTACTTTCGGTGTCGGAACGATTGTAATCGGGCTTTCTTCGGTTATTATCGGCGAAGTTTTATTCTGCTTTATATTCGAAATAATTTTTAAAAAGCGTACGATATTATTATCGCTTATTTCTGTCGTTTTGGGTTCTGTTTTATATAGAATAATTGTTGCTACGGTTCTGCAAATGGGTTTCCCGACAAGCGATTTAAGACTGCTTTCGTCTATAATGCTTGCGTTCGTTTTGGCTGTTCCCGTTTTACAAAAATTTTTCCGTGATTTAAAATTATTTCAAAAAATATCAGCACATTTTAAAAATCTCGGTGAAAAAAACGGGGGGGTGGCTTAATGCTAAAAGTTCTTAATATTTTGAAAACATTTGACGGCGGCACGGTGAACGAAAAAAAGGCAATAAGCAATGTCAGCCTAACGATTGAAGAAAATGATTTTATTACAATAATCGGCGGAAACGGTGCCGGAAAATCGACTTTATTAAACGCGATTGCCGGTGTTTTTCCGATAGATTCGGGAAATATTTATATAGATAATATTAATGTGACAAAGCTTGTTGAATTTCAGCGTGCGGCATATATCGGAAGGGTTTTTCAAGATCCGCGCATGGGAACTGCCGGAAATATGACAATCGAAGAAAATCTTGCAATGGCTTATCGAAGAGGCAAGAAACGCGGTTTAAAATGGGGAATAACGAATAAAGAACGGGATATTTTTGTTAAGCGCTTGAAAGAACTCGATTTGGGGCTCGAAGACCGTTTGAAATATAAAACCGGAAATCTTTCCGGCGGACAGCGTCAGGCTTTGACTTTGCTGATGGCGACTTTCCATAACCCGAAATTGCTTTTGTTGGACGAACATACTGCGGCGCTTGACCCGAAAACCGCAAAAAAAGTTTTGGAAATAACCGTGAAAATTGTAGAAGAAAATAAACTTACGGCTTTGATGGTTACGCATAATATGAAAGATGCGCTCAGAATCGGGAATCGTATCGCGATGATGCACGAAGGCGAATGTATTTTGGATATTTCGGAAAAACGCAAGAAAAATTTGACGGTTGCCGATTTATTGGGAATGTTCGAGCAGGCAAGCGGTGAAGATATGGCAAATGATAGGATGCTTTTGAATAATTAATATTTTTTTCTGTCCTTGTATAATGGAAATGGTATAAATTTAATATGGCTTGCTGTCATAAAGAGTTTTTATTTTCTAAACTATTTATGGTGGCAAGCCTATTATTTTTTTCTATCCTTTATAATGAAAATAGTATCTTCTCCAAAAAAAGGGTTGCAAGTCTCGCTAAATCTACAACTCCTTTTTATGCACGTGAAGCAATATGAGCAACGTCTTTTTTCAGTCCGGCAATAACGAGATGCTCATTTGCCGCAAAAACATGATTTGCGCTCATTATTGGTATCAGCTTTTTATCGCCGTTTTTGTAACCAAGAATACTTACATGATGTTTTTTTCTGATTTCAAGTTCATAAACGGAATGCCCGATCCATTCTTTTGGAACATGAGTTTCGGCAACAGCATAATCAGAAGAAAGCTCGATATAATCAAAAAGATTTTTAGCACTGAACCTTGCAGCCAAACGCTCAGCCATATTTTTTTCGGCGTGAATGATTTCGTCAGCGCCGATTTTTTCGAGAAACTTGCCCTGTTTTTCACGGTCAGTTTTCGAAACAATGTATTTTGCTCCAAGCTCTTTGAGCATACAAGTTATTTCGAGAGACGACTGAAAATCGCCGCTTACACATACAAAGCATACATCAAAATTGGATACACCAAGTTCACGCATTACTTCGTCGTCTTGACAATCGGCTACTTGCGCCGCTGTAACATACGGTGCGACATTCGTTACTCTCATTTCATCTTTATCTACAATCATAACTTCGTTTCCCAGTTCGGCGAGTTTTATAGACAGATGCCTGCCAAAGCGACCGACTCCGATAACCAACATGGATTTCATAAAATTTCTCTCCTTTAACCAATTATTATCTTTTCCTCAACATTGCTGATTTTCGTTTTAATGCGCCTGTCGGTAACAGCCATGAGAACAGATAGGCTTCCGAGTCTGCCGGCATACATAAGCAAAATAACGGTAACCTTAGATAAATTCGTCAATTCTGGCGTGATACCTTTGGAAAGTCCGACTGTTCCGATTGCGGATATTGCCTCAAACAACGCTGTATCCGTGCCGATTCCCTGAAGCGAAATTACCATTGTACCCAAAATAGCCGCCATAATGTAAAGCATTGCGCTGTTATATGCCCGCTGAACTGCCTTGTCTTCGATTTTGCGGTTAAATACGTTTATGTCGTCACGGCTTCGCAGATATGCGGCAACAGAAAATATCATAACAAAAAAAGTCGTTGTTTTTATACCGCCGCCGGTCGAACCCGGCGAAGCGCCGACCAACATCATAAACATAGTCAAAATAGAGCCGCTTTCGCTGAGCTTGTTCATGTCTACAGTACAAAAACCGGCGGTTCTGGGCGTGACCGACTGAAAAAATGAAGCAAGGATTTTTTCGCCCGTGCTCATTCCTGCGAAAGCGTTGTTGCCTTCCAGAAAGTAAAATCCCAATGCGCCGACAATAATCAACAAAAATGTCATTGACAAAACGATTTTCGATTGCAGGCGGTATTTTTTGATATGCCATTTATTGTCCAATATATCATCCCAAACAATAAAGCCGATTCCGCCGATTACGATAAGCGACATAATAACAAGGTTTATGAGTAGATCGTTTGAATAATGTATTAGCGAACTTGACGGCGTGATTTTTCCGATCAAATCCAGTCCGGCGTTACAAAAAGCGGATATAGAGTGGAAAATACTGAACCAGACTCCCTGCAATAATCCGAAATCCGGAATAAATCGAAACGCCAGCAAAATTGCGCCAATCAGTTCAATGATTAAAGTTCCGAAAATCGCCCGTCTTGCAAGGCGAACTATGCCGCCGAGATAAAGCGCATTCATGGATTCTTTCATCAATGCTCTTTCGCGCAAGCCGATTCGTTTGCCAAGAGCCATAGACAAACAAATGACGATTGTCATAAAACCAAGCCCGCCGATTTGAACCAAACAAAGAATTACAATTTGCCCGAAAAGCGTAAATTGAGTATATATATCAAAAACAGACAGCCCTGTGACGCAAGTGGATGTAGTCGATGTAAACAGAGCGTCGATAAATGGCAAATAATCACCGTTTCGGTTTGCTATGGGCAGCGAAAGCAGCAAGCTCCCAAATAATATCACAAGAAAAAATCCCAGTGATAAAAATTGCAGCGGTGTTAGGCTGATTTTATTAATCTTAATCATTTTTTGTCTCCCTATACTAATTCGATTAAAAACCGTTTAACCGATGATTAGTATTATATTATTTCCGTTGATATTACAATTAAAGCTGATTTTAGTATGAAATGAGAACCATTGATTATACAATTTACATACATAAGCAAATTATATAGATGATTCTCATTATTTTGCATTAAAAAAATTTTAACATACCGCTATATCGGCACTTTGAGCGTTTTGTTTTTTTTCGGAAATATAAACGCCGCTCAAAATGAAAAGGCAGCCGACTATTTTCAGCAAAGTAATTTTCTCGTTTAGAATTACTCGGGAAATCACAAGCGAAAGCAGAGGAATCAAATAAATATAAACGGATGTTTTGATCGTTCCCAGTGTTACGCAGGAATATGCCCAAGTTGCATAGCAAACCGCCGAGGCAAGCCCGCCCAAGAAAATCAAATTGAAAATTACGGTTTTGTTTGTGAAAATTGCAAAATCGGTCGAAATATTAAAAACAAACGAAAGCGGAATCATTGTCAAAAGTGCGTAGAAAAAAATTTTTCGAGTGATTAAAATTATATTTATATTCTTAGAAGATATTTTTCTATATAATACAGAATATCCGCCCCATGAAATTGCCGAAAATAACGCTAAAAAATCGCCTAACGGATTGATTTTAAAAGTTTTTTGTCCGCTGAACATAACTATGAAAATTCCGGCGAACGCAATAAAAAAGCCCATAAAAAAATTTTTCCCTATTTTTTCGTCTTTATAAAAGAAAGAAAAAGCAAGAGCGGTAAATATTGGCGCAGAAGAAACAATCAAGCCGACATTCGAGGCAGTGGAATAATCCACGGCGGTATTTTCTAAAAGCAAATAAAGGGTCACGCCGGTGAGGCCTGCAAAAAAATACAATATCTCGTCTTTTAATATGAATTTATTTCGATATTTCGGATAAACAATCAATAATACGATATAAGCCAGCAGAAATCTATAAAATAAAATTGAAAACGGATTTAAATAATCCAATAGAACCTTCGTGCAGATAAAAGTCGCACTCCAGATTAAAATGGTAAAAGCGGCCAATATATGTGCTAATAAATTTTTGTTCATGAAATGTTCTCCTACTTTTTTCTTTATAGTATAAAACTTATTTTGGCTTTAAGCAATGCGGAATTAAAAAACGCAAGCATCAATGAGATACTTGCGAATATTTTTTTCTACTTATCTAAATGAAAATAGTATTAACTTGTAATCAAAGCGTTATAATCATCATCAATTTCAAAATTTACGCCCAAATCCCAAATAAAATAAAACGAATTAACATATGAATAATTATTGCTTATAATAACGCTATAGCCGGAATTTTTGGACGGCTGATTCGGGAAAAACTCTTTATAATAAGTATTTCTTTTGTCTGTAATAATGACACAAGCCTTTTTGGAATTCCAAGACACATTGTAGCCAAGAGCTTCACAAATTTCTTTTAATGGGAAAAAACAAATATTACCGCTTTTCACCAAAACTTTTCCGTTTAATCTTTTATTATTAACCGTGATTGTATTCGATTCCTTTATTTCAGAAGGCAAAACGATAATGCTTTTTAAGAATTTTACATCTTTTGAGTTGTTGATTAACATACTAAAAGTATTTCTATCTTCGCCCTTCGAAAATGGATTTGTGACTACGGTTGTGCTTGCGAAAACATAAGAGTTGTTTTGGCTGATAAGCGTGTAAGCAGAATTATTTTGGTTATAATAGTCGCTTCTATTAAATACATAAAGCGATAAAAATAAAATCGGTTTATTAAATTTATTTCTAGGGTTATAATAAAAGTTTATTTTTTCCACAATCTGTTTTGAAGCGCTTCTTTCAAACTCCGATGAGACATAAGAAGACCAAGTTTCGGGTATTTTTATACTATAGTCCAAATAAGTCCCGGTGATAATTTTACTTTTTGCTTCAACATTTTTAGATAGCAGAACTTTATTGGATAAACTGTTTGGAGTTTTTGGTGATGCAAATACTCTGCTTGGATTTGGGGTCAAAAATATACAGGCTAAAATAAAGGTGATTATTTTCATAAAACTAACCTCCAAAAAAAGGCAATATCATTTTCAAAGAGTCATTATGATATGTAGGTAATACTATTTCTATCCTTTAGAATGGAAATGGTATAAGGAGCATATATAACTATAGCATAAATCTGCTGAATCCGGATTAAAGTATTATAAAATATAAACTGAAATTAGTTTATGTAGAAAAAATGGGTTTATTCTCGAAAAAGAAATCAATAAAATTTTTTGTGTCCTAAATACATATAACGAAAAAAAATCAAAAAAGTTCCTTAATTTTATGATTATTTTATTCGATTAAGATTATTGAAAAGATTGTAATTATCGATTGACTGAATGTTTTTTCCGTCCGTCTCCACAAATCCGATTAAAAAATCATTATTTCGGTAAACATAGTAAACGTCCATTTTGCTCTGATATTTCAGAACAAAAGTGGTCTTGTCCATAACTATTGTTTTGGTAGGGGAATCAAGAGAATATTTGTCGTGAGAATTTTTTCTTAAACGGTAGCTTGAAATAGTGTTTTCTAGTCTTAAAAGGCCGGTAAACATTAAGAAAAAGCAGATATAAAAGAAAATAAATTTTTTTGACAAAGCTATTCCTCCAAACAAGCTATAGATATACTGACGGCCGAAAATGAAGTTCACATCCGTTCGTGAGTACAATTAAACGGAATAAAAAATCTCTCTTATTATTATATGATACTAATAATAACAAGAGAGACATATAATTTCAATAAAAAATACTAATTTTTGTCACTGCGCTTTCTTAACTTTGAGAACAATTTCTTCTCCGTTGATATTCCAGTGTTTGCCGTCTTCTGAGATTTCGGCATTTTCTTCAATCGAATTTGCCAAAACTTCGGATTTTATTTCTTCGGCGTTGCGCACAATTATTTCGGATAATTTTTCGTTTCCGAAATATTTTATTTCAATTCTGTCCAAAACATCAAAATCTGATTCTTTGCGCATTGTTTGAATTTTGCTGATTATTTCGCGCACAAATCCTTCTTCTATCAACTCATCGGATAAATTTATATCAATTACGACAGTGATGTTTTTATCTGTAATTGCAGTATATCCTTCGACTTTTGCGGATTCATACAAAACATCATCAAGCGATAAAGTTACTTCATTTTCGTCAATTGTGATGCTCACGTTTCCGGCTTGCAAATCGCTCATCAATTTATTTCCGTCTGCATCAGCAAGATAAGCGCCGATTTTTGGAACAATTTTTCCGTATTTAGGGCCGAGAGTTTTTAACTGCGGCTTAAATTTATAAGTCTGGAATGCAGAAGTATCTTTTACAAAAAGGATTTCTTTTATATTTAGCTCTTCTTTGATTATACTTCTGTAGTTTTCCTGCAATTCGATTTCCGAATTTACATAAATTTTGCTGAGCGGCTGACGGTTTTTAATATTCGCTTCGTTTCGGCACGCGCGCCCAACGGTTACGATTTTCAAAACTTCATCCATATTTTTTTCAAGCTCTTTATCCACAAACTCTTGATAGAATTGTGGATAATCGCAAAAATGTATTGACTCAGGAGCGGATTTATCCACAGATAAAACGAGATTAGAATAAATATCCTCTGTCAAAAACGGTATAAACGGTGCGGCTAATTTAATAAACTCAACTAAAACCGTGTAGAGCGTCATAAAAGCATTTATTTTTTCCTGCGGCATTCCGTTTGCCCAAAATCTTTCGCGGCTTCTTCTGATATACCAATTCGATAAATCGTCAATAAATTCCATCATAGCGCGGGCCGGCTCTGTAATTTTATATGCGTTAAGGCTATCGTCAACAAATTTTATCAGCGTATTTAATTTTGATAAAATCCATTTATCCATAACGTTTAATTTAGCATATTCAAGCGAATATTCTTTTGGATTGAAATTATCGATATTCGCATAAAGAACATAAAAAGCATAAGCATTTTTAAGCGTTCCCATAAATTTACGCTGAACTTCGTTTACGGCCTCTTCATAAAAACGGCTAGGCAGCCACGGCGACGAATTAGAGAAAAAATACCAGCGCACGGCATCGGCACCTTGATTGTTAAGCGGAACCCAAGGGTCAACAACATTTCCTTTGTGCTTGCTCATTTTTTGACCGTCTTTATCCTGAACATGCCCCAAAACAATTACGTTTTTGTACGGAGATTTATCAAACAATAAAGTCGAGATCGCCATCAATGTATAAAACCAGCCTCGTGTTTGGTCAACAGCCTCCGAAATAAAATCCGCCGGAAAATTTTTATCAAAAATTTCTTTGTTCTCGAAAGGATAATGATGCTGAGCAAAAGGCATTGCGCCGGAATCAAACCAACAATCGATTACTTCGGGAACGCGCGTCATTTTTGCGGAGCATTTCGGGCATTTTACATTTACTTTATCGATATACGGCTTATGAAGTTCGATATCATCCGGACAATTATCGCTCATTGATTTTAATTCTTCTATACTTCCGATAGCGTGATAATGCCCGCATTCGCAAGCCCAAATCGGCAGCGGCGTACCCCAATAACGTTCGCGGCTGAGTCCCCAATCGAGAACATTTTCCAAAAAGTTTCCGAAACGGCCTTGCTTAACATTTTCGGGAAGCCAGTTCACCGTATTGTTATTTTCAACGAGATTTTCACGCAGCGAGGTCATTTTTATAAACCAAGTATCACGCGCGTAATACATAAGCGAAGTATCACAACGCCAGCAGAACGGATAATTATGCTCATATTTTTCGTGTTTGAATAATTTATTATTTTCCGTAAGATAATCGATTACGATTTTGTCAGCGTCTTTTATAAAAACTCCCGTGAGTTTTTCGCAGCCCTCTACGAATTTTCCTTCCGAATTGACTAATTGAACAAAAGGAAGATTGTATTCACGTCCGAGCCTTGCGTCATCTTCACCGAAAGCCGGAGCGATATGCACAACGCCTGTACCGTCGGTCAAAGTTACATAATTATCGCAAACTACAAAATGCTTGTTTTCTTTTGTTTCGCCTGCGTAATCAAAAAGCGGAATATATTTTTTCCCTTGCAGTGCATCGCCTTTAAATTCTTCAATAATTTCATATTCGAATTTTACATTTGTTTCGATCAGAGCTTTTGCAAGGATATATTTTTCGTTATTTTCTTTATTTAAAATCTTTACATAATCTTCGAAAGCATTTACGGCAAGCGCCACATTTGAAGGCAAAGTCCAAGGTGTAGTCGTCCAAGCTAAAATAAATTCATTTTCCGCGTCGATTAATTTAAATTTTGCGGTAACGGTTGTATCGGTAACGTCTTTATAGCCTTGAGCAACTTCGTGCGAAGAAAGCGCAGTGCCGCAGCGCGGACAATAAGGTACAACCTTATGACCTTTATAAATCAGTCCTTTATCCCAAATTGTTTTCAGCGCCCACCAAACGGATTCGATATAATTATTGTGATAAGTTACATACGGGTTATCCATATCTACCCAAAATCCAACCCTATCGCTCATATCGCGCCATTCTTTTTCGTATTTCCAAACGCTTTCCTTGCATTTTTGAATAAACGGCTCGATACCGTAAGTTTCGATTTGAGGCTTTCCGCTAATGCCCAAAAGCTTTTCTACTTCCAGTTCAACCGGAAGCCCATGCGTATCCCAGCCGGCCTTGCGCAAAACATTATAGCCTTTCATGGATTTGTATCGCGGAATCAAATCCTTTACCGCACGGGTTATTACATGGCCGATATGCGGCTTGCCGTTTGCGGTCGGCGGCCCGTCATAAAATGTAAATATCGGAGCGTTTTCTCTCAATTTCATAGATTTTTCAAAAATCTTATTTTCTTTCCAAAAATTTTCTATTTCGAGTTCTCTTTGCACAAAATTCATATTGGAATCAACTTTTTTATACATGATTTACCTCCCTGCAATAATATAAAATCCCCTAATCGTCTTAAACAGGACGAAAAGGGGATGAATTTTCCGCGGTACCACCTGACTTGGCTTATAAAAAAGCCCGTCTTTAAAATCCGATAACGTGGATAAAACGTCAAAGTCTACTGAAAATTTCTTTTTGCCGCCAGAAAAATATCTTATACGGTGATTTTCGGCTATAAAAATTTAATTAGGCTTGCACCAATTCCTAAATCGCTGATAAATTTATAATAACTTAATGTCCGTATAATAGCGTTTTTTTATAGTAATTGTTTAGTATTATAACTGCTGTTTGGGTATTTGTAAAGGATGATTTTAAGTTCTAAAATATTGCAAAAAAAAGTATAATCATTTATGATTATACTTAAACTTATTTTTTATTTTAATAGGATAATAAATTTTAGTGAATCGGTGTTTTGTTGAAAATTTAAATTAAGGACGGTGTTTTATGGATAGCCAAAGATTGGCGATGCTGGTCGATTTATACGAAATAACAATGATGCAGGGTTACTTTTGTTCTGAAATGACAGATAAAAAATGCGTTTTCGAGATGTTCTACAGAAAAAATCCTTCTGATAACGGATATTCGATTTTTGCGGGTTTGGAGCAAGTTATTGAATATATCAGGGATTTGAAATTTTATGACGACGATATCGAATATTTTAAATCTTTGAATTTATTCAGCGGAGAATTTTTGGAATATCTGCGGAATTTTAAATTCACCGGCGATATTTATGCGGTAAAAGAGGGTACTGTTGTTTTTCCGAACGAGCCGCTTATTGTTGTGAATGCGAATATTATGGAATCACAATTAGTCGAAACAGCGATTTTAAATATTATAAACCATCAGTCACTGATTGCCACAAAGGCCGCGAGAGTTTGCTGTGCGGCCCAAAATGATGTGGTCTTGGAATTTGGCCTGCGGCGCGCGCAAGGACCGGACGCAGGGATTTACGGCGCGCGCGCGGCGATTATCGGCGGCTGTCATGCAACAAGCAATGTTTTAGCCGGAAAAATGTTCGGTATTCCGGTCAGAGGAACGCACGCGCATTCGTGGGTCATGAGCTTTGATGACGAAGTAACGGCTTTTCGTGAATATGCAAAAGCTTTTCCGGAATCTTGTATTTTTTTGGTAGATACTTATGATACTTTGCAATCCGGCTTGCCGAACGCAATTAAAGTATTGGACGAGCTTAAGGCGGAAAATAAACTGCCTAAGTTTTACGGAATACGGCTGGACAGCGGAGACCTTGCTTATATTTCGAAAGCGGCAAGAATTATGCTGGACAACGCCGGTTATAAAGATGCAGTTATTTCGGCATCCAGTGATTTGGACGAGTATTTGATTTCCGCATTAAAACAGCAAAATGCAAAAATCACAACTTGGGGAGTCGGTACAAATTTAATAACCTCATCGGATTGTCCTGCGTTTGGCGGAGTATACAAGCTTTGCGCCGAAACCGACGATGAAGGAAATTATATACCAAAAATAAAAATATCCGAGAATCCTGCAAAAGTGACGAACCCGGGAATTAAGAAAATTTTCAGAATTTACAATAAAAAATATAATAAAATTAAAGCGGATTTAATCGCACTTTGGCACGAAAAAATTAATGAGAAAACGGATTTGGAGATTTTTGATCCGGACGCAACTTGGAAGCGCATGAAACTGAAAGCCGGTGAATATACGGTGACGGAGCTTCTTGTTCCGATTTTCAAAGACGGCAAACAGATTTATACTTCGCCTTCGGTTATGGAAATTCGTGAATTTTGCGATTCACAAAAAAATTCGCTTTGGGATGAATATAAGCGTAATGTAAATCCGCATATTATGCCGGTAGACCTTTCACCAGAGTTATATAATCTGAAACAGGACTTGATTAATAAATACAGAAAATAAACTTGCGAAAATTATTCGCTAAGCTTCTAATATTTATGTCGATATAAGATTAAGACATATAACGGTTTGATTTTTTACTGATCAGATTATTATATTTTAACCATAATTAAAATCGAGAAAAATCAAACCGTATTTGAATCAATGCTAGAAAGACATAAATATTATTGAGGTGAAAGTATGCAAGAACCTTCTTTGTTTCAGGGATATAGAGTAAAATTAGGGGCATTGTCCGGAAAAGATGCGGAGAGATTTGCGGAATGGAGTAATGACGCGAATTTTTTGCGGAACTTCGATTCGAAATTCGCTTTACCGAGAGAAATCGAATATTACAGTAATCTTATCGAAAAAAATAATGAAGCGGATAATATTATTCAATTTTGTATAAAAACGATTAATTGTGAAAATTTGGAAGATAACGATATGATAATCGGTTTCGCTTTATTGAATGATATCGAATGGAATAACCGCTCTGCGAATTTAGTTTTGGCGATTGCCGAAAACGATTTTAAAAATATGGGTTTAGGTACGGAGACCCTGCAAATTTTGCTGGATTTTGCTTTTAATGAGCTGAATCTTAACAGGATTGGTGTTTCTATGATTTCCAATAATGAGCGTGCGTTGCATTTGTTTGAAAAATCCGGATTTGTTATTGAAGGCTCAATGCGGCAGGCTGTTTTGCGGGACGGAATCAAGCTTGACAAAATATTCATGAGTATTTTGAAAGCGGAGTGGAGCACGATTCAGCATCAATTGAAGCTGGAAGTGGAAGAGAGAGCTTTGATGGAAGATTATACCGACGAAAAATTACCTAATCCGGAACATTAGAACAATCAAAAACGGCGCATATGCGCCGTTTCTGCGTTGAATCCCAGCTTCTAAACACGCCTGTTGCAATAAGACACATCTATTGAAAATAGAATAAAACAGCAGAGAAACAAAAAACCGCTGAAAAGCAAGATTTCGACTTCTCCGTAATAAAGCCCCATAAGCCCAATCAAGCCAAGCCCCATCATTGCCAATATCAACATCAATCTCAATAAAGAATGAAATATACCGACTTTGTTTTTTTCAACATGCGAAGACTTACTGGTAACAACATTGTGTATATTTATTCCGCCGGATTTCTTATCTTCGACCCGGTCAACCCTGGTTTTTTGAATTTGCCCAAGCAATTCATTTTCTCTTTTCATCTGTTCAATCACTACGCTGACATGTTCTTTGCAATACATTCTGCCCTCTATTTCAACAAGGCATTCTTCACAAAAAAGCTTTCCGCAATGCACGCAAGCACCGGCAGCCGGTTTTTGAGTATGGTTTGTACAATTCACAATAATTCCTCCTAACAGTTAGAAATACTACGTTTTATAATGCCGCTTACTGACGAACGTACACAAATATAATCGTTCGCCAGTATATAGAAGAATACGGCTGTGAATTTTTAAAGTTGTCTTTAATTTATTAAGAAATTCTTAAGATTGCTGTATATGTTTCAGTTTTGGATTGTAATACCGCGCTTTATTGAGAGTTTCCGTGCCGTATTGGATTGCTTTTTTCGGGCAGCGGTTTATACAAGCCAAGCATTTTGAGCAGCGGCGGAATTGCCAAACAGGTTTTCTTTCGCTTATACAAATGCATCCATCCGGACAAATCCTTTCGCATAACCCGCAAGCACCGCAATTATCGTTTGCATAAAATTTTTTGGCGGAGGATTGCGAATAAAGCATAATATTATTAAACATTTTGGATATCGGCTCTGTTATATAATCCGAATCTACTTCATTATTATTGATATGAGTTTTTATAGTTTCGGCAATAGATTTAATTTTCGGTTCAGCTTTACTCAAAATATAGTTAAGCTCGATTTCGTGCGGTGCGCTGGAATTCCCCAAAATATAATTTGACGGCATCCGGACTTTGAATATGCTGTTGATGATGATATTTTTGTTTAGGAAAAATTCGGTGATTATTTTGTCAGCAGAGCCGCAGAAATTAGAATGGGTAAGGATTACATAAAAATATTGAGTTGTATAATTTAAAAATGTCAGTTCGTTAAGATATATTTGCACGATTTTTGGGATGTTCAGATAATGGACAGGCAGTATAAAACCGACGCTTTCGTTATCGCGGATATATTGCCGCCGCAGGTTTTTTTTCAAATCTTTGTTAATGCATTTTAATTTTTTGTCTCCGGTTAAATAGGATATTTTTTTTGCGATATATTCCGAATTACCGGTTGCAGAAAAAAAATAAATCATAATATATTCCCCCCATAAAGCAGCTTTTGTAAATTCACGAAACATTTGTTTAATTACAAATACTCCATCATATAATATTACCAAAAATAGATCAAAATTTCAAATAATAGAAATTTATTTTTTGCGTTGTTAGAAATTTGTAATAGTTCGATTTTTTTTACGAAATATTAATTCAGCCGATAAATATAGTGTAGAAGCAAGGATTAGCAAGAAAATATACGGGTCGGGTTTATGCTCTTTCGAGAAAAAATATTTACTTTAGAAAAAAATATTCAGATTTTTGCAAAATCGCTAAAAATCCGCTAAATCAGCGCGCTTAGAGTATATTATAATTATTTGTGTAGGTACAATTTGTCGAAATCGATTGTTTTTAAAATTTATTGTATTTTCCATGTATAATTAAATATTATTTGATTTTGAAAAAGACAAAAAAACCTAGATTATGGAATTTTGTATCGGATAATTGTATTTTAAAATTCTAAACTCAAACTAAATCACGACGATATATTTATTGCAAGCGAGGAGAACAAATAAAAACAGAAACGAAACCTCGCTAAGCGATTTAAGAAAATAACGCAAACTGCATTTGCAGTGAATGTCTCGAGGCATGGCGAAGTAAATCTCGTCTGTTATTTTTACAAATTGCTCAAATAAAACATAGTAGGGGCAAGGAAGCCCCATTCAAATCAGGGAGGAAAAATAATATGTCTAATATGGTAGTTAATACAAACGTTCTTGCTTTAAATTCTCACAGAGCTTTAAAAAATGTAGGTGCTTTACAATCTAAATCTTCCGCAAGATTATCTTCCGGTCAAAGAATTAACTCGGCTGCCGACGACGCAGCAGGCTTGGCGATTTCCGAAAAAATGCGTTCTCAAGTAAGAGGTCTTGATATGGCGAGCAAAAATACTCAAGACGGTATTTCGCTTATCCAAACCGCTGAAGGCGGTATGCAAGAAATCGGTAACATGCTTCAAAGAATGAGAGAACTTGGTGTTCAAGGTGCGAACGATACCAACACCGCCGATGATAGAGCGTTAATACAAAATGAATTGGACGAATTGACAGCAGAAGTTGATAAAATGGCTGGAAAAGTTCAGTTTAACGGCATGGATTTGTTAAGCGGCACTGGCGGAGTTGCTTCGAATGGTAAATTTACATTTCAAGTAGGTGCAAACAATGCTCAAACTTTGGAAATAACAATTGGTGCGTGTAATATTTCTGGCTTAACGATGACTGCTGCTAATATCGACGTAAGCGATAATACCAATGCAAACAAACTTATCGTCGATTGTGATAAAGGTATAGGCAAACTTAATGAGTTGAGAGCCGGACTCGGCGCTACTCAAAACCGTATGGAATACACAATGAAATCTCTTGATATCTCGTCCGAAAATCTTTCTGCTGCTGAATCTCGTATTCGCGATACAGATATGGCTAAGGAAATGATGAATTTATCAAAAGCTAATGTTCTCCAATCGGCTGCTACATCTATGCTTGCACAAGCTAATCAAGCTCCGCAAAACGTTCTTCAATTATTGAGATAATACATATTAAAAATTAATAGTAATTAAAATCGGTATTTATAAAATCTTGCTTCGTCCGTTTTAAGGATGAAGCAAGGCTTTAAAAAATATATGTAAACAAAATAGGGTAGGGGCAAGGAAGCCCCATTAAAATCAGGGAGGAAATTAATATGTCTAATATGGTAGTTAATACAAATGTTCTTGCTTTAAATTCTCACAGGTCTTTAAAAAATGTAGGTGCTTTACAATCTAAATCATCTGCAAGATTATCTTCCGGTCAAAGAATTAATTCGGCTGCTGACGACGCAGCAGGCTTGGCAATTTCCGAAAAAATGCGTTCTCAAATCAGAGGTCTTGATATGGCGAGCAAAAATACCCAAGACGGTATTTCGCTTATCCAAACTGCCGAAGGCGGCATGCAGGAAATTGGTAATATGCTTCAAAGAATGAGAGAGCTTGGCGTTCAAGGTGCAAACGATACCAACACAACCGACGATAGACTTTTGATTGATAAAGAACTAGGAGAATTGCATAAAGAGATTGATGCAATGGCTGGTAAGGTTGAATTTAACGGTATGAAACTTTTGAATGGTACAGGCGGAGCAAGCGGTGCATTTGATTTTCAAGTAGGTGCTAATAACGGTCAAAAATTAACAGTTACTATAGGAAAGTGTGATACAACAACTTTGGCAATAGGTGCAGCTGATGCCAAGGTTACAAATAATACTACAGCTAATGCTTTAATTACAAAGTGTGATGATGCTTTGAAAGCTCTCAATACCAACAGAGCTAGCCTTGGAGCAACTCAAAACCGTATGGAATACACAATGAAGTCTCTTGATATTTCTTCTGAAAATCTTTCGGCTGCTGAATCTCGTATTCGCGATACAGATATGGCTAAGGAAATGATGAATTTATCAAAAGCTAATGTTCTTCAATCGGCTGCTACATCTATGCTTGCACAAGCTAATCAAGCTCCGCAAAACGTTCTTCAGTTATTAAGATAATTTTATTCTACATAAATAATAATATTCCCTTCCGGCGCCGGAAGGGTTTTTTTGTATACAGAAAACCCCCGGCTATGCCGGGAGGATTGAAGCTTATAGCTATACGAGAATCTTTTAATAAAAACCTCCAATTGATAAAATATGAGAGGGTTTCGCCACCGCTCAAGATCAAAAGGAGGTATCCAAAATGGATATAAAAAGTTTAGCACACACAAAATGGAATTGCAAATATCATATAGTTTTTGCACCGAAGTATAGAAGACAAGTGATATATGGAAAATTGAAAAAAGATATTGGAAAAATATTGAGGAAGTTATGCGAGTATAAAGAGGTAGAAATAATAGGTGATGTCGCAAAATGATTGACTAATTTTGTTGTATTTTATATAATACTATCAAAAAGGGGAATTTGAGGATGGTATTAGTGGCAGTTCGATGCCCGCATTGTGGTAGTGAAGATATCGTTAAAAACGGACATTATTCAAATGGTAAGCAACGTTATATGTGTAAAAATACAGAATGTCCATACAAGGCTTTCGTAAGTGAATATAAATACAATGCTTGCAACCCTACAGTAAAGCAAAATATTTTGAAATTAACGGTA
>JAVBOA010000052.1:0-26732 GCA_031551135.1 Eubacteriales bacterium | reverse complement strand
CTTTTACTTTCTCCCACTCTTTGTCAGTTAATTCGTATCGCTTTGCATTCGCCATGATTATTTTCCCCCATTGTGTTTTTATATATTTTCTAACACATTAGGTGATTTTGTGCAACTTTTATTTACAAAACACACCCTAGGTTCATTACAAAAAAGAGCTGATGAGCTCAATAACCGACTAGCAAGGACTCAGGTCGAAGTTGAAAATGAATTAAACAGCAAGAGATCAGATTTTGAAAGGCAAATAAGTGATTTGAAAGAAGAACTTTCTATTCTTGAAAATGCCTCCAAAATTGCTGTCTACAATTTTTCTGATTATGACAATCTGAGTTCCGAGCAGTGCAAAAATGAACTCTCTCTTTTAAAAGTCAAGGAACAAGAGATGAACAAGGATAATTCTTCAGTAAAGCTTTCTGTTAGAGTCACTAAAACGGTAAAAGATAATATAAAACAAATTTTAAGATGTTTTAATGCTGAGTGTGATAACGTTATTTTAAACGTGAGCGCTAAAAATATTGATATCTCTCGGAACAAAATTCAAAAATCATTTGAGTCACTTAATAAAATTTTTTCTGTCGATGAAATAGAGTTATCTCCAAATTTATTATCTTTAAAGCTCGAACAGCTCAATCTTATATATACTTACGAGCTTAAAAAATCTCAAGAGCAGGCAGAGCAAAAAGCAATTCGTGAACAAATGGTTGAAGAAGAACGCGTACGAAAAGAAATCGAACGAGAAAAATTGAAAATAGAGAAAGAAACTTCTCAATTTAAAAATGAAGTACATAAATTAATGCAATATCTTCAAAATACCGAAAGTGAAGCCGAAAAACAACTCTATGTTGATAAAATTAAGGAATTAGAAGAAAAATTGGCTTTACTCGAAAAAGATAAACAAAATGTACTTAATCGAGAACAAAATACTCGTGCCGGCTACGTCTACGTAATTTCTAATATTGGATCATTTGGCGAAGATGTATATAAAATAGGTATGACCAGAAGGCTTGAACCAATGGATAGAATTAACGAATTAAGCAGTGCATCTGTTCCTTTTTCCTTTGATGTTCATGCTATGATATTTTCTGATGATGCTCCGGCTTTGGAGAATACTTTACATAATTACTTTAGTAAATACCAAGTCAATAAGGTAAATCCTAAGAAAGAATTTTTCAGAGTTACTTTATCTGAAATCGAAAAGGTTGTTAAGGAAAATCATAATGCGACAGTTACTTTTACAATGTTGGCTCCAGCAAAAGAATATAGAGACTCTATAAAGTTAATAGCTTCATAGTCACGCAGAAAAATGCTGTGAGTTACAACCTTAGGATTTTACAAAGAATACATATCAAAATTTTTGCAATTGACATGCTACAAAAATCAGATAATATATTATATATAGATATTTTTGAAAGTAGGTCGCCGTTATGAATAACGAAGAAAAAATCTTATCCATACTTGAAACTCTTGTCACCAAAGTTGACACTATAGAAACTAAAGTCAACAACCTAGAAGTTGAACTTTCTGAAACAAAGAAAGAAGTTGCCGATACTAAACATCGCATTATTGCTATGGAGCAAAATACTAATGAAAAATTTAACGCTTTATTTGACGGCTATAAACTTCTTTATGATATATCCGGCGAAATCCGTTCTGATGTTGCAAAATTACGTGCCGGACAAGATAAACAAGAACTTCAAATCAAATGGCTTGATGCAGAAAAAAGAATCTAAAACTTTACTTAATAATATTATTTGAATATTGAAAGTAGGTCGCTATTTATGAATAACGAAGATAAAATTCTATCCGTATTAGAATCGTTAGTAACTACAGTTAATGAGCTTAAACAAGGTCAAGCAGCCACAAATGAACGTCTTGATAAAGTTGACCAACGCCTTGACAAAGTTGACCAGCGTCTTGATAAAGTTGACCAACGCCTTGATTCTATCGAAAAAGACATAAAAGAAATAAAAACTGAGCAGCGTTATATGTGGGAAGATATCAAAAAGCTTGATACCCGTACATATGAGCTTAAAATTTCCAAATAATTCTCTGCAAAGCCGTTAGGCACACACCGGCGGCTTTGTTTCTTCTATCTCTGCAAAATACGCCGCCGCCTCTTCCGCTGATTTAAAACATATCCAATTTGTAAATAATATTTTATTGCCTCGCTTCCGTGTCTTCTTGATATCAAAATCGTCTTCCTCAAGCTCGTAAATATCAATACTATTTGGTCTTTTTACTATTTTCTGTTGCGCTTTTTCAATCAGTAAACCGTTTATATTCTGTCACCTCGCATTATGCAGTAAATTTTTTCATATGATTTAAATCCGGAAAGAAAACATCTAAAATATCTTCAATCTCTAATATCCTAGATATCTTTTCAACCTCTTTAGTTGTGAAAACGCCTTTTTTTATCCTGTCATATAAAGTTTTTTTAGATATTCCCATCTCTTTTGATAGTTCCGCCAAAGTCATATCTTTCAATGCTAAATGTGACTTTATCTTTCTAATGTTCACCATTAATATATCGCCTCCCAAGTTGAAGTTCATTTTTATAACTTGTTAAGTTATGTTTGAATTATAGTTCTTTTTATTTAGCTTGTCAAGCGGAAATATTGAAAAAATTTTTTATTTTTTTACTTCTAAAGTGCAATTTATGTTATTATTATTAGCAAGAGGTGTTGATTTATGGCGTTAGATAGATATTTTATGAAAGAGCGAAGAAAAGAATTAAAATTAACTCTTCAAGATGTAGCCGATATTGTTGGAGTTAGAAATCAAACGATAAGCAAGTATGAAAATGGAGTTTTGACAAATATGCCTTCGGACGTAATAGAAAAGTTTTCCATTGCTTTAAAATGCTCACCACTGGACATACTTAAAATAAATATATCTGAAGATGAACTGGCTAAAGGATATGAAACCGATAATAATAAAAAGCAAAAATTATTAATAAAACAATTCAAAAAACTAAACGAAAATGGACAAGATAAAGCAGTCGAAGCAGTTACAAATCTGACATATGTTCCTGAATACAAAAAAAGAGTCTGAAGAAAAAAATCTTCAAACTATTCCTAAAAATGAAACAAATATACCAATGCCGGAGCATTCTAACGATAATGATACTGTGATTGATTCCGACGACGAATCATTCCCAATAAAAGCAATGCAAAAATTATTTGATGAAAGAGAAAAAAGAGATGCAGGCAAGAAAAGTGCATTAAGCGAATCTTTTCAAAAAGAAAACCGCCTGATTGCCGCATCAAACGCCGAAGAGGCAGGAAAAGAGGCTGTAGATCACGCTATTACTTTAGCTGATGAATACATGAAAAAAATAAAAGATGGAACTTTTCCTGTTCATAAAAAACCTATTGAGTAAAAAATACATTCTGTAAAGTATTGGGGGAAATACTATGAAAGATGAAACTCAAGAATTTGGCGGAAAGTGGACAATTGACAAATTGAGTATTTTGTCAAAGTATTTAAATGCATATATAACTGCATTAAAAAATCAAAGAGGTTTTGAGAAAATCTATATAGACGCTTTTGCTGGTTCTGGAGAATTTAAGTTAAAGTCAGAAATAGATATTTCTTATATTGATGAAAAAAATTTACACTATTCTATTGATGATGATACATCATCAGTTATTATCCAAGGTTCAACGGAAATATCTTTAAATCTTTTTCCACCATTCAATAAGTACATATTTATTGAGAAAGATCCTGAATATTTGGAAAAGCTAAAATTGTATAGTCTTAATAAGTATCCTCATTTATATGATAAAGTGCATTTTAAGAATGGCGACTGCAATTCTATATTAGAAAATATTTGTAAAAACACTGATTGGACTAAAAATAGAGCTTTGCTATTTCTAGATCCGTACGGTATGTCTGTCGATTGGAAAACTCTTGAATTGATTTCTAGCACCAAATCTATTGATGTTTGGTATCTATTCCCGATTGGTGCTATTAACCGACTTCTAAAAAAGGATGGAAATATAAACGAAAAGCACAGAAAGAAGATTGATGCAACATTAGGAACGGAGGAGTGGTTTGACTATATATATAAAGAAGATAGGCAAATTAGTTTTTTTGATGAGCCAATGATGAATAAAGAGATAAACTTTAATTCTTTGGGTAAATATATCAATAAGCGATTAGAAACAATCTTTCCCGCTGTAGCCAAAAATCCAAAAATGTTGTATACTAGAACAAACGTCCCTTTATTCCTGTTTTGCTTTGCTATTTCTAATGAATCCCCAAAAGCAAAACAGCTTGCATTAAAGTTATCAGAACATATTTTAAATAAGAGTTAATCAAAGATTTTAATTTTAAGGAGTCTTGAATATGCAATTAAATATTTCAACTAAACCGAAGTTTGTTACAGAATATATACAAAGGAAAAGCTTATTGTACAAAACAGGAGTTGAATACGGAGACTATACTATCAATCATATTCAAGGTTGTTCCCATGGTTGCCTATATCCTTGTTATGCTTTTTTAATGAATAAACGTTTCGGCCGCATAAAATCATACGAGGACTGGCTTAACCCCAAAATAGTATCAAATTCTTTGGAACTTTTAGATATTGAGCTTCCGAAATTAAAATCAAAAATAAAAAGTGTACATCTCTCTTTTACAACTGATCCATTTATGTATCAATATGAAGATATTTCAAATTTAACTATATCCATAATTAATAAAATTAATTTATTTGATATACCTTGTACTGTACTCACAAAAGGGGTTTTGCCTGAAAAATTATTAAAGACATCAAAATTGAACAAGTATGGAATTACCCTAATATCGCTGAATGAATCCTTTCGTGAAGAGTTCGAGCCATTTTCAGCACCATATAAAAGTAGAATTGATTCTCTTAAAAAACTAAATAAAAGTGGTTTTGATACTTGGGTAAGTATAGAGCCGTACCCAACCCCTAATATTATCGAACAAGATTTTTTTGAAATTTTGAATTCCGTTTCATTCACAGATAAAATAATTTTCGGCAGATTGAATTATAATAAAAATGTCTCTTCATATCCTAATCATAAACGATATTATAATGAATTAGCACAAAATGTTATTGATTTTGCTTCAAAATATGAGATGGAGTATCATATAAAAAATGGTACAGTTACAGATTTAGGTTCAAATTAAAAGTTTTCATTACACAACATTTTCCAAAAAATATGCCTGTTAAGGATTCAGCACATTGGTTCGATACTATATTGTAATGCATTTGATATTACAAAAACCTAAACTTAAATTCTTATCATAATTTTAAGGCGGTGTTGAACATTGACAAAATACGAAGAACTTATTACACTCGCTGAAAGACGGGGCTTGTATGTCTTGGAAGACAACTTAAAGAATGGACTAAAAGGCATTATTGTCAAACCGGTAATCCTTATTGACAAAAGACTATCCGAAAAGGAGAAGTATGCTCAACTAATCCACGAAATTTCCCATTATCATATAAGCCCTGAAGTCGACTTAACGGATCAGACAAAACCAATCAACAGATATTTAGAGAACAAAATTGATAACTTCGCTATAAAGAACTTTTTTTCATTAGATAACCTATGCCAAATCGCAAAAAATATTTGCTGTAATAGTACATACGAAATGGCGGAAGAGCTCGGCTTACCTGAAAGAACGATGGTGAGAGTTCTTGAATTTTACAGTAATATGAATGGTAGCAAGCTTATTTTAAATCCGGATGAAGATTTCTGAACACAAGGCTGATGCTTTTTATTTTTAGATAACGCAGAACATAAGTTCTGTTTTATTTCAAATTATATTACTTACTTCGAGAAATTAATTATACCTATCGAAAAAGAAGGACTCAATGTACGAGAGCTTTCAATTGAAAAAGAGGGATTTCTTTATAATAATGACATTGTCATAAACAAAGAACTTGATTGTTTGGAAAAAGATTCTACGCTTATTCACGAAATTTCGCATTATTGAATTAGTCCAAACACAAAAATCACAGAACTTGATTATTATGACAGACTGAAACATGAGTACAAAGCCAAAAAAATATGCTATTCTGAATTTTCTGCCTGCAAAAAAGCTCTCTGATACAATAAGTAAATTTGGATGCACTTGTACATATGAAATTGCTCAAGCATTACAAATTTCAGAAAAATTTTTATTTGATGCAATTGAATTTTATAAAAACAACGGAACACAGATATCTTTTAATATTGATTTTGATTTATAATGTAGGTGATCGTAATTGGCTAAAAAGACAAATTCAAGTATAAATGGAAACGAATATTTTCGAATTAGAGTTGTGATTGGAAAAACTGAAGATGGAAAGGATATTCTAAAAAATTTTTATGGAAAATCAAAAAAAGAAGCTGAACAAAAAAAACTAGAATACCTAAGCGATATTGATAAAGGTCTAGATATTGATTACAAGGAAATGATTTTAATTGATTTGATGAGGTTGTGATTATTCGAAATTATAAAAACGCATGTATCACACTCAACTTTCGATCGATATGAGAGTCTTTTCAGGAATCATATCAAAAATACGAAGATTGCCGGAATGAAATTATATATGATTAAGAATATAACTATACAGCGTTTTTATAACAGTATGGTTGAAAGAGGCGATTTGAATAGTGTTTTCTTGGTAAATAAAATTCTCAAACGCTTTTTTGAATACGCAGTTTCAGAAGGCTTCGTTTTAAAAAACCCATGCAAAGGAATAATTTTGCCCAAAAAGACTATAGAAAGGCAAAATGTGAATGAAGTTGACCCATTTACTGACGGAGAAATAAAACTAATCCTTGAAAATTCTGATAATAATATGCGCATTATATTTTTAATGGGAATTTGTTCTGGTTTGAGACGCGGTGAAATATTGGGTCTAAGACTTGGAGATGTCGATCTGCAAAAAGGAGAAGTCTCAGTAAATGGCTCTTTAAAAAGAACACGAATTATTGAAAATGACGGCACTTACGAAAATGTGACCATTTATGAAGACCCAAAAACAAAAAATAGTTTTAGAAAAGTACCAATTTCAGATATTCTTAACAGAGAACTTAAAAAATACATAAATAATATAAGAGAAAAATGGCTTAAATTAGGCTTGAAGTTGGATGAAAATTCCTATATATTTACTACAGAGACATGTAGTATTATTGACGGAACAAATCTATTAAGGACATGGAACAGAACTTTGTCTCGCGCCGGAGTTAGGTACAGAAAATTTCATAATACAAGGCATACTTTCGCAACTAAATTATTTGAACAAGGTGTACCTCTCAAAACGGTTCAAATGCTTTTAGGACATGCAAATATATCCATTACGTCCGACACGTACATCCATGTTATTCCAAAGCAAAAAGAGGATGCCGTAAATAAATTAAATTACTTATTCAACGAATAAAGCTTAGCCTTTCATTAGCCAGTAAGTTATGAATCGCTGTAAAATTCTATAGAATAAAATTATGAAAACAACGGAATTATGGCATTTATCTATGACCATGGAAAACTAAAAAATGACCGATAGAAACCGAAAGGTCAACAGTTCGATTCTGTTATGGTGTATTAAAGCCCTTGGAAGCTTAGGTTTTCGGGGGTTTTTGTTTGTGGAATTAATATTAATTTATCGAGTTAATGATATTTGATAACTATGTACCATTCGTTATCTAACTTATGAATATATTCGAATTTATTTACCCATCCAAGCTTAGTCGGCTCTGTTTCAAAACATTTAAAGTCCATAGATACAAATAAATCATCAATAAATCTATTAATTTCAGGGTCATATTTTTTACTTATGAAATAATCAGGATTATCAAAAAAATGCTTTTCGGCTCTTGGTATCTCTCTAATTAATCTTTCCATTTCAGGATGCGGCTTTGAAATATTGCCAATAGTGGTTGAAATTGTAGTCATTCCTAAAATGAAACATAAAATAATGTTTATCGTATACAAAGCTTTTTTATATGGGTTTATGGAAAATCTTTGAATGATAGAATAAACAGGAAAAAATAAAATTAGATCGACTGTTATTGTAATAAGAAGAATGAAATAAAAAGGTATTTTTGCTTTATTAATTCCGCCATAAGTTATAAATGGGATTTCAGGCAACCAAAAAATGATATTCAAATAAATTAAAACGACAGTAGATATTAATGACTTAAAAATAAAAGTTTCGTTGTTTTTATCGATGTCAGATGAATTTTTAATCGTGCTCACCTCTGGAATAATTTTAAAGAAATAATAGTGCAGGTATTTCAGAAAGGTTTTCGCAAATAAAGTCAGCATCAGAAACATTGTTCTTATGTACCAAAATTGTCTTCATACCTACAGCCTTCGCTCCTTGTATATCAGCTATCTGATTATCACCAATCATATAGCATTCTTTCGGAAAATTAGCAACGCCTAAAGCATGATAAAATAGCTCTGCTCTTGGTTTTTCGTATCCAACATTTGAAGATATAATATAGTCGGTGAAATATTCGGATATACCTAATTTTTCAACTACAAGCGGCAATTCAGGAAAATTATAGGAAAGAATATAGTTTTTATAGCCTATTATTTTACAATGCTCTAAAACCATTCTTGCATCTGCATATAAAGTGTAAATTTCGTGGTCAAGAATTCTGCTTTTAAAAATTTTATTTATGCTATCTCTGTCATTTTGTGATATTCCGTAGTTCTCATAAAATGAATCAAAATACCTAAACAGGTTATCCCACCATTTCGAACCTGTATTATTTGTATATGATATTTCCGGCTTATGCCATGAACAAGCTGTATGCAAAAAAGTTGAAATTTTTTCGGATGATATTTTATAGTTATGGCTTTCGAGGCAAATTTGCAGAGAATCCAAAAATGATTGATTTGAGTATATCAATGTACCATCAAAATCCCAAAATAATATTTTCTCCAAGAATATACCTCCTGATATTAATCCCCATTTGAACTGTAGAAAATTTTTTTCACAGAAAAGCGTTCCGCGTGATTCACAATTACATTTTACTTTAATGGAAGTGCAATTCCTAAAACAACAAATAATAATGCAATTGCGCATACAGTAGCAAAAATGAAAATCAATATTGTCATACCGATTTTGTTGTTGATTGAAATTGAGATTATAATTCCGGCAATAGCAAGTATTATAATGAATGCTAAAATAATGTAAAAGAGGATTGAGAAAAGCTCCGCTGTTAAGCCTAAAAATAAACCGAGAGTCGAAATCAAGCATAAAGAACCGATAAACAATAAAATACAAAAGCCAATTAAGAGCAATTGCTTTACTCTTTTATTTTTAATGTATACAGCGACAGACGCTCCGCCTATAATGCCTGCTATAACTGTGGTAATACCAAATAGCAGCACTGAACCAATAATAACAAGTATAAGCAGAGGAAATAATATCAATACTAAATGAAACATGAAATCACCTACAATCAAAATAATTTTTCTTTACAGTAATTCTACAACATATCAGTAACGAAATGATTTCATTTTTTCGATTTTAAAAGCTCAAAAAATAAAACAAATTATAGATGTAATAAATTTTTAAAATAACTGCTCCTGCATTCTTATTATGGGCGAAAGCTCAAAAAAATCACCTGTATTTTCTATGCGGTATTCGTTAATATATGAATAAGAATTACGTTTATCTGTATTATATTTTAGGATGTCTTTATGTTCAAAAATAAGAGCACTTTCGGCATGATCTATAATTTCAGGACTTGGATATTTGGGGTAAATTATTTTTCCAATTCTTACGAGAATTTTTCCTCGATAGTTATGTACCCAGTCGTGAGAGTTCAATCTGCGCTTAATAGATGACGCAGATTTTCCAATGTATAAACTGGTTTCTTTTGTTCCGAACAAACGTGTTATGTAGTATAGGCCTTGTTCTTTCGAAGAAGAGAGTATGACTTCTTCAATAACGGTAGGCTTTGACCAGTGAATGCGGATAATTTTATCTCTCATTTTACAGTCCTCCATTTTATCATTATGTATCGTATACTATTAGCAAACTGAGACATACAAATATTTCTAGAAACTATTTTATCATACATTCGACAAATTTTTCCATAGAAAATGAAAGAACTATAAAAATTAATTACATTTTGATAGTTGAGAAAAAAGAGAAAATACCTAAAATAGTAGGGGCGGGTTTCCATGCCCGCCCGTCAAAAAAATAATCATATGTACACACGAAAAACGCATGTTATTTATTTCGCGAAGTCATTCATGCGTTTGCCGTGCATGGTTTGACACAAAAATATATTTGTCGAAATTAAGAACATGGTAATTTATACTATTTTAATTTAGATGAGTTGAAAAAAATTTTTCACAGCGGAGCGTTTCGCGCAATGCTTCTGGCGCGAAATGAAATATTTTTTTCTATCCTTTATATTGAAAATAGTATTATATTGATATATTTTTAATGGTTTTTAAGATTTCAATAATTCCGTTGTCGGGGCGGCATGGAAACCGCCCCCTACGTCAATCTTTCTCAATACCTTTCTGTCATTCAGTATCATTTATGGTACGGTTCGTTCGCTGAAATTTTGCAGGCTCTATAAATCTGCTCAAGCAGAATAACGCGCATAAGCTGGTGAGGGAAGGTCATGTTGGAAAAGGAAAGGCTATAATCGGCGTGCCTCGAGACTTCTTCGCTAAGCCCAAGAGAGCCTCCGATTATAAAATAGAAATGGCTGTAAGATAGTTTTTTATTATCGATTATTTCGGCAAAAGCCTCTGAGGAGATATTTTTTCCGTTTATTTCAAGCGCAAAAACAAAGCCATCCGAATTTATGGATTTTAAAATGCGCTCGCCTTCTATTTTCTTTATGATTTTGAGCTGTGAATCCGATAAATTTTCGTTTGCCTTTTCGTCGCTTACTTCTATAATGTTTAATTTACAAAACTTTGACAGCCGTTTTGAATATTCAAGAACGGCATCCGAAAAAAATTTTTCTTTAATTTTGCCCACGGCGATAATCGTGATTTTCACATTTCACCTATAAAGTGACCGGCATAGAAACAAAGCCTCTGTTCGCCACAGAAAGCATTACATTTCCGCCGACATCCACTTTTCTCTCCGATAAAATATCCTTAACGGTTTCGTAGGCGATAGACGGGCGGTTATTTTCCTTGCTTAAATGTCCCAAAAATATGTATTTTAATTTATCGGAAAAAATATCGGTCAATAAGTTTGCGCAGTTATAATTCGATAAATGGCCGTAATCACCCATAATTCTTTTTTTTAGGATATATGGGTAAGACCCGTTTTTAAGCATGTCCAGATCGTGATTAGCCTCTATCAAAATAATATCCGAATCGCAGATATTTTGTTTAATTTCGTCTGTTATATGTCCGATATCCGTTGCAATCGAGATTTTTTTATCATCCGCAGAAACGCTGTACCCAACAGGGTCGGCGGCATCATGCGGAATTTGAAACGGCAATATGGTAATATCGTTCACAAAACATTTTTCCTGTTTATAAACAAAACGCTTATTATCCGGCGAAACTTTTCCCACATAATTGCTCATAGAATTCCAAGTTTTTTCGGTTGCGTAAATCGGAATAGAAAATCTACGAGACAGAACACCCGCGCCATGAATATGATCCGAATGTTCGTGAGTAATAAAAATAGCATCTATTTTACTTGGCTCCACGCCGATAGATAGGAGCGATTTTTGAATATTAACTCCGCTAAGCCCCGTATCTATCAATATCCTTGCGTTTTCGGACGCAACAAAAATACAGTTTCCGTCGCTTCCGCTGGCAATAGAACAAAATTTAACTGACATATAACCACCTATGGTAAATCAAAATATCTAAATTATTCCTCAATACGTTTAATATCAGCGCCCAAAGCTTTTAATTTGTTTGCAACATTTTCATAACCGCGGTCAATATACTTTATATTGCCGATTTTGGTCTGACCATTCGCTACAAGTCCGGCAATTATAAGCGCCGCGCCTGCACGCAAATCCGTAGCGTTTACCTCAGCTCCGGAAAGTTCTCCGATACCTTCGATTACAGCAATTCTGCCTTCTACAGTTACTTTACAGCCGAGTCTTTTTAATTCGTTTACATATTGAAAACGATTATCCCAAACTGTTTCGGTAATAACACTTGTACATTCGTTGCAAGTCGATAAAAGAGCCGTCATTTGCGGCTGTAAATCCGTTGGAAAACCCGGATAAGACATTGTTTTCAAATTACATCCGTTTAGCTTTTTATCCGCCAAAACACGTATAAAATCATCGCCTTCTTCGATTGTGCAATTCATTTCCTGAAGCTTTGCCGAAAGCGAATCCATATGTTTAGGGATAATATTTTTTACTACAACGTCGCCGCCTGTTGCCGCCGCCGCAATCATATAAGTTCCGGCTTCTATTTGGTCGGGAATTATAGTATATTCTCCGCCGCTCAATTCTGAAATGCCGGTTATTTTTATAACGTCAGTGCCTGCGCCTTTTATTTTTGCGCCTAATTTATTTAAAAAGTTTGCTGTATCAACAATATGCGGTTCTTTTGCCGCATTTTCGATTGTTGTTGTTCCTTTTGCAAAAACTGCCGCCAACATTACATTTATAGTAGCGCCAACGCTTACTACGTCTAAATAAATATTAGTTCCAATCAACTCATCTGCATGAGCTATTACCATTCCATGTTCGATTTTAACTTTTGCGCCCAACGCCTCAAAACCTTTTATATGTTGGTCAATAGGTCTTGTGCCGAAATTACATCCGCCCGGAAGCGCGACTTCTGCCTTTTTAAATCTGCCCAATAGAATGCCCAAAAGATAATAAGAAGCTCTGATTTTCATTACGGATTCGTAAGTTGCCGTGTAAGAATTTAAATTAGTGCTATCAATAATTAGAGAATGTTTATCTTTAAACTCACATTTCGCGCCCAATCTTGTAAGGGTATCGACTAAACAATATACATCTTCAACATTGGGCAAGTTTTCTAAAACACATATGCCGCTTGACATAAGCGCCGCCGGTATTATCGCCACAGCAGCATTTTTAGCTCCATTTATATAAACTTCACCTGATAGTTTTTTCTTTCCATTTAAAACCAGATATTCCATTATAAGCTTACACCTCTTTAAAATACTTGAAAATATTATCTTTCTAAAAATAAGAAATCTAAAAACTGCAATATAAACGCAAGAAAAACAGCATTGAATTCTCTCGAAATCAAGCTAAAAAACCTCTAAAAAGCTTATTTGTAAAAAAATTTCCGGTGTATTAAAAAGTGGTTCAATTTTAAAACGCTACCCCAGTGCAGCAAAAAACAGTTCAAAGTCAAATACGGCATTGTCTTATAAAAAAACCGTCTCATACTAAATCTACATCAAAAGCGCATCCTCCGGCCAAACGCCCCGCACTCTGTTTGCCGCGGATACTGCGGTTTATGGGTAGATTAGTATTGTTTATATTTTTAGAGTTTTATATTAATATCATCAGATAACAAATTACATACAGTTTGTTTTATGAAAAAAATTATTCTAAAAAATATAATTATTAAATTGACCGGCAATGTAAATAAGAAAATCAACAATTTATGCAAGTAAAAAATTATGAACGAATAAAAAATCTTAAATCTGCTTACTTCAAAAACTTCTCCGAGCAAATTCAAACAAAAAACTTTAGGTTTAAAAAAAATAAAACTGTATAAAAACTGGTTTGTATAATAAAATCCTTTTATCCTATGCGATATAAAAAGAATTATATCAAATTTTTGCCGAAAAATCTTTAAAATATTATTAACTCTGTTTACAGAAATATTATTATAATTTAACGAACTATAAACATCATTAGAAGGCTTAACGTATAAATAATAATGCACATTATTGAATTTGTCTATAATATTTTCAAAATTTTCAAAACTTGTGTTTCTATTGCGGTCAATTATCAAAACTTTTTTCATAATAAAAACCCCATATCCGCTTAAATACTCGATTTGTAACAATTTGCTTAAATATTGATTCTTTTATCGGCTGAAAAAAATTATTCATACTATTTCACTTTTAAATAGTAAAAAAATAGTATTAGTATCAAATAAAATTTACACTATCTTATTATTAGCAGATAAGCTGATTTCAAACCACTATATTATTCAATAATGGAATTATCATAAGCGTTGACCAAAACCGGAATTTGTATGTTTTCCAAATAAACCGCATAGCATGGAATAAATAAAATATTCTCGTCGTCCTCCGTAAGTTGGTCTTTTTCGAAAACAAGGGTTATTTTATCAATAACAACAGGAACATCAGCTTCTTCTGTCGAAGATTTATGCGCCATATAAGCGAAAAGCGCGTCGATATTGCTGTATAATTCCTTTTTTGTTTCATGCAGAAATTTTACCGGTTTCAAATATACACAGGATGCAAATATGATTTGATCTCCGTTTACAATAAAATTGATTTCGTTCGAGTTTATCTTAAAGCCATCATAGTAATATTTATAAACAAGCTTGACATTTTCCGGATTATCCTCGTCAAAGCCCGAATGGTCCAACTTGAAAGAAAGAAATTCCGGACCCAGCTTTCTGAGCAAAGCCGAGCAAATTCTTTCCGCCTCTAAAATACCAGTTGTTTTACTTAATGTTTCGGCTTTCGAAAAATAAGTAAAGCCGTTTAAATTTTCTTCACAATAAATTGTGCCGGAATTATCGGAATAAACGACATTTTCAGCCTCGATTTGGGGTTCGAGATTTTCCGGATTTTCGAAAAAAGCTTTATTTATCAAATCATAATTAAATTCGAATTTGGCAGCAGAGATTTTTCCCAATTCCTTTGGATGATTTTCGTTTTTAAATTCATATTTAATATTGTTATGTTCTAGGGTATTAATAATTTCACTCTTGCGCAAATCATTGATTTTCATATCCGGCTTTAAAACATATCCGACAGTAAATAAAATCACATTTAATAAAATCAGCGCAAAAATAATTATTGTTTTGGCTCTTGACCATTCCAAAAAAATCTCTCCTAACTTCTTTTTGCATTAAGCAGGACGGAAAATATTCCCGTTTTTATTTATTGCCCAATACAAAAATAATTCGGTATAATCTCCCTGTATTTTTCTTATTTCGACTTTATAGATTAAATGAATATCGTCCATTTTGATGCTTTCCGTATTTTCGTTGTCTCCATCGGATGAAAATTTTTGTTCTTCCGAAATCAGGTTCATAAGCTGCTCAAAATTATTGGAAGCAAATGCCGGAGTGCCTGCATTAGAATAAGTCAGCACGAGTTTTTTGTATTTTACTACAATTCCATTTTCTACGGTGACTTCAATATGATGGCTGAGATCAACGGTTTTATCCGATATCATGACTTCTAAATCGTTTACCGCTAAATCATAATAAAATGTTCGTTGGTCATCATTTTGCTCGAATGAATGCAAAAAAAACTGGTTTTTGACAAATTGGTCACGCTCAACAAATGATGTAGCCGCGCTATAATCATCCAAAAGGCTGGTTTTTTTATAATTACTGAAATCGCCGAAATTTGTGTATTCCAAAATACATTTATTTTTTAAATAATATTTCACAGCTTTCTGACCGCCGTCAGAATTTATAAAATATTCTGTTTCGCCTTTTTTTGGCCAGCGTGAATATACATTATTCATCGGATTATCAAAAAATTCGTCGGTCTTAGATTTTATCGTGTCCATTACTTCTTCGTTATTATCGCTTAAATATGGGTTTTCGACTTTTAACGGGCTGTATATATAAGAGTTCATTTCCCAAACAGGATAATATACATTATCGGTAAAAAATTCCCAACCCTTCATTTTTGAGGATTCGTATAAAAGTCCGTTTGGATTTTGATTCAGCGCATCGTTTAAAGTCTTATACAAGTCGGTTTTCAGTTGGGAAATATATTTGTAATAAGTGTTGCTTTCGCTGTCCATAAAATAAATTGCAGCCGAAGCCAATGTATCAAAATTCGGCGTTATCACAATATTATCAAAATTTTCGGTTTTAGATAAAGCAGATTCTTTTATTCCCAAGCTCTTTGTAAAAAAACTAGTATCTATCAAAAAGTTGTATTGGTATATAAAAGACTTTGTCTGCATAATTTTCGAGTAATCAATCTCTCCGCTTTCAACATATGAAATATCATTAACAGTATTCAAAACATCAATAAAACTCGTCTCCTTTAATTTTTCGCCGATGTTTTGGTAAAAAATTTTAAATTCGCCTTTACCTAAGTTGTGCAGAATTCTGTACGGATGATAAAAATGTTGTTTTAAGTTAATGTCTGATATTTCCGGGGTGCTTGGCAAAAAAGTGGAAAAAAAATTATGACTTGAGATGTCTCTAAACCATAATTCGACGGTTTGATATGCCAATAATAAAACAAGTAAAAAGATAATTATATTTTTAAAGCTATTGGATTTCATTTAACCACCTGTGCTTGAATATTTACCAGAATTATATCGATTGTGTTTTAACACTATTTCCATTCAAAATGAAAATAGTATAACAAAAGATTATAATTTAAATATACAACAAAAAGTCAGATATTTCAAATATATTATTAGCTTATACAGGAACGAAAAAAGAACGCAGTTTTTGGCCGCGTTCGATTATTTTATTAATGCACTGCATTATTTGATTTAATTTTTTGCTCAGGGAGCAAATTATTCTTTAATTCTTTTTTAATATTTGCGTCCATGCGGTATAAAATAGCCTCAACCTTTGCAGATTTTTTATTATTTTCAGCAACAATCACAAGCTTTGTCTCTCCTAATCCAAAATTGATTACTTTATTAAAAATTCCGGATTTTTCGACTATAAGCTCAATCGGCGGGTCGGAGAGTTCAAATTCATTTTTTTTATTTTTTACATAAGTGTAAAAAGAAATTTTCGTATTATTTTCAGCAACGCCCGAAATAGTGCGTTTGCTATCAAATGTATAATCTATTTTTTTATCAAGGCCACTGGTAATTTTAAAATTAGTAAGAGGCTCACCTTCGTATTTTATTTCGATATTATTTTTTTCTTTAGCTGTTAGATTATTTGCTAAAACAATGGAAAAATCACCTAAAACAAAAATTAAGCACAAAAATAAAATCCATATCTTTCTCAAGATAAAAGCCACCTCCCTCAAAATAATGTAGCCGTAATATAGCAATTTTTAAAGAACATAGATGTAAATACCTTATATTTCCAATGATAATGAAATATAATATCTTTAATTAAGTATACCTTAGGATTATTGCCGTTATGTTACATTGCATTTACTGTTGCTTAACATAAAAGTTTGCAACAAAATAAAACCGGGAAAATTTAATGATTTATCAGATGTGTTTAAATAATAGCCGACTTTTGTAAGAATAATATGTAGCTATAAAAAATAAGCGTTTTGTTTTGCATAAATAATATCGTCAGATAACAAATAATAATTAACCACAATAATCCAAAATATACTGACGAACGGGTGTGCAGATTGTTTTCGTCCGTCGGTATATAGCGGTTTGATTTTTTACCCACTAAAATATTTTGTTTTGAAAATAGTATAAAATCAAGAAAAATCAAACCGCACCGTAATGATTATATAGTTAAAATGCTCTCACTGTTTATTCAACTAAATGTTTATTAAAAATTAATGAAATTATTGTGCCGTATCCCAATTGGCTTTCGGCAAAAATTTTCCCGTCGTGAGCTTCAACAATTTCTTTTGCTATTGCAAGCCCCAAACCGGTGCCGCCCATTGCGCGTGAACGTGCTTTGTCTACACGGTAAAATCTTTCGAAAATATGTGCCAAATCTTCTTGCGGGATTCCGATTCCGTTGTCTCTCACATCGACTTTAAATTCATCATTTTTATTTATTATAGAAATTTCGATTTTAGATTTTTCGGGTGAATATTTTATGGCGTTACTCACAATATTAGTAAGAACTTGAATAATTCTGCCTCTATCAGCCTGTATTACGGCTTCATCTAAATCCGTCTCGAAAATAATCTCTTGAGATTTTCGCTCGGCGGACAATTTATTTTGAATAATCGTTTCACGGATAACCGAAATCAAATCTGTTTCGGTCAAATCTATTTTCAACTGCTGATTATCGAAACGTGATAATTCTAATAAATCCTTAACTAAAAGCGTCATTCTGTCTGCTTCGGAATCGATAACCTTTAGAAAGGAGGTCGCTGTTTCCGGCTCGTCCATTGCGCCATCCAATAAAGTTTCTGTATAGCCTTTTATCGTTGTAAGCGGGGTGCGGATTTCGTGCGAAACATTAGCAACGAATTCTTTACGCATATTGTCGAGTTTTTTGTGTTTTGTAAAATCCTGCAAAACTATTATAACGCCGTTTATCTGGCCCGTATCGTCTTTGTAAGCGGAAAAAATAGAATTTATATAGCGTTCTCCGATTTCCGTAGTATATTCCTTAACAATCGTATCTTCGTCAATATCGTTCATATCCGAAAAATTCAAGCCAAGAATATTTGTTATTTTTATAAAATCACAAGCTTCAATATCGTCCACAAGCAAAAATTCCTGCGAAAGTGAATTGGCGTGGATTACTTTTCCGTCAACATCTATTGCAATAACGCCGTCTGTCATATTGTGAAGCAGAATTTCGAGCTTAGATTTTTCCGATTCTATATTCGAAATAGTATATTTTAATTGTTGAGCCATATTGTTAAAACTCGATGTAAGCTGTCCGATTTCATCTTGCGAACTCACCGGTATTTCATGAAAAGACGTTCCTTGCGCAAGTTCTTTTGAGTGCTTTGTAAGGCGCAAAATCGGTGAAGTCAGAGTTGAGGCAAATAAAAGCCCCAGAACCGCTGTAAGAACAAAGGCCATAAACGATGCCAAAAGAATTGTATCAGCGATAACCTGCAATTCGTAATTAATTATTTGATAAGGAACTCTTGTATAAATCAAATATAGGATTTTGCTGCTTCCGTTAATATCTAAATTTTCACCGTTTCTATTTTCATCTTCGTTGTTTTGGATTCTGATGACTTTAGCGTAATCGATCCACGTTTTCACAGAACCGTCGATTTCGGTCGTTTTTGTGGAATCGCCGTAATTAAAAGTATCCTCGCCGGTCAGACCGGCCTGCATTACGGTTTTAGCATTCGAAACAATCGTATTATCATTTGTGGAAGAAGTAATTACTTTACCTTTACCGGAAGTAATAAAAATCTGAATATCATTTATATTTTTTATATGTTCGCCCGAGGCTTTCAATATTTCTTCAAATTCTTCCGGCTTTTGACCATTTATTTGACCTTGCAGAAAATTGGCTGTTTCTTTAAGGTCTCTTTCCCATTCGCCGATTTTGGTATTTTTAATCCGGACAATGATTGTCGTTCCGCAGGTTACCATTACTAAAAAAACCAAGGTTATATAAAGAAAAACCAGCTTAAATTTTATACTTACCATTTTGTTTCCTCTAAGCGTTGTCTACATTAAAATAATATCCTACGCCTCTTTTTGTAAGAATGTATTTAGGATTTTCGGGAGATTCCTCAATTTTCGTCCTTAGGCGGCGGATAGTAACGTCTACAGCACGCACATCACCAAAGTATTCATAACCCCACACTTTTTCCAAAAGCGCCTCTCTGGAGAATACCATTGTATTTTGGGTTGCCAAAAATTTTATCAAATCAAATTCTCGCCGTGTCAGGTCAATAATTTCGAGATTTCTTTTGACCTCATATCTATCAGGGTCTATCGTAATATTTCCATAAACCAAAAGGTTAGTGTGTTTCTCGTTGTCTTTTTCCGCAACAGTTTCCATCCGCCGTATATTTGCTTTGACTCTGGCCATAAGTTCCCGAATGCTGAATGGCTTTGTTACATAATCGTCGGCTCCAAGCTCAAGCCCTAATACTTTGTCAAGCTCCTCGGCGCGCGCCGTCAGCATAATTATCGGAACTTGAGATTTTTCACGAATTTTTTTGCAAACCTCAAATCCGTCCATATAAGGCATCATAATATCGAGCAGAACGACTTCCGGTTTTTGGGTAAGCGCAAGATTCAGGCCTTCTTTGCCGTCATATGCTACAATCGGAACATATCCTTCTTTTTTGAGATTGAAAACAATTAAATCAACGATATTTTTTTCGTCATCAACAACTAAAACTTTTCTACCCAAAATAATCACCCCAGAATAATTTTTATTTTTTTTTCGGAAAATTGAAATTATATTTTAATTATATTTTCGTCATTGTCGAATTTACGCTATTATTAAAAGTCAAACCGCATTACAATCAATGTATTGTTAAAATACTATAGTATAACTTAGTCATATTCATTATAAATTCTAATAGTATTTATGTCTATAGCGGTTTCCAAAGATAAAATAAGAAAAACATAGATTTTTTTATTTTATATCTTCAAAAAATAAAACTGCTGTAATAAAAAAAGAAAACTCTGCGAATACAAAATTACAAAAGTTTCCTTTTTAGTATGATAAGATTTAGTTTATTTGTTGTGGATAATCAGTGCTTGCAGAGCTTCTTCACCATTTTCCTGTACAAAATCGTTTACAATATCAAACGAACGGCGGTACGCCATTGCTTCATCGAGAGTGCGGAATTTATTTTTCAAATCTTCAAAATCTATTTTTGCACTGCTTTCTTTTAAATCCCTGCGCCATTCAAAATTCGTATATTTTTTTTCATAAAAAAGCGCGATGCCTTCAGAAAACCAAATATCATAATTTCCTTTTGCCTTAATATCAGTAAAATGATGCGCCAATTCATGTACAATCGGGCCGTTTTCGATAAAATATTCTATAATATCGCTATAATTTTCTGATTTTACATAATTTCGAGGCGAAAGTAAATTTATAATACCGCCGTAATAAACACCCATCGGGATTTTTTGACCGTAATTATATTTAATTGCCTTTTCCAATTCTTCGGCGTTTGGGTATAAAATTACATTCACTTTTTCTTTTTCTAAATTGTTTAGGCTGAAATCTTCTGCTAAAAGCGGATAATATAAATCCAGAGATTCTTTAATAGTATGTATAAATTCGGAATCTTCCTGCGAATAATATATAATAGCGTGTTTGGACTCTTCATGTTTATATTCTACAGAATAGTCCATTATTTTTTTGGATAACATTTTTTGCTCGGTCAAATAAATATTTTGCTTAATATTTTGATAAAAACCGAGTTTGGCCAAAATATATGTACACAAAATAAGAAAAAATATACCGTAAATTATATCTCCTTTGTAAAGCCTAAAATACTTTTCTTCATCTTTTTTCATAAGCGCCTCCGTAAACAATGTATAGACAAAGCGGAACTTGAGAAATTTGTTTCGATAACAAATCTATATAGCATTTTTATACTACATTGATGTAATGCGGTTTGATTTTTCTTTATTATATATGACTTGAAAACAATATAAAAAATCAAACCGCTATATTCTATAAATATGCGGATAGATTGAATTTTAATATAATTGAAAAAATAAATATAATGTATATAGTATAGAGGCATAGCTTCTTTTGTGCCGAAATTTAATTTTTTGAATTATCACGGCTAAAAAGATGTTTAGAAATATGGCGGTAATGAACTTTATTTTTGCCGTTCGCTTTAGCGATATAAAGTGCTTCGTCGGCTGTTATTAAGAGCGAATTTCTTGTCAGGCTGTCATTTGGAATAACAGAAGAAACTCCGATACTAACGGTTACATAATTTGAGACTTGTCCTTCCGGATGGATTATTTTAGAATTTTCGATATCTTTTCGGATTTGTTCAGCAAGTTCTAATGCGTAGTCATGATTTGTGTATGGTAGAAGTATAACAAATTCTTCGCCGCCATAGCGCGCCAGAAAATCGGTAGCGCGGCGCAAAGAGTTTTGCATAATGCGGGATAAGGCAATAAGGGCTTTATCGCCGGCCGGATGCCCGAGCTTATCGTTATAGGCTTTAAAATTATCTACATCGATCATCAAAATGCTAAAGGCCCTTTCGGCACGTTTGCAATTCAGCCAAAGGCTGTCGAACTTTTCTTCAAAAGCACGACGGTTGTGCAGAGAAGTAAGATTATCGGTAACGACTAATTTGCCTAAAAGCTCATTTGCTTTTTTCAGTTCTTCTCCGCGTTTAAAAAGTTCATAGCTACGGTTCGAATTAAAAAAAGCCACAAAAAATCCTATTAAATAAAAAATAGTCACATCAAAAATACTTTTGCTGTAATAAACGAAATAGTTTGATGTAATAATGATTATGGCGGAAATAATGAGAAATAAAGATAAATACAAAGAAATTATATAGAAATCAAGGTCCGGTATCATAACGAGCAGGTTTACAAGAACAATAACGCTTAAATAATCGCCGCTGCCGTTGAAATCGCAATAAAGCAAAGCCAGTTGATAAAAACCCATTATTAATATGTAAAAATATACAAAATTAGAAACCCAACTCGGACGGTTATTCGAACCGCCGTCTTTCAAAATCTCTTTAAATTTTCTGTTAAACATAAAGTTTAAAAAAATTCCCAATAAACCAAGAGAAATATCATAAAAACTTGTTTTAAAAACGCCGTTTAAAAAAATAAGCAAACAAATAAAAATTCCGATTTTTGAAAGATATTCAAATCTCTTTAAATTATAGTCCAGCTGATACTCCCTGTATTCAAAATCTATTTTCGAACGGAAATTTCGTTCCAACAATTTTTTAAGCAAATAATTATTTCCCCCCTAAAAACTGATTAATACTGTTTCCTTTGTAATGGAAATAGTTTGAATTCGGTCTGAACGATTGCAAAGTAATAGAGGCGTAAAAAGATTAAAAATCACAAAAAAACACATTCAACGCTGTATTTTCGGCTCTAATACTATAATATATAATGCACAACGAAAAGTAAAGGAGTTTTGTGCTTATAATACTAATTCCCATTTGATTTTTAGAAAAAAATTTTCACAGCGAAGCGTTCCGCGCAACGCTTCAAGCGCGGAATGAAATATTTTTTTCTATTCTTTAAAAGGGAAATAGTATAAAGAGAATTTTCTATTACTATTCGGGGATAAGATTTTCGGGCAAAAATCTATCAATACAAGATTAAATACTATCTTCCAATTTATCCGAATAATTGCTAATCTAAATCTATAATATAATCAGAGACAATTGTTAATTTAAGGAGGATTTTTATGGCTAAAATTATAATTGCTCCCGGAAAATATATTCAGGGGCGAGGAGAAATCAATAATATCGGAAAATACTCGAATATTTTGGGGAACAAGTTTTTTGTGATTGCTTCAAACACTGGCTTTAAGACGCTGAAAGAAAGCATTGCGCAGTCTTTTAAAGAAATTAATAAATCCGTAGAATATGAGCTTTTTCAAGGTGAATGTTCGGAAAACGAAGTGAACCGACTGAAAAAGATCTGCGAAGAAAAAAATATTGATGTGATTTTGGGAATCGGCGGCGGAAAAGCTTTGGATACCGCAAAAGCTGTTGCTTTTTACATGAATATTCCCGTTGTGGTTGTGCCGACAATCGCTTCCACTGACGCGCCTTGTTCGGCTTTATCGGTTTTATATACTGACGACGGAGTTTTTGACAAATATCTTTTCCTTCCGAAAAATCCCGATATCGTTCTTGTTGATACGGATATTATTTCGAAAGCTCCTGCAAGATTTTTAGTTTCCGGAATGGGTGACGCTCTTGCAACTTATTTTGAGGCAAAAGCAACTCTCGATTCGGGAAAAAATGCAATTTGCGGCGGAACTCCGACAAAAGCGGCGATGGCTCTTGCGGAATTATGCTATAACACGCTTATCGAAGAAGGGCTCAAGGCAAAGCTTGCCGTAGAAAAAGGTGTTTGCACTCCTGCTGTTGAAGCTGTAATCGAAGCCAACACTTATTTAAGCGGCTTGGGTTTTGAAAGCGGCGGACTTGCGGCTTGCCATGCCGTGCACAATGGATTTACGGCAATAAAAGAATGCCATTCAATGTATCACGGAGAAAAAGTTGCGTTTGGTGTTATTACTCAATTGGTTTTGGAAAATGCTTCACTTGATCAAATAGATGAAGTTATGGATTTTTGCTATAGCGTAGGTTTGCCGATAACGCTTAAACAGCTCGGAATTGACGAAATTAAATACGAAGAAATTATGAAAGTAGCGGAACTTGCTGCCGTAGATGGTGAAACAATTCACAATATGCCGTTCCCTGTTACGCCGGAATCGGTTTATGCCGCTATTATTGCCGCTGACGCGCTGGGAAATGACTTTTTGGAATAAATATTGAAAATTTAAGACCTTGGGCAGAAGCCTAAGGTCTTTTGTGCGGTGCGAGATATTCGCAATCGCCCTTGTTCCCTAATCGTTCATCAGTATAGTATGAATTTATTCGTACATAAAACTCGGAATACTGTTTTCATTGTATCCGCAGGTTTCGCTGATAAAGCCAAGCAGATTTTTATTCGATTCATTAATTTCATCCATAGAAACATCCGCCGCAATTTTTCCGTTATCCAAAATCAAAACACGGCTGATAAAATTCTCTACATCAGAAATATCATGCGTTGCTATTAAAATGCAGTTATTCGGCTCAAAATATGAAATCATAATTTTTATAAAATTTCGCCGTGTAAACGGGTCTTTGCCTAAAAAAGGTTCATCCATCAAAATAAAATCGGTATTTTTGCTGATTCCGGCTGCAATTTCAAGCTTTGCCCGCTGACCTTTCGAAAATTGTCCGACTTTTTTATTTTCCGGAATCTCGAAAAATTTTAAAAGATTGAAATATTTTTCTTTATCGAATTTTGGAAAGAAATCGGCAAAAAACTCATAATGTTCATAAGCGTTTAATTTTTCAAAAAGCGAACATTCTTCGGTAATATAGCTCAGCTTTTCGAAAGCTTTGCTTTTTATTTTTTCTCCGTCCAAATTAATATAACCTTTGTTCAGCTTGACCAAACCGGCAATAGATTTTAATAATGTAGATTTTCCTGCGCCGTTTTTTCCGAAAATCCCTACAATCTCACCGCGGTTGAATTTAATATCAATATCCTGAAGTGCCGCATTATTTTTATAATATTTACAAACATTTACCAATTCAATCATTCTGCTGCCTCCAAACTGAAATTCAGAATTTGTGAATAGAGCATTTTGTCAAGCTTAGGAGCGTATTCGGTATAATATATTTGCTCAACTCCGGTATTTACTTCATATTTTCCGATTAAACCATTTTCGTTTACGGCAATTATATATTTTGCATTTTTGTTGTAAAATTTATATTCTGCGGGTTCTTCAGAACAATACGAAATATATAAAATGCCATCTTTAGAATACAAATCATAAATACGTGCATATTCGAAATCTTTTCGTATTTCTTTTATATTATTAAAACTTTGCTCGGATTTCATGTTTTTTAAGTCTATCACTGAAATATTGAATATTCTTTCATCAGAATAAAGAAATAATGAATCATCTTTTAGGTTATACTCTATACTACTTGTATCTGAATCAAAATCTACAGGCATCTTCATTTTTTCAGAGTTTCCGTTTTTCGGATTGATTTTTGTTATTTCTATTGAATTGTCTTTTTTGATTAATAGAATAATGTCCTCTTTATACTGAATAAGTCCCAGAATTTCATCTTCTTTTTCAATAGTAAAAGGATAAATTTCCTCGAAATCCGCTTTTTCATAATCGTACGTAATCCATTCACCGGTTTTGTAAAGCGCGGTTTCTCCGTAGATATTTTTTACATCCAAAATGAAATAAGAAGATTTTTCTATTCTTATGCATTTATCGAACATAGTAGGATTATTATTATATTCAATTTTATAATTCCAATATTTTTTGTTTTTTTCGTTTTCATTTTTTTCAAAGTATCTGAATACTATATTCTCTTTTTCGCTATCAATAAATACTTTTTTATCAGTTGTATAAATATTGGAAGGCAAGCGAACTTCGAATTTTGTTCCGGCAATTTCTTCCGCTATTTTTGATTCAAAGGTTTCAAGATTTTGCTCATTAACATCGTCCGGCAAAGGATAATTCTCGTCCATATTATATTTTGCTTCTCCGATTTGTACGTAATAAGGCATGGCGGTCGGCCAGTGCATACGACCTATGTCGTGTTCCCTCATATATGTCTCTCTATCATTGTCGGATTTAAAAACTTTATGTTCGATTGCTGTATTTTGTTTTCCGATATAAAAACTATAGCAATTCAGCGAAGCCGAGACAGTACCGTTTATTTTGACTTTATCCAAAATCTCGAAATCTCCGGATATTTTTTTAACTGAGGCTTTTATTTCGTCACGAGAGTTTTTCAAGGAAATATATCCCCAAAAAGATATAATTACAAAAATAAATATTATTATAAAAGCAGAATATTTTTTTATTATTTTCATACTATTTCACCGCCTTCGTAGGATTTACAAGCTTCATAGCAATTTGCTGAAAAAACACTGAGCGGAATTATGTAAAGCAAAGAAGTTCCGGAAAAATAAATATAATTGTTGTAAAGGTTAATAACAAACAAAATTATGCTAAGGAACTGCTTGAAAATAATATTTACAATTAAGGATATAGATGGTAATATATAAGAATGGAAAAAAAGACAATAGAAAGATTAAAAACAATGTTGCCCCTGTTAAACGAAAAGCAAAAAAGAATATTTTTAGCGACAGAAGCAAAAGCGTTAGGTTATGGGGGCATAAGTCAAATAAGCAGAATATCGGGAGTATCAAGAGTGACTATTACACAAGGCTTGA
>JAVBOA010000021.1:0-68215 GCA_031551135.1 Eubacteriales bacterium | reverse complement strand
TCGCCAAGTATGATTTTTGGTTATCAAAAATTTTACTGGCTTTTTATTTCTTCTCTTTTTATTTTAGTCTCTTTCGAGACTTTCCACAAAAGAATTTTTAGGTTGGTTTTTTTCTTTTATCTATTTAGTTTTCAATGTTCAAGTAAATTGGCGGAGAATGAGGGATTTGAACCCTCGCGCCACTCTCATGACCTACACGATTTCCAATCGTGCCCCTTGAGCCACTTGGGTAATTCTCCATGTGACCAAGAATTATTGAAACGGAGGAGGTGGGATTCGAACCCACGGCCCCTTTCGGAGTCACTAGTTTTCAAGACTAGCTCCTTAAACCGCTCGGACACCCCTCCATAAATTATGGTCATGCTTTGTTTTTGTTGCTGTTGCTCATCTTGCGAACGTTTTATATTGTATACTATGGAAATTGTTTTGTCAACCACTTTTATAATTTATTTTCCGCTAAAATTATAGAAATTTTTTACAGAAAACCGATTTAGATTTTTAAACTATATATGTTAAATCTAAACCGGCTTAAATCCATAAAAACAGCTTTAAATTAAGCTGATAGCGATTTTCGGGTCGTCATAACATAAAGTTTTGAGCTTATCTGCCTCGTGCTCGATTTCTTTACGTATTTCATCCTTATTTTCAACTACGTTTTCAATCATGGCGATCAACTCATCTGTATTAATATTTCGGGTATCAACATATTTTTTCTGCTTAATATATTCCATAAAAGCTCTGATTTTCGGGTCATAAACAATTCCGATTACAGGCACGTTTACGCTGACAGAATAAATTAAAGTATGAAGCCTCATTGCCAAAACAAATTCGCAAATCCCGACAATGCCCAAAAGCTCTTTTACCGAATATTCATTTTTCAAAATACTGCATTCACAATTGCATTTTTGAATAATTTCGCTGCTGATAATCTGGTCATTCGGAAATTGCATCGGAATAAAAAGCGGATACAGATTATATTTTTCGTTTACAAAATTAATTATTTTCACTATTTTGTCCACAAATTCCGGATCGCTGTTTTTCCATTGCCTAAAAGAAAGTGCAAAGTATTTTCTATTTAAATCAATTTTTTCTTCCAATAGAATCTTATTTAATTCATCGCCCTCAATTTTTTTTGTTCGAAGAGTCGGGTCAGCAGACAGCCTCGTGTTTGCGGTATTAATACCGAATCTTTCCAATTCCTTAAAAGACTCAGGTTCTCTCAGTGTAATATAATCACATAATCTAAGTGCCTTTTTTGCACGTTTTACATTATATTCTTTTGTGATCGGTCCGATTCCGTTCGCATAAAGCATTACTTTAAGGCCGAATTTTTTTGCCATACGCATCAAATATGTATAATAAACTAGCGAATGAGTGCTCGTAATATCTTGAATCAAACTTCCGCCACCGTTTATAAAAACGCGCGACATCTTCAAATAATTGGGTATTTTCAAAACATGATACCTATTAAGAGCGAACACGTTATATTTTTCCATAGTTTGATGAGGTTTTTTGGAGAGAACAAGAATTTTTATATCTTCTTTTTCCTGCTTCAAACTATCGATAATCGATTCCAAAATCGCCTCGTCGCCGCTGTTATTAAAGCCATAATAGCCGGAAAGCACAACATCAAACAGGATATTTTTCTTTTTGCAATCTCTGAGAACATCATTATAAATTTCCATATGCCTATTTTTCAGGCTTTCTTTAGAGAAATTGCTTTTTGCAAAATTGTTAAGATTTTCGCCCAATTTTATGCGAAGCTCTTTATTATTTATCATTTTTAAAATCTGTTTGCCTAAATCCACAGGGTCAGCCGGTTTTGAAAGATATCCCGTCTCATCATTCTTGATTAAATCCGGAATTCCGCCGACCGCCGTACTCACAGTGGCTTTTTTCAAAAGTGCGCCTTCCAATAAAACATAAGGAAATGATTCGCTGTAAGAAGACAATACATTTATATCAATAGCATTTATAAAGCTAAAAATATCCGAAACAAAACCCAGAAATTTGATATTTTTTTCGATTCCAAGTTTTTTTGCAAGCGCCTCTAAATTATTTTGCTCGTCGCCCTCGCCTGCCAATAAAAATAAAACATCTTCATTTTTTTTAAGAATTTCGGAACAAGCTTTAATAAAAATATCATGTCCCTTGACTTTATCGAAACGACCGATTATTCCTACTAATGTCTTATTTTGCGCTTCCTCAGTCAATTTATAGCGTTTCAAAAAATCCTCTTTTGGTATAAAACTGACACTTTGATTAAAATCAATGGCATTATAAACAGTATAAATCTTTTCCGCAGGAAAATTTCGCTCAACAAGCATATCTTTAAAATTTTGGCTGACTCCGATATAATAATCCATAAATCTCAAAGAAACCGCATTAAGCTCCGTAAATAAAAGCTTTTTATAAAGATTTTGTGTAAAATCCAAGCGGTAGTCGCTATGCACGGTTGTGATGATCGGAACTTTTACATAGAGCCGCAAAAACGTAGCGATAAAATTTGCGCGCGCACCGTGCGCATGAATAATATTAAACCGTTCTTTTCTGATTAACTTCACAATGCGGTTTATAACCGTCAAATCATATCTAAATTTCTGCTTAATCAACATCGATGGAATCGGCATATTTTGAATTTCCTTATAAAAAACGCCTTCCATAAAACAAACAACCATTATATCAATATCTTCTATAAGAGAAGAAAGCAGTGCGAAAACATGAGTTTTTGCGCCGCCTTTATCTCCTCCGCTGATTAAATGAAGCACCTTCAATTTAGCATTCACCTCTCGATAGGTTTACAGTACCATATGCAATTCCTAAAACAAGCCAAAATGTCAAAAGCACGCGCGGATAATACCAAACGTATTCGGCAAAGCTAAATATCACAATCGACACCAAAGAAAAAACAAGCGCCGCAAAAATATTTTTAAAGTATTTTTCATGCGTTCTGAAAAATTCAACGAAAATTCCTCGAATAGTTGTAAATAAAAGCAATAAAAACGAAATCAGCCCGCCGATTCCCATTTCAATCCAAATCTGCAAAATCAAATTATGCGAATGCCATGCGTTATAAGCTTCTTTATTGCTGAAAATATCATAAATTTTACGGAACGTGGACGGTCCCATTCCGATTCCGGTCAGCCAATATTCTTTTATCATTCGAAAAACGCCTTCCCAAATCATAAACCTATAAGAGCTGGAAGAATCTTTTCCGATTGTCATAAGTCTGCTGATTATAAAATCCGGTATAAACGGAATCGCCAATAAAAATATAAAAATACCGTACGGAATCAGTCGGCTGTTCAGCATCATTATATAAAGTGCAAAACCGATAACAAAAGTAACATACGCACTTCTTGAAAGCGTAAGAACCAATAAAACAACTCCAAGCCCAAAAATCGCAAGTACAGTCAATTTCTTAAATTCATTTTTGGAATTTAAAAAATATGAAAGTATCAGCGGTAGCAAAAGTGATAAATATTCTGCGTAATTATTGGCGTTATCCATTGTAGAAAATACACGCCCGGGCATATTTGCACTGACAACAACATCAATAAATTCCGCCTTAATTTCCACACCGGTGATTTTTTGATAAATACCATAAAGAGTTGTCAGAAACAGCGCAACACAAATAAAAGACAGAAACATATTCAGAGTTTTTTTATCAATAATAAGTTCGGACATTATAATAGAAAGAATTATGCACGAAAACATTATCATAAAAATACGTAAACTATCGCCTCTGTCACTGCTGATTAAAACAGAGTAAAACGCAAATATCACGAAGCAAAACAAAAATATATTTATTTTTTTAAATGAAATCGGCGCTCTTTTTCCTGCCAGAGCCTGCAAATAAAAAACTCCCAGATAAAACAAAGCGGATAACATAATCAAAAGGTTATTCCACATTTGATGCGGCATAGCTGACATAAAAATTATAAAAAAACCAAATGATATTTCCAGTTTATAAAACGTCAGCACAACCGCACCCAGAGCCGCCGCAAGCAAAATTACATATTTAAAAGGAATAAATATCGATAGAATACCGAATATCAAACCAATTAACAAAATCAAAATTCTTCTTAGCTTATCATTTTCAATAGCCAAAAACTCAACCCCTTGTTCACAAAATAAAGACCTAATCCGCAGTCGATTTATTTTTCAACGAAAAACCAATCAATGAGCTTTGCGATAATATTGTCTTTTAGGGAAAAATCAAGCATGTCCGAATTCATCAAGGAAAGCAAAGTGCAAATTATAAATATTCCGCCGTTTATCGCAAAAATATTAATTGCAAATCCATGCATAACAGTGAGCGCAATCAGCCGTATCAGAAAAAATCCTGCGGCAAATATAAAAATTGAGTTTAATGCATAACCAAGAGATTTTAACGGAAGAACGACAGTTTTCGCAAGAAAGCAAATAAAACTTCCTTCTGATGCCTTTTCGAAATATTTAAATATTCCCGAAAAGATTTTATGCAGAAAACTCGTCCATTTATCGAAAATACCGAAAATCAAAGAATTATTTCGCAGTTCTTTGTTCGGCTCTTTTGTCAGCATAATTTTTATTTGCTTCACTACAAAGCTGAATGATCCTATTTGAAACAGATTCCAAATGAACCTGTGGATTGCGCTGTTTTCATAAATTTTATCGATTTTTTTATAAAACTTCAAAAAAATGTTGATAACAAAACTATTTGACATAATATCAACCTTTCAATTATTGAGCTTCTATGCCCGAAACTCGAAGATAAATTTTAGCCAAGCCCGCGCGGATAGTGAAACCATGATTTACGCTGTACAAATTGCCCTCAACCTTGAAGCCATGCGTATACGGCTGAGCTTCCATCTCCGTTGTTATTTCGATAGAAGAAAAATCATCTTGATTTTTAGTTGTTTTAACCATTTCGCCGTTAGAATTCGGCGCATAAAAAACCGAAGGTCCTACTTTAACATCAGTCACTTTTCCAAGCGATAAATTTTTCGCTTCATCAATAACATAATCGCCTACTTTAACTTGATTTGCGCAAAATGTCGAAACCTCTTCCGTATAATATTTGACAATGAATTTTTGATTAGTGTTTGTTATTACATTCCCAGAGCCTAATTTTACAAAAGCAAAAACTCCAACCGCAAGAATTACAATAATTAACAGTAAATCAATTATATTTATAATTCCAAATAGCTTTCCTTTTTGATCAATTATCATTTTGTTCAACCTCTTTCAAAATATTATTATAAAGTTCGTATGTCTGATTGCAGATAGCATCTATATTAAAACGGTCTCTAATATTTGTAACCGCATTTCTGCTGCATTCGTTATAAAAATCTTTATTGTAAATCATTTTTTCCATAGCACGCGCAAGCTGCACATCACTGCCGTAGCGCACGAGTATGCCGCAATTTGTAGTGTCGTTTATAATGTCGGTGTTGCCGCCGACTTTTGTGGCAATAACAGGCAGAGCTTTTGCAAGGGCTTCCAATATCGCGAAAGAAAGCGCTTCCGAATTTGATGAATTTATGAAACAATCTGCACCCATTAAAATGTTTTCAATATCATAACGGTAACCGGCGAATTTTATGTAAAGCTGTAAATTATCAACTTCAACCTGTTTTTTCAGCTCCTCCTCCATCTCGCCGTCGCCAACCAGCAAAAGCGTAAATTTAATATCATCAACGATATTTATCAGCCGCTTAACGGATTTTATTAAATAAGGAATACCCTTTTCCTCTGTAAATCTTGCAACTGTCACGAAAACAAACTCATCGGGTTTTATATTAAATTCCTTCCTCATAGAAGAATTAGTGATATCGTGAGTGTACGGCTTGTATGGAACTCCGTTAAATATCAGATGAATTTTATCTTCGGGATATTTATTTTCTATCATAACCTCCTTGCATTTATTGCATACGCATATAACCGCATCATTGTTCGCGGCGATACGTTTATTCAAAAACCTCCAATGAAACGGCTGTTTTAAAATCAAATGCGATGTATGAATTATTTTTAGCTTTGGATAACGCTTTTTAGCAAATAAAGCTATATAATTTTCTCTGGGAAATTGGGTATGTATTATATCTATTTTATTTTCTTCGCAATAAACGGCAAGTTTTTTTGCGGCAGCGAAATCAAATATCGAGTTCATTTTCAAGTTAAAAATTGTAGCTCCAAGTGAAATCATTTTATTAACCAAAGGCCCGTCTTCATTATAAACAAAAAAAATCTCTGCCCGGCTTCTCATAAACTCCGCAAGTGTGTGAACATATTTTTCCGAGCCGCCTTTACCGGCATGGTTGATTAAGAACATTATTTTCATCATTTGCACTCCCCCTTTTAAATTTCCAAAATAGCATAAAAGAATAGTATCATACTATTTTCATTATTAAGGATAGAAAAAAATATTTCATTTCACGCTTAAAGCATGCGTGAAACGCTCCGCTGTGAAAAATTTTTTTCTACTTATCAAAATGAAAATAGTATCAATTATCTTTTAATCAGTTTTTTAAGCATCTCAAATATCACGACAGATTGCTTTATTTTTAATAAATATGCCGACACAAAATATACGCCTACACCAAAAAAAATCGGCACAAAAAGTCTTATAATCCGGTTAAGTATATCAGTACCAAAGGAGAAATTCAGCAGCATTTTACTGCACAAATAAACCGTTATACCCATAATACAAGCTGAGATAAAACATTTCAACATATTTATCGAAATTTCACCGCTGATTACGCCAATTTTTTTCTTTAATGAAATAAAAAGGGACATAGAGCCTGCCATACAAGACAAGGTATAACCCACAGGAATACAATAAGCTTTTAGTCTGCCTTTTAATATATAGGTAATTATTATATTAGCCGCCATGATGATTAATCCGGCGTTGGCAGAAGGTTTTGTTAATTTTTGCGCGTAAAAAGCCTTATCAAAGACTTCTTTCAATGCCATAAAAATAATCGATAAAGAATAAAGCCCCAGCATGTTTGCCGCAATTACGATATTATTTTCACCAAAGTTCTTCCAATTCGAAGTCAAATCGATTATATTGAATTTCAATAAAAAAAGCCCAAATGTAGCCGGAATCAGGAAGAAGGATAAAAGGTTTATTACTTCGCTGAGCGATTCTTTAAAAGCTTTTTCGTTTTTTGCGTCCCACTCTACCGAAAGCCGAGGATAATATACAGCGGTTATCGAATATACAAAAGCAAGAATTGGTATAATCACAATATTTTGTACAATATAATTCAAGGTTTCCGTATCAAAAAATGTACTAAGGCTATTATTATAGACCATATTCAATTGATAAGCCGATACGCCGATTAAAATCGCCGGAATCAATTTCGCAGCCTTAATTATTTCAGGACTTTTCAAATTAAATGAAAACTTATATCTGTATCCGATTTTTAAAACTTGAGGTATCAAAATCAAAGGCTGCATTGCAAAGCCTATTAATGTAGCTATAATTAATCCGGTAACTCCAAATTTCTCTACGAAAAACAACATGTAAACAATTATCGCCAATGATGATGTAATAGAAACCGCTGCTGGCAGATTAAATTTTTGGTTAGACTGCAAATATCCGGTGAATACAAAATTTACATTGTTGAAAATCATAATCGGCAATAATATACGCAAAGCATTTCCTGCGTAATTGTATTCATAAAGATTATTTTTATAATCCGTAAAATTTAAAATAAGCGGAATCAAAACATTGCTTAATAATAAAAGTATCAAAACAAATGCTGTGGAAATTGTCAGAGCGTCATCTATGAATGTTTTGGCTTTTTCATTTTCGCCGCGCGCTTTCAAAGTTGAATATATCGGGATAACGATTGTTGTTATAGCGGTTCCGATGGCCGTGAAAATATAATTGGGCATGTTGAGTGAATATGAATATATTTTTAATTCGGTATTATCAGCTCCGAAATATGTCGAATACATCATTATTGCCAAAAAAGTCAGAACTTTTGTAAAAATCGTGATTCCTGTGATGGTAAATATCGCTTTACCCGTATTTTTCATAAAAAATCTATCCTTTTCAAAAATTTGCATTGGTTTATACTATTTTCCTTCTAAAGAATAGAAAAAAATATTTCATTCCGCGCTTGAAGCGTGCGGAACGCTCCGCTGTGAAATTTTTTTCCACACATTAAATGGGAAATAGTATTAGCTTTTATTGCCGAAAATAATCGACCTTTATAATTATATTTAAATTTCGAGATTTTAGCAAATTATTTTGGATATAAAAAACTGCCCTAAGTAAAATTAGGACAGTCAGTATGTGAAAATATTTTGAGCGTTCCGCCCAAATCCGGATTTCTTACGAAAAAATCAGAATACCTATTGCTTTAAATTAATCAAATAAGTCTAAAATATTGGCCTTAGGTATCGCACCAACATTCCGCTTGTATTCTTTGCCGTTTTTATATGCAACTATTGTTGGAATACTCATTATTCCAAGCTGATTAGCAAGTTCGGGATTTTCATCAATATTAAGTTTACAAACCTCTATATCAGCATTTTCATCGCTGATTTCTTCAATAATCGGGGCAATCATTTTGCATGGACCGCACCAATCCGCATAAAAATCCACTAAAACAGGCTTAACTGATTGATTAACAATCTCATTAAAGCTGTTCAAATCTAATTTTATTGTTGCCAAAATCTCCATCTCCTTAAAATATATCTGGGTGTAAATAAAGCTACGAAAATATAGTTTTCCCACTACCTATATAATACATAAAAAAACAGTTAATTGCAAGCTATAGTAATTCTGTACTGGGAAACTAAAATACATCTCCATCAAGATAGCTTGGCTAAAAATGAAATATTTTTTTCTATCCTTTAGAATGGAAATAGTATTATTGTCTTACTATATACTATCCCAATCTACAAAAATATGAACCTCTTTAATATATTTTCCGAAATGGAATAATATATCCGTAATAAAATTAGTATTAGCTGAAAATATTTCTGATGGAATCAAAATCTATCGTATTATTTTCTTTGGTATTGGGGTTAGTAGGGATTTCAAAATCGCCCTCACCTAAATCCGAAGAAAAATTATTCTTCAGCAGTTCAGAACAGGCTAAAATTTTCAAAAGGCCGATTGCTTCATCTGGTACAGAAATTTTTACATTAATAGTCATTGATAAATCCCCCTTAGAGAAATTATACTATTTCCGGCACTAAGAACAGCAAAAAATTTAAAATGAAAATAGTATGAGATGATATAATACTATTTTCATTATTAAGGATAGAAAAAAATATTTCATTTCACGCTTAAAGCATGCGTGAAACGCTCCGCTGTGAAAAATTTTTTTCTACTTATCAAAATGAAAATAGTATAAGTTACATTGCTTTGAATTTTGTTCTACTTCGCTGAGATTTTTTTACAACAAGCGAAATTTGATATAAAGGTATTATACCGAACTTATGTTCGTTTTGTCAAGCTTTTTTTCAAATTCTTTTTATTTTTTTAATTTCTACTAAATTTTTGAGTCTTCATCCATTGATAAAACTAATTTCCTTCTTTAAGCTTATAGATAATTGGCGTAGTATAAACGTTTTCAATTGACAAGCTTTAAAGCTGTATGATAGAATACTCGAAATTTGACAAATTATAAACAAAGGAGTATTTTATGCAAAAAATCACAGTGAAACAATTAATTGTAGTGGCAATGATGTCTGCTGTTTTCGGAGTATTGTTTATGTTTCTGGATGGATTATATCAACCGATCTCTGCGTTGTTGGGGCCGATATTCAGTGCATTAACCTTTGGTATCTATGCCATGTCGGCGTTTCTGCCTTCGTATGTAGTTAGAAAGGCAGGAGCGGGGCTTATTGGTTCGGTATTCGCTTCTATTGTAAATATTTTAGCCGGTAGCCCATATGGCATACATATTATTGTCGCAGGCGCATTACAGGGGCTCGGCGTAGAAGTAGGTTACGGCATTTTCAAATATAAAAAGTATGGTATTATTAATTTTTTAATCAGCGCCATTTTCGTAACAGTATTTGTTACTTTGAGAGACTACTTTGTTTTCGGAATGAATCAAATGCCTATACCAATGTTGATGGCAACAATCGTGATACGTATTGTTAGTGCTGCAATTATACCATTTATTTTGTGTAAATTTATTGCCATAGGTCTGGAAAAGGCAAATTTAATGCCTAAACATGACTGATGTACTCGATAAAGGATGTTTCATTTACATATAATTCTCAGAACCGGAAAACAGTTGATAATATAAGTTTTGATATTTCAGAAAAAACAATACATTTGATACTTGGCGGTTCCGGGAGCGGAAAAAGCTCATTAATTAATATTCTTGCAGGTATAGTCCCCTTCCATATTGAAGGAAATTTGGAAGGGGATTTTCTTTATAACGGGGAAAATTTAATCCATATGCCGCTTAAAGACCGTGCAAAGCGAGTTGGTATTGTTTTTCAAGATGCAGATACACAGTTTTGTACTCTCAAAGTTATAGATGAAATTGTGTTTGCTTTGGAAAATTTAAAATTTCCGCCGGCCGAAATGCAAGCGATAATTGACCGTTCACTTAAAATCCTAGATATTGAGCATTTAAAATATAGGGAACTTTCGAAATTATCCGGCGGCGAGAAGCAAAAGGTTGCAATTGCATCTGTTCTGGCGTTGGATCCCCAAATACTTATTTTCGACGAACCGACAGCTAACTTAGACCCCGTCAGTACAAAGGCGGTTTTCGAGATTTTAAGAAAACTTAGAGATGTATACGGAAAAACTGTTTTAGTAGTTGAACATAAACTGGAGCATTTGATACAATATGCTGATGCCATGACAATTATAGATAATGGACGTTTAATCTTTAGCGGCAGCCAAGCAGACGGTATTTCATTTCTTGCAAATACTAATACGGTGCTTGACATCCATCTGCCAAAAGCTATTGAAATATACAAAAACCTTGGACTCCATTCTAAAAGAATACCGCTGAGTTGCCACGATTTGGCAAATGTGTTAAGGGAAAACTGCGTATATCCCTCTGTTCTCGGTCAAAAACAAGCCCGCTCCTCTCTGAAAACAACTATCAGCGCGCGGGAAGTACAAGTTAAATATGGCAACGCAAATCTACTAAAGAATATTAATCTAGAAGGCACTGAAGGTATGTCTATTGCTATTTTAGGACATAACGGTGCCGGAAAGACAACTCTGTTGAACGCTCTGGCCAATTTAAATAAAGAATATAGCGGTAAAATTGAGGTTTTAGGTAAGGATGCAAAAAAATACAAAAGAGCAGAATTATGGTCATATCTTGGAATAGCATTCCAAAATCCAGAATGGCAATTTCTAACCTATTCAATAATTGATGAACTAAACTACAGCTTAAAGAAATCTAAGTTGAATAAAGACGAGAAGACTGCGCTTATTGAAGAAAATCTGCGTTTTTTTAATCTAACTAATGAAAAACACCAGAATCCATTTTTACTTAGTCAAGGGCAAAAACGCCGCTTAAGCGTTGCATGTATGATGGTCACTAATCAGAAAATACTGCTGCTTGATGAGCCTACATTTGGACAAGATTATAAAAATCAGAAAGAACTCATGGAAAAAATGAAGCTTCTAAATAAAAAAGGTGTAACGTTGATTTTGACAACTCATGATATGGATTTAGTTTTGGAATATTGTGATTATTGCTATGTTTTACAGGGTGGCGAGATTGTTTTTGATGGACACCCTGAAAAGCTTTTCGGACAAGAGGAAATCCTCACTATGGCAAGGCTTGAAAAGCCATTTATGTTTGAGCTAACAGAGTTAATGAGAAAGGACGATGTCATTGAAGGATTTATTGCTAAACCTTAATCCCGCAGCTAAAATAGTAATCATGGTCATAGTTGTTACCATTGCTTCTTTTAGTTATGATATTTATTTTACCCCAATTCTCATTGTGCTTACACTTGCTTGCGGCAAGATTTTTGCGGGCATTGAATTTACTTTTGTATTTAAGAAGATGAGAATGTTGATTCTGTCAGCATTCTTTATAAGCTGCTTTTTTTTACTGAGCCGAGGTTTGCATTTTGATGGAACCGCTCCTGCTTTTTCCGCCGGTGAAAGTGATCTAAGAGTGTCGCTTGCAATTGGGCTGAGAATGTTTCTGTTTGCATTGTTATCTTTTATCTTTACCGAAACAACTGATTCAGTTATGTTTATACAGAGTATGATACATCAGTGGCGAATTCCATATAAGTATTGCTATGCTTTTCTGGCAGCATACCGCTTTGTGCCAACTTTTGCTGATGAACTTCAACGGATTAAAAATGCTCACGAAGCAAGAGGTGTTATATCCGGAAATGGCGTATTAATAAATATTATTAATACGCCTAAGTATATTATTCCTTTGCTGATAAATGCTGTACGAAAAGGCGAACAGGTTTCCATTGCAATGGAGGCAAGGTGTTTCTGCGTGTATGATGACCGTACTTATTTTACAAAAACGGTGTGGAAAAAACGTGATACTTACGCTATTATTATCACAGCCTTAACAGTTTCTGCCGTCTTGATTATATTGATATATTTTGACCTTTTTAGCTTTGCAAAGTCTTTTGGAATAAACGATTAAAGGAGGTATTTATATGCCATTTGTCTATAAAAAAATGCAAAATTCCCCGATTGAAGCTGATTTTAATAAATCTCTCGTAACGGAATACTCAAAAATTCTCACACTTGTCCTCGGACTGTCTCGTGAACCTGTGGGTGTAAAACTTATTTTCACAAAGGAAGAATACGAGTCTTATGACATCGAGGAGCCGAAAAACAAACTTTCCTACTGCAAATATATTGAATTGGCTGGACAAGGCAAATCCGTGAAAACCCTGATAGAACATCATCTTTGTGATGGAGCTACAACAGCACTGGCTCTCGAGCACAGTACGGATAAAATCGAATCCGGAGAAGAGTACTTTTCATATGATTTATATGCCACAAAAGCCGTAGCGCGGCGAGTTAGAGACTCAGTTGACAGCTTGCACCGCGACATGCCTCTTACATACGGAATACTAATTGCTCCTCTGAATAAAATACCGGTTGCTCCCGATACTGTTATGGTTTTAGCAAATCCTAAGTCAATTATGCGGATTGTTCAGGGGTATATGTATCATTTCGGAGTAAAACCTAAATTAGATTATGGTGCAATGCAGGCACTTTGTTCTGAACTTACAGTAGTGCCCTACAAAACAGGGGGTTTAAACATCTCTGCCCTGTGCCCAAGCACGAGGACGCTATGTAAATGGGATGATAGTGAGATGGGTACAGGAATCGCCTTTGAGCGTTTTTTAGATACAGTTGACGGTATTATAAAAACCTTGAAGACTACCGAAACTGTAAAGGTAAAAGCAGAACTTAATGAACTGTTTAAAAAAGAAGGCATTGATATTTTTATTGAGGTATAAGAAAGATACGCTATTATTATACTGACGTGCAAAAACAAAGTTCACACCCGTCAGTATAATACTATTTCCATTATAAAGGATAGAAAATTATTTTATGTTAGACATCAAAGATTTCTGCCCAAAAATTGCAAAAAATAAGACTCCCTAAATCCTCAGGAAGCCCTATTTTACTGGCATGCGGATGACAGGACTTGAACCTGCACGGGGGTTACCCACTAGATTCTAAGTCTAGCGCGTCTGCCATTCCGCCACATCCGCAAAATTTATATTTAACAACGAAATTTATTATATATTAACAATTATTATATGTCAATAATATATAATACAAATTTATAAACTGCAATGACTTTTATTTGCTTATAAAATCACAGAAAGAGGGCGAAAGCCGTTTGTAGTATGCAATAATCAGCATTTAGCATAATAGCGCACTTCGTTCTTAATTTCTGAAAGGATTACCCTATTATTGCGCCTCAAATGCTCCAAATGAGCCAAAACTTCTGAAGTCGCAAACCATTTTTGCTGAGCCGGAAAATCTTTGAAAACGCCCTTTCCGAAGTCCCAGTTTAAGGCTGAAGCAACCTCGTAAGCACAGGCCGGTCCATTTTTCTCCAAAAAAGTCAATATTGCCGAAATCCTATTGTCATGGTGAGTTAAAAGTCCATCTATCCTGCTTTTAGGGTCTTCTATCAATTGTCGGTGAGCAGAAAAAAGATGGCTAATATTGTAGGATTTAACCTTTTTCAAGTTTTCAATAAAAAGCCCCAGATAATCGTTGTCAAAATCCCAGCATGTTATATGCGGAGTTATTTTATTTAAAATATGGTCGCCGCAGAAAAAAATGGCATGTTCTTTATCGTACAATCCCATTTGCCCCGGAGTGTGACCTGAAAGGCTCACTGCCGTGAAAGTGTAACCGCCGTATTCAAGTACATCACCGTCTTTTACCTCTGTAAAATTGAGATAAGACCTTGTTCCGAGCGAATACGCAGGATGGTCAGTATATATTAGTTTTTTATCCGCAGGAAAACCCATACATATTTGAAAGCTAAGTGCATTGTCCCAATATGCCAATTCGAAATTATTATTTACATGGTAAGAGTCCGCCATGCTCAAATATACCTTTCCGCATTTGCTTTTAAGCCTTTCAATCAGGCCTGTATGGTCGGCATGATGGTGAGTCAGAAAAACATCTAATTTTTCTATAGGTATGCCTATTTCGTCCAACGCTGACATAAAAGCGTTTTCACTGCTGTCTGCATCAAATCCCACATCTATAGCAAGACTTCTATCTTTACCCTTTATGATATACGAATTCAACTCTTTTAAAGGACTTCTTTCCAACGGAATAGCTGCCATAAATATATTTTTTAGTATCTCAGTCATTTTTTTCCCCTTAACAATCCATGAATGTCTCTCAAAATCAATCAATAAGACTTTGCGTTTATTTAACGAAAAAGAGTTTCATAGCAAATAAAATGATTTCCAATTTTCTTATACTATTTCTCATTTAATGAGTATTAATTACAAAAATTCAACAAGACTAAAAAGCGGAACTCTTAAGAATCCCGCTCTTTAGTTAATCTAACTATTTAGCGTTATCATTCTTTTCTTTCAATGCACGCCAAATTTTTTCACCTGTAATAGGAAGAGAAGCAATATTAACGCCTGTAGCATCATAAATAGCATTTCTTACAGCACCGATAGTCGGGTTGTTAGCACCTTCACCAACTTCTTTTACGCCCCAAGGACCGGCAGGCTCATCGTCACTTATTATATTGTAGTTCGAAATATAAGTCATGTCCATAGCTGTAATCTGACGATAATTAGCAAGGTCCGGATTAATAATCTTGCCGTCTTTGTTAAACAAAACTTCTTCCGCTATTGTCTCGGAAAGAGCCATACCGAATGCACCGTGTACCTGACCTTCCATAAGAGCAGGGTTTACAACCATACCGCAGTCATGAACGTCCCAAGCATGTTGTACATCAAGTTCGCCTGTTTCGTGGTCAACTTCAACCTCAACAGCTTGTGCACAGAAACTATAGCAAGGAGAAGTTCCAACAGGAGCGCCTTTGAAGTCACCGCCAAGTTTTGGTGGTGTATAAACGCCTGTACCTACGAGCGGACCATTTATAATAAAATATTTTCTTGCAACTTCTTCAAATGTAAGTGGTTCTACTTTTGGTCTTGATTTAGAGCTGATAATACCAAGCTCACATCTTAAATCGTCTGGAGGCAAATGCATCATAATACCAGCAAGATTAAGAACTTTCTTCAGAATTTCTTCGCCTGCTTGTTTACAAGTCCAGCCTGTCATTAATGTATGACGGCTTGCGTAAGCACCAAAGTCAAGCGGAGTAAGCTCTGAGTCGCCTGCTACCAGCTTCATATTTTCATATCTGTAGCCCATGGCCTCTGCTGCCATCTGGCAGATAACTGTATCAACACCTTGACCGATTTCTACAGCCATTGTGTATAATGTTGCTGCTGTACCGTCTTCGTTTACTCTAATCATACAAGAAGAGTGAGGAAGGTCGTTTCTGTAAATCGGATATCCTGTACCACTAACAAATGAACCTGTAGCAACGCCGATACCTTTTCCTTCCGGAAGACCGTCTTTGCGTTTTTCATCCCATTTTGCAGCTTCACGCACTTTTTCGAGACATTCTTTCAAATAGCAAGATTGGATACCGAAACCATTAACAGTATGCGTATTAGGTGTTCTAACGTTAAGCAAACGAATATCAACAGAGTCAATTCCTAAATCTCTTGCAGCATTGTCAAGCATACTTTCGAAAGCATACTTAGGCTGAGGAGCACCATGACCTCTTTGTGCGCCGCATGCAGGAAGATTTGTATACATTCTTAAAAGGTCAAATTTATAATTATCAAATTCATAAGTAAGAGGAAGCAATGCACCTGCATAGTATCCTGTAGCAATACCTAAGCTTGTGTAAGCGCCGCCGTCTGTTTTAAAATTAGTTTTAATACCAAGGATTTTACCCTCTTTCGAGAATGCACCCGAAATTTCATAACGGCCTTGATGACGGCCTCTGTTATGCTGGAACATTTCATAACGGTCATAAGACATTTTAACAGGTCGTCCTGTGAGTTTCGAAAGAACAGCACCGTTAAATTCCAAACCGGTCGGCTCAAGTTTACCGCCGAAGCCGCCGCCTACGAAAGGTTTGATAACACGAACATCACCCATTTTTAAACCAAATTCACGAGCAATATAATATTGGAAATAGTGAACTGACTGCGTACTTGCGTATACAGTAAGCTTGTTATTTTGCCAGATACTAATCGAAGAGTGAGGTTCAATCGGCGATTGGTACGTACGGTTTCCTTCAAAAACGTCAGTACGAGTGTAATACGCTTCCGCAAAAGCCTTTTCAACATCGCCAAATTCCTGATGAATTTCAGTGTTTATATTTTTTGCATATTCTTCATGTATTTGAGGCATATCATCTGCATCCGCTGTTCTGTAATCGAGAACAGGCTTCAGCACTTCATATTCCACTTTTATTGCAGCTAAAGCTTTGTAGCATGTTTCTTCGTCAAGACAAGCTACAGCGGCAACTTTGTCGCCAACAAATCTAACTTTATCTATACAAAGAACATTTTCATCCCATCTTGCAGGGCTGATACCATATTTTAACGAAGGAACATCTTTGGAAGTAATTATTTTAACTACGCCGGGAATTTTTTCTGCTTCTGAAGTATCGATGCTCAAAATTTTAGCATGAGCATGAGGACTTCCTAAAAGTTTTCCATAAAGCATGTTAGGAAATTTTAAATCGCCGCAATATTTAGCAGCGCCTGTTGCTTTTTCTATACCGTCAATTCTGGGTTTACTTTTACCAACAACGGTCAAAGGTCTTTTTTCATAGGTTATCATACGATTTCACCCTCCTCGTTTAGCTGTCCGGAAGCATCCATAATTGCTTTAATAATATTTATATATCCTGTGCAGCGGCATAAATTGCCCGAAATAGCTTCGCGAACTTCTGTTTCGGCCGGTTTCGGATTTCTTTTAAGAAGTGCTTTAGCTGACAAAATCATTCCTGCTGTACAATATCCGCATTGGATTGCACCATGCTCAATAAATTTTTGTTGAACTATATCAAGCTCTGAAGTAGTAGCAACACCCTCAATAGTCGTAACCTCAGCGCCGTCAGCTTCGATTGTCAAAACTAGGCATGAGTTTACCGGTTTGCCGTTTAATAAAACTGTACAAGAACCGCAGTCGCCGGTTTCGCAGCCTTTTTTTGTTCCGGTCAAATCTAATACATCACGCAAGAAATTTACCAAAAGGTTATTACCTTTTACAACTCTGTTATAAACATCGCCATTTACAGTAATCGATACTTCATAATGGTTAGTTCCGCTTTTATCTGTTAAAAAATTGTTCAATGTAATTCACTCCTTTCTTAGAATTTATTTCCGTTTTCAACGGCTTTTTTGAGCATTCTCTTTGTGTAAACACATACAAGGTGAGAGCGATACTCAGCAGAAGCTCTATGGTCTGAAATAGGTTTACATTCGCCTTTTGCGATTTCGGCTGCTTTTTCATATAATTCATCCGAAGGTTTGTTGCCAATCAAAGCTTTTTCAGCTTCTTTAGCTCTTACAGGCGTAGGAGAAACTGCACCCAAAGCAATACGCGCATCTGTAATTACTCCGTTTTCCACTTTAACAGCACAAGCAACGCCAACTGTTGCCAAAGCTCCTGATTTACGAAGTGCAAATTTATGATATGCGCTTCCTGTAAATCCATCATCAGGAACAATCACTTTTGTTATTATGTCGTCATGACCTAAATTAGTTTTCATAGGGCCGACAAAAACTTCCTCAACAGGTACAGAGCGTTCGCCGCTTGCGTTTTGTATAACAAGCTTAGCGTTCAAAGCCATAAGTATTGGCGGCACATCTGCTGAAGGAACGGCAGAGCCAATATTTCCGGCTACTGTTCCCAAATGTCTTATTTGATTAGCAGCCATTTTGGATGCCGCATGCGAAATTGCAGGATATTTTGAAGCAACAACCTCTGAGAAAACAAGATCATTTAAAGTAGCAGTTCCGCCGATAACAAGACCTGTACCCTCAATATATTCTATTGTATTGAGACCTTTAATTTTTTTGATAGCAATAACCGCTTCGGGTGCTAACAAATCATGTTTCATTTTTGGCAACAAATCTGTTCCGCCGGAAAATAACACAGCGTTTTCGCCTTTTTCAACAAGCAATTTACAAGCTTCTTCTACTGTTTCTGGTGCATAGTAATCAAAATCTGGTAAGCGCATTTTAGTACCTCCTTAATTTTTAGTTATTATATCTTTTAATTTACCCCATACAGGCTTAAATATATCACTCGACATTACTTTGAGATCCGGAGAAATTTTTGGTGTAAATTCCATTTGCGGAAGGATATCTTTCTCAACATCTATGCCGGGTGCAACTTCTACGAGAGTAACTTCGCCGTTATCAAGACGGAATACAGCTCTCTCAGTTATATAGAATATTTCCTGTCCTCTTTTGGCAGAGTAAACACCGCTGAAAGTAACATGGTCTACGTTTTTGATAAATTTCTTTATCTTTCCTTCTTTTACGATTTGCAATTCTCCGTCATTAAAAGAATATTCTTCTTCGCTTGCAGTCATTGTGCCGACAAATACAACTTTTCTTGCAGCACTGGAAATATTAACAAATCCGCCCGGTCCAACTACTTTAGGGCCAAACTTAGACACGTTTACATTTCCGTACTGGTCAACTTGAGCCATGCCCAAAACAGCCATTGCCAAGCCGCCGCCATCATAGAAGTCAAACATATTCGCATGTTCAACAGTACAATCAGGATTCCATGTAGAAGGAAAATCAGGTCCTCTTTGAGGCATACCGCCGAAGTTACCTAACTCGGTTGTCATTGTCATAAGTTCAAGTACGCCTTCTTCGGAGGCAACGTTACCAACGCCGTCAGGCATTCCTATTCCAAGGTTAAGTGTCGAACCCGGTTTAAGTTCCAGAGCAGCACGTCTTGCAATAACTTTTCTTTCGTCAAGCGGCAACGGCGCAACACCGGAAGTCGGAAGTCTCATATCTCCGCAAAGTGCAGGCGAATAGTAAGTAACCTTTGTTTGCAAATGGTTTTCCGGTTTAGAAACTACAATATAGTCTACAAGAACGCCCGGAACTTTAACAGATTTAGGATTAAGCGTTTTTGATTTTGCAACATGTTCTACTTGTGCAATAACAATACCGCCAGAATTTTTTACAATTGATGCCAAATGGAAACCTTCAAGTATCAAAGGCTCTCTGTCCATAGTCATATTTCCGTCTTCGTCACAAACAGAACCTCTTATTATTGCTACGTCAATATGATATGGCTTATAGTACAAATATTCTTCGCCGTCGATTTCCATAAGTTTTACTACTTCATCTTTAGTTTTTTCAGATACTTTACAGCCCTGCTGTCTTGGATCTGCATATGTGCCCAAACCTACTTTTGTCAACAGGCCAGGTTTTTTGCCGGCCATTTGTCTGTAAAGGTGAACCATAACGCCTTGAGGTATTAAATGTGCTTCGATTTTATTATCGATAACAAGCTGACCTAATTTAGGTGCTTCACCAATATGTCCCGAAATAATTTTTCTAACAAGACCTTCGTATCCAAAATGGTTCATACCTCTTGTTTTATGGTCGCCGCAGCCGCAGCTGTGTGTGAGCATAATATTTTTAGGCGAACCTGTTTCGAGCCATCTTCTTTCAAGAGCTGAAGCAACCTCCTCCGGAAAACCACATAATCCCGCTGTGGTCCAAGCAACACATTGCTCGTCTTTAATTAGACCTACTGCATAGTCAGCACTAACAACTTTCGACATACTATTCCTCCTTTTTTTATAAAATACTATTTATACTATTTCCATTCTAAAAGATTTTAGAATGGAAACAGTATTATCTAAGGTCAAAGAAACGCTTTGATTTAAGTTCATATACAGGCAGCGTTCCGGGTTTAACTACTTCAACTTCCATACTAATCATAAAACCGGTATGAAGATCATCGGAGACTCTATTCCTAAGGCTCTCCCAGTCTGATTCAGGAACGTCGCTTTTCGGTTCTATGCGAACTCTTATTGCGTCCAGACCTGTTTCTTCATTTTTTTCAGCGTAGTATTCGTATTGGTCAGAGCATTCATCTATATTCCTAATAACATTTTCTATACCCGAAACAGAAACACAAACACCCTTAACCTTTATTATGTCACCTGTACGGCCTCTAAAGCCTTTATGTGCGCTTGAAGTCCGTCCGCATTTGCATTTTATGCCGTAGTCTATACCTTCCATAATGTCGCCTGTTTCAAACCTTATCATAGGGTGAGTTTTTTGCACCAAATCGGTTATTACAAGCTTGCCCGGCTGACCCGGCTCTACCGGCTGCATAGTATCCGGATCTAAAATTTCAAAATAAATAAGGTCTTCGTTTAAATGAGATGTACCATGTTCGCAGGTATAGGACATATAGTTAGTTTCCTGAGTACCCGAAAAGTCGTAAATCCCACATTTGTAAGCTTCCTTCAATCTTGCACCGGTGCTTTCAATAGAGGCCGCTCCCGGTTCACCGGTGGACATTACCAGCCGTATACCCAGTTTACTTGGATCAATACCGTTTTGATGAGCAACTGAAGCAAGATGCAATAAATAAGTAGGGGTGCCCATAAGCACAGTAACGCCGGTTTTTTTGATCATTTTCAGCCTAGTAAGGCTGTTCCATGAGCCGCCCGGTATTACCAGAGAACCTATAAAATGTTCTGCCGCATCGTATACTCCTGCCAAACCTATAAACGGCAAAAATCCAAATGCTGTGTGAACAACATCGTTTTTACTAACGCCTGCCGCTCTCAAAACTCGGACAGCACCTTCGCAGAAGACTCCAAAATAATCATCTTCCGTAAACGGTATAACTACAGGTTCGCCGGTAGTCCCTGATGTCATTGCTATCCTCGAAATAGGTTTGTCACGCGGAATAAACATCATTCCATACGGCGGATTATCTGTTTGGGACTGCCTCATTTCTTCTTTTACTAAAGTAGGTATAAGCGTAACGTCATCAAGCGATTTGAACTTATCAGGCGAAAATCCGCTTGCCTCCCATTTTTTTCTGTAAAAGTCGCTGTTGTTCCAAACATAATCTATTTGTTCTTTAAATCGAAGGAACTGCAATTTCCGCATTTCATCTTTAGGCATCAGCTCTGCTACGGACCAGTATTTATAGTCTATGTTAGTGGTCAGTTGGATACCCTTCATTATCACATCGGCTCGCTCCTTCTCTATAAGATACCCACAGGGCCTGCAATAAGCAGCATTGCAAGCAGCATAAATATTGTCCAGACCAGACTGCCAAGCATTCCGGCCTTAAAGAACTCGCCCATAGAATAATGCCCTTGATTGAAAGTTATAAGCGCAACAGGGTCCAACGGCAATACATATGATGCAGAAGCACAGAAGCCCATAGGAACTATCAGTAATGCAGGGCTCATTCCGGAAGCTACCGCAAAAGCAGCAAGCGTCGGAGCCATAATTGATACAATTGCAGGTGCAACAGGAACAAGTAAGTGGATTGCGATAGTAAATAAAATTACAACCAACAATACAACAAACGATGGAGAATTCTTGATACCGGAGAATACTAAATCAGCAAGCCAAGGTGCTGCGCCTGTTTTCCAGAGAGCAGTTCCTAAAGAACTCGATGCACCGATTAAAAGTATTGTATCCCAACCGATTTTTTGTTTTGTATTATCCCATGTAAGCAGGTCTACACCAGGAATAAAGAAAAGTACTGCGCCTATTGTAGCTGATGCAGGCAGAGGTATTTTATGTATACTCTCTGTAAACCACGAAATAATCATAAGAACCATAATTATTAAAAACTTTTTCTCTTTTACAGAAAGTTTGCCAAGAGCTTCATAATCTTTGGCAACTTGATCCATTCCGGATAATTGAGAAATTTCCGGAGGAAATGCAAAAAGTAAAAGTCTTATCATGCAAGGAATTGCTAAAATAACAAAAGGTATACCTATCATTGACCATTGAGCAAAAGAAATTGTTATGCCCGACGATTCGCTTAAAAGCGAAAGCGCAAGAACGTTAACAGAAGAACCGGCAGGCGTCGCAACTCCGCCCATCAAAGCGGCAAGCGTAACACCAATCAAAAGAACTTTAGCCATATTGCTTTTGCCTTTTTCCAATTTATTTCTGTCTATTATTTCAAGACAAATCGGTGTAAAAGCAGCTGCAACGGGTGGATCGGAAATAACAGTAGATACAAGTGCGGTAGTAAATAAAATTAAAAAAATTGCTTTTGAAGGACTTCCTTTTGACATAATTGTCAGTTTAAGAGAAATTCTTTTGCTTAGGCCGCTCTCTGCAAGTGCTATTGCAAGCAGGAAAGAAGCGATAACAAAGAGTAAAGTAGGTGTTGCAAAGTTTTGAACAGCTTCGCCCATTTTTGCTACGTTAACCACATGCTGTAAAAATACGAAAAGCAATGAGGATATAGCAATAGGCACCCATCCTGTGCACCATGAAATTACTGCACAGACCATTAAAGCAATAGCTTTTTTCCCTTCAGGCGTAAGCCCGTTAGGAGACGGTAAAATTACGATTACGAAATAAACGGCTATTGTAACTGCTAGCCACATATATCTTTTACTTATCGCTGACATCTTACCCATATATTCCCTCCTCAATCTAAGTGAAATTAGTTTGCCGGATTAGAAAAATCCGAAATGCTGTATTATTCTCCATCTCCTTTCATTATTCGACAGTTATAAAAAAAGCAAATACCGTTATACTCAAACGAGGTATTTGCTTTATATACTTGCTTTATTGTTGTTTATGAGATTAAGAGCGTACGCTCTTGCGTTTGCCGCTTTTGTATCGTCCTTAAATTCTGTTTTATAGCCATAGTCTCTTTCGGCGTACATGCTTATGTAATCGAGTTTGCAATGCTTGCAGTATCTTTTGATGGCCTCTTCAAAAAGATCGCAGCCTTTTTCAGGGCGATATCCTGCTGTAGATATAATGGCAACTTTTTTGCCCTCACAAAGAGAAGGACCTTTTTCATCCCCATAATATTTGCACATAACATAAACCAATCTGTCAATAAAGGCTTTCATAGGCGGCGTGCAGAAAAAAGCGTACATAGGGGTAGCAAGAACCATTACGTCGCTGTCCAAAACTTTTTCAAATATCTCTTCTGCATCATCATTAAATTGACAACCTAATTTTGTCCAATCTTTTTGACATGACCTACAGGCAACACAACCCTTTATTTCTTTGTCATACAAGAAGATAGTTTCTATTTCATGACCTTGTTTCTTTATTTCATCAGAAAAATTGCTGACTAAAAACTGAGTATTTCCCTGCTTACGCGGGCTTCCCTGCAAAACCAAGAACTTCATATTACCACTCCTCTCATACTAATTGTAAGATTGTTCTAAATATTTGTTAGAAAAATAACAATCTTATATCAAAATTACCATAAACCTCTCCTATAGTCAACACAAACGTCACCTGCATTTTTTTATATCAACCGAAGCAATATAAAGATTTTACTTATACTTTCGTTATGTAAACAGAAAAAATAAAACGCACATCCGTTCCGAACGCTTAGCGAGCGGATTGGAGATGCGTATTAATTATCTTGCCAGTTTATCAGATTTACATAATATATTGCTGTAAAAAGTTTTGATTTTTATTTATTTTATATAAAAAATAAATTAGTCAAAAAAAAAATTTTTAGCCAAAAAAATTAAGAGAAGCAAGCTATTCTTCTAAATCATCTTTAATTCGCCCATAATGTTGCTGGATTTAGGTTCTATCGGCGGCAAATGGTTTAAAAATTCCAAAAGACGAGGAGTTAAGACATTGTTGTTAGGATATGTTGCGTAAAAATTTCTGCATATGTCGATGCCCTCTATCTCAAAAAGCAAAAGCGATGGGTAGCGTTCTATAAAAAATGATGAGGCCACTGTCGCGCCGGTATTAAATAAAACAGCCTCGGCGGCAACTTTGCTGTCGTTAGTTTCACAAACAACGTTCAGCTCAGACAAATCAATGCCCTTTTCTAAAAAAATCATTTCCGCCAAAGTCTGAGTCGGAGTATTCAAAGCATTTACAACAAGCGGAATCGATCTCAAATGTTCGGCGTTCAGCACTTTTGGAAGATCCAAAAACGGCTTAATCGGCGGAGCGGCGATACATATTTTGTCTCTAAGCACACAGTACTGATTTACTTGCTTATTATTGACCAAAGTTCCGGTTATACCTAAGTCGAACTGCGAATTCAAAACCTCTTTTACAACGTCCTTGCTCGAAATTATAGAAAAATCGAAAATTACGTTCGGGTACAGTCCTCTGAATTTCCCAATTATTTCAGGAATGTAAAATGCACCCGGAATATAGCTTGAAGCAATCCTAATTGTGCCGCTCAGCGATGTGCAGTCTTTTACTTTTTGTACTGTTTGCTCTGTTAGTCCCAAAATTGACAGTGCTCCGTCATAAAAAACTTCTCCGGAGGTAGTTAATTTCATTGTTCTTCCTTGCTGTATAAGCAATTTTTTGCCCAATTCTTTCTCCAGCAAATCTATGCTGGAGCTTATAGCAGGCTGTGATAAATACATTTTTTTTGCGGCGTTTGAGAAGTTTTTGTATTTAACAACATTCACAAAAATTTCCATTTGCCTGATGTTCATATTTCCACCTCTTTTATACTATTTTCAATATAAAGGATAGAAAAAAATATTTCATTTCGCGCTAGAAACATTGCGCGAAACGCTCCGCTGTGAAAAATTTTTTTCTACTTATCAAAATGAAAATAGTATTAGATTGTTCACTATAAAAAAGTATAAATGAATTCTATATTTTGTCAATATAGTTATAGATATTATTACTTTTATTTTTATCAGATTTAGGTGTATAATAATAATTGTTAAAATAATAACACAAATACTTATAATAACTTCTGAAAATATTGCCAAAGTTTTGTTATATTTTATAGTTTTTGAGGGATGGGAGAAGAATGATATGAAGAAAATGATTTTTATTAATAACGATAAAACAAAAAAAGCAGACAGCTCACTGGGATATTCTTTGCACATTACTCTTGATAACGGCTCATCTATTTTTTTCGGAAACGGTGTCGCACAGCTGCTGCAAATCACAAATGAAACAAAATCCTTGAAACTTGCGGCAGAAAAAATGAATATGGCATATAGTAAGGCAACTAAAATTGTGAAAGAAGCGGAAGAATATTCAGGAATGCGTTTTCTCGAAAGAAAAGTCGGCGGCACTAACGGCGGCGGTTCTTATCTGACTCCGGACGGCGAAAAGTTTCTTAATGCTTTTTTTGCGTTTCAAAAAAAGTGCTACGAAAATGCAGATGGGATTTTTAGAGAGATGTTTAAAAATATTGGTTGATATTTTTATGGGTCTGCTATGATTTTTATTTACTCCTAAAAATGTAATATAACGAAATATAAAAATGGGTCGGTTAAAATGATAAGCAGAACAAAATATGCAGGCAGTTATGGGGAAAAAAGCAGTTTGAGCCTGTAATGAACAGGCTCACTTTTTATTATCTTTATTATAGGAACAAACAGAAAATTTCAATAAAAGCCAAAGTTCTTATAGAGAATCTCCGAAATCAGCTTTAAATTTATTTACCAGTTTAGATTGCCAATCGCTTGTCGGCTCTAACATTCCAAAAAAGAAACGCAGGATTTTCGGTTCTTTGGTGAATTTTAAGCCACCGATTAATTCACGGTTTTGGAAAAGCCAATCAATTCTGTCTACCGCAAACATAACTTGCGAAAGTGTAAATACTCTGCGCGGTAAAGCAAGCCTCAGAAGCTCCATGCTCGACAAAGTTTCTATTCCGTTTTCATCACGCTCTTCGGATAATGTTCCGCGCTCCATTCCTCTGATTCCGCCTGTGATATACAGAGCCGCCGCCAAAGCTCCGGCAGGGTATTCATTTTGAGGAATATGAGAACAAAACGACATTGCATCCAAATGACAGCCCAAGCCGCCGGCCGGTGTTATTACCGGAATATTGCGCTCAATAAGCCTATCAGCCATATATTTAATAAACATCGGTCCTTGAGAAATCATATCAAAATCCAAAGTTTCCTCAAGTCCCACTGCTATAGCTTCCATTTCACGCACTGACATTCCGCCGTATGTCAAAAATCCTTCAAAAAGCGGAATAAATTCTTTCATACGCTCGATTAAATCTTCATTATTAGAGCAGATTCCACCGCCGCGTGCACAGCCGAGTTTACGGGCGGAAAAATAAATTATGTCGCATAATTCTGCCATTTTTAAAACAATTTCATTTAGTTCCATATTTTTGCAAGCTTCTTCACGGGTCTTTATAAAATACAGATTATCGGCAAGCAAAGAAGCATCCAGAACAAGCATCAAATTATATTTTTCACATATTTTTTTAACATCTTTCAAATTTTGGAGAGAAAACGGCTGTCCGCCGATTAAGTTCGTTCCGGCTTCCATGCGAACAAATGCGATTTTATCGGCTTTTTCGGCAGCCAATTTTTCTAATTTATCTAAATCCATATTACCTTTAAATAAATCATCCGATTTAATTTCGAGTGACGAATCTTTGAAAAGCTCCAAAACCGTGCCGCCGCGTTTTGCTATATGCGCTCTTGTTGTTGTAAAATGGTAGTTCATCGGAACAAAATCGCCGTCTTTTACAAAAGTTTCCGAAATAATATTTTCGCAAGCCCGACCTTGGTGAGTAGGCAGAAAATATTTCATTCCGAAAAATTTCTGCAATGCATTTTCCAATCTGTAAAAAGTTTCGCTTCCAGCATAGCTGTCATCTGCAATAAACATAGCGGATTGCTGGCGGTCGCTCATTGCATTCGAGCCGCTGTCGGTCAGCATATCCAAAAAAACATCTTTGTTTTTCAGCAAAAAAGTATTATTTCCTGCGTCGGTAATCGCTTTCTGACGTTCATCTATATTAGGCAGATTTAGTTTTTGAACAATTCTTACTTTGTGCATTTCGAGGGGCAATTCTTGCCCGCTAAATAATTTTATCATATATATCATGCTCCATTCTTTGGGGCATTAAAAAACGCCCCCAAAATATTTTTATTTTAAGGGCGATAATAATCGCGGTACCACCTTAATTTTGTATTTGTCTCGCAACAAATACCTCACTCGGTACTAATCTATACCGATTGCATTGTAACGTACGCAAAACGTTGCAGCCTACTAGAAATCTCCGTTCGGTGCACGGCTCAGGGATGTATTTTCAAAACGGTCGATTTATTGCCTTTCACCAAACGGCAACTCTCTGACAACGAAATTCTTTTGTAAAGAAATTCGTTTAAATCAAACAATTTTTACTTTTTCCCATCGTAGCCTTTGTAGCAAATTTTGTAAATATACTCACAAAATTAATTCGCTTTTAGAGAGTTTACATTAAAAAAAAATCTTTGTCAAGAGTATTTTATTTCTAAAAAATAATATTGTGAACTTCTACTTTTATAATATATTGACAGCCAATGTTAGTTGTGGTAAACTTTAATCAAGATATTCTAAATAGAAGGTGGTAATTATGACTAATACCCTAAAGACTTCAAAAGTCGGAGAAACTGTTGTTGTTAAAAAATTAAACGGTGACGGCCCTTTAAAACGCCGAATTATGGATATGGGCATTACAAAAGGCGTTACTATACAAATAAAAAAAGTTGCGCCGCTCGGCGATCCGATAGAAGTAACCGTTCGTGGTTACGAATTAACAATAAGAAGAGACGACGCTGAGTTAATCGAAATAGTATAGAGTTTTGTTAGCTTTAACTAATATTGAGGAGGATTATTGATGATAAAAATTGCTTTGGCCGGAAACCCAAACAGTGGAAAAACTACTATGTTTAACAGTCTGACCGGCAGTTTGCAATATGTTGGTAACTGGCCGGGGGTTACCGTAGAAAAAAAAGAAGGCAAGCTTAAATCTAAAAAAGATACAATAATTGTGGATTTACCCGGAATTTATTCGCTTTCGCCATATACTTTGGAAGAAGTCGTGGCGCGTGATTATTTATTGAACGACCCGCCGAACGCCATTGTAAATATTGTTGACGCAACAAATATTGAGCGAAATCTTTATTTGACTACTCAGCTTATGGAAATGGGCGTACCGATGGTTATTGCCTTGAATATGTATGATTTGGTAAATAAAAACGGCGATAAAATCGATATTAAAAAACTTGAATCATTAATCGGGCTTGATGTTCTCGGAACCTCTGCCCTACGTGAAGAAGGACTCAAAGAGGTAATCGATAAAGCTGCAAAAAGTATTGATAAACCAAATAAACCTATTCCGAAAATATTTTCTCAAAGCATTTCAGATGCAATTAAAGAAATCGAAATTTTAATTAAATCTATTGTTCCGGAAAAGCTTTTGTATTGGTATGCCGTTAAAATTTTTGAACGTGACCCAAGAGTTTTGGAAACGACAAAAATACCCGCCGATATTTCCGACAAAATAGAAAAAATAATTTTAAAAGTTGAGTCCGAAATGGATGATACCTCAGAATCACTTATAACATTTGAACGCTATGAATACATAGAAAAAATTGTAAAGCAATCTGTAGTTAAATCTAAATCTAAAAATGTTTCGGAGAAAATCGACTCGATTGTTACAAACAGATTTTTGGCGCTTCCGATTTTCGCCTTAGTCATGTGGTTTGTTTATTATATTTCTGTTTCGTCTTTGGGAACGATTTTGACGGACTGGGCTAACGATACCCTATTCGGAGTAATCATCGCCGGAAATTTGTCTGCTTTCTTTGAATCTATCGGCGTTTCCGAAGTTTTGCACAGTCTCATTATTGATGGTATTATCGGCGGCGTTGGCGCAGTACTCGGCTTTGTGCCGCAAATGATGATTTTATTCTTACTTTTGTCTATTTTGGAAGACTGCGGATATATGTCTCGAATCGCTTTTATTATGGACAGGATATTCAGAAAATTCGGGCTTTCCGGAAAATCCTTTATACCACTTTTAATTTCTTCCGGCTGCGGAGTTCCGGGAATTATGGCCTCTCGAACTATCGAAAGCCAAAAAGACCGACGCATGACAATTATGATTACGACTTTTATTCCTTGCGGTGCTAAGATTCCAATTATCGCACTTTTTGCCGGAGCTATGTTCGGCGGTTCAACTTTAGTTGCGCCTTGCATGTACTTTCTGGGAATATTCGCCGTAGTAGTCTCAGGTTTGATTTTGAAAAAAACTAAACTTTTTGAGGGCGACCCTTCTCCTTTTGTTATGGAACTTCCGCAATATCACGTTCCTTCGGTTAAAAACGTTTTATTGCATACATGGGATAGGTCTAAATCATTTATTATAAAAGCCGGAACGGTTATTTTCGTGGCTTGCGGTTTTATATGGTTTCTATCGACTTTCAATTTTAAATTGCAAATGGTTGAAACTGCTGATTCAATGCTTGCTCTTATTGGTACTGCAATCGCTCCGATTTTTGCCCCGCTCGGTTTTGGAAGCTGGCAAGCGACAGTTGCTACTTTATCCGGACTTTTGGCAAAAGAGAACGTTGTCGGATTGTTCGGCGTATTATACGGTATAGGAGAAGTGGCTGAAGACAATGCTTCGCTTTTAACAATGTTGTCCTCTGATTTTACCGTTATAAGCGCACTTTCGTTTATGGTATTCAATCTTCTTTGTGCGCCTTGTGTGGCAGCAATTGCAACAATCAAGCGTGAAATGGGTTCTTGGAAATGGACCTTTATAGCAGTGGGATACCAAACATTATTGGCGTATACTTTTTCATTGATTACTTATAATTTAGGCAATGTAATATTTTTATCCGGCCCTATTACAATCTGGACATTTGTTTCGCTAATCGTCCTTGGTTTGATGATTTGGCTGATTGTCAGAAAAGAATCCTATGTCAGCCACAGCGTCAAAAAAATTAATTACGCAAAGGGTGTTTAATTTGGTTGATATAATAATCGGCGCAATAGTTTTTATTGCTATCGCGTTGGCTTGTATTAAAATTTACAGAAATTCAAAAAATTCCGGCTGTTCTTGCGGATGTTCCGGATGCTCTGTTAAATCCTGCGATAAATCAAATAGTCAGTAAACAATAAAAATTCTCCCGTTTTCCCGAAAGGAAAGCGGGATTTTTTTTGACAAAATTATATCGAAAAATTAAAGCAATATTATATCAATATTGTATTGCTTTATATTGTTTTTAGCAGTATTATAAAAATATAATATAAACAAACAACAAAATACAACATTTTTTTGTTGAATTTTGTTAAGATTTTCTAATTCATATCAACATATTAAACGAGGAGGGTATCAGATGAAAAATTATATTTTAGTTATTGATGAGGGTACAACCGGAACTAGGGCTTTGATTTTCGACAAGGATTTTAAAATTGTCTCTCAAGCCTACGTTGAGTTTACTCAATACACACCTTCGGAAGACAAAGTTGAACATGACGCAATGGAGATTTATACAAAAACAATTGAAATGTGCAAAAACGCTATTTCTCAAGCAAATATCGGGGTTGCCGAAATTTCTGCAATCGGAATAACAAATCAGCGCGCAACTGCTGTTATTTGGGATAAAAACACCGGTTTGCCGATATGTCCGGCTATAGTTTGGCAAGACGCAAGAACCGCCGCACGCTGCGCCGAGCTTAACGCCTCCGAATGGAAATCAAAATGCAAAAATGCTACCGGCTGGACAATTGCTCCCGTTTATTCTTCTTTGATGGTTGAATGGTTATTGAAAAATAATACGGACGTTCGAAATAAAGTCGAAGATGGCTCAGCACTGTTCGGAACTATTGATACTTGGCTTGTTTGGAAATTGACAGGCGGCAAAAAACATCTTATCGGATATTCAAACGCTTCCGTAACAGGGAGCCTCGATTTGCGGTCCGGTGAGTGGTATAAAGAATTTTTAGATTATTTAGGAATACCTTTGACAATTTTCCCTGAAATAACAAACGACTCCGGCGATTTTGGTGAAACAACCGCCGATTTATTCGGCATCCCTATTCCTATAAAAAGCTGTATCGCCGACCAACATTCTGCAATGTTTGCGCAAGGCTGCCGCAAATCCGGAATGGCAAAACTCACAAACGGTACGGGTTCATTTTTGGATGTAAACACAGGATCTGACTGCGTCATTTTGAAGGACAGCGGAATAAATACACAAATCGCATGGAAGATCGGCGACGAAATAAATTATGCTCTGGAAGGCTATGCAGGCGTTACCGGTTCTGCCGTGCAATGGCTGCGTGATGGCCTCGGTATAATAAAAGAATCCCAAGAAGTCGAAACCCTTGCAAATTCTGTTCCCGATTCAAATTCTGTAATTTTCGTTCCGGCTTTGACCGGTCTCGGCGCGCCGTATTGGGATTCTTTCGCCCGCGGTCTGATTATCGGAATCACAAGAGGAACTACAAAAGCTCACATTTCCCGTGCGACTTTGGAAGCTATCGCTTTCAGCATAAAAGATATCGCCGAATCGATTGTTGAAAATACCGGAAATCCGATTCATGAAATTCGCATAGACGGCGGTGCTTCTAAAAATAATTTACTTGCCCAAATGTTTGCCGATTATCTGAATTGCAAAATCGCAAGACCTGATTCTGTTGAAGCGACCGCTCTCGGCGCAGCATTGATGGCTGGCTTGGCAAGCGGACTTTGGGAAGAATCCGATTTGGAAAATTCGATTTCTTATAATGCTTCGTTTGAACCGCTTATGGGTGATGAAATCCGCGCAAAATCTTATAAAACATGGAAACAAGCCGTTGAAAAAACTTTCAACTGGATGGCTGATAAATAATATTATTCTTTTATATTTTGAATGTAAATACAATAAATATAATTGGGGCAGAACATTTTAACATTTCTGCCCTTTTGACTAAAATCGAGGTGTTTCAATTGGAAAACATTTCACATGAATTTTATACTAAATTAGCTGAAATCGGAATAAATAATATTGACTTGCAAATTGACAATCAAGGCACTGCTTTTTTGAGCGGACATGTTGAAAAATGGGATACCGCTGTAAATATCGGGCATATTGCGGCAAAACTGCAAGGCGTAAAAAATATTGTCAGCAATATAAGTTCTGATGACCAGATTATCCCAAACAAAATTGATTTATCGAAATTTTATGAAATGGATATAATCGATAAATGTGATGTTGCCATCATTGGCGGCGGAATCAGCGGCTGTGCAATAGCAAGACAATTGTGCAAATATAATCTAAATATTTTACTGCTCGAAAAAGAGGACGATATTTCCTGCGGCACAACCAAAGCAAACAACGGCATGATACATTCGGGTTATGACCCAAAAAACGGCTCATTAAAAGCCCTGCTGAATGTTAAAGGGAATGAAATGTACAGCCAATGGGAAGAAGAATTGGGATTTAAAATGAATCGTACCGGCTCTTTTGTCTGCGGTTTCAGTGATGATGATTTGAAAAAAATCGAGACTTGTTATGAAAACGGACTGAAAAATAAAGTTCCTGGAATTGCAATTTTGGATGGCGACGAAGCCCGAAAAATCGAAAAAGGTCTTTCGGATGATGTAAAATATGTTTTATGGACACCGTCAGCCGCATATGTTGAACCATATGAAGTAGCACTCGCACTTTTGGAAAATGCTGTTGATAATGGCGTTAGATTTCGGCTTTCTACGAAAGTTTTAGACATTAAATGCGAAAACAACTCGGCAAAATTTTTGATTACAAACAAAGGAATTATCGAAACAAATTATATTATCAACGCCGCCGGGCTTTATGCGGATGAAATAGCCAAAATGGCTGATGATGAATTTTATTCGATACACCCGCGCCGCGGCACGCTTGTGATTTTTGATAAAGAGAATATGGGCAGAATCACTACTTTTTCGGGAATGGCTCCCGGCCCTTATTCCAAAGGCGGCGGACCAATGGAAACCCCCGAGGGAACTTTGATTTGGGGACCATCTGCAAAAGAAGTCTCTGACAAAGAGGATTTGGCGGTAGATAAAGACGATTTGGATTTCGTTGTCAGCAAAGGAATGGAACTTGTAAAAGGAATCGAAAAATCAACAATTATTAATTATTTCAGCGGAAATCGGGCTTCTACTTATAACGAAGATTTTATTATCGGAAATTCGAAAAAAATAAATAATTTTATTCACGTTGCCGGAATTCAATCGCCCGGTCTCGCTTCAGCACCTGCAATCGCTGAAATGGTTGAAAATTTATATATCGAAAAAAATCCAAGCACTGAATTAAATATAAATTACAATCCGATTCGGAAAGCAGAAAAAGCTTTTAGAGATTGCAGCATGGAAGAAAGAGAAGAATTAATCGAAACCGACCACAGGCACGGCAGAATTATTTGCAGATGCGAAACGGTTACGGAAGCCGAAATAATAAACGCCATTCATGGAAAAATTCCCGCTCTTTCTTTAGATGCAGTTAAACGCCGGACAAGAGCCGGAATGGGCAGATGTCAAAGCGGTTTTTGCGGCTCGAAGGTTCTGGAGATTCTATCCAAAGAGCTTGAAATCTCAAAGCTTGATGTCACTTTAAAAGGTGACGAAACAAATATATTGAAAAAACGAACAAGGAGTGATTTTGATGCAGATAATTGATGTTGATTTATGTGTTATCGGCGGCGGCCCAGCCGGAATGGCCGCGGCTCTGCGTGCAAAAGAACTCGGAATAAAATCTGTTGCTCTGATCGAACGTGACAAAGAACTTGGCGGAATTTTAAACCAATGCATACACGATGGTTTTGGAATAATTAAATTTAATAAACAAATGTCAGGCTGTGAGTATGCCGGTCATTATATAAACGCTCTGCAAAAAACCGATGTCCAAATTTTTTGCGATACAATGGTTTTGGAAATAACAACGAAAAAAAATATCTACGCCGTTAATCCAAAATCCGGACTTATGCTTTTTAATGCAAAAGCAATAGTTTTGGCTATGGGTTGCAGGGAGCGCACCCGACCGCAAGTCGGGATTTTGGGAACAAGACCTGCCGGAATTATGACCGCCGGCGCTGTGCAAAAATATATAAATATTGACGGCTACCTTCCGGGCGAAAATGCTGTAATACTTGGTTCGGGAGATATCGGGCTGATAATGGCGCGAAGAATGAAGCTGGAAGGTGTTAATGTAAACGGCGTTTTCGAGATTATGCCCACTCCCGGCGGCCTGAGGCGAAATATTGTGCAATGCCTCGACGATTATAATATTCCCCTGCATTTGTCGACTACGATAGTCAAAGTTCACGGGAAAAAGCGAATCGAAGGAGTTACTGCCGCTAAAGTCGACGAAAACCGAAATCCGATTCCGAATACGGAAAAATATATACCTTGCGATTTATTGGTACTTTCAGTCGGACTTATTCCGGAAAATGAACTCAGCCGAAAAATCGGAATCAAAATTGACAAAACAACAAAAGGGCCGATTGTTGATAATAATATGATGACCTCTGTCGACGGAATTTTTGCCGCCGGAAATGTCGTGTCAGTCTTTGATTTAGTGGATTATGTTTCTAAAACAGGCGAAAAAGCCGCCGAGGGGGCACATGATTTTATAAAAAGCCTTAGTGCTGAAACAGCTGAAATAGAAGTAATTCCGGGTGAAAATGTGTCTTTTATAATGCCGCAAAAAATAAAAAAATCCGCTCAAATTGATTTATTCTTGCGGGTAAATACATCAATAAAAAATGCAAGAGCAACGGTTTACAGCGGAGATAATATTATTTATACAAAAAAATACATTGCCGTGCATCCGCCGGAAATGATAGCAATAAATATTAATGCGGATAATCTTTCTGAAAATATACGAATAGATGTAAAGGGGGAATAGATTTGAAAAAATTTACTTGTATCATCTGCCCTTTAAGCTGTGATATAGAATTGGAGGATTCCGACGGAAATATAAAAATATCCGGTAACTCCTGCGTGCGCGGAGAAGTTTACGTAAAAGATGAATATAAAAACCCAAAACGAATGATAACTACAACAATTGTAATTGAAAACGCTTATATCTCAAGATTACCCGTTATCAGCTCTGCTCCGATAGAAAAATCATTGTTTCCGAAAGCCCTCGAAATAATTTATAAAAAGAAAATTACGGCTCCCGTAAAAATGGGAGAAATTATAATAAAAAATATTTTAGACAGCGGAATAGATATTCTCGCCTCGAGAGATGCGCCATTCCTGCAAAGTAAAGATATAAAAAAAAATCAATAAATTTATAATTCAGAAAGGATCCTGATTATGAACGAACAGCTCGATAAATTTCTGAAAGAAATAAAGAAAAACAAAATCGAGATTTTAACCGAAGCCGAGGAACTGCTTATATACTCACATGGCTGTTATCCCCGTGAATACAAATGGATTCTGCAAGGCAAATATCCATATTTGGCATCTGCGGTTTTAGTACCCGAATCTGAAACTCAAATTTCGCAAATTTTAATTTTGGCGAATAAATATAATATACACATTATTCCTTATGGCGGCGGCAGCGGAATCGTGGGCGGCACAATCCCTTATAACGCTGAAGTTATCATTGATACAAAACGCATTTGCTCTTTTTCTATCAATAAAATAAATTGTACAGCCGAGGGCGGCTGCGGTCTCAGCGGCGCAGAATTTGAAAATATGCTGAATGAGCAAGGTTATACCTGCGGACATTATCCTCAGTCTTTTCAGAGTGCGACGCTTGGAGGAATGGCCGCTACGCGCGCAATCGGAACTTTCTCCACAAAATACGGAAAAATGGATGATATGGTTACGGCATTAAGAGTTGTTTTGCCCGATGGCAGTATTTTTTCCAGCCATAAAGCCCCAAAAAAATCTTCCGGTCCTGAATTGAATGAAATTTTTTTAGGCAGTGAGGGCGTTTATGGAATAATCACTAATGTAGAAATGAAAATTTATCCGATAGCCGAAAAAAGAATTTTTATGACTTACACTTTTCCGTCTACTCATGATGCTTTAAATGCGGTTCGCATATTTATTCACAAAGGTTTGCGCCCAGCCGTTGTCAGGCTTTATGACGAAACCGAAGCCACGCATAAAATTTCTCAATATAATTTTGAAAAAGATTTCGCACTTTTGATTTTGCTTTTTGAAGGCAATGAAAAAATTACAGAACTAGAAGCCGAAATCACAGATGAAATTTTATCGGCAAATAATGGGCGAAAAAAATCTGAGCTCTGTGCTTACGAATGGTTTTTAAGCCGTTTTTCCACAAAAAAAATGCTCGATTATGATGCAATAGAAGGCGGTACGTCCGACGCAATCGAGGTCGCCGCGCCGTGGGACAAAATCGAAAGAGTTTGGAGCGAAATGAAAGCCGCTTTGGAACCGATTTGCGAAATTATTGATTGTCATTTTTCGCATGTTTATCATAGCGGTGCAAGCGTTTATGTTATTTTCCACTCGAAAACAGGCGGAGATGACAAAGACGGCGAAAATCGATATTTAGAATGTTTAAATACAGCCTGCGAAACGAGCCTGAAATTCGGCGGAAATCTCTCTCATCATCACGGGGTCGGAAGCGCAAAAGCTCATTTATTGAATAAAGAACACGGCGAAAGCGGTTTAAAAATAATGCAGGGGCTAAAAGCTCAAATTGACCCTAAGGGAATTTTAAACAAAGGAGTTTTAGGCCTATGAGAGATTTTTCATTTGAGAATAAAATTTATATGAATATGCTTAACCGCCAAGTTATTTTTATGGATCAAGCGGCGTGCTACTGCCCCGAATATCTTGCGACGCGCGCCCTGCGGCATTATCCTTCCAGAACAGCGCAAATAATACGTTCGGCGTATCTCGGTGAAATTCCTTTTACGCAATACGGCGCGGATATTGTTTTTTCTTCTATATTATCCGGACAAGGCGAAAGATGGCAGAATTTTGGCGAGACTCGCGTAGATTTTTTGCTTATTAATATTTTAGGTCGAGAGCTTTATATAAAAAATGGATTTATGAAAAGTGAAGTAAACGCGTTAAAATCCGCAATTAAATCCAACGGCGGAAATATAATTAAAATTTCCGATAAAGCATATAAAATTTGGTCGGATAGTATATGCACAAATAATTCGGATGTATTTTTGCTGATAGACAGCGCAACTTTTGAATATGCGCAAGATTCGGCAGCGCATTTGGGCGATTATTTGAAGCAAAAATCAATTTTTCCTAATTCGGAGATTGCTCCGATATTCCTTGGTTTTGAATATCTTGCCGCCGGATTAATTGATGAAGGAATCGAGCAATTAAAAAAATTTATCGATAAAATGAATTCTTTAAATATAAAAAAAATAATTACGCTTTCGGGTCAAGCTAATTTTATGCTTACTGAAATCTTCAAAGTTTTAGGCATTACTCACGATTTTGAAATAATAGATATTTTGGATTTAATAGATTCTTTTGAGGGCGAAAAATCTTATATCTACGGCGGAAGTTTCTACACTCGTTTTTTGAATAAATCAAGCAGATTTAATCAGCTTTTGCAGAATAATGAAGAAAAAAATGTCCTAAATTCGTGGGAATTCGTGCCGTTATTGGAAGCCGATAAGCGCGTAAATCAAGTCGGGATTTGGTCTGCGCCGATTTGCCCTGAATATTTTCCTATGATAAAAAACGAAAATCTTCTTGAAAAAATTTACACTAACGCTATAATAGAATTTAAGCGTGCCGGATTTGTAGAATTAGTAATTTGCGATCCGTACGCACTCAATACTTTAAAGTCAAATGGATTTGAAATGAAAAAAGTTAATTACTTTTTATCAAGTATGGGTATGGTGAAACTATGTTAAGCGTTGAAAGACAGAAATTTATTTTAGATAGGATATATAAAAAAGGTTCTGTAAAAGTTTCTGAACTGAGCAAGAAATTTCAAGTGCATGAAGAAACAATTCGGCGTGATTTAAAATCTCTTGCTTCGCAATACAATATTGAGTTGATTTACGGCGGGGCTTGTTTGAACAGCGGATTTAATGATACCGACGTAAAAGAAATGGCGTTTTCCGCAAAGCGTAGTAAAAATTCCGAAGAAAAAATAATAATCGCCAAAAAGGCGGCAGCTTTGATAAATCCTGGCGAGACAATCGCCCTAAATTCAGGAAGCACCGTGGAATATATTCTTGATTTTATCAGAGACAAATTGCCGCTCAACATTGTTACTATCAATGTTAATATTGCCGCCAAAGCCGCATTGATTGACGGAATCGATGTTTATCTTCCCGGCGGAAAAGTACGCAATAAGTCCGGAACTGTCATCGGGCCCGGTTCTATCGAGTATCTAAAATCGTTTAGTATTGACAAATATTTTGTTGGCTCCTCTGCTGTTAGTTTAAGCAAAGGTATTTGCCATCCTATTTTGGAAGAAATAGACAGTAACCGCGCGCTTTTTCTTGCGGCCAATAAATCTTATCTTGTTTGCGATTCCAGTAAAATAGGCAAAACGGCTATTTTTAAGATGTTCGATATAGATGATATGGACGCTTGTATTATTGATAATGAATTGCCGGATGATTTCAAGAACTATTTATCTAATCTTAAAATCACCATCATCTAAAATTATTTATAAAAATCTGTTTTGTAATACCAGAAACGGCTTGTACCATTTCCGTCCTAAAGGATAGAAATAGTATTCCGCTTCTGGTTAATTTTTTCTTCCTGATTTATCCGATTTTTTCTTCTTCTCCGATTCTGAAAAAGTTAAAAATTTCTGATTTATATGTCAGAGAATCTTCGTTTATCCAAGAAATATATTCATTCCCTTTGTTGAGCAGCGTTTTGTTTTTTTCAGATAAAATAATAATATCGCAGATATTTTTCAAAATTAAATTATTTTCTTTTTGTATCTTATTGGAAACTCCAGAAATCTCGCCTGTATAGTTCGTAAAAAATTCTGTACGATTAGCGATTTCGTTAAATATAATTAAAATTTGTTCTGCAATTTCATCGCCGCTTCTGGAAATTTGGACTGAATCAAATATAATATTTTCTATCTCAGAAAGAGATTTCTTTGTTTTTAATGCTAAACTTTCTATTTCTTCGGCCAATATCACAAACGGTTTGCCTTTTTCCCCTGCCCTCGCCGCCTCTACCGACGAATTCAGTGCCAAAAGGCTTGTTTGATTTGAAATATCTTCAATATTGTTCAATAAATCCGAAATACCTACTGTATGTTTACTTATTTTATCTATAGATTCTTTTACCGAATAAATTTCATAAATTCCGATTTTCACAAATTTTCTTATCTGCTCAACCGCATAAATTGCTTCATTTGGATTTATTGAAATTTCGGTCAATTCTTTTATTTGCTCTCTTGCATCATTCAGTCTGCTCAAAATTTGTACCGTATTTGCAGATGATTCCATTTGGATGTCCAATGCACCCGCCGAATAATCAAAAATAATATCCGAGAATTTATTAGAGAATCCAAAAATTTGTTTCACTGTCTCATTAACATCCTGCAATAGTTCTTTCAAATCTAAAAAATCCGTTTTATCACTTATCGATGATAAACCGTTGATTAAATATTTTATTTCGGCTATATTTCTGGTTACAGAATTCATGGCGTTATTCGCTGCATTTTGTATATGGCTATATCCGCATTTAAAATTTCCGCATATTCGGGTTTCCAAATTACCATTTGAAAATTCCTCCATGGATTTCGTTATTTCTTCGTTGAAATTTTTACCTGAAAGAATTATTTCATACAAACTATTTTCTATCTCTCCCCAGCCGTTTTTAAATATTTTCTCTTTCGAAATATACTCAAAATTTGCCACTAATATCTCTCTTAGGCTCTGCAAAATTGAATTTCTTATTTCAACTAAATTGCATTTGAGGTTTTCATATTTTATATTGTAAATTCTTTTTTTGCCTATATTTGTCTTTAGGGCATATTCAAAATTTCCTTCTGCCAATCTGTCCATGCCCGCTAAAATTTCTTTTGTGTCATTTAAAATCAAATCAAACGAATTGTTCACCGATGTACATAAATTTTCATATATACCGGAAATATTTTTCGTATCAATTCTGCAATCGATATCCCCCTCTAAATTTATTTTTTCGCAAACAGATATTATATCAGAAAACATATTGTTAATTTTCTGGCTGAGTAAATTCAGGCTTTCGGCAAGCTCACCGATTTCGTTGTTTTGATTTATATTTATATAAGAAAATTCTCCGTTTAAAAGCATATCCAGCATTTTTTTTATTTTTTTAACGGGCTTTTTGTATTCCGATTTATATAGTTTAAATAAATAAAATAAAGATAAAATCAAAAAAGTCATTATTATTATCATTTGAGCAATCGATTCTTCTTGCTCTTTTTTCTCTTTCACTTGGAAATTCGTTAATTCAGAAATTGCGTTATTATAAATTTCATCTAATAAATTATTTGTATTTACTTCCAATATTTCATTATTAGTCAAAATATCATTCGCATAAAATTCTCTCTCTTTCAGAAGCATAAAATTATATAAATTTTCGACTGATTTTTTGTATTTTTCTAATTGCAGCAATAAAGTCGAAATTTTGTCCTCATATTTTGGATAAGTAATTTTAAGCTTATCTAAGTTCTGAAGCAACAGTGTAAACTTTTCATCTATTTCCGTCTTTATTTTTTTTATTTCATTAAAATATCCTTCTTTTTCGGGTGTATATAAAAGATACGAATACATATCTTTCGATAATTCGCTTGAAATAATTTTTGTTTGATTTATCATCTGAAAATTCTCATTAAATGATTTAATATCCGAATCCTTCAAGCCTATCCGTATTCCTAAAAAAGCTATTAGTGCAGAAAATATTAATATTGATGCATATGCAATAAAAAATTTTTTTCCAACCATATTGTCCTCCGAAATTTAGCCATAAACTCGTATCTTTATTTAATTAATACTACTTACATTTTTCTATCTTTTAGAATGTAAATAGAATCTTATACTAGATATATTATCCATAATACGAAAATTTATCCGAATTTTTCGAGTTAAATTCGATTACATCGGATAAACATTCATCATAAAGAAGAATCTGCAAAATGACGAAATATACTTATCATACTATTTTCATTATAAAGATAGAAAAAAATATTTCATTTCGCGCCAGAAACATTGCGCGAAACGCTCCGCTGTGAAAAATTTTTTCTACTTATCAAAATGAAAATAGTATCAGTTCAACAAACAATTCCTTACTTTCAAAAGATAATAAAATTCCTTATGATTTTTATTTTTAAGAAAAAATAAATATTTTAGTCGGTAAAAAATCAAACCGCTATATTATATAATTTTTTTCGGCTTCATATTTTCGAAAAGGCCTGAATGGATGTGACTTATGATTTCAAAAAATAAAAAATTGCTTTATTCATTTTTTGCGGTTTTATTAGTATGTTCATTATTTGTTTATATATATGATAAATAAATTGCCAAATAATTTTAGCAATTTTAATTCTGTTTATTATTGGGTAAATACATCACGCGAAAAAATAAATAACAGCATAAATTATAAAATAAGGGAATTGCAAGCCAAAAGCAAAGAATTGGCTAAATTTCCAGAACCCGAGCAGAGCTATTTTGAACAAGCATCGCTCTTGGAAAACAATTTCTTTGTGGTTGATAAAACTGGAAAAATAATCAATACGAATAATTTTTATAAAGAAATAATTTTTCCTCAAGAAATGCAAAATCACATTTTATCAGATGGCTATTATATTTTTGATTCTGTTTTGAATGATGATGCAAAAAAAATAACCATTGTTCCTATAAATGGAAATTATTTTTTAATAAACATAATGAAAAAAGACGACTACATAAAATTTATAACAAAAGATATCACAATGCCTGAAAATTATTCCGTTGAATATACAGGCAATTCCGACCTGTATTTAGAAAACTCCGAACAATTGTTATTTGCGTCAAAATCGGTAAATGACCATTTTATTGGCCAAAACTTCGAAAATATTGTTTCTGTAGAGCTGAGTGATAAAAACTTTCATATAATGGCTTTTATAAAACCGTCGTTATCAGATAATTTCTATTCTCTTGAAAGTATTTACGCTTTTATGATTGCATTTATAGTAACTTTTGCCATCTATATATTTTGTCTGTTCAACGAAATTTTTCAGACTAAAAAAAGAAAAAATGAGATTAAAGAAATTAATAAAAAAGATTCATTGACAGGGTTAAATAATATTTCGTTTTTAGACACGGATTTTAAAAATATAATTAAAAATCAAAATGACAATTATTCGTTTATTTGTCTTGATATTGTTTCGTTTCAAAGGTTCAACATGAACTATGGCTTTAAAAAAGGAAACTTATTGCTGGTTTCTATCAGTGATGCCCTTAAAGAAGCCTTTGGAAATGCAATCCGTACATATGGCGATATATTTGCTTTTGTATTAAAGGACTCAGAGAATGATCTGGAAAGCATCAAAATAGCTCTATATAAATCTATCGAAAAAAATCTTGGTTATAATTACAAAGGGCAGGTTTTGTTTAAATTTGGAATTTATCCGATTAAGAACAAAAATGAATCTGTATGGTATATGTACGACCAAGCCATGCTTGCCCTAAAATTAGCAAAAGAGCAATCAAAATTTAATGACAATATTACTATTGATAATTCAATTCAGAAAAAGATGGAATATAAAAAATTGATTGAAGAAAATATGCACAGCGCTTTACATAATGACGAATTTATTTTATATATACAACCTAAATGCAGTCTTGATTCCGGACTTTGCAGCGGCGGTGAAGCTTTAGTCCGCTGGAATTCAAAAGACCTTGGATTTATAACTCCGGATAAATTTATTTCTCTTTTTGAAAAAAATGGATTTATATCTGATCTTGACTTATATGTATTAGAAACTGTTTTAAAAATTCAGCAGGAGCATTTTAATTCAGGACTCGATATATTGCCGATTTCAGTAAATCAATCGAAAGTGACTATTACTTCTCCATATTATTTGGAAAAAGTAGGCAAATTAATAAAGAGTTTTAGATTTCCACTGAATTATATCGAAATTGAGGTAACGGAATCATCTTTGGAGAGCGATTCCGAAAATGTTATGTCTGTCATGTATTCTCTGAGAGATATGGGATTCTTGGTAGATATGGATGATTTCGGAAGCGGATTTTCCTCGCTCAATACCCTAAAAGATTTACCTGTCGATATTCTGAAAATCGACCGGGGATTTTTAAAAGAAAGCGATTCTTGCAATAAAAGCCTGATGATAATTAAACATATTATAAATATGACGAAAGAATTGGACATAATAGTGGTTTGCGAAGGAGTAGAAACCGAAAAACAATTCGAGTTTCTAAAAGTCTCAGGCTGTGATTATGTACAAGGATATTATTATTCCAAGCCGATTCCTTTAAAAGATTATGAAAACAATTATATCTATAAGTTGAAATCGAACTAAAAAAAGTCATCTGTGAGAAATTCCGCATTTGACTTTTTTAGTTTTTAAATTTTATTATGCAGCTCACCGAAAAACTCCAGACCCTTAAAACTATTTTGCCTCAGCGCTTCATACAAAACTATAGCCGCCGAATTTGCAAGATTTAATGACCTATATTTTTCGAACATCGGTATTCTAATACAATTTTCGTAATTTTCTTTCAAAATATTTTCAGGTATACCTTTACTCTCTTTTCCGAACATAATAAAATCATTTTCAGAAAAATTGAAATCCGAATATATTTTTTTTGCCTTTGTCGTTGCCATAATAATTTTCGGAAAATTATTTTTCTCTAAAAAATCCTCGTAATTTTTATATAGATGCACATCTAAATCTTTCCAATAATCAAGACCCGAACGCCTTATCGATTTATCATCCAAAAAGAAACCTAAAGGCTCTATCAAATGTAAGGATGTATTCGTCGCTACGCAGGTTCTTCCAATATTCCCTGTGTTCATCGGAATTTCCGGTTCCAGTAAAACAATATTCATATTTTCCCTCAGATATCTGTATTTTTATAATTAAAACAAAAAGATTGACTTATTTAATAAAATATATTATTATTTAATAATAGTTATTAATACGGAGGTGTTATTATGCAAAATATTTCTAGAATGCTTAAAGAAAAAAATTTAAAACTTACTCCGCAGAGATTAGCCATTTTCAATCTTTTATATAACGCAGACAATCATCCCACCGCAGAGTCTATTTATAAAGAGCTGGTCGAAATACATCCTTCCATGAGCTTGGCGACGGTTTATAAAACCTTAGATTCTCTAAAAAAATCGAATCTTATTCAAGAGCTTAACGTCGGAGAAGATAGTTTTCGTTATGATGCGAAATGTAATTTTCATATACATTTAATCTGCAAGTCTTGTAAAGAAGTTTTTGATTTGCCTGCATTGCCCGCAATAAACGAAATTAAGAAAGAAATAAAAGAAATCGAAAATTTTACTGTTGATTATGAGCAAGTATTTTTTTACGGAATCTGTAAATCCTGCATTGATGATAACGAACAATGCTCTTAAAATTTATAAAAATCATATATTTTCTCAAAAATGTCCACCTTTATCCAAAAAGGTGGTTATTTTTTCTTATTAAAAAACATTATAAAAGCAAATTTTTAAGCCGGGTTCTGTATTTGACAATCATCTATCTAGGTTTTTTGTTACCAAAAAACTCACGCGACCCGTTCAAACCTCGGCGGGCAGCCTAAAAACGGTTTAGCTCGGTCTTGCACCGGGTGGGGTTTACATAGCGCTTTTTGTCGCCAAAAAGCCGGTAAGCTCTTACCTTACCTTTCCATCCTTACCGAAAAAATTTCGGCGGTTTATTTCTGTTGCACTGTCCTTAGAGTCGCCTCCACTGGGTATTATCCAGCACCCTGCCCTATGGAGCCCGGACTTTCCTCATATATTTTCATATACGCGACTGTCTGATTTACTTTTATAATGTTTTGCTTTTTAAATCAAAAAAAGCTACAGACATTATATAATCTTCTCAAAATTTTAGCAAGTCAATTTACTTCTTTTTAAAAAAACTAAAAAACGATTTCTTTTTTGGATTTAATAATTCATTCTTCTCAATAAGGAATTCTTCTTCGGCTTTAATTTCATATGCCCTGTCATAATGTTCAAGAGCTTTTTGTATATCGCCTTGCTTTTTATATAAATTGCCGATTCCAAAATAAGCCCTATCGCATTTTTGAGAAAAGCAAAGCTCGTATGTTTGCGCCCTCTCAATTGCCAAATTAAAATATTCCAGAGCTTTTTCATAATCATTCAGCCCCAAATAAATATTTCCATACGCTACATAATAGCAGGCTCTTTCCGGCTCGTCCTCTTTTTTAAATGTCTCCTCCAAAAGCTCAAGCGCCAGTTTATAATTAGATTCTGCTTTCTTTGAAGCCAATTTTTCTTGACAAACGGCTAATTTAAGCAAATGACGATAATCTTTATTATCCGATGATGTAGCTTTCAAATAATACTCCAAAGCCTTTTTGAAATCACGCTCGATTTTGAAATAATAATCGCCCATGCTAATGCTGAGGTCTTCATAATTTTCAAATTTTTTCAAACCGTCATTAAAATATTTCAGAGCATTTTTATAATCCCGTAAATTATAATATGCCGTGCCAATCATATCATAAATATATCCGGATTCCAGATTTTCATCTAAAGCCTTTTTGAAAACTGCAATAGATTCGTTAAACCGGTCGGTAAAAAAATAAACATACGCCTTATCTTCTATTACCAGCCGCCTGTCTCTGCCTTCTGTAAAAACATTGAGAGCTTCATTATAAATCTCAATCGCTTTTTCAAAATCCCGCTTAGCTCTATACGAATATCCAAGATAACGGTGCGCCGAAAGGATATATTTATTTTTTTCTATCGCTGTATTATAAAATTCAATCGCTTCGTCATATCTTCTTTCAAGATAAGATAAATAGCCCATATTGTTATACGCATAAGCATAATCCGGGTCTACCTCAATAGATTTTTGATAATATTCGCGCTCTTTCTCCGTATTATTCGAATATGAATACGAAAGTCCAAGAGAAGTATAAATATGCCCTTCTTCTGTAAATTCCAACTGCTTTTCATAATATTCGATTGCCTTTTCATAATTTTTCATATAATAATAACAGTCGGCAATATTTAAATAACCAAAAGTTGTTTGAGGGTCGATTCGAATAACCTCTTCAAAAGTCTTAATTGCTTCGTCATATTTATCCTGTTTTAAATATACAAGGCCTTCTTCGTTATATGCATATAAACGGTAATTCGACTCCTCTTTTTGTACAGACCTAAATAAATCTATTGATTCCGAATATCTCTCCAGATATTTCAAATATTTAGCTTTAGTCATTATATTGTAAATATTTTTAGGCTCAATCTCCAATGCTTTATTAATTTGCAATAAAGCTCCTTCATAATTTTTCTCATTAGACAAAACTTTGGAGTATTCGCAGAGATAAACCGCGTTATTTTGGTCTTTTTCCAGAAGTCTAAGTATCATTTCTTTTGCTTTTTCTGTTTCGTCGATTTTATTCAGCGCCATAACTTTATTTAAAGCGATTTCTTCATGAAAATAATTAAAGCCTTCCACCGTATTAGCCACGGATATAACCGAATCGTAGTCGGCAACATCATAATATATCTTCGATTGAATATTATACATGTCAACTAAATATGGATAGATATTAAGCGCAATTCTGGCATTATCCAAAGCTTCGCTGTAATGTCCGAATTTAAATTCGATATCCGCAAGCATAGAATAAAATGCCAAAAAGTTTTTAGCGTGTTTCAAACCTTCGTGAATAACTTCAGCAGAATTTTCCAATTCATTTAAATCAAAATATTTCAACGCCTTTGTATGATAAAACGAAGGTTCTTCCGGAAACATTTTCATGCCTTTTTCATAAACCGCAGTCAATTCGTCATATCTTTTTAATCTATAGAGGATATAGGCCTTTTGCATCAGTAAATTTTTATTATCCGGATTTACCATTTCCCAATCTTCGCTGGCTTTTAAAGCTTCATCCAGATTTTGCAATTGCGTATGCAAATCTACAAGAAATTCAAAATACCTATCGATTTTATCTTCGGGAGGATTATATTTTTTAAAAATCTCCAGTGATTTTTCATAATCATTACAATTGAAATACGCGGCCGCAAGCTGATAAATAACCTCTTGGCTATCGTCTGTTTTAATTTTTTCTTCGTAATACTCGATCAATTTTTGATTCGTATAGTAAAATTTCTCACGTGCGTAGGCGTTATGCTGATAGGCAAGCAAATGGTTTCGATAATATTCTTTAGCCTTAACATAATCACCTTTTCCGAAATAACAGTCACCGTAATGAACGTTCATTCCTTCGGTATTTCCTCTTATTTCAGCAGCTTTGTCAAAATATTCTAAGGCTTTATCGAATTCCTTATTTTCCACAGCGACATTTGCAGCAGCAAAAAAAACACTCTCGTTTTTGTCGTATTTCTCCATCAATTCATCAATAATTTTCTGTGCATTATCTACACGAAGCTTGTATACATTAAATCGAGCTTCTAAAATTCTTGCGTCCGGATTATAAATTTCTAAAGAGTTTAATTTCTGAAAAGATTCCTCAAGATTATCCAATTTTCTATCATACATCAAATTATCTATTTCAAAGAAAAGCGAAATAAAACCGTCATAATCCGCATCCTCCGCTCCCTCAAACATATAATAATCGATATTATCATTGTATCGGGAACGATTCATCATATAATCTATCATATTCGGATTGAAGCTCTGTTTTAATTCATCTTCCCGTTCTTCCCACAAAAATTTATCCGCAATAAATTTAAATATTTCATGCGGCAAATAATAATATCTTGCTAAAAAATTAAAAATCGCTTTACAAATATCAAATTCAGTGTCAATATTTTCACAAATATCGCGGCTCAGTAATTCGTACCAATTATTTTTATCAATTCTTTTGTAGAAATTCGAATACAAGGCTCTAACTTCGTCCATAAAAATATCTGTTTCGCTCTGCTCTTTTTTGGCTTCGGAATTATATTTCAGAGCATTTTCATAAGAATCTCTAAGTTTTCTAAATCCTTCCGGATCTTCTTCCGGATGATATATATTAAGTTTTTCAATATAAGCTTTTTTAATTTTTTCTTTATCATCCGTCGGTTCTATACCTAAAATATTCCAGAATTCCATCTTTATCCCCTCTTATAGCATTTCTGCATTGATTAAAAATCAAAATCATTTTCTTCCAAATACTCAAAGGTGTACAATAATTCTTCTGCCATTTTTCTAATCAAAGCGTCATCCTGTTTATCGAGCGCTTTTTCGAAATCACTTAAATATTTCGCAACCATCCTGCGGGTTTCGCCGACAGATTCTTCATAAATTCGTTCGCCTTTCGCCAAAACATAAGAATATTCTTCTTTTTCACGAGGATGAATTTTCAGCTCGTTAAGCTCCTCAAGGCGTTTTGCAATCTCCTCTTTAGTCATAATTCCCGGATTTTTTTCAATCACGACTTTCTTTGTCTGTTTTGTGGAAAGTATGGTTGCTTCAACTTCTAAAATCCCATTTATATCATAAGTATACCGGATATCCACAGACTGCCGTCCGGCAGGCGAAGGCGGCACGTCCAAAACCAATTCGCCCAAAAATATATTATCCTTGGATTTTCGGCTTTCGCCCTGCAAAATGTCAATGCGGATAATTTTTTGGTTATCATAAATCGTCGAAAACTGCTCAACTTTTGAAACCGGAATTATTGTGTTGCGTTCAATAATCGGAAAAAAATTCCCATGCTGATAAATTCCGCTGCTGATTTGATTAGAAACAGATGTACCAAGCGTAAACGGACAAACATCTGTCAGAACGATTTCTTTTATCAAGGTGTTACGTTCTTTCATTGCGCATTGCACTGCGATTCCCAAGGCAACAACTTCGTCGGGGTTTATGGAGAAATTCGGAACGCGCCCAAAAAGCTTAGCGACAAAAGACCGCACAATCGGCAGTTTTGTGGCTCCGCCGACCAAAACAATTGTATCAATATCCGATAATTTTATCGAAGCGTCTGACAAAGTTCTGATTATAGGCTTTTTTAAGCGGTTAAAAAGTATTTCGCAATTTCGCTCAAAAGTAGCAATATCTATTTTCATTTCATAAATTTCTTCTTTTATTTTGCATACCATATTTACTTCTTTTTTATCAGAAAATTCAAGCTTTGCAATTTCTGCGGCTTTGGAAACCGCCATTTTTTCTTTTCGGCTAAGCTCAAATTCATTAAAATCATGTTCCCGAATAAACATCATTTCCAGAACATTATTAAAATCCTCGCCGCCCAAAAAATTATCTCCGGCCACGGCCCGTACTTCCATAATATTTTTATAAAGCTCTAAAATCGAGACATCAAAAGTTCCGCCGCCTAGGTCGAAAATCAAATATTTAGTAGAATCTTTTTTTTCGTGCAAACCATACGCAATCGCTGCCGCCGTCGGTTCGTTTACAATGCGTTCTACTCTAAGGCCCGCAATTTCGCCCGCAGATTTTGTGGCGCGCCGCTGGATATCATTAAAATACGCCGGAACGGAAATTATTGCTTCTTCAATTTTTGTATCGAGATAATTTTCTGCGTCCTCTTTTAATTTTTTAATTATCAGAGCCGAAAGATCTTCCGGTAAAAAAATCTTGTCTCCTAAAAAATATTCTTTTTTTGAGCCCATGCTCCTTTTAAAAACACTGACTGTTTTTTCAGGATTTGTAATTATTCTTTCTTTCGCTATTTTTCCGACAAAAATCTCTCCGTTGTCGCCGACACTGACAATAGAAGGTGTCAGATTCTCTCCAAACGAATTGGGAATAATTTTAGGACCTTGTTCTGAAAAATAAGTCACTAAAGAATTTGTTGTCCCAAGATCAATACCTATAATCATTTTCTTCTCCCCGATTATATATTCAAATAAAAATTATTTAATTTATTTTGGAAATTTAAGAACTATACTGTAGTATTATACTATTAATTTTGTATTTTTTCAAAAGTTCGGCTAAAAAAATATAATCCTGTGCCGACGGACAAAAATAAGCTACACACTCATTTTACAGTATAATTATCTATTCAACTATATATAATTAAGTGACTTAAGAATTACATCCTGTTATAATATTAATCAACCGGCGGTACAATCTTCTATTTATTAAATTGCTTTATAAAAAAATTATAAGGGGCTGAAATATGGATATAAATTTTATTCATAATTTTGGGACAGATAATATAGAAAAATATGAAGAAATACAATCAGAATTGTTAAAGAAAGTGAATTTAAAAAACTCGTTTCACATTGAACAAATAAATTATGTCGCAGGCGTTGATATTTCTTATTGGGAAAAGGATAAAATCCAATACGGCGCATGTTCTATTGTTGTTGTCAATTACAAAACTAAAAAAGTCCTAAAAAAAATATCTTCGTTCGGAAAAATCGATACACCTTATATTCCGGGATACCTTGCTTTTCGGGAACTGCCGCTTTTTATAGATTGCGCAAAAAAACTCAGTTATGAGCCGGATATTTTTGTTTTTGACGGAAACGGATATCTCCATAGAAAACATTTGGGAATTGCAACACATGCATCTTTTTTTGTGAACAAGCCCACAATCGGCGTCGCAAAATCATATTATAAAATAGATAATACGGATTATATAATGCCGGAGAATAAGCTTTTCGCTTATACGGACATAGTAATAAATGATGAAGTATACGGCAGGGCTTTCCGCTCCAGAAAAGATTCGAAGCCGATTTTTATCTCCTGCGGAAATTTTATTGATATAGATACCTCCACGAAAATTATTTCTGCCTTAGTCTCAAAAGAAAGCCGCATCCCAATTCCGACCCGAATTGCGGATTTAGAGACTCATACGCTCAGGAAGGAATTTATCGAGCTAAATATAAAGCTTACATAAAGCTGTTAAAAATTTATTGAGATGCTATGGTTTTATTGAATTTTGGTAAAAAAAGTATTATAATATTCTTATCAGCTCTTACTCGTCTTTAGTTCATTATACAATAGTTTTTGGACTCAGCCTTATTTGAAGGAGGTCAAGTATGAAAAAATTTTTCTTAGTTTTCACAATCCTATTCTCAATTGCTGCCTCACTAAATTTCGTTTTCGCAGATGATATATCTTTATTTAAAGATACAAAAAATCATTGGGGCGAAAAATATATTACTTTACTTAGCCTAGAGGGAGTTATTGACGGAAAAACCAAAGATACTTTTGACCCGAATGGTCTCGTTACCAGAGAACAATTTATTAAAATGCTAATGACATCATTCAGAGATGTAGATACAACGGCAGATGGGGAACTATTATACAAAGATGTTCCTTTAGACAGATGGTCAGCACCTTATATTGATGACGCATATTATTTTAGTATCCTCGAAAAAGATTCTCAGAATTTTTATCCAGATACCCCGATTACTCGTGAGCAATGCGCAATTTGGACGGTTAGAGCTTTAGAGGAAATCTTCGGAAAAACCGAAGCCGCAAAGAATACTAAATTTACCGACAATAATAAAATCAATGATAAAGAATCTATTGCAAAAGCCGTTAATTACGGGATTATTACAGGCTATGAAGACAATACTTTTCGACCGACCGGAAATTTGACAAGAGCCGAAGCCGCCGTAATTTGTACAAAATTCAAGCAAGAATATTATGATTTAGTAGAAAAGCAAATGACCAACCCTGTTTCAAAAACTCAAGAAAAAGATTTAAACGGTGACGGTAAAGCCGAAAAAATAAACTTCACGACACATGCTAATTTTATTTATAAATTAGAAGTAAATGGAAGCTACGCAACCCATTACGCCGAAGAATTAAACACTACTCTTTTCTTTATGGATTTAGACAAAAAGGACAAATATATTGAAGTGTCTGTAACATCCTACGGGCCTAGCGCAGATTTTTTAACAGAGATTTATCGATACACCGGCGATTATTTTTATCAAGTCGGAAAAGTACAATCGATTTATGAAGGCGAATCCAAAGATGAAATCGGATTTGTTAAATTAAACGGTGACGGTACTCTTAGCTGTACCAGACGAGAATATTTTTTGCAGTCTTGGGAAATGCCTGTAAAATATTATGTTAATGACAGATTCCGCTTAGCGGAAGATATTCCGGAATATTATTCTATGAAAAACCTGCATAGCGAAGCCAACAAAGTAACGCTTCTCAAAGATTTAAAATCCAACGGCGACGCTGCCCATCCCGGAATCGATTTAAAAAAAGGCGATATTATTGCTTTTGAAGAAACAGATTTGAAAGAATGGGTGAAAGTATCAAAAGGAAAAACCACCGGCTGGATTAAAACAAATGGTATCGAAATTAACGGCGTAGACGCTTGGGAATATTTTGACGGGATTATTGTGTACGATTAATATTTAAAAAAAGGGGACTGTAAATTTCACAGTCTCCTTTTTTTAATATTTATGTATATTTAATAATTCGCTAAAAGATAGAGCGGTTTGATTTATCTTGATTCAAAAAAATCAAACCGTTATATAACCCTGTTAAGAAATACTTTCGTCCTATCGTGTTCGGGATTGCAGAATATTTTCTCAGGTGTTCCTTCTTCCAAAATAACTCCGTCTGCCATAAAAACTACCCTATTCGCAACTTCACGGCAAAACTGCATTTCGTGCGTTACGATTAGCATTGTCATTCCGGACTTTGCAAGATCGCCAATAACTTTAAGAACTTCGCCGACAAGTTCGGGGTCTAGCGCAGAAGTCGGCTCATCAAATAACAGCGCCTCCGGCTCCATCGCAAGTGCTCTTGCAATCGCAACCCTCTGCTTTTGTCCGCCTGATAATTGTTTTGGTCTGGCGTTAATATATTGGGACATTCCCACTTTTTCCAAATAACGCATCGCAGTATCAATTGCATCAGATTTATTTTTTTTCTGAACTTTTATTTGACCGACAGTACAGTTTTCGATAGCCGTCAGATTATTAAAAAGATTGAATTGCTGGAAAACCATGCCCATTTTTGTTCTGTAAACATTTTGGTCGTAGTTTTTCTGGAGAATATTTTCCCCGTGATATATAATCTCTCCGGAAGTCGGCCATTCCAAGAGATTAATGCATCTCAGCATCGTTGATTTTCCCGAGCCGGACGAACCGATAATTCCGATAACTTCGCCTTTATTCACATTAAAATTTATGCCTTTTAAAACAGCGTTATCTTTGAAACTCTTACAAAGCATTTTTACTTGAATAATATTTGAGCCATCCATTATACCGTACCGCCTTTCCCCGGATTTTTAAGGTTGGATTCCGGCATTGTAGACGAAGTGTGAATTGTGTAACCGTCAGAACCGTCAAGCTTCTTCTCAAAATACCTTAAAATACGAGTAATTGTAAAAGTCAGGAACAGATATACCGCCGCGGCGACAATATATGGTTCGTACGCCCTATAAAGCGCGCCTTTTATAGATTTCGCCATGAAGAAAAGTTCTGTCAAAGAAATTGCATTTAAAACAGATGTATCTTTGATATTGATAACAAATTCGTTTCCTGTTGCAGGCAACACATTTCGAATAGCCTGCGGCAGAATTACGTTTATCATCGTTTGGGTATGCGTCATCCCGATTGCATGAGCGGCTTCTTTTTGCCCGGGATCAATAGATTCTATACCGCCTCTGATAATTTCCGCCATATAAGCGCCTGTATTAATCGAAACAATGATTATACTGGATGTAAAAACATGAAGGTCAATGCCGAAACCTTCTGTCAAACCATAATGAAAAATCATAGCCTGTACAATCATCGGCGTTCCTCGAAAGACCTCAATATAAACTCCAAGCAGGAAATTGACTATTTTCAAGAAAAAATTCCTAAGAGAAAACTCGCCGTCGACTTTGTCCATCGGGATTGTTCTTATAACGCCAACAAGCAAGCCGATAAAAAAGCCGATAACCGTACCGGTTATAGCAATAAACAATGTTGTGGCAGCGCCCTGCAAAAACCAAAGCCAATACTTTTCTACTATCAAAGCTATCCACTCAAAAAATGTCGTTGGAGTTTGCGTAGCCAAAGATAAGATTTGCATTTAATCAACTCTTTCTGTTTGTCTTAATTAGTTGCGGGCTGAGTTTTAACTGCATTTTCCATAATTGCTTCACGTTCATCTTTAGTTATTTTCGAAAGTATTTCATTAATTTTGTCTTTATCTTCATTTCCTTTTTTCAAGCCAATTGCGATTGCGGAATCATCAGCGGAATAAGTAAAGCCCTTGTCTTGGTCAAAAAGAATATACGCCAAATTCGGGTTGCTTGTGCTTGCGGAAATCGCGCCCGGTCTTTCGGAAACATACCCGTCTATTTTTCCTGAGTTTAAAGCAACAATCATAGTCGGGAAATCTTCCATCGCTGTTTGTTTTTCAACGCCCGGAATTTGGTCGATAACCGAATAATGGAAAGTGTTTAATTGACCTGTGATTTTTGCGCCCGATAAATCCTCAAGGCTCTTTGCATTGGCGTATTTTCCGTCTTTTTTAACAACAACTACTAAATCGGAATTATAGTAGTTTTCTGTAAAGTCAATAGATTGTTTTCTCTCTTCTGTAGGAGACATTCCCGCAATAATTGCATCGATTTTTCCGCTTGTAACAGCAGGCAAAAGCCCGTCCCATTCGGTTTTTACAATTACAAGCTTTTTACCGAGACCCTCGGCAACTTTTTTTGCTATCTCAACATCATATCCTCCGGCGTAACTTCCGGAACCAATTTCTACAGCTCCGTTTGAATCATCTGTTTGAGTCCAGTTAAATGGAGCATACGCACATTCGAGTCCAACTTTAAACTCTCCGCCGGCTTCCGTTGAAGCAGGATTTTGAGAACAACCGGAAATAATAGCCAGTGAAAACATGCATATACCAATAACAGAAATTAATTTTTTCATTGATTTCCTCCATAAAGAATATTCTTAATACTAAAATTACAGCAAAATAAAACAGTTTAATGCCTTAAACTATTTTACAAAAAAAGAATACTTTAATCAACAGAATATTTGAATTTTGTCAATTAAAAAAAATAATCCAACAGAATATTTGAATCTACGAGTTTTTTATGAACATTGCGTCGCCAAAACTGAAGAATCTGTATTTTTGCTCGATTGCTTCTTTGTATGCTGCCATCACGTTTTCACGTCCGCAGAGCGCTGATATAAGCATAATTAAAGTTGATTCCGGTAAATGAAAATTTGTTATCATAGAATCTACAATTTTGAAATTATATCCCGGATAAATAAAAATATCCGTATCGCCCGTACATTGTTTTACAAATCCATTTTCGTCGGCGCAAGATTCGAGCGTGCGGCAGGAAGTTGTGCCTACAGCGATTATTTTTTTTCCGTTTGTTTTTGCGTAATTAATTAAATCAGCATCGCTTTTTTCAATAAAATAAGATTCGCTGTGCATTTTATGTTCCAAAATATTTTCAACCTTAACCGGTCTAAAAGTTCCCAAACCGACATGCAAAGTTATATACGCAATATTAACGCCCTTCTCTTTCAGTTTCTCCAACAACGTATTTGTAAAATGCAAACCGGCAGTCGGTGCGGCCGCCGAACCGTCAATCTTTGCATAAACCGTTTGATAGCGTTCTTTTTCATTGAGCTGAGTTTTAATATAAGGCGGCAAAGGCATTTGACCCAATTTATCCAGAATTTCCTCAAAAATCCCATTGTACGAAAATTTTGCAATGCGTTTTCCGTCGTCAATAATATCTGTAATTATACAGCTCAAATTTTCATCAAAAATAATTTCCGCTCCGACTTTAACCCGTCTTCCGGGATTCACTAAAATTTCCCAGCAGTCATCATCCAAACGTTTTAATAATAAAACTTCGATTTTTCCGGTAAAATTCTTTTTATGCCCAAAAAGACGCGCCGGAATAACTTTAGTGTTATTTAAAACCAAACAATCGCCTTTATCCAGATAATCTACAATATCAGTAAATTTCTTATGCTCAATAGTACCCGTATTCTTATCCAAAATTAAAAGTCTCGACATAGCTCTGTCGGCAAGCGGAGTTTGCGCAATTAATTCTTCCGGCAGTTCAAAATAAAAATCTGATTTTTTCATGGCTCTTCCTTTTTCCAATAAATTACAAAAATTTTTTCAAGCAAATATTATTAATACATTATAATTCTTTTTTGCAAAAAATCCACAAAAAGTTCTAATTTCTATTGTCGGGGCGGCATGGAAACCGCCCCCTACAGCGATCTTGGCAAAACAAAAAAAGTGCCGGAATACGGCACATTTTAGAAATATTTAAATTTATACTATTTTCAATATAAAGGATAGAAAAAATAGTATTACTTTACTTCAATTCCGGTAAAATAATGTTTCAAGATTTGATCATATTTATAACCTAATTCCGCCATTCCTTTTGCACCGTATTGGCTCATTCCGACACCATGTCCCCAGCCCCTGCCATTAAGCGTAATTTGTCCCGAATAGATTGTTCCGACAGAACCGCTGCCGGAAGGCGTATATGTATTTGAAATTGATAAAGAATTTGAAAAAACTTTATTAAATTTATCGATTACCGAAAAATTGCTATTCAATTTCTGCGCTTTGCCATCATAATAAACAAACATATCTTTATTTTCGGATTTTACATTTTGCCCGTTATATATGTAGATTTCTTCAGACTTTTGATTGTTTTGCGGCAAGTCCTGAGTTTCGTTTTTTTGAATAGCAGGAACTTCTTCATTAATCCTAAAATATCTGCTGAACAGCGAGCCGTCCTTAGATGATGAGAAAAAAGTTCTGATTTCTTCGCCTTTTAGGATTTTTTTACCGTTTGTGCCGTGGATAATCAATTCATAAACTCTTTCATTTTTTATGCTTCCGATAGAAATTCCCGTTGCCGTTCCGATTTTCGAATTTGTGTTGTTTAGCAAAATTGTAATCTCATTCATCGAAAATGTCCTTGTCCAAATTTTTGAATCTTCGTTCAATTCTAAAACGGATTTCAAATACGGCACTCCCGACGACCAAGAGTTTTCGGAATTGTCGGTAATGCCTCCGCTGCTCGACGAAAACACCGCGTTTATAGGCTTGTTATCATAGTATGCAATAATATTTTCGGTTGCTTTTACAGCCTCGGTAGTTCTTGCGTTTTCACTTTTCGCCCCATTGTACGCCTGACAATGTGTCGTATCGCATAAATCATATCCCGATTTGCTATGTATTCCCACACGTGTTAATAAATACGACCTTGCTGCGACAGCCTGAGCCTTTAGGGCTTCTTCGTGCCAAGACGGCGGCATTTCGGAAGGAACTACAGAATACAAATATTCTTCAATCGAAACGTAATTGACCACCGTAATTTTTCCTGACGACAGCGAAAATCTAAATGCCCCTCTGTATGATTTATCTCCGATATTCAGCAGTGAGCCGTTAGTATCGGATATTTTCGTGTCCAGCGAAGAATCAAATAAAATATTTTCATTCGAACCGGAAATCTCTAATAAATTCGAATTCAGGCTTAAAACCGAAAGATTGCTTTTCAGATTATTTTTGGCTTCCGCTTCGCTTGCGTACGGACCGCCGCAAATATAAAAATTATTATCTATAAAGGCAATTTTTGAGCCTTGGGCAAAATTCCCCAGTGAAGATTTCGCCTCACTGAAATTTTTAAAAGCCGAAGATTTTAAATAATACTTTCCTTGCGGAGTTATAGAAAAACCGCTGTTTGATTTTAAATCTACTTGATGTTTACCTAATGATATAGTAATGTTATTATTAACGATTTTAACTGAACTCAAATTCTTGAATTTGCTCTCTAATCCGACATTAACATATTCCTGCGTACCTTCTGCAAATACCCCGACCCCTGAAAACATAAAAAAAAGGGCTAATGCAAAAACCATTTTTCTCAATGATATTCCCCCAATAATTTTCTCTTTATTTAACCAGCTTATTTACATAAACTGCCTTTTTCCTACATTTCTTGTATATTTTTATCGTCATCAAAAAATTTAAATTTACAAAAAAATTCCGACTTTATGAAATTCTATAAAAATCACAATTTCATTAATGCATTTCAAAAATCGCATTTTATACTATTTTCATAATTAAGGATAGAAAAAAATATTTCATTTCACGCTTGAAGCATGCGTGAAACGCTCCGCTGTGAAAAATTTTTTTCTACTTAATCAAAATGAAAATAGTATTAGTAATTACAAGAAAAAATAGAAAAATAATCAAATTGTAATATAAGGATATGTTATAAAATGCTATAATTATTTGAATTCACTGGAAAATTGTCTATTTATTGATACTAATTCCTTTTTTAAGAATCGCAATACAAAAAAACAAAGGGTGAAAAAAATTGAAAAAAATAGTTCTTCTATTCTTTTTAAATATTGCAATAATTATTTGTATTATTTCATTGGCTGTAATAGCGTATTTGGGATTTAATAAATATAAACCCGAAAACAAGCCTATAACATCCGAATCTATTAATCCAACGCAGAGGAACAATGTTCCGGATTTTATAAATAAAACAGAATATCAATCACCCGATCCATCAACCGAACCAAAACCTCCTTCTCCAGAGCCGACCGAAATAAAGCCGATTGTCAGCAATTCTGTATTAGAACAGCTCGAAAACTCCGAAATACGCAATGACACAAGAAAATTTCCATATCCATATAAATCTATGCTGGCGATAATTTCGGACTCTGACTGTGCGACTCCAAAAGCATTTGCTAAAACCCACCAATTCCTTAATACAAAAGAAAATACCGAATATGGACAAGGCCTTGGGCTCGATATTTCGGATTCTTTTTGGATGTTTATGGGCAGTGATTTGGAAGGGACAAAAGATAATATGACTTATTTTGACGGACTGGACGAAACAAAAGAGCTTTACCCTGATTTGATAGTAAAATATTTAAATTGCGGCTGGCTTGACAGTATCCATACATTCGGCGATTTTTCCAGAAAAAACAATGATATAAATTACGAACGCAAATACGCTGAAAAAACTTGGGAAGTTTTAAATTCGCTACCTATCGAATTGCCGACAGTTTGGATTGACCACGGGACAGTTTCGAATGTTCAAAATTTCGGAGCTTATAATCCGAAAAATTTTTCGTCTTATCAATCAGGTGATAATCCCGATACACCAAGCTATTACCACACTGACCTTACTATAAATAATAAAATCCGTTTTGCATGGCACTCCCGCCATAGCGACCAGTTTGGCTTTGATTTTCCGCTTGTTGAAAAAACTTTGCGTGACGGAAATAAAGTTTGGGGTTTTTATAGATATTGCTGTGAAATAAAAGACGGAGTGATTGATTGGAATTGGTCACCGGAAAAAATTCCGGTCCAGCTAACGCCTGAGCATCTTGAAGGGATAATCGAAAATTCTCAATTTGGAATGCTTGCACAGCATTTGAATTATTACGGAGATGATTATTCTTTTACTAAAGAAACCGTTGAATCCTTGAGATTATTGGCAAAATACAATGATGAGAAAAAAATATTAGTTGCAAGAACTTCGCGTCTGCTCCCGTATTGCGTGAGCCAAAAATATATACAATATAAAGCTGTAGAAGCCGACGGAAATTACTATATAAATCTTTTGCAAGTGGACGACCCTGTATCCGGCCCGCGCGCAATTTCGTTGGATGAAATCCGAGGATTGACTTTTTATACAGAAAACCCGAATACAATTGTTTTAATAAACGGCGAACCGATAGACAATAATCTTTATAGTATAAATCCTGCTGATGAAACCGGAAAAATTTCGATTTCGATTAATTGGTACGAGCCGGATTATACGGATTATTCCGTGAAATAAAATAAAAAAGTCTGATATTCTCTACAGTTGTAGCGATATCAGGCTTTTTTTATACCCAATAATTATTTGTGAAAGCCAAAAACTTATTGCTTTTCATCTTTTATAATAAGACTAAACAAGGGATAAATTTGACGATTCTGAATAATACTATTTTTTTCTACAAATCAAATGAGAATTAGTATTAACTGTATATCGATTACTTTGCTGTAAGCGCGGATGTTTCAACCCAAATCGCCGGTCTGACTCCTATCGTGCTGTCATCCGTATAATGTGTTCTTGCGCCGAGATTCCCCCATGAAGCCAAGTGTTCAGGTACTGTAGGAATGGGACCGGGGGAGCGAAGCCACCAAGCGCTATCGCCGTCAACATTCTGATAACATCCCAATGCTTGAGCATAAGCAGTTGGTGCCGCCTTTCGTTCCAAATCTGTCGGCATATATTTTATCAATTCCTGATAGCTTAACAGCGAAACTTTATCTATTGTAGGCTCGCCTGCAGGTGTGTCATACCTTGGGTTTTGCGGCTGAGTAACGTCATAGGAAGCAATTGCGCCCTGCTCATCTTCTTTAAATGCTGTGTTGAAGAACTCATTGTCAAGCCATTGACTTAAATCCGTTTCAGCCCATGTAATATCATTTCTTCCTTCATTTACCCATCCCAAAGAAGCTATAATTTGTTTTGAGAGCAATAGGGAATACCCATCCTTCTCATCAAGCACAAGCCATTCTATAGGAGTAAGTTCATTTCCTGCAGTATCTTGATAAAAGTTACCAAATAATACAACGTCCCTATTTACGGTAGATATATCATCAGAACTCGGAATCTTGCCATTCTCATCAGCCACCGGAATGTTGTCCGGAATATCTACAGTCATGACAACAGTATCGTCCATATTATTAGGAGATACTGTCTCCTTTGTAGGTTCATTTGTTTGTGCAATTTCAGTCGCCTGTGTTGGTTCAGACTCAGTCGTTTTAGACGGTGCAGACTCTGTTACCTGTACAGAAGTTTGTAAAGTTCTCTGCGAATCCGACCCGCATGCGCTTAAAAACATCATGCTTACACAAATTATTCCCGGTAAAATATGCATTTTATTTTTCATTTTTTTGCGTTCCCTTCATTTATCATTATTAAAATCTCTGCCAATTATTTGCAAAGCCACTCATCAAGTTCATTGTATATCTTTTCTACCAAATCCGGCCTGTCGATACCCGGCAATTCTTGATTGATAGTGCCACCATTTCTCTTCATATTGTAAATCATGCAGGCATAACTCTGTCGATATGTTGACAGTTCCTCTATCGGTACTGTGATTTTTCCTGTCGGATAAACGGGAATGAGTGCATCTTTTTCATAAATACTGTCAAAAGAAAGAATGTACCACAATCCGTTTATCTTCTGAGTACGATACAATAGTTTTGTATCAGATTCCAGTTCAACAGGGCTTCCGTCCATTTCAATACGCATTTGTATGGTTGTCATCATAATTGCAACTGCTTTATCGCCATTTAGCCAAATTTCCGTATGGTGTATCTTGTGAGGTGCGTAGCCTTTCATTTTGCCGGATGCCTCTACAAAGCCCTCTCCACTGCCTTGAAACCAAGAAATATTAACTGTCGAGTCCGCGGCATAGCATTTTTTCATTTCATCCCACAAATGGTTATCACGGCAAAACCGCTCAAATCCCAATAATTCTTCGATACTCGCCTTTTCGGCAATTTGCTCTAACGAATTTGCTGCAGGTCTTGTTAATAACATGATTAAGACTCCTTTAGAGTTTATTTTGTAATTCCTAATTTATTAAGCCATTCTGTTATACTGCTTTGCGCATTTCCCCGAACCGCCAGACCATCAAGGACGATTGCATTAGGCTCGAGTGCCTTCAAATCTTCCACGCTGGTTCCAAGAGTACCTGAACCGCTTGTAGAAAAAGGATTAACTGTCTTGCCGGACAAATCATAGTCTCGCAGAAAGGCCGCCATCGGATCGGCAAACGTACCTCTCCAAATAGGATAACCAAGAAAAATACTGTCATAGTCATCAAGGTTTTCAAGTTTCGAACTTAATTGAGGTAAATAATTCTCGCTTCGGTATTTATCGACCTGTGCCAATGTATCATCATGAGCCATTGCATATTCATCAACCGTTGTGATTTCAAAAAAATCCCCTCCGACACTTTCCTGCACAATCACTGCAGCCGCTTTGGTCGTACCAGTCAGGGAATAATATATGACAAGCATTTTAGTATCATCTGGATTCGATACCGACTGCTCTGCCCCATTAGCAGGTTGTTCTGCGGTACCGGGTTCGATACTTTCTGCCGTTTCAATCGTTGACTGTTTGGATAGAGCAACGTTTGTAGTTGCTTCACTTGCAGGTACGCTTGGTGATGCACTACCGTTGCTTGTAATTTCAAAGGAACTACAAGCTGCAAACGATAGTATCGCAAAAATTATAATTAATATTGATAGCGTTTTTTTCAAAAGATATCGGCCTCCTATATTGTTATACCATTTCAACTCTATCCCTTATACTATTTCCCTTTTAAAGAATAGAAAATTCTGTTCCGGGAATATAGACATCCACTCCTATCTCTAAATAGGACTTGTGTGCTAAATTCATTAACAATATATTAGCACTGTCGTACTATAATGTCAATAGGTAAAATTATTTATTTTATAGAAAATGCAAAATAGCTTCTTGGACAAGAATTGAAGCGCCGTATAGAAAAATTTTTTCACGGCGAAGCGTTCCGTGCAATGCTTCCAGTGTAGAATAAATATTTTTTCCATCTTTTAGCTTGGAAATAGTATCGCTTGCGCCCTTCATAATCTCAGAATTTCTCCGCACAGTACAATCGTACTAAAATTATTTATTGACATAATAGCACGTTTGTACTATAGTGTCGATAGAAATAAAATTGTATATCACAGGAGGTTGCTATGAAGAAGGATGTAAAAAATGAAATCTTGAAAACAACATTTCAACTTTTCAGCGAACATGGATATGCCAATGTGTCTATGCGGAATATTGCAGATGCATTGAATATGAGTGTGGGAAACCTTACTTATCATTATAGTAAAAAGGAAGATTTGGTGATGGCAGTCATCCTCGATCAACAGGAGAATTTTATACCGCCAAAAACGCCTGCAACATTGAAAGAGTTAGACGATTTTTTGTCCAGAAGATTAGAAAAAAATAAAAATGACGACTACTTTTTCAAATATTATGGGGAATTGGAAACAATAAGCCCCAAGGTACATGAGATACAAGTAGAAGCTGTGAAAAAGAGAAAGAAAAAACTGCAGGAGTCTTTTAAAATCCTACAACAAAAAGGATTGTTAAATGATGAAGAAATCGAGGGGCACATCGATGCTTTAATTGATGTCATCAATATGATAAGGATTTACTGGATGCCCTCACAAGAAGCCCTCAGCAGTGCCAAGGAAAGCCCCATGGACTGCCTGTGGAGCATCATTTATCCAAGATTGACTGTGAAAGGAAAAAAGGCATTCGAGGAAGAAGTGCGAAGTTAGGTACTTATACTATTTTCATTTTGATAAGTAGAAAAAAATTTTTCACAGCGGAGCGTTTCACGCATGCTTCAAGCGTGAAATGAAATATTTTTTTCTATCCTTAATAATGAAAATAGTATTATTTTTCTCTTGTCGTAGTGGAAAGCTGTGATTTCCTCCCATTAATAATTATTGAAATACCCTGTATACATATGGTGTTTTGCTGAAAAACATCATATGTATACAGGGTAAATTCATTTCTGTATTATTTTCCTCTAAATTGAACAAGACGAGTTTGACGATTCTGAATAATACTATTTTTTTCTACAAATCAAATGAGAATTAGTATCAGGTATTTTTCATGATTATGCCTTCAACAACATTTGCTGTTTCCTCGCATTTGTCAAGACAATCTTCCATTTTTGCATAAATTTCGCGCCATTTCATAATTTCAATCGGGTCTTTGCAATTTATAAAGAGCTGTCTAATTGTTTCGTGATAAAATCTATCGCCCTCTTCTTCAAAATTATTGATTTCAACAATTTTTTGTGCGATGACATTCGATTTTTTAAAGTTGCTGAATTCGCTCATAAGAACTCTAAGCTGTTCGCAACAGCGAATAATAATATCCAAGAATTGAGCAACTTCAGGTCTCATTGTTTTTATGTCGAACATTAAAAATCTATACGCAATATCTTCTATTGTATCTGTGATATCGTCAAGATTATTCGCCAAAAGCAAAATATCTTCCCTCTCAATCGGAGTAATAAAAGATTTATTTAACTGTTCGTATATTTTATGAAAATGAATATCAGCTTCATTTTCGATCTTATGTATGTTATTTACCTTATTTTCTACATCAGAAAAATTGTTTACCAAATCACTCAAACTATTGGTAGCTTTATTTATATAATCAACCGATGTTTCAAACATTACAAAATAATCTTCTTCTTTTTTAGCCACTTAAAATACCTCCACAAATATTGTCTATTTAAAAACAACCATAAAAATTTTTGCCATTATATATCCAATCAAGCCGCACGCCGGAAAAGTTAAAATCCATGCCAAAAACATATCTTTAACGATGCTCCAATTTACCAAAGAGAGTCTTTTTGAAGCTCCTACACCCATAATCGCCGTAGTTTTTGTATGGGTTGTACTAATCGGAATCCCTGTTAAAGTCGCTAATAAAAGGCAGAACGAAGCAGCTAAATCGGCCGAAAATCCTTGATATTTCTCCAATTTAACCATATCCATACCAACAGCTTTTATGATACGGTATCCGCCGACAGACGTACCAACACCCATGACCAATGAGCATAAAACCATAATGTAAATCGGAATTGCGAAAGTTTCCGGAACAACTTTTCCTTGAGCCAAAAATACAGCCAACATAAAAACTCCCATAAACTTTTGCCCGTCCTGTGCGCCGTGCAAGAAAGCCATTGACGCTCCTCCGGCGATTTGAGCCTTTTTGAAAAATTCATTGGATTTTTTCCGGTTTGTCGACCTAAACATACCAACAATCCCTTTGACCGTAATAAATCCAGAAAAAAAACCCAATACCGAAGATATGATTAAGCCGTAAAGCACCTTAACCCATTCCGACATATTTATTGAATCCATACCGCCCATCGCCGCCGCCGCACCGGTAAGTCCGGCTATTAAGGCATGACTTTCGCTCGTCGGGATTCCAAAATACCATGCGGCAACCGCCCATATAACTATGCCAACAAGCGCAGCGCAAAGTGCAACCAAAGATTCTTGTCCTGTTCCAAAATCAACCATCTTCCCAATCGTTGTGGCTACCTCGGAGTTTACAATCGTCATCATCACAACGCCCAAAAAATTGAAAACAGCAGCCATAAAAATTGCTTGTTTAGGACCCATTGATCTGGTGGAAATAACTGTCGCAATAGCATTTGGCGCGTCAGTCCATCCATTTACAAAAATAACGCTTAAGACCAATATAATTATGATACCAAAAGTTAAATTCATTACTAGACATCCCTTCCTTCTTGCTAGAATTTATTTATAATAATTCCCTCTTAAAGAATAGAAAAAAATATTTCATTCCGCGCTTTAAGCATTGCACGGAACGCTTCACTGTGAAAATTTTTTCTACAAATCAAATGGGAATTAGTATTAGTTTGCACTTGTTTGTATTTTACATTACCTTCTATGAAAAGTAAATTAATTTCAACATAAAATTATATGGATTTATTTTTATTTACAATTGATCGAATTATACAGGAATATAGCAGTTTATTTTTTGATAATATTTTATGAATTAATTTTATGGAAAGTAAACTTGACATTTGAATTAAAAAATGATATTCTAATAATGTAAAGTAAGCTTTACTTTTTTCGAGAGGAGTGTATATGTGCAGAATAAATTAGAAGAAATCCGCAAACAGCGAGGCATAAAACAAGAAGAACTGGCCGCGGCTTTAAAAGTATCAAGACAGACAATCGGTTCTCTTGAAAACGGAAGGTACAATCCTTCGATTATTTTAGCATTTAAAATCGCACGTTTTTTCGGTTTGAGTATTGAAGATATTTTTATTTATGAGGAGCAGTGATTATGTTAAAACAAAAATCTTTCTATATCGGCACATTGATTTTAGGACTCATTCACTTGGCAATCGGATTAATATTGGCTATCCAATTTGGCGAAGAGGTTAGACCTACTATCGGAGTCTTCATTGGAATCGGCGCCGGATTAAGCACTGCGAGTATTGTAAACATGTTTATGAAACATCTGGAAGACAAAAACCCCGAAATGCTTGAACAGAATAAAATAAATTTTTATGACGAGAGAAACACATTTATACGCTATAAAGCTAAAGCAAAAGTTGCTGATTTTATGCAATATAGCATAATCGGCATAGCCTATGTCACAATCATGATTTCTTCACCATTATGGGTTACGCTGCTTATTGTAGGAATTTTTGTTATGTATAATATATTGGTCATATATTTTACAAACAAGTATCAAAAAGAGCTTTAACAAGGGTATCGTCTTTGCTCATACAAACGGTCGAAAAAAAATTCACACCCGTTCCAACCTACCTAAAGGCCGTGACGGGCGTGAAATTCTAATTGTTCATCGGTATAGCAATCAATTAAATATTATACTATATTTTGATTTTTCTTGCCTATTTTCCGGCGATTGCGGCCGCTAAAACCGCTTGAACTTCATTCAAATTGTCAGTACTGGAAAATTTACGCTGCATCGGCGTTGTACCTTGTCCCGAAATCCAAATTTTCAGCTCGGAATCCAAATCAATATGCCCGGATGTTTCTACCGAAAATTGCACAATGCTTTTGTACGGCACAGAAAGATATTCGGTTTTTTTGCCTGTAACACCTTGTATATCTATAAAAATTACTCTTCTGTTTGTAAAAATAATTGTATCTCTGACAAGTTTGTAAGCAATATAAACTTCTTCGCCGCTTCCAAAAATATAATCGTATTTTTTTATAATACTATCAGAATTCGTTTTTGAAGAAGCACCAATCATTGCATCAAAAAGACCCATTTGCATCTCTCCTATATCGTATCGTATATACTATTAAATACGAAATATTTTAGCTTTTGTTTTTTTAGTATTTTAGAACAGATACAATATTATACCCGGATAAAAGTTCTCTGCCTTTCAAATCCTCAAGCTCAATAAAAAACACCATGGCCTCGACAATTCCGCCAACTTGCTCGATTAATTCCGCAATCGCCTTGCAGGTTCCGCCGGTCGCCAAAAGGTCGTCCACAATAACAACACGCTGGCCTTTTTTTATTGCGTCGATATGCATTTCGATAACTGCCGAACCATATTCCAAATCATAGGACATGGAAATTGTTTCGAAAGGAAGTTTTCCTTGTTTGCGCACCGGAACAAAACCTTTATTGAGATTATAAGCGGCGGGCATTCCAAAAATAAAACCTCTGGATTCCGGACCGATTACGATATCAAAATCCATATTTTTCAGCTCAGCGCAAATTTCGTCTATCGATTGTTTCAAACTTTCGGGGTCTTGCAGTACGGTTGTAATGTCTCTGAATAAAATTCCTTTTTCCGGAAAATCAGGAATAGTCCTTACTTTAGATTTTAAATCCATGACAGCATCTGCTAACTAAAACATATAGAAATGTATATACTTTAGAGTATTCCTATTTCAACGTGTCCTGTCTTGCTAAAAAGCTACTACAGTTTGATATAACACTCCATAGGCGTAAATTCCCGTGTTAGCCCACGGTACATATATACAATCGCTTCATTGGGCTATTTTGTATATTTTAC
>JAVBOA010000060.1:0-18917 GCA_031551135.1 Eubacteriales bacterium | reverse complement strand
CACAGAGCCATAATAATCTCCTCCTTGTAGTTATCTAATTATACCACTACATACAGATTTTGTAAAGAGATATTTTGCCCAATTTACTCATTTTTTGCAATTATCTAAATGTAGATTGCTAATTTTTGCGGAATTTAGGTTGTAAAATAAATAAAAGTATAGTGGTTTTGCTCAGCACCAAGCCGCGGCTTTCGCCGCGCACAAAAGCTCCCACGATTCTATCCCAAACCGCACGACGCTTTTCCGGTTCGCGCCTCCGCGCTGTCCGACCCCGGTTTTCTCAGGGGAGTATCATTATCTCCCACGCGCCTTTAATCTGCCGTTCTGAAAACGGTGACAGGCGCTCGTATCCATTATGGATAGTCTTGGCACTCAGTGCGAAGGATTTACTGTACTCGGTACTGTGATATGATCGCCGAAGCGGTATTTGTCAAGGTACACCACCGCCAAAGCGGATGAAGGAAATCGTCCCACTACTTACTTTCCATTGGGAAAGGCTACTTGAGCGTAAATCCTTCTACTTTCTTTCCATTGGCAAGTGGCAGTTGAAAACAAACCCCTCATATATATTCCATCGGCGCAGTGGACATGGCAGGGTTGTCCCTCATATATTTTCCATTGGTGTAAGGGGTTTGACAGGGGTAATCCTTATGAAAACTTATAGCTGTCAGCAAAACACCAACTCCGTGAGGATAATTTCATGCGCTGATTCGTGATTTAGAGTTTCTGCTATCCGGTGCTTTGCCGCTTCGTCTATCTCCCGGCAGAGCGGATACAAATGCTCAGACAGCAGCAGAGAGGTGTACAGCGTCGTTTTTTCTCTCCGCAGGTACTCCTTGTGCATCATGCCGTATCGACCGAGCGATGGCGCTCCGGGTGGCTCTGAAAGCCTTACGTTCGGAAGAAGATAATCTCCCGCGCGTGTGTATATGAGTTCATTCATGAGCTTGCGCTCCTTTCGGTGTTGTGGTGTCTGTCCATTTGTGCCGCAAATGGTTTGACTGTCTGCTGTTTTTGACATCCGAGTAAAATGTCCTTTACAGCTTATAACACCTGCTGCCAGCTTGTACTTCTTGTACTGCTTCACAGCAAAATGCTCCGGTTCCTTTTCCTCTAAGCGAGAGAACATGAGGTCAACAGGACTTTCGTATTCCTCATCATCCTCACGGGCTTCACTGGCATTTATCATTTCCAGCAGCGTAATGAAGTTCTTTTCCTCCTCCGATGCCTCATACCAGATATACCCGATCAGGGCACAGTACAAAAGCCGTTCTGCCTTTACCCAAAAATCCTCACCACTTTTTTCACCGTCGCCTTTGGTGTTGGCGATAATGGTATTGGTGAGCTTTAGAATGTCCTTTTCACTGCGAATGTAGGAAAAGGGATTGTAGTGCATGGACTTTTTGAAGTTGATGGTGTTGAGAACCTTGATACGATAACCGCCATGCACAAGCATTTTGCCGCACTCCACAAGCACTGTGCCTTTCGGATCGGTGACAACATAGGACGAGTGCATTTGCATGAGGTTTGGCTTTGCGAAAAATCGTGTTTTACCAGAGCCACTACCACCGATCACAAGAATGTTTTTATTACGGGCATACTTTGGCTGCTTTGGGCGGCTCGACATAGTAAGCCGTTCCGTTTGGGTGAGCAGTGCGTTATTCTCAAATACGGGGTCTATGTAAGGCTTCATATCCTCCGCCGTGCCCCAACGAGCAGAACCATATTCCATCCCTTTGCGGTACTTCTTGGCGTTCTTGCCTTTGACATACACCACCAATCGGATCACAACCGCACCGGCTATGCCAACAAGCATATCCGTGAGGTGTAAGCTGGGCGCAAGGTTTTGAAAGGCAGAGGAGAACCCGCTACCAAGGTTTAGTATCTTTGCGGATAGGTCAGCCCCCGGCGCAAGCCGCATGGCCTGCGATACTTTATCGAACAGCCACACAAAGAGCAGATAAGGCAGGTTCGGTAAGATGAGTTTCTTGTAGTTTATCCCCCTCATAGCTCCGCACCTCGATCCTTGTGTTTCTCCCGATTGAGGACTTTGCCTTTCGGCTTCGCAAGGTCTTTCATCTGAGAGATCAGCTTACGGATAGAAGGCTTTTTTTCAACATCAAGGTTCTTAGCAGAGAACTCCTTGAACGCTGCCGTCATAACATCAGCGTCACGCCCCTTGAAAAATATAAGGTATCGTGGGGGAACGGTGCTGCTGTCCTTTTTCAGCGAAAAGTCGATCCCGTACTTTTTGGCCGTACTTTCAAAGGCCTTGATATTGTCGTTGGTAATTTCAATATTGGAAACACCCGTGTTTTGCTTCATAAGGCTTTTGAGGGATTGCTTGCCTTTGGTGGGCTGCCTAAGCTTATTCTTACCAGCGGACAACACCATTTTGAGTGCCTTTTGGAGAGCAACCGCAGTCAGCTTAGTTGTTTTGATAGAGAGTGCCATGGTTTTCTGTGTGATTTCTTCTTGCATACATTACCTCCTTTCGCCGCCACCATACAGATCATGGTTTACAAGGGCGGTATAGTAGCTGTCGATGGTCGAGGGTGCATTGAACAGAGCCGCCAACAGATATTTTTTGATATTGCGGATGTAGGTAGTGTTCGCTGCCATGCTGTCAAGTACATACTCGATATGGGAACTGTCCAACTTCATAAGGCGAGATTTGACCACCTCCGCTGGAAAATCATCCCCGACAATGCGGATGGTCTGCCTTGCCGAACACACGGTGTCCACGATCAACTCCACCAACTCGTCAAGGCGATCACGGTCAAACCTTAGGTTTTGAATGAGGAAGTCATATTCCAGATTGTCTAAAATGATTTCTCTGTATATTTCTCTCGCATCCATTCTCATCCCATCCACCGCTTGCGGTTTGCCCTCCAAAGGATTTGATTGGATAGGATTTGATTTCTGTATATTTAATCTTTGAGTATTTAATTCTTTAGTATTTAATTGTGCGGGGTTTTCCTGTTCAGGTTCTTCCAAGAATGGATAACCCAAGACTGGATTTTCCTGTTTAGGTTTTTCCCGTTCGGGTAGCGGTGGTTTGGGTTGCTCCAAAATGGTGTATTGAATGTCCGTAAGCTGTCCTTTGGGATTGCGGGTACGCTCACGGATCACATAGCCATGTTGCTCCAGCTCACTTACCGCCGAACAAATACTGTCCACACCATCCTTGCAGATTTTCGCAAGGCCTCTTGTGGTGTAGTCCCAATCCTCCGGCAAAGAGAGCATGAGCGAAAGTAAGCCTTTTGCTTTCAGCGAGAGTGCTGTGTTTCGCAAATGGTGATTTGCCATAACGGTGTAATCTTTGGTTTTCTCTATTCGGAATACTGCCATAGGGTTTTCCTCCTTTCCTCAAGATGGGCATAAAAAAACGCTATGAGATAGAAACTCATAGCGTCTGTATACAAAACTTCAATTGCATTATTTTAGCTCTTTAATATGCAATTGAAAAAGATTTGGTGCAATTGAATTTGACTGAACATTGCTGCTTTAGGAAAATAAAAAGCACCGTAGCTATTTGAACTACGGTGCTGCTATGGTATAATCGAGTTTACAGATTGAGTGTATCCAGCCAATCATCAAATGATTTCTTTGAGATACGGATGGCTGTACCAATTCGTACGATTTTGAAGTGGCCCTCTTTTACAAGGGCATAGGCAGAGGTCATGCCTATGCCAAGAATTTCAGACACTTCTTCTACGGTATATATTCGTTTTGGTAAAGATATATTTATGCTTTGAACAGAGTTTTGGTCATTCATAATGAAGCCTCCTAATATAGTGGTGAAGATAATCCGTGCTAAGAGTTTGCTAAGAGGATGCTCAAAAACATAGCGAAATGAGCCGTCATAGCTTGACACGTTACGTCATGCTAATCGCTTGCAAAAGCCCGTATTATCAAGGTTTTCTCGGTATTGGAAGTTATCTTTAGTCACCGTGAATACTTCGTCATCCTATACTCCTAAGCGACAGGTCGTACGTTCGAATCGTATCGAGGACGCTTTGATCAAAAAAGTTGTAAGCCATTAGGGTTACAGCTTTTTTTAATATCTTTCCGGCGCAAAATAGTCTATATTTTCAATATGATTGATAGATGTAACATTTTGTGCTAAAATATCCTTACTGTTCATCAATTTAAATTGTCTACAATGCATCAACATTTGTTATGCTTCAAATTATTTTATAAAATCAGGGGGGATTCCTCATTAATTCATCTGAAAACCTAATCTTAGTTAAAGGAGAAAACAAAACTGCCGATATCCAATTTTGTAAATTTAATTCTGATACTCAAAAGTATGATATAACTTTTCTATCCGGGAAAACTTATTCATATAACAGCCAATCTATTGAATGGTTAAAAGAACCTTCGACGACAAACCCTTCACTATTACGTATCATTTATAAAGAAATCGAGTTGTTCAGCATTAAAGACATACGGATTTTTTGTGCTCATACGGCAAATTATTGGCATATTTGTTTTTCGAATGGAACTGAAAGAACTTATGATCAAAAAGATTTAAAAATTATAAACTCCTGCCTCAGCGAAAATAAAGCTAAAAATTGTTTGGATTACCTTCGTCAGATTGCTTCTCTCAATGAACTGAAAAATGATGACGGAGAGGCTCTTTTGCAAAAGCAATATGAAAAGCTTGATTTTGTTGCAGATAATACAGCTATGGCAATCTATCTGAACCCCGATAAGCACAAAATAAAAGAATACTCAGTCAGCAATTTAATTTTTCCTTTCGGAGCTAATGCAAGTCAATTCAAAGCTGTTGAAGCTGCATTAAACAATCAGATAAGTGTAATTCAAGGGCCTCCGGGCACCGGCAAGACACAAACTATTCTAAATATAATTGCAAATCTACTCGTGAATAATAAAACAATGCAAATCGTCTCAAACAATAATTCTGCAACCGAAAATATTTTAGAAAAACTTGCTTCTCCGAAATATAATATGGGCTTTTTAGTAGCGCCGTTGGGAAGCTCAAATAATAAAAAACTCTTTATCCAAAATCAGAACGGTCAATATCCCGAATTATCTTCTTGGCAAATAGATAGCTTTAAGCAGGACGAATTGTATAATAAAATAAAAAATCTCATTGCAGAAGTTTCAGAAACTTTCACTAAGCAAGAGCGGCTTGCACAAGCAAAATCAGAGCTGGATTCACTTCAGCTTGAAATTAAATATTTTGAAAATTACTGTGATGAATCAAACTTAATACCTTCCAAAAAGATACCGAAAAAAACCTTAAAAGCTGAAATACTAATGAAATTATGGCAAGAATGTAATGAATTTTCTGAAAAACAACGCAATATTTCTTTTTGGTTTAAAATCAAAACCGTCTTTATTCACGGAGTTTCAGATTGGAATTTTTATAAAAACGACCCATCACCCGTTGTTACTCATTTGCAGAATTTATTTTATAGGAACAGAGAATCGGAATTAGTCAAAGAAATCGCTGAATTGGAAAAATACCTCAGTTTAACTGATGCAAAAGAAAAAATGAATGACCTCACTAATTTCTCTATGGACTATTTGCGCGCCAAGCTTTTTGACCGTTATGGTAATATAAATAAACGAAAGATTTTTTCAAACGAAGATATTTGGAAGCAGGCAGAAGATATTATTAAAGAGTATCCAATAATCCTAAGTACAACATTTTCATCTTACAGTTGCTTAAAAGGAGTTGTATATGATTATCTGATAATGGACGAGGTATCACAGGTAGATATTGCCACCGGCGCACTGGCATTGGCAAGCGCTAAAAACGCCGTCATTGTCGGAGATTTAAAGCAGCTTCCCAACGTTGTTAAAGATGACATGAAAAAGCTTTGTGATGCTATATTCGAATCATTCGCATTGCCTCAGGGGTATTCTTATTCAAAGAACAGTTTTCTGAAATCTATAAGCACTGTGATTCCGGAAATAAAACAGAATTTATTACGCGAACATTATCGGTGTCATCCAAAAATTATTGGTTTTTGTAATCAGAAATTTTACAATAACGAGCTTATAATCATGACCGAAGATAATGATGAGCCGGACACACTCACTGTTATTAAAACCGCTATGGGCAACCACCGCAGAGGCCACGTAAATCAGCGGCAGATTGATGTTACTGCTATCGAAGCTTTGCCTTTGTTAAAAGACGATTCTTTCAAAGATATCGGCATTATTGCGCCTTATAAAGACCAAGTTTCGGAAATCGTGAAGCAGCTTAATATTGATGAGATTGAAGTAAATACGGTTCATAAATTTCAAGGGCGTGAGAAAAATGCCATTATATTGACGACAGTCGATGATATGGTAACGGATTTTTCTGACGATCCATATTTGCTGAATGTTGCGGTTTCCCGCGCTAAAAACAGACTTTTCCTGGTTGCTTCGGGAAACAAACAGCCTTCCGACAGCAATATCGCTGATTTAATTGACTACATCGGATACAAAAATTTCAATGTTATTGAAAGTAAACTATATTCTGTATTTGATATGCTCTATCATCAATATACAAAGGCACGGATTCATTTTCTGAAAAACCACAAAAATATATCAGAATACGATTCCGAAAATTTAATGTATGCTACAATTATCGATTTGTTGAAAAGCCGCCCTCATTTACCATTGGATGTAATTTTTCAGCAGTCTCTTAAGATGCTGATTCGTGATACGAAATATTTAAGCGACGAAGAACTCAAGTATGTTATGAACCCGTCAACACATTTTGACTTTTTGATTTATAATATAATCAGTAAAAAACCGGTTCTTGCTATTGAAGTCGACGGCTTCGGTTTCCACAAATCAGATTCGGCGCAATATAAGCGTGACCGCATGAAAGATCATATCGCAGAGCTTTACGGTATTCGTCTGCTTCGTTTTTCAACTACAGGCAGCGGCGAAGTTGATATCATTGGACAAGCATTAGATGAATATTCAAATAACAGATAGTTTTGAATAATTCGCAGATTTTCTTTTTCTTTAATACGAAACTATGAGCGGTGGTGCAAAAAATGCAGATTAACAGGCTTTTCGAAATAATTTATATTTTGATAAACAAACGGAAAATAACGGCAAAAGAATTGGCAGAACATTTTGAGGTTTCGGCCAGAACAATATTGCGTGATATTGAAAATTTGTCGGAAGCCGGAATACCGATTTATACTTCTCAGGGCAAAGGCGGCGGAATTTCTATTTTAGACAATTTCGTTTTGAACAAAACCTTGATTTCCGAAGAAGAACAAAACGAAATAATTTTCGCACTGCAAAGCTTGACCGCAACAGAAAATATCGATACAGAAAACACTCTCGGAAAATTGCGCTCATTATTCGAGAAAAGCGATATAAATTGGATTGAGGTTGATTTTTCGCGCTGGGGAAATTCTTCCGGCGATAAAATAAAATTTGATAATTTAAAAAAAGCCATTATCAATAAAAATGCGGTAAGCTTCGAATATTCCTCCTCTTACGGCGAAACACGCGAACGAAAAGTTTGTCCACTAAAGCTTTTATTCAAATCAAAGTCTTGGTATTTGCAGGCTTTTTGCCTTCTAAAAGAAAATTATCGAATTTTCAAAATAAACCGCATACTGAATTTAAAAGCTTTGGACGAAAGTTTTGCGGATAGAAATTTTGAGATTCCGAATTTCGAAAATAATTCTGAACCTTCGCCAGCGCTGATTTCTGTAAAGTTGCGTTTCTCTCCGCATTTAGCTTATCGTGTTTATGATGAATTTGATGAAAAAAATATCACTAAATGTGATGACGGCTCTTTGATTGTAAATACAAAATTGCCGAATGATTATTGGCTTTATGAATATATCCTGTCTTTCGGAGCTTTTATTGAAGTTTTAGAACCGAAAGCAATCAGAGACGGCATCCTCGAACAGCTAGAAAAAATAAAATTTATTTATTCGGACAAAACATGACACACTGCTGTCATGTTTTATTTGTTATAATAATAATGTACATCACTCTAATAAAAAAACAGATAGGAGAATGAAAATGGATAATTTTTGTCAATCTTGCGGTATGCCGATGGGCAATACCGACGACCTCTACGGAACAAATGCTGACGGCGCAAAAAGCACGGATTATTGTAAATATTGTTACGAGGACGGAAATTTTACAGCGGACTGCACTATGGATGAAATGATTGAATTTTGCGTGCCGCACATGGCGAACGGCGAAACAGGCATGAACGAAGATGAAGCCCGAAAAATGATGAACGAATTTTTCCCAAAATTAAAACGCTGGGCATAATGAAAAAAACACAAGAGCTTGCAAACCGATAAAGTCATACTATTTTCATTTTGATAAGTAGAAAAAAATTTTTCACAGTGGAGCGTTTCACGCAATGTTTCAGGCGCGAAATGAAATATTTTTTTCTATCCTTAATAATGAAAATAGTATCAGTTTGTAAGCTCTTTTTTTATTCCACAGATTTAAGCGATTCTACCATATCGATTTTAGCAAGCTTAAAATTCATAACCCAATTCACAAATGCAGAAAATGAAATTGCGAACACTACCGATAGAACATAACTCAGCGGATTTATGACAAGCGGGAATTTTAATAAATCAACCTCTATTGCGGAAATCATAAATTCCTCCAAAAAATTTCCGGCGATTAAGCCAATCAAAATCCCTAAAATCGTAACCAGAGCATTTTCCCGGTAAACGTACATAGAAAGTTCGGGGTCTTGAAATCCCAAAACTTTAATCGTTGCAAGTTCCCTTATACGTTCGGAAATATTTATATTCGTGAGATTGAAAAGCACAACAAAAGCCAAAGCGCAGGCCAAAACCAAAAGCACAATTGTAACTATCCCCATCGCATTCGTGGATTTGCTGAGATTTTTTTGTGAATCGGATAAATGAACAATCGCCCGAACATTTTCATTCTTTAAAGCATTTTCAGAAAAATCCGTATTATCGCTAAAAGCAAAAACCGTATTAAATAAAGGCTTTTCTTTAAAAAGCTCTGTATAAATTTCCGGCGACAAATAAATATAATGCAAAACATAGTTCTCTGCAATTCCCGTTACATTTGTTTTGAGTTCGCGGCCGTCACTTAAGCTTATCGAAAATTCATCGCCTATCGAAACGCCCATAGTTTTCGCCAATTTGTCGGTAATAATCACAGATTTATCTGTATATTCCTGTTCGGCTTTTTCTTTAGGCGGAGTTAAATTTATATAATTTTGAAATTCCTTTACATCTTCGGGAACTACAACGATCGAAGTAAAACCTTTGCCGTCATTGCTTGCGTTTACCGAAATTTCTCTGACGAAAATATGCTTCTCGGGAAGCAGAGCTTTTATTTCGTTATATTGCTCCTCGTTTTTTATTTCTTTTGTAACTATCATTTCATTAAATTTTACAATACTTTCATATTGCAAATCCGAAACGCTTCCAACGCTATCGCTAAGCCCGAAAGCCGTCACTAAAAGCGCAGTACAGCCGATTATTCCTGCAAGCGTCATAAAAAAACGCCTTTTATATCTAAAAATATTTCGGAAAGTAACTTTTTCGATAAATCCGATTTTTTCCCAAATCGAAGGAAATTTTTCCAATAATACTCTTTTCCCTGCCTTTGGAGATTTCGGGCGCATTAAAAGTGACGGTTCGCCTTTCATAGCTCCGAAATAAGTAATAATTGTGACCGAAGCGACTGAGGCAACGGCTATTAAAATTGCAATAACACTGATTAAAACCGGTATAGGTTTTTCTACAGGCGGCAGATTATAAAGTGCAGAATAAGCCTTTGTTATAAAAACCGGAAAAAATTTGCTCCCGATAACAGTTCCGATTAATCCGCCGATTGCCCCGGAAGAAATCGCGTAAAATAAAAATTTCAAAACAATCGAACCCGGTTTGTACCCCAAAGCCTTATAAATTCCGATTTGCGTTCTTTGGTCCTCGACCATACGTGACATTGTGGTCAATGAAACAAGCATCGCCACTAAAAAAAATACCGTCGGGAAAACATAACCGATTTTTTCGATTCTAATAGTGTCTTGATGATAGGAATCAAAAGCAACTCCGTCTTTTCGTGTCAGGAAAAACCATTCTGGGTCAGAGGCTTTATCCAGCTTTGCCTGAGAGTCCTGCATTTCTTTTTTGGCTTCTTCGAGTTCCGCAAGGCCGTCTTTTTCTTGCTTATCCAATTCTTCAAGACCTTTATTATATTCTTCCAATGCTTTTTCATATTCAGTTTTTTGTGCATCAATAACGGCTTGGCTTTGGTTAAGCTGCGCTTCGGCTTGCGTGAGCGCCGCGCCTTGCAGATTGCTTTGAGAAATCTGTTCTCTGGAGGAATCGATTTCGGATTGTGCCGCATTGATTTCGGAATCCGCTTTGTCTAATTCGATTTTCGAATTTTCCAAAACCGACTTGCCGTCTGCGATTCCCTTATTAAATTCTTGCAATGAATTCGAATATTCTATCCAGCCTTCATCAATTTCTTTTTGGTTTTCAGTAAATTCATCCTTTCGCAATACCAAGCGTTCGACGGATGTTTTTTCAAGTTCGATTTTAGTTTCGTCCACAAGATTATAATATTCATCAGAGAGATTATAAATTTCCGTAGATTCCTGCATTTGAACATAAACATCAGTATAAAAATCGAGAGCAAAAGCGGAAGAATTAACATATAAGAAATAACCCAAATTTCCCTCACCTAGGGTTGTTGTTCCGCGTTCGTCAGCGATAAAAATAGGAGAAGAAACAACGCCTGTTATTGTAAAATCCTGAGTTCTCAATATATTATTGTATTCTTCCATGTCGTCCAGTTTCAATTTGAGTTTATCGCCGATTTTAAAGCTCCCTTTATCCATCAGCCTTTTTTCGACAACACATTCATTTTCCGTTTCCGGAAGCCTGCCCTCTGTAATATCTATCGAATTCAGTTTATCGGGAAGCGCGAACACCCTTGAAGTAAAAGCCGCTCCGCTCATCTCAACAAAAACATCATAAGTATGTGTCGGCATAGCTTCTTTGATATTTTTTGTATTGCGAATCCCATCTACATCGTCGTCGTTAAAGCCGATTGTAGATTTCAGCTGTAAATCAAAGAGATTATGCTCTTTATAAAATTTATCAGCGATATCCCGCATATCTATTGCCGTTGCCGGAATCCCGACAACAGAAGTCGCCCCGAGCAGCGTTATTATTATTAAAGAAATAAAGCGGCCGGAGGTATTTTTTATTTCACGAAAAATATCTTTCCAAAATGGGCTCATGATTCTTACCACTCAATCTCGGAAATAGGAGTAGGAAAATAATTATCTATTACATCCTCGACCTTACCGTTTTTTATTTTTATAACACGGTCTGCCATAGGCGCAATGGCCATATTGTGCGTAATAACAACTACTGTGATTCCAAGTATTCTGCACGAGTCCTGCAATAATTTTAATATACTTTTGCCGGTTTGGTAGTCAAGTGCGCCTGTCGGTTCGTCACATAATAATAATTTCGGATTCTTTGTCAATGCGCGCGCAATCGCAACCCGCTGCTGTTCGCCGCCCGATAATTGTGCCGGAAAATTGTTCATTCTTTCACTAAGTCCGACGCTTTTTAAAACCTCTTGCGGATTCAAAGCCTGTTTGCGGATATACGATGCCAATTCGACATTCTCCAAAGCTGTCAGATTGGGAATTAAATTATAAAATTGGAATACAAAGCCGATATCATCACGCCGATATGAACAAATATCGCGTTTATTAAGCCGTGTGATATTTTTTTCATCAACAAAAATTTCACCGGACGTAGCTCTGTCCATTCCTCCTAATATATTTAATACCGTAGACTTTCCGGCCCCCGACGGGCCCACAATAATACTGAATTTCTGTTTATCCAATGAAAAGCTGATTCCATCCGCCGCACGTACAGCGATATTATCAGATTGATATTCTCGAACTACATTTTCGAATTTCACAAAATTCTTCATTAATCTACCTCCCGAAATTTAGACTATTTTCAATATAAAGGATAGAAAAAAATATTTTACATATCTATTCAATTATAACATAATATAGTATCAATTCTATTTTATATTCTATCATACAGTATTACGTAATATACAACAAACGGTTTGTTATAGTATCGTAGAATTTTGCAATATTTTTAACATAAATGTCGAAAAAAAATAAAAAAATAAGCCGCATCGTGAGATGCGGCTCAAAACTATTCTAAATCATATAAATCTATATCCAAATCCTGAGAAATCAAATTCATTATTTCTGAAAATTTGTTCAGAAATTTCTGTTCCGATTCCAAATATTTGCGTGAAACATCTATAAGCGATAAATCCGCATAAAGTCTGGATAAATATTTTTCGCGGTCGAACGACGGATATTCCTCGGTTAAATCCGTCAGACGGTCGTTTAATTGATTATTTTTAAATTCTTTTACTTTATCATAAAGTTCTTTGTTTTGTTTTAGAATATTTTTTGCATTAATATAGTTTAAATAGGTTTCATCATGCTGGAGTTTTTGAGACAGGTCTTTTGCTGTTTGCAAAACGGCATCCATGAAAAACCTCCTTTTAAACTTCCATAATTATCGGTAAAATCATAGGACTGCGTTTTGTTTTTTCCCATAAAAACTCACGCAAAGTGTCTCTGATTAAATTTTTAATATATGACCATTCGTAATTATTTTTTTCTTCGCATTTCATGAGCGCGGCACGCACAACTTCTTTTGCCTCAACCATCAAATCTTCGGATTCTCTTACATACACGAATCCGCGCGAAATAATATCCGGTCCGGATACCACAAATCCCAATTCTTTTTCAAGGCTAACGACAACAATCATCAAACCATCTTGCGAAAGATGTTTTCTATCGCGCAATACAATATTTCCAACGTCTCCGATTCCCAAACCGTCAACCAAAACCTGACCTGCCTGAACAGTACCGTTCAAGCGTGCTGATTTATCGGTAACTTCCAAAACATCACCAAGACCCATAATAAAGATATTATCTTTTGGCAAGCCAAGCGACATTGCAAGGTCTTTATGTGCTTTCAAATGCTTGTATTCGCCGTGGATCGGCATAAGGAATTTCGGTTTAATCAAAGCGTGTAAAAGCTTGATTTCTTCTTGTTTCGCATGTCCGGAAACATGAATATCGTATATACCTTCATAAATAACATCCGCGCCTTTTTTCAAAAGCTCATTGATAACTTTAGAAACCGTTTTTTCATTGCCCGGAATCGGCGAAGCCGAGATAATAATTTTATCACCGGGTTTTATTTCCACTTGGCGGTGCTCCGAGGTTGACATCCTCGACAAAGCTGCCATCGGTTCGCCTTGGCTTCCCGTTGTTATAATAACAATATCGGAATCCTTATAGTTCTTGATTTCATTAACCTCGATCATAATTCGGTCGGGGATATTCAAATAGCCGAGTTCGCTGGCAGTTTTTACGGAATTCACCATAGACCTGCCCATTACGGCAATTTTTCGTTTATGTTTTACAGCAGAATTTACAATTTGTTGAATCCGATGGATATTTGAAGAAAAAGTTGCAACCATAATTCTTTGGTCAACGCTCTCGTCAAAGATTTCTTCAAAAATAGCCCCTATATTTTTTTCGCTGAGTGTATATCCCTTACTTTCGACATTTGTGGATTCGCAAAGGAATAACAAAACGCCTTGCCTGCCCAGCTCCGCAAAACGCTGCAAGTTTATACTTTCGCCGAAAATAGGTGTATAATCCACCTTAAAATCTCCCGAATGTATAACCGTTCCAACCGGGGTTTTTATGGCCAAAGCAACAGCATCCGCTATCGAGTGGGTGACAGAAATAAACTCGATTTCGAAAACTCCGAGTTTTACTTTTTCACCGGCGACAACACAAATCTTTTCAGCAGCGCTTGATAAATTATGTTCACGCAATTTGTTGTCCAAAAGCCCCAATGTTAGTTTAGTAGCATAAATATCTACGCTTAGATCGCGCAAAAGATAAGGAATCGCGCCAATATGGTCTTCGTGACCATGGGTCAGCAAAAGCCCTCTGATTTTTTCGCGATTTTTGATCAAATAGGTGAAATCCGGAATAACCAAATCTACACCCAACATATCGTCGGTCGGAAACGCAACGCCGCAGTCTACAGCAATTATGTCGTTTCCGTATTCGAAACAAGTGATATTTTTTCCGATTTCGCCGAGTCCTCCAAGAGAAAATATCCTTAGTTTTGATTTTTTTACAGACAAAACCACACCTCCGTTAATTTTAATTTTTATATAAAAATCCGTTTTAAAATATCAGCTGTTTAATTTCGTTAAAACAGGCTATAAACGAATTATTTATTCTCTAATTCAAGTATAACAACCCGAACAAATTTAATATATCTTTGATAAAACTGTAATAAACGCACAGAAAAACAAGATAACTAATAGTAAAACATTAATATAAAAATGTCAATGTAAAAAAACATTCCTTAAAAGAATAAGGAATGTTAAGAAATATCTCGTTAATTATAGTTCGATTTCGTAGTCGTCATTATCAAATAAAATTGAAACTTCATTAAACTCGTGACCATCTTCCAAAACTGTATAATACGAATCTCCGTCAACTTCTTTAAGTTCTTTTAAAATGTAGGCATCCGATTCGTCCTCGTCGGCGGCATCGGCTTCTATTACAAGTAAATAGTTATTGTTTTTATAAACTTTAGAATCTATAATAATAAAGTCTTTATCTTCTCCAGATTCATCTTGCATTTTTATAATAGCAAGAGAGTCATCATCATCGAATTCCAGATCGTCGAAATCATCCAAAATAAACACACCTCAAATTTTATTAATGCTGTCCAAATATCCTTGCAAAATATAAACAGCAGCCATTTTATCTATAACACTATCGATTTTTTTCTTAGAAAGATTAGCCTCGTTGAGGCTTCGCATAGAGTAGGCAGTAGAAAAACGCTCATCCCTAAGCACAATTTCAATTTTTTTAAAATTTCTGGAAAGCTTTTCTCTAAAAGCCAAAGTTAATTGGCAGCGTTCGCCAACAGAGTTATCAGTATTTTTAGGATAACCAAGAACGATTGTATTTATATCGTATTCTTTAATAATTTCTTTAAGGCGTGCAACAGATTTTTTTAGGCTGTTCGGGTCATCACGGCAGATAACCTCAAGCGCAAAAGCAATTTTGTTAAAATCGTCCGAAACCGCAACACCTATGGTTTTATCACCATAATCCAAGCCCAAAATACGCATAGAGTCTTAAAGATTATTGAGATAAAAATTAATTATCTCCTCAAGCAATTCGTCACGCTCTAATTTTGTAATCAGATTTCGAGCGTTATTGCTGGCTGTAATATACGTCGGGTCACCGGATAAAATATATCCGACAAGCTGATTAGTAGGGCTGTAACCTTTTTCGGTCAAAGCGTCGTAAACTTGCTTCAAAATGTTATTTACTTCGAGATTATTCGGTTTTTCCAAACTACGAATCCTTTGTGTCTGCGAAAGATTAGTTTCTTTCATGAAAAATCACTCCTTAAACGCATAAAAAAACCACTCTATGTAATAATAATACAAATAAAGATTATTTGCAAATATTTTGTTTTTTATGCCACTTTTCAAAATAATTATAATATTTTATCAGAATAAAAGTACAATTTTATTTCGACAAATTATACCAAAAATTTTTTCTGATTCTTGATAATTTACCGCTCTTCCAAATCAGCTTCCATTATCAAATTTTTTATTTTATTCAATTTAACTGTTTTTATTTTATTGACAAGCTCATCGGCTGAATTTGTCCGTACCAAAATATAGTTGTCCGTATGTCCTTCATATAAATTATCGTCACATTTCTTTTCAAAAAGTACATTGGATTTAGTATTTAAATTCTTTGTCAAGAATCTTAATTGCAGGTCTTTATCGAGCTTTGAAAAAATATCTTTTCGTTTGTTTTTTGTTTCTGTCGAAATTTGATCGGGCATTTTAAAAGCCGCTGTGCCTTTTTTCGGTGAAAAAGGAAAAATATGAATTTTACTGAGTTCAATTTTGCCGCAAAAATTCAAGGAATCCAAAAAATCTTCGTCGGTTTCGCCCGGAAATCCAACGATAATATCTGTAGTAACCGCAAAATTTTGAAAACTCTCCCGAAGCAGATAAACGGATTTTTCATAATCATAAACGTTGTATTTGCGGTTCATCCTTAATAATGTCCTGTCGCAGCCGCTTTGCAAAGACAAATGTATATGCCTGCATATTTTGTCCATATTTTTAATATTGTTGACAAAATCCCGATTAATAATACCGGGCTCAACCGAAGAAAATCTTATTCTTTCGATTCCGTCGATTTCATGAACCCGCTTTATTATTTCTAAAAAATCGGTGTTTTTTAAATCTTTGCCGTAAGACGCAACATGTATACCCGAAAGCACAATTTCTTTAAAAGAGTTTCTTGCTAAATGCTCGACTTCTTCGATAATATCCTGCGGGTTGCGGCTTCGCACCGGACCGCGCGCAAACGGAATTATGCACTAAGAACAAAAATTATCGCAGCCTTCCTGAATTTTCAAATACGCTCTTGTACGGTTTGTGAGTCCCTCGACTTTCAGCCTTTCAAAACTTGTCTCCTGCATAATATCCGTAACTGTATTTAGAATTTTTTTCTCTTTTTTATTTATATATTCTTCAGTCAACTCAAATATTCTTGCTCTATCCTTTGTTCCGATAATTAAATTTACACCATCAATTTTACTGACTTCTTCAGGGGAAACCTGCGCGTAACAACCCGTGACAATTATAATAGCATTAGGATTAATTTTTTTCGCGCGTCTAACCATTTGTCTTGATTTTTTATCTCCCAAATTAGTAACAGTGCAAGTGTTAATCAAATATACGTCAGAATGTGAGTCAAATCCTACTAATTCATAACCTTTTTTTAAAAAAATTTCTTGCATAGCTTCGGTGTCGTAGCTATTTACTTTGCAGCCAAGCGTCAGAGTCGCCAGTTTCATTGTAATATCATTTCCTTATATCTTTTTAATTTTTTCGATAATCTCGTGATCAGAATCGATTAATATAGTTTTGTAATTATTGTAAATGACCATGCCGGGTTTTGCGCCCGTCGGCTTTTTTACATTTTTTTTATTTGTGAATACAACCGAAACTTTATTTTGCAAAGAGGCCTGCGAGTAATAGGCGGCTAGTGAAGCGGCCTCAAAAATGGTGGATTCCGGAATTTCCTGCGAATTTGTTTTTATAATCACATGCGAACCCGGAATATTTTCGGTATGCAGCCAAATATCATTGCCGTGAGCAAATTTCATTGTCAGAAAATCGTTCTGCAAATTATTTTTACCCACGTAAATATTAAATCCGTCCGACGAGATAAAAGCCATAGGTTTCGACTTCTTCTCTTTTTTTGCGGCATTTTTCTTTTTCTTTAAATATCCTTCGTTATATAGCTCTTCCCGAATTTCTCTGATATCGGCTTCATCAAAGCATGAATTAAGTGAGATCAAAACTGTTTTTAGATAGTCAAGCTCATTTTCGTTATCAGTAATTTGTTTTTTCAGGGCTTCGAAAGTCCTTTTCTCTTTATTGTATTTTTTAAAATACTTTTGAGCGTTTTCGGAAGCAGTAAGCATCGGGTCAAGCTTAATTGTTATATTTGCAAGATTTTCATCATAAAAATTTTGACATGTAAATTCGCTTATTCCTTTTTCGATTGCATAAATATTTGAAGTAATCAATTCGCCGTATAATTTAAGCCGGTCGCGGTCTTTGATATTTTCCAGAGTATTCGCATATAGCTTTGATTTTTTTTTGCAGCGGTCGATATTGTTTTCAATTATTTTTTTTATATCCAAGGATTTTTGATTTACACGGAAAAAAATATCCTTTTCTTTATAATAAAAATCCAAAAGTTCATTTATTTCAGAAAATTTTTCTTTTTTATTTTCTGCCAAACTCGGCATTTCGAAGCATGAAAAATCCAAAATCCGCTTATTATTATCATAATAAATATAAAATTCACGTTTTTCGGAATTTACGGTTTTAAAAAAATTTTCATATAGAATTTTCAGCGAATCGTCGTCACTGTATTTAAATATATCTGAAACAAAGCAAATTTCTTTTGCGGCAACAGGGCTTATTCCGAAATATCCGCGGTAAATAGCGGAAGCAAGGTCATTATTTTTTTTGGCTAAATTTTTAAAGCTCTCGAAATCGTAGTTACAAGGATTTATACGGTTATCCGATGGCGGCAAAGTATATTTTCTGCCGGGGAAAATCGGACGCACAGAAGATTTTTCATACGAAATATGTTTTATCGAATCAATTACAGAATCGGAATCATCAAGCAAAATAATATTGGAATGTTTGCCCATAATCTCGATAACGAGAGTTTTTTTAACTAAATCGCCCATTTCATTAAACGCTTCTACCACAATATTTATAATACGGTCAAAATTTATTTGTTTTATCGATAGGATTTTCCCGCCGGTCAGATGTTTGCGCAAAACCATGCAAAAAACAGGCGCGGTAGACGGATTATCTTTAGAGTTATTTGTAAGATGAATTCGTGGAAAAGATGGATTGCATGTTAAAAGTAATTTATAATTAATATAGCTTGACCTTAAAGCTATGATAATTTCGTCATTTTCCGGCTGATAAATCTTGTCTATTTTTCCGCCGGTGATTTTTTCTGACAATTCTTTTGCAACAGCGGATATTGCAATTCCGTCAAAAGCCATTGCGTCCTCTGCTAACTAAAACATATAGAAATATATATCTTAGAGTATTCCTATTTCAACGTGTCCTGTCTTGCTAAAAAGCTACTACAGTTTGATATAACACTCCATAGGCGTAAATTCCCGTGTTAGCCCACGGTACATATATACAATCGCTTCATTGGGCTATTTTGTATATTTTAC
>JAVBOA010000015.1:0-91437 GCA_031551135.1 Eubacteriales bacterium | reverse complement strand
GTCTTTTACTTTCTCCCACTCTTTGTCAGTTAATTCGTACCGCTTTGCATTCGCCATGATCATTTTCCCCCAATGTGTTTTTATATATTTTCTAACACATTAGGAGATTTTGTGCAACTTTTATTTACAAAACACGCCCTAATTCCCTTTTAAAGAATAGAAAAAATTATTTCATTCCGCGCTTGAAGCGTTGCGCGGAACGCTTCGCTGTGAAAATTTTTTTCTACTGACTAAATGGGAATTAGTATTAATTAATTGTTTAATTTTATGAATAAGCAACTCATTTATAATAAAATATAAAAAAAATAACTATACAATAAAAAAAATAGACGAATTTTTAATTATAATTTGCTAATATTTTTTTGAAAGAAAAATTTTGTTTCTACAGAAAGAATCATAATAAAGGAGGTTATTTATGAAATTTTTTAAAAAAGCGGCTATATTTATGGCAGCCACAATGTTTTTAACAGCGTGTTCTACCCCGAAACAAGAAACGTCTCAAACTGAGACCGAAAAAAGTGCACAAAATACTGCAAGCCAAGAATCAACAGATATTTCTACGGTTGAAAAATGGGGCGCACTCATGAAAAGCAAATACGGCGGAACCGAAATAAATCTTGCGTTTGCGTCACATCCGTCCGCCGAAGCGCTGAAAAAAATAACTCCCGAATTTGAAGAATTGACTGGTATTAAAGTAAATTGGAAACTTGTACAGGAAACACAGTTGAAAAATGACCAATTATTGGATTTTCAATCTAACGCAGGAAATTACGACCTTTATATGGTAGATAAATTCTGGCTGGCCGAATACGCCGCAAAAAAAGTTCTTTATCCGCTAAACGATATTTTAAATGATCCGACCCAAACTCCGGAATGGTACGATTTTTCGGATGTCCTTTCTTATTTCAGCGAAGGACTTACAAAATCCGGCGATACATACCTCGGTATGCCGCTTGTCGGAGAAACCCGTTTTGTCGGTTACAGAACGGATTTATTCGAAAAATATGGCAAGAAGCCGCCTCAGACAATGGATGAACTTATGGAACTCGCTAAATTTTTCAACGGCAAAGAACCGGATCTTTACGGAATTGCAATGCGTGCACAAAAAGGAATCCAATGCGCTTCCGGTTGGATGTCGCTTGCTTATTGTTTCAGTGATGGTTTTATTGACCAAAAAACCGGTGAATCTTTAATGAACGACCCTAGAGTTTTGGAATCTCTGAATTTCTATGTTGATTTATTGAAAAATGCGCCGCCCGATGTCAGCACTTATACTCATGAGGAAGCAATGGGTGCTTTTATTTCCGGTTCTACAGCAATGTGGCTTGACTCTACGGCTCTTGTTCCTGTAATTCAAAATCCGGAAAGTTCTAAAATTTATGATAAAGTAGCTTTTGTTCCTACTCCGGAAGGTCCTCTCGGAAGAGCCTCAGATTTGGGTGGTTGGGGAATTTCTATTCCAAATACCGCAAAGAACAAAGAAGCTGCTTGGGCATTTTTAATGTTTGTTACCTCAAAAGAAAAAGCTATTGATTTATACAAAAACGGCGGAGCGCCTACCCGCGTTTCTATTTTCCAAAATCCGGAATTGGTTGCGGAAAATCCTTCTTTGCCTTCGCAAATGGATGCTTTGGCCGCCGCTTACAAGCTTGTAGAAAGAGGACTTTCGTGGATTCCGCCGCATGAAAAACTCGGTCAAATCCTCGATATCGTCGGAAATTACGGCAATCAAGCTTTGATTGGCGAAATAACACCGGAAACTGCTTGTGAAAAATCACATACAGAATTAGTTTCTTTGCTCAGTGAATAAGAATTTTTTTTAATGCAAGTGGGCGGCCAAAAGCCGCCCGAATTTAAACAAATTCATTTGTATGAGAGGTGGTCTGCATTTGGCTGATATATGGAATAAAACAAGTAGATATTTTAAATCAAAGCCTTATCTCATATATATCGCGCCCACAATAATAATATTAGGAATTTTAGTTACCGTGCCTACTCTGTTTTTGTGGCTTATCAGTTTTACAAATTACGAAATGGGTTATGATTTCTTCTCGGCAAAATTTGTCGGCTTAAAAAATTATACCAGATTATTTGGCGGAGGAGACAGCGTTTTTTATCACTCTCTTTGGATTTCTATGCTTTTTATGCTGATAACTACTTCCTGCGAATTGGTACTTGGTTATCTTATCGCCGCATTGCTGAATCTAAAAGAGTTCGCATTAAAATCCGTAGTTGTGGGATGTTTAATTGTTCCGATAGCAATGACACCGAGTATAGCCGGTCAGATTTGGAAGCTTATTCTGAATTCCGAATACGGTGTTTTGAACTATCTGCTTAATATGTTTTTTAATTTTAAAATAACTTGGCTGGGTCCGGAAAATTCATTTATGTCAATAATTATGATTGATATTTGGCAATGGACACCTTATGTTGCGGTAATTTTATATGCCGGACTTCGCTCAATGCCTGCCGAACCGCAGGAATCCGCAATGGTTGAGGGCGCGAATATTCTGCATAGATTCTATTACATAACTTTGCCGATTTTAAAGCCCCTGATTGTTCTTGTTTTGTTATTCAGAAGTATTGACTCGCTGAAGCTTTTCGATATTCCTTATGTTTTGACACAAGGAGGCCCGGGAAACGCCACTGAATTAATGAGCCTTCATATATTTAGATTAGGCTTCGCCCAGACAGGCTTTATCGGAAGAGCCGCCGCTATGTCCGTTGTTCTTACTTTGATAATAACACTTGTGAGCCAATTATTTATGAAAATGCTTTTTAAAAAGGAGACGGATTGATGAATAAAAAACTTAAATCTCCTATATTTAAAATCCTATATTATTCTTTAATAATTTTAATTTGTATATTTGCTGTTTTTCCTTTTTATTGGATGGTCTCGATATCGTTAAAAAATCATGCTCAGTCATATGACCCTTCTGTTTGGTTTTTTAAGCCTATATTTGATAATTATATATCAATATTTAAAACTAGAAATATTAGCGCTTATTTAAAAAACAGCATAATAATTTCTGTCGGCACAACTTTGCTTTCGCTTTTTTTAGGAACATTGACGGCATACGGGCTTGCGAAATATAAATTCAAGAAAAAAGAAGATGTATCTTTTTGGCTTTTAAGCCTCAGAATGTCGCCGGCGATGGCGGCTGTACTGCCGATTTTTACTATTGTAAGTATCTTGCGGGTTTTTGATAATCATTTCGTCCTAATAATTACTTATATGATGTTTAATATTCCGTTTGTTGTGTGGATGATGCGAAGCTTTTTTGAAGAAATACCCAAAGAAATTGAAGAATCTGCAAAAGTAGACGGATGCTCAAATTTACAGGCGTTAGTAAGAGTTGTTCTGCCGATGGCTTTGCCCGGCCTGACGGCGACGGCTATTTTCTGTATATTGCAATCTTGGAACGAATTTGTTTTCGCGCTTTTTTTGACAGCAAAAGCCGCACCGACTTTACCGACAACTGTTCAGAATTTTCTATCGGTATCGGGCGTTGTTTGGGGCGAAATGTCAGCAGTCGGCGTTGTTTCCAGCGCACCTATGATTATTTTTGCAATAGCCGTTCAAAAATATATGGTTAGAGGTTTGACATTCGGCGCAGTAAAAGGCTAAAGGAGAATACTATGGACAAAATTAAAATTGCCGTTATCGGCGCAGGAGTATGGGGTAAAACACATGCTTACCTCTACGGAAAAAGAAGAGAAGTTGAAATAACAGGCGTTTGTGACAAATCTTTAAAAAGAGCCGAAGAAATGGCCGAACAATTAAATATTAATAAAGAATCCGTTTTTGATGATTATATTAAAATGCTTGACAATATAGATTGTGACGCTGTTGCGATAGTTACACCAGATCATTTGCACCGTGAACTTGCCGTGGGCTGTGCCGAGAGAGGTAAACATATTTTATTGGAAAAACCGCTGGCAACTTCGCTTGAAGATATTAATGCAATCGCAAAGGCTGTTAAAGAAAATAACGTCCGCATAATGGTTGATTTGCATAACCGCTGGAGTCCGCCTTTTGCGGCAGTAAAAGACGCAATAGAAAAAGGCGAAATCGGTGAGCCGTACAGCGCATATTTTAGGCTGAACGATATAAAATGGGTCGCTACCGACATGCTGCCTTGGGCTTCAAAATCTTCGATACTTTGGTTTTTGGGTTCGCATAGTTTAGATACTCTAAGATGGATGTTCAATGATGAAGTTGATGAAGTCTATGCAGTATCCAGAAAAGGGATTCTTGCGGCAGAAGGAATCGATACCGAGGACATTTTCCAATCAATAATAAAATTCAAAAACGGCGGAATCGCCACAATGGAAAACAGCTGGATTACTCCAAATTCACATCCGTGCATAAATGATATAAAATTTAATATCACCGGAACAAATGGTATGTTCAGCTTAGATTTAAGCAATAACAATATGATTGAACGCTTTACCGAAAATAAAAATGACCGTCCGGATGTTCTTGTCAAGCATTTTATTCATGGCGAGCCGAAAGGCTTTTCCTATGAAAGCATAAACAGTTTTGTTGATAAATTATTATCCGGTGAAGAATTTATTGTGACATTAAAAGATTCCATGCATACCTGTTTAGCTCTTTTGGCGATTATCGAATCAGCAAAAACGGGTTTGCCGATTAAATTAGATTATAGTGCTTTAACAATATAATGATACAATGCGGTTTGATTTTCCTTGATTTTACAAGACTCAAAAATATAATATATTATTAGGTAAAAAATCAAACCGCTGTTCAAAATTAGAAAAATTGTAAAAGAGGAGGATTTTTTATGAAAGTTCTATACGCAGGTGATTCCAGCACAAAAATCGGTCCGATTCATATAGCATCGCCGTTTAATTTAGAAATGAAAGGCGTATCTCACCATATTTGGGGACAGCCGCTTATTGATGCACTTGAAGCAGACGGAATTGAGGTTAAACATCTTACAAACGAAGCCGCTATTGTTGAATTTCCACGTACAGTAGAAGAGCTAAACGAATACGACGCTTTAATAATCAGCGATTGCGAATGCGAAGTTTTATCTCTTTTTCCGTTTTGGATACCGGGAACTCCGCCTCCAAGAACTGACCGCCTTAGGGCAATCAGAGAGTATACCAGAAACGGCGGCGGACTTTTGATGATCGGAGGCTGGTCATCTTTCAGCGGACGCTATGGCACTGCCGCTTATCCGGGCACCCCTGTCGAAGAAGCTTTGCCTGTAAATTGCGTTTTAGGCGATGACCGGGTTGAGGTTCCCGGCGGTGTCAAAATAAAATCCGCTGATAATACACACGAAATATTCAACGGTATTCCTTGGAACGAATGCCCTGAATTTTTGGGATTTAATAAAATTCTGCCAAAAGAAGGCTCAAAAGTTTTGGCCACTATCGGAGATGATGAGATAGAATCGCCACTCTTAGTTACTTGGGAATTTGGAAGCGGAAAATCTGCGGCTTTTGCGACCGACTGCTCACCGCATTGGTCACAATATTTTCAGCCTTGGGAATATTATGCAAAATTCTGGGTTCAAGTAATAAGATGGCTTGCTAAAAAATAAAAATTTGTATAGTTTTATTTCAGAAACGGCGCATATGCGCCGTTTCTTTTTCGGATTGTTTTTTTAAATCGGCTATGCTATCATAAACTCAGAATTCAATAAAATAAGTGTTTTTAAGAATCTCGAATTGACGAATTTCTAATGCTTGCAATTTCTTGAAAAATAATTTAGAAGGAGTAGACAAATGAAAGAATTATTAAAAAATATTTTCTTGGCACCCATTCCTTTGCCCGGCAGTCCTTTAAAGGAATTGAACAGCTATTTCATAAAAGGTGATGAAAAGAGCCTTGTAATTGATGTAGGTTTTAATTCCGATCTTGGCGAGCAAACTTTTTATGAAATTTTAGAATCCCTGCATATTCCCATTAATAAGCTCGATGTTTTTTTGACTCACCATCATGCCGACCACGTTGGTTTGATTGAGCGGTTGAAAAATAATTGCGGCGAAGTTTTTTTAAGCAAATTGGAATCATGGTATGTAAATAATAATTTTTTTGATAAATTTTGGGAAGACTCTATGTCACTTCAGCTTCAAATGGGCTTCCCGCCGGATAAACGAATTCATTATACCGAACATCCTGCATATGCTCAAGGCACAAAAACTTTTTTGAATTTCACAGAAACTAAAGAAGGCGATCTGCTTGAATACGGCGGATATAAATTTACGGTAATAAATCTAAGCGGACATACGCCCGAGCAGATTGGCTTATACGAAAAAGAAAACGGAATTTTATTTTGCGGCGATCATATTTTGAATAAAATTACGCCCAATATTGTAACGTGGAATTTTGAAGAAGATTATTTGGGTTTGTTTTTGCAAAATTTGAAAAAAGTTAAAGATTTAAATGTAAAATATCTTTTCTCTGCTCACCGAATTCTTGTCGAAAACCCTAATGAAAGAATAGACCAGCTTATTGCTCACCACAATAAGAGAATGGCTGATTCCTTGGAAATCCTGAAAAAAAGAGGTCAATTAACCTGCTATGAAGTTGCGGGAGATTTAATCTGGGATTTTGGAAACGGAATATTCAAAGATTTTCCTCCTGCCCAAAAATTATTTGCAACATCTGAAGTTATAGCGCATTTAGAGCATTTAAAACATCTTGGAAAAGTTACGCTCGAAATCGGAGACGATGGCGTTCATTTTTATAAAATTGTATAGTTATTCTATTTACATTCTAAAGGATAAAAAAATGCATCCGAAAATATTTCAGATGCATTATATTTTGGTAAAACTCGATTTTATTAGCTTACCGCAAATTGCAAATTATATAAATGCGCATAAGACCCATTCATATCCATAAGCTCTTCATGCGTGCCTCTTTCTTTAATATTTTCATCTTCCAAAACCATTATTTCGTCGGCATTTTTTATAGTCGAAAGTCTGTGTGCAATCACAATTGTCGTGCGGTTTTTGGAAAGTTCATCGAGGGATTTTTGAATAAAAGCTTCTGATTCGTTATCGAGTGCCGAAGTCGCTTCATCCAAAATCAGAATCGGAGGATTTTTTAAAAATACCCGTGCGATCGAAATCCGCTGTTTTTGTCCGCCGGAAAACCGAACACCGCGTTCGCCGACCATTGTGTCATAATTATCCTCCAAAGTCATTATATAATCATGAATATTGGCTTTTTTAGCAGCCTCCACAATTTCTTCAAATGTCGCGCCCGGTTTGCCGTATGCGATATTCTCCCTAATCGTGCTGTTAAAAATATATACGTCCTGCTGTACAATCCCGATATTATGACGCAGGGATTTTAATTTTATATTTTTAATATCAATACCGTCTATTGTTATTTTTCCGTGATGAGTTTCATAAAAACGCGGTATCAGCGAACAGAAAGTCGTTTTGCCCGAACCCGAAGGACCCACTATCGCAACCGTTTTTCCGTTTTGAATTTTCAAATTTATATCTTTAAAAACATGCGCTTCATCTTCATCATATTTAAATTGTATATCCTTAAATTCTATATCGCCTTTTAAAATATTTACCTCTTTCGCGTCTTTAGAATCAACAATATCCGGATGCACATCTAAAATTTCAGTCATACGCAGAAAACCGGTCATTCCTTTTTGGAAAAGCTCCGTAAAATTTATCAGCTTATTAATCGGCTCAAGAAACATATTTATGTAAAGGACATAAGTCAAAACATCACTGCCCTCCATATTTCCGTTTTTTATAAAATACGCCGAAAAGAAAAACACCGATAAATATAAAAGCCCCTGAAAAAATCCGTTTACCGAATGATAATAGCCCATATTTAAATACGAAGCTTTTTTTGATTCCAAAAATTTTTGGTTTCCGGCTTCAAACTTTTCCAGTTCGATATTTTCGTTGGAAAACGATTTTACAACACGGATTCCCGAAAGCGAATCCTGCAAAATCGCATTCACCGAACCGATTTTTTCACGGTTATCAAAAAAAATACGTTTCATACGCACATTCATTTTATACGAGAAAAATCCCATAAGAATTACAACCGCCAATAAAATAAGCGTTATATTGAGGTTTATACTCATCAAAATAATAAACGAACCCGTTAGCTTTATAATCGAAATAAAAATATCCTCCGGGCCGTGGTGCGCCAATTCGGTAACATCAAATAAATCCGAAACTATCCGGCTCATCATCGTTCCTGTATTATTTTTATCGTAATACGAAAAAGAAAGCTTTTCGAGATGCTCGAATAATTCCGAACGCATATTAGCTTCCATTTTCGAACCCATGATATGTCCGTAAGACGTAACATAAAAAGTCGCTAACATCCGTATAAAATACAAAAGCAGCAATAATAAGCAATATTTCGAAACAACTTCGAAAATCAAATCTTTGTTTGGCATTGTGAAAACTTGCTTTACAAAAAAAGATATAATCAGCGGAACAGAAATATCGATTATCGATATTATCATTGCGCAGAACATATCGAAAGAAAAAGTATAGATATAAGGCTTATAATAAGCTATAAACCTTTTGAACATTCTAACAACCCCTTTTATTTTATGTTAAATAATGATCAGTTTTATACAAATGAAAAAATTGAAGCTCCGATTAAAATTACGCCGATTGCTATGTAAATAATTCTTGCCTTTTCACGCCCAAAAGTGCTGACTATAAAATTCGCCCGGCGCGGATCTAACAGAGCATCGCTGTTTGTGATTGACAGAAAAAGCGTAAGACCGCCTATTGCTAAAAACAATAAGCCTACAAAAATATCACCCAAATTTAATACCTCCCGAAAATTAAAATTCAAATACGGCTTGATTTTTATTTGTATAAATTTATACATCAATAAAAACCAAACCGATATATTACATCAATTTTGCATCTTTTTGGATTGTTGCTTCAACAGCTTGAACAATTGCAGAAGAAAACGCCAATTCATCCAACTTGCAAACGCCCTCTATCGTTGTGCCGCCGGGCGAACAAACTTTATCCGCCAAAGCGTTTGGATGTTCATCTGATTCTAAAATTTTCTTCGCAGAGCCGTAAACCGCCTGTGCCGCAATCTTTATCGCCATGCTTTTATTAATACCATTTTTATGTGCGGCTTTTGCCAATGACTCGATAAACATAAAAGTAAAGGCCGGCGAACATCCGGCGATTCCGGAAAAAACCGCGATATAATTTTCGTCAAGCTCGCAGATTTTGCCAATCGACTCAAATATTTTTTTTGCGATATCTTTGTCGCTGTCCTTAATCTGCTCATTATAGCAAATGCAAGACATAGCTTCTCCGACATCCGCATTTATATTCGGCATTACACGAATCAGGCGTTTATCATTGGATAAAATATTCTCCATGGATTTTATTGAAACGCCTGCCGCAATAGAAATAATCAACGGATTCTTTTCTTTAATTATTTCTTTATATTCGGAAATAAGATTCGGCAAAACATTCGGCTTTACGCATAAAATAATACAATCCGACTTTTCGATTAGCTCCAGATTTGACATAGCCCGCCCTATTCCCAATTCTTTCGCTAATTTTTCCGAGTTTTCATAATTTATATCATAAATAATAATTTCCTGCGGCTCAATAGCCTTTGATTTTACAACGCCTTTAATAATAGCACCGGCCATATTTCCGGCACCGATAAAGCCATACATAAAAAGCCTCCTTTATTTTTGCTTCTTCTTAATCTTTTGTATTGTTTTGTGTAAATTCTACGGTTCTTTCTAAAATCCCGCTTGCCAAAGAAAGTACAAGACCATAATTTGTAATCGGGATTTTATTATCAGCGGAAATTTTTATGCGGCTCAAAAGCTCGCGCCTTGTGACCATGCAGCCGCCGCAATGAATAATAAGCGAATAATTTTTATCCGAAATCGAAAATTCCTTTCCGTATAAAAACTCAAAATTAATTTGTTTTCCGGTAATTTTTCTGATTGCGTTCGGAATAATCACTTGCCCGATATCCTCATGGTTATGCGTATGCGTACAAGTTTCGGCAATCAAAACCGTGTCGCCGTCTTTTAAATTATTTACAGCTTTCGCGCCTTCTATAAATGTTTTTAAATCGCCCTTTTGTTCAGCCAATAAAACCGAAAATGAAGTCAATAAAATATCTTTTGGAACGATTTTATTTACTAAAGGAAATATTTTGCTGTCGGTTATTACAATGTCGATATTTTTGCATTGCTCAAAAACTTCGGAAATTGTATTTTCATTAGTTATTATACATTTAATATTATTGTCCAAACAATCCCTTATTATTTGAACTTGCGGCAAAATAATTCTGCCTTTCGGCGCTTCCGAATCTATCGGTATTACCAGCACAACCGTGGAAGATTGCTTTAAATAAGCCGATAACGAGGGTTCTTTTGTTTCATTTTGAATTTTATTTAATTCAGAAATTATTTTCTCACGCAAATCTTGGATTTTTTTATCGTCAAGAGCCGAAACTGAAATTGCGTTTTCGAAATTTTCTTCAGCGTTGGAATGTTTATCTTCTTTATTTAATACAGTGATATATGGAATATTAAATTCTTTAAAGAGTTTTTTGAATTCCGCAAAAACTTCTTTATTATAATTTTCGCAATCAATAATATAAAGCGCAAGGTCTGTACGGTTTAAAACAGTCTTTGTTTTATCAATGCGCTTTTCGCCGAGCGCCGAAAAATCGGACAGACCGGCCGTATCGATCAGAACTATCGGGCCAAACGGCAAAAATTCTATTGCTTTTGAAACAGGGTCTGTAGTCGTTCCGCTAATTTCCGAAACTATCGAAATTTCCTGACCGATAAGCTTATTGAAAATCGAGGATTTTCCTGAGTTCGTGTCGCCGAAAATCGCAACATGTAGCCTGTTTGAAGATGGAGTTTGCATTCTTCTGCCTCTTTTCTATAAATTCTGGTTTTATTCTGCATTATAGAATATACTCTATCACAAAAAAATATTATTGCCAAACACGAAATCAAACCGCGATACTGACAAATTTAAAGATGTTTTGCTATAAAACATTGACTTTGAAACTTTCTGTTGATAAAATGAATTAAAAAGGAACAATTGGCATAATAATATAATTTTTTAAAAATTTTGCCGGCTATTAAAATTCTACAAAATCTTTTATTCTCAGCAATATTTAAAATGAAGCATACGCTTGTTTTTAAGCATTTTCCGTATTTTTATTTTTACATATAGAGCGGCAATTTTTCACGAAACACGTCGGCTCGACATATGATGAGTAAATTTTTTCTATATAAATTTTGTTTCGAGTTAGAAAATTACTTGTTGTAAATTTTTTTATTTATTTGATTTTTTGTAGGGGGTTATGGATTGTTGGATTTTATCAGCTTTTTGCATTTTTTTATTTTAAGCGGTCAGGCAAAATTGTCTACTGATATGAGTAATATTTATGTCTTTATTATCATAATTTTATTTATACTTATACTTTCTTTACTTATGGGATTTTTGTATAAATTTCTTTACACTTATCTCGCACAAAAGAATAAAAATTATAGATTAAAAAGGCGGTGATTTGATTGATAAAGGATTTTGAAAAAGAAAAAGCTACGGCTGTTTTGGATCTCGAAAATGACCAGTCTTTGGGTTCGGGTCTTTTTTATAACGCCGGACAAAAAGAAAACGATTTGATTAATAATATTAAAGTAGATAAAAACTATCTTTTCTCAAAAGATGCTACAAAATTGATTATAAACAATTATGACGACCTTATTATAAAAACCGATTTCTTAAACTACTTAGTCGAAAATCTAACCGAATATATTGTAGTTCCGGACTATAATTATATAAATACTTTTCTTTTTCCGGAGGAACCAAGCAGCATTACCGATGATCTTATTAAAAAAGTGCTTAATAATAAAAATTCCCTGCTATTCGACTATTATTTCAAACATCTTTTTGAAGAGCCTATCGAAAGAGAATACATAAAAAAAATATCAGATGTTTATAAAATCAACCCCGATTTAAAACCTTCCGAATTGCGGACATATTATACTCCGGGGCTTCAAAGTTATTTAAAATCCCTTGCGATAGAAGAAATCGAACAGTATGTGATAGACGCTCAAGAATCCTTTAAAACAATGGATAATACTTTGTTTATAAACGATTTGTATAATAAATTCGTAATACCGGCATTGCAGGACAAAATTAAAGAAATGCCGATAAGGTCTTATGTAGATCTTTCGCGCGCCGTCGGCTTTATAAACAAGCACCCGAATTTGCGCTACAACCGCTTGTCTCGGATTTTAGTAACCTCTTATGATTTGCTGACCCCAAGAGATGAATACTATTCTTATGACGAGGACATCTTATATGATGTGCAGGAATATGTGGAAACAATAATTCAAAACGACAGCATTTTGGATTATAATTTAATTTATTTATGCTCGTATTTTGAGAAAAAAATCGATTTCCGTAAATCTTTGAATTTGATTATAAATATTTTGGAAGGCACTTCCACGATATCTATTTCAAAAGCTAAATACGAAAAAATTCAGGAAAAAACAATAAATGAGTCGCTCAATTATCTTGAATGGCTTTTACTGAACCATCATAAAGATACAAAAACCGAAGACTTCGAAGCCACATTAAAAGACTTTATTACTTATAACTGGCCGGTTTTTTCCAGTAATAATAAATCTTTTATAAATTTGAAATGCATGTTGCGAAATTATTCCAACCTCGAGCATCTTTTAGAAGAAGTCAAAAACGAGCAAAGAACAGGAATCAGCTCGTATTTTGGAAAATTTTCGCCGGTTATTATTTCTTTGGCCGCTACAATAACAGTTTTTGCCTTGGGATGTTATTTTGGAATCAGGTTTTTGACCGATTATTTATCAAAAATTCAATCTCAGCAGAACCTAATAATGATAATTTTAATCGAGGTTATTTTGGCAGCCGTGCTTGCTATATTTTTAATAGTTGAACGTGATTCCTAAAACATAGGATATATTTAAAAAATTTTAATTCCGACAGGGAGTAATGCTGTGCTAATCAAACAATCACTATCCGAACAAATCTATCAATTTTTAAAACGTGATATTATTCTGCAAAAACTTCCTTGCGGCTCAAAGCTTACGATAAAAGAATTGGAAACTTCTTTTAATGTAAGTTCAACACCCGTTAGAGAAGCTTTGACTAGGCTTTCGCAAGAAGGTCTGATTGAATTTTCCACAAATGTCGGCGCGAAAGTCTGCGATTTTACAATCGATGACCTCATCGAAATTACTGATATTTGTGAAATTTTTGATTGTTACGCTATCGAAAAAGCTATGGATACCGAAAAATTTGATGAGCTTTTGAATGATTTAGAAGCGGCACTGCTTAACCACGAAAAAATTATATCCGAAAATAAGCAGGAAATTGGCGAATGGTATTATAATAATGATTTTCATACTGCATTTTATAATTATATAGAAAACGGACGTATCAAAAAAAATGCCGAATCTTACCGTGTACAATTTTCGATGGTTGTCGCTAAATCCAGCTATATCGAGACTTTGGACGAAACTTTGAAAGAGCATAAGCTCATTTATGAAGCCGTTAAAAAACGTAATAAAGAATGTGCGATTTATTTTCTGAAACAACATTTTTCTAACGGACGCAAACGAATTTTAAAAATGAAATAAGGCGAATGGCGCGATTGCGCCATTCGCCTTATTATTTATTATAAATGCAATTATCGATTGCAATGATCAGCGAAGTAAAAAGCGGCGCATCCTCTTCATTATCAAAAGTCAAAACATAAATCTCTTTCAAATTAAACATCCGTTTTTTAATGGAACCGAGAAATTTATCTTCTTCATAAATTTTAAAATCAACCCCCCAAATATTTCCTATGATTTTATATTTTCTATAAATCGAGTTTACTTGAATAGAATTGTCAAAAAATAAAAAGCCCTTGGTTACTTCAGAGTGTATTTGATTTTCTTTACAAATATAATATGTCGGAGAAAGCGAAAAAAATTTTCTGTAAATCGTAAACAATTTATTTTTTTGCGCATCATAGAGGTTGAATGTCGCCGAAATTTTCAGAGCTTCCCGCATAACAATATATACAACTTCGTTATTTTTATTATAAACATCATATCTATCCCTTAGCGTGAAAAATCGTTGTTTAATATAAAGGCGCATTCTTTTTTCCTCCTCTGAATTTATTTTGTACAATTCTTTTTGATAGTGTGTTGCTATATATAAATCGGCAAAAGTCCGCTTACAGAATATTATTTTTTGTGCGAAAAACGATTTCTGATATATTTATGTATTTACTATGTAATGAAAATAAATTAATATAGAGAGTATAGTATAAAATTAAGGAGTGATTTTTTTTGAAAGCTTTTTTGGACTTTTTTTCTTATTCTTCGCTTTTAATCTCAATAATGCTTTTGATATTGACAAACTTTATTTTGTATATCTCAAAAACACATAATAAAAAAATGAATGAAGTTTTTGCAAAAATAAGAAAAGTCATTGTAATCGTCATAATTATTTTTATCATTATAACTGTTGTAAAATTAATTTTCGGACTGATATAAAAAAAAAGCCGTGAACGGGTTCAAATCGGGTACACGGCTTTTTGTTTTATTTATAGTTTCTTTTATATTCTTCTTTTAATATAGAATATACTTTTCCGTCATAAAAATCGTCAATAATACGTATTTCGCGGCGCGCTATGCCTTCAAACTGCATATTACATTTTTTCATTACAGATTCTGAGCTTGGGTTATTGGTACGGCAAAGCCCAACAACTTTTTTAAAACCCACGGTGTTAAACGCGAAATTCAGCGCCATATCCAGCGCTTCGGTGGCATAACCATTTTTCCAAAACATATATCCTATCACAAACCCGACATCGCATTTACAGAGATAATCATCAATATTAGTTAGCTGAATCGAGCCGATAACTTGTTTTTTTTCGTTCAGCTCTATCGCGAAACTATAAGTATAGAGATTGTAATCCGCAATAGTTTCCTTTATAAAATTCACGGTCTGAAGAAGATTTTCATGGCAGATAAAATCTATATCCTCAACGGTAATTTCACTGCCCGCCCAATATTTATATGATGATTCGGCATCGGATATTTTGAATTTTCTGAGTGTAAGCCTTTTCGATTTTACGGTTAAAGTTCCGGTATGGTTAATCATTTCAGACCAAAAACCGTTTCAAGTGCGATGCCGAGGCCCGCTTCGTTATTCGAAACAGTAATATAATCTGCGAATTCTTTTAACAATGAATCGCCGTTTTCAAATGTAATCGAAAAACCTACAGATTTCAGCATGGAATAATCGTTTTCGCTGTCACCGATCGCAATAACTTCTTCGGGTTTAATATTTTCACCTTTTATATATTCCAAAAGTGCATTACCTTTTGAAACATTTTCCGCAACAATGTCTATACAGGTTTTTGATGAGCGCACGGCATTAATTCCTTTTATTCTAGATAAATCTTCTTGCACTTTTGATTGCAGTCCCGGGATTTCGGTATTAAAAATTACTTTAAGTATTTTTTTGTCTCGCAATGTTTCAAAGCTTTCAGCCACAAACGAAGTAAATAAATTTACCGAATATGCGTCAAATTCTTTAAACATCTCTTTAATTTCATCAATATTTTCCTGCGTATGGCAATAATATGAATCTATATTAAAATATTGCGGCGTAAGATTTTCTTTTACAAAATAATCCCACAATTCTCTCAGCGGCTTTTCATCAATCGGATAAAGCGAATACACGATATTTTTATTAATATCTCGAATTGATGCGCCGTTGCAGCCGATAATCGGCGCTGTAATTTCCAGTTGCTCAATATATTCTTTAACGCTTTTGTCATTTCTGCCTGTTGCAATTATAAATTTAATTCCTTTTTTGCTTAATTTTCGAATTACTTCTTCGTTCTTCTTCGGCAAATTCAATCTGCTGTCCAATAAAGTCCCGTCACAATCCATTGCTACAAGTTTGTATTTCATTATATCACCACTCTAATTTATCAAAATTATATTTCTAATAATATCGGCAAATTCAAAATTATTTCTATCTTAGCACAAGAAATCTTATTTTTCAATCGTCGAAAATTTTAGGCAAATGATGAAATTTTAATATTTTGCAATTTATTAAAGTTCAGATTATAATAATAGTATTTATTCAGCCAAAAGGAGGATTTTTTTTGAAAGAGAAATTTTATATTACAACCCCGATTTATTATCCAAATGACAAACTTCATATCGGGCATTCTTATACAACCGTTGCGGCGGACACAATCGCAAGATACAAAAAAGCTCGCGGATATGATGTTTTTTTCCTGACCGGACTTGATGAACACGGTCAAAAAATCGAGCGCACCGCAAAAAAAGTCGGAATGGAACCGAAAAAATATCTCGACGGAATTCATGAATGGATTATTGACCTTTGGAAAACAATGGATATAGAATATGACGGTTTTATTCGAACAACCGACGATTATCATATAAAAACCGTACAAAAGATTTTTAAAATGCTTTACGACAAAGGCGAAATTTATAAATCTTCTTATGAAGGACTTTATTGCACTTCCGACGAATCCTTTTTTACCGAAAGACAAGCCGAAAACAATAAATGCCCGGAATGCGGAAAAGAATTGGAAAGGGTAAAGGAAGAAGCTTACTTTTTCAAATTATCTAAATATCAAGATATTTTGACGAAACATATCGAAGAAAATCCGGATTTCATTCTTCCTGTATCCCGAAAAAATGAAATGGTCAATAATTTCCTGAAGCCGGGTCTGGAGGATCTTTGCGTTTCCAGAACGAGCTTTTCTTGGGGCGTGCCTGTGGAGTTTGATAAAGGTCATGTTGTTTATGTTTGGATTGATGCGCTTTCAAATTATATTACCGCTCTCGGATATCTCTCTGAAAATGACAGCCTTTTTCAAAAATTCTGGCCTGCGGATTTGCATTTAATGGCAAAAGAAATTGTTCGATTCCATTCTATAATTTGGCCTGCGCTTCTTATGGCCTTGGATTTGCCGTTGCCTAAAACAATTTTCGGTCATGGCTGGATTGTTTTCGACGGCAAAAAAATGGGCAAATCGACCGGAAATGTTGTTGACCCGAAAATCCTGACAAGCCGCTACGGCGTTGATGCGATTAGATATTTTTTGATTCGTGAAATAGTTTTCGGTCAAGACGGAAATTTTTCAAACGAAGCCTTAGTACAGCGAATTAATTCCGATTTGGCGAACGACCTCGGAAATTTATTGTCCCGAACCGTAGGAATGATTGATAAATATTTCGGCGGTGAACTGCCCGAATCGAATGCAGAAATAGAACTCGAACACGAAATTTCGAATTATTGCTCGGAAATAGTCAAAAAAGTTGAGAACCATTTTGATAAATATGAATTAAATGATGCAGTCAATGAAATTTGGAATTTCATAAGAAGAATGAATAAATTTACGGACGAAATGTCGCCGTGGGTTTTGGTAAAAGACGAAAGCAAAAAAGATATTCTTGCCAGAACGCTCTACGTTTTATCCGAATCTCTGCGTATTATCTCGATTTTAATTTCGCCGTTTATGCCAAATTCGCCGAAAGAAATTCAAAAACAGCTGAATATTACAGATGAAAAAATCCTAACATGGGATTCTTTAAAAACATTCGGTTTGCTGAATAAAAATATTATTATAAACAAAGGCAATATTATTTTCCCGCGCCTTGACTTGAAAAAAGAAATTGAAGAACTCAATATTATAAATGAAGAAACACAAAAAAATTCTTTGGCGAAGAAAGATGAAAAGACCGAAGCAACACCGGAAATTCCAGAAATTTCAATTGATGATTTTGCAAAAGTTCAAATGAGAATCGGCGAAATTATTCAATGTGAAAAAATTAACGGCTCGGACAAATTATTGAAATCACAAATAAAAATCGGAGACGAAATAAGGCAGATTGTTTCGGGAATCGCAAAGCATTACGCTCCTGAAGACCTTATCGGTAAAAAAGTTGCTGTCGTTATAAATTTAAAGCCTGTAAAATTGCGCGGCGTTTTGTCTGAGGGCATGGTTCTTGCGGCATCGGATGACAAAGGAAATTTACAATTATTGACGGCCGAAATTGAAAGCGGATCGGTGATTAAATGATTTTTGAAACTCATGCACATTTTGATGACAGAAGATTCAAAGATGACCGTGACGAAATTCTGAATTCTCTGAAAGATTTCAATATCGGAAATGTAATAAATATCGGTGCTGATATGAAATCATCAAAGCGAAGCATTGATTTAGCAAAAAAATATGATTTTATTTATGCCTCGGTTGGCGTGCATCCGCACAGCGCGAAGGATTTGAATGATGATGAATTTCTGAGGCTCAAAGAAATGGCAAAGCATAAAAAAGTCGTGGCTATCGGCGAAATCGGTTTGGATTTTTATTATAATTATTCGGAAAAAGATATTCAGCGTTTTTGGTTTAAAAAACAAATGGAATTCGCAAACGAGATTAATCTTCCGGTAATCATTCATTCACGAGATGCCGATCAAGAAACTTTTGATATGATAATGCAGGCGGATATTAAGAAGAAAGGCGTTATCCATTGCTATTCGGGAAGCGCGGAAATGGCAAAAGAATATGTGAAAAAAGGTTATTATATCGGTGTCGGCGGAGTTGTTACATTTCCGTCCGCAAAAAAACTTGTGGAGACTGTCGAAAAAATACCAATTGAATATATACTTTTAGAAACAGATTGTCCATATATGGCACCTGTTCCAAAGCGCGGTGAAAGAAATGATTCCAGATATTTGGAATATATTTCTATAAAAGTATCAGAAATCAAAAAAATGTCGACCTCTGAAGTCATTGAAAAAACTGAGGAAAATGCAAAAAGGCTTTTTTTGAATCACAAATAAAATTCTTTTTGTAGAATAAAATCAAAATATAAATGTAAAAACTATATTGCATAATTGTTACAGATATGTTAATATAAATTTATGGTAGAAAATAAGGATAATAATTTTATTCCTTATTTTTTTTTAAACGCAATTATTTCTCTGCTAATATTTGGGATAATTTCGTTTATCGGACACTCATTTCATTGCGGTTTCCGTATACATAAAACCGACTTTAAAAAATAATTTCCGGGATGTGAATGGAAGCAGATTTTCTCACGAGCTTTTTCCGTTCTGTTGTCATTCATTATTAGGGGTACCGGATTATTTTCGCTCTCGGTTTTCGCTACCATAAACTCAATTTCTGTTTATTTAAAATTTAATCGGTAAACAAAAATTGACAACAAAAATTATAAATCATAAGGTAATCTTTTTGTAACATAGGGCATATATTATTTATACATAGCATGGACTGCTTTAATAATTGAAATAAGCAAATTTTTGAATGTTTATTTCGTGCCGATTAAAGAGATTAGCTGCATATACGCTAATTGCAAAAATACAAGCGGGCTTCAGTAATATATCTTTGTTTTCACAACTTTACCTTCCCACTAAAGGTCAGTTTTTTAAAATACTAAAACAAAGAAAATTTGCTTTGTATTTTTCTTGCCTATGGTTTCAAGAGACCTCAGTTTATTTATTTTTTAAACAACGGGTCTTATGAGGAGGAAAAAATTTAATGTTTAAGAAATTTAGAGTTTTGTTTTTAGTAATTATTATTTTGGCTGTTTTTGCCGGAGCTGCTAGTGCTTACGAAGCTACTTTCAAAGATGTTTCTGTAACTATCGACGACGGAGAAATCTCAAGATACAGAATACTCGAAAAAACCGTTGCCCAATTTCTTAAAGAGGAAAATATAGTTCTTGAAGACAAAGACAAAATTAATGTTCCGCTTGACATGGTTATCGACATAAATACCGATATCGTTATACAAAGAGGATATTATGTAAATGTAAAAATTGATAACAAAGCAAGAACTTTAAAAGTCGAGCCCGGCTTAAAGGTCGGTCATGTTATTTCTTCATTAACAGAAGCTAATAACATAAAGAAAGATGAAAATTCCACAGTTAAGACAGAATACGTTTATAAAAACGGGTTACCATCTGATGACCTTAAAAAAGGTCAAACTATCACTTTGGTTACAAAGCGTACCGAAACTGCGGTAAGCTACGAAAATATTGGTTTCGAAACCGTTATCGAAGAAAACCCCGAAGTTTATGTCGGCGAAGACTCTGTTAAAGCCGAAGGAACCGAAGGCAAGAGAGAAATTGTAAAACAGAAAATATATGAATCGGATGTTTTGTTGGAAGACAATGTTGTTTCGGACACAATCATCGCGGAACCTGTAAACAAAGTAATCTCTAAAGGTACAAAATCTAAGCCGATACCTAAACCAGAGCCTGTAGTCGAGACAGTTAAAGCAAATAATACTAACAACAGCTCTAATGCCGAAAACCAATCATCGGATAATAGCGATATTTCCGCACTTATCTCGGCAGCCAAAAACCTTAAAAACCATTCCAGATTGCTTACAGCCCTTGCTGAGACCAGAAGCAGTTTCAAAAATGTTTCCGCAAACTATGTTCCCGAATCATATAAAGCTGTTTATAATATGACCGCTACGGCCTATACAAATGGTCCGAGCGAAACCGGAAAATCCCCGGGAGACCCTTATTATGGAATAACTGCGTCCGGCGTACCTACAAAACTCGGTATTGTCGCTGTTGACAGAAACGTTATCCCTCTTGGTTCCGTATTATATGTAAAAGGCTACGGTTATGCCGTTGCGGCAGATACCGGCGGTTCGATTAAAGGCAACAAAATAGATTTGTTTTTTAATACTTATAACGAATGTATTCAATATGGAAGAAGATCGACGGTAGTTTATCTCGTTGATTAACAGCTTTTTCTAAATATCTCGAGTTATAATATTTCCTGGCGCTTGCCGGAAAATAAAATATGGGGCTGATATCTGACCTGAAAATGCCAATATTTTCAGGTCGGAATATCCAGCCCCTGTTCTTGATTATCCGCTCTGCTGATACTAATTCCCATTTGATTTGTAGAAAAAAATTTTCACAGCGAAGCGTTCCGCGCAACGCTTCAAGCGCGGAATGAAATATTTTTTTCTATTCTTTAAAAGGGAAATAGTATGATTAACGATTATTTCACATCCGAAAAAGATTCTGACAAACAAAACACCTATACTATTTTCATTTATTTATAGTGGAAATAGTATTACTTTCAAATTATATCAATTTCTGAAAATACTCCCGAATGTAATTCAATTTAATATCTAATACTATATTATAATTTTAGTCCGATTGCTATGAGATTTTCATTCGCTACTAAATTCGGATTAAATTTTGTTTTATTTTCCAAATGTTTCTTTATTATATATTTGTGGTTTTATATTACATTTAGATTTTAAATTATTGATTGTTTTATTAAAAATATATATTATGCGTTAAAAATATGTATAATATATTATATTTACATAGTGATTTGATTTATGTTTCTGTAAGGAATGCTATAATAAATTTTTCATCTTTTGAAATTCTAAATTTTTAAAGGAGGTTTGTTACTTAATGTTAGAAAATCTGCCGTATATAATATTCATTTTGTTGATAATTGCAATTTCTTTTATAGCAAAAAGAATCGCCGCGAAAGTTTTTGAGGCTAGTGATTTGACAGATTTCGCCCTAAACATTACCGGTACTTTTATCATAAAAGTATCTTTGGATAATGTTATTATTGATGTAAACGAACCTTTTCTTAAATATTCTAATTTTAAAAAAGATGATTTAGTAAATAAACTTTCGTTTTCGGATTTAGTATCACAGTCAAGCAGTTTGGAGTATAAATCATTCTTGGCAAAACTTTACAGCAAGGGTTCATGTGAAACCGATATTGCTATAGTTACAAAAGATAATAAAGAAATATTGATTTCTGTTTTCGCAAAGGCTTTGAAAAATCAAAGGGGAAATTTATATTATGTTTTTGTTTGTAAAGATATTTCCGAATTTTATTATGAGCGTGATTTTGCGAATTCCTTTGCCGAGGGCAGAATTTTAAACCGGGAATTGGCGGAATCCGATTCTATTATCGATAAAAATTTTTCTTATTATTTTCACGGTATCGAGCGCCTGCGCGAGTCCGAAAGCAAGCATAAATTCCTCATAGACTCTATGAATATCGGTATGATGGAATATGATATCGCTAATAATGTTTTTTATTTTTCGGATAAATGCAAACAGCTTTTGGAAAAAGATTTCAGTACCTCCAACGCGGATATTAAGGAGTATTTGATTTCTAAAATCCATAAAGAAGATTATTATAAAGTAGTGAAAAATATTTATTTGGCTATTTCAAATAAAGTCGAGTCATTTAAATCAAATTTCAGATTGGTAAACGAGGATAAATCTTATACCTATATTGAATTTTTTGGTAAATTGACTTATAGCCGTGAAGGAAATGTTATAAACCTTGCAGGTTCGCTTTCTGATATTTCTTCGGCTTGCATTTATCAAGAAAAGATTAAAAAATTGGCGTATTATGATAATTTGACGGGTTTATATAACCGGACTTATATGGAAGAATATGTGGATATTCTTTATAAAAACAATCCGAACAGCCGCGCTGCTTTTATTTTTTTGGATATCGACGATTTCAAATTTATAAATGATTCTTTCGGGCATTATTTCGGCGATAGGGTTATTTGCGAAATGGCGGCGCGAATCCGCTCTATTTCCAAAAACTATATTGTCAGCCGGTTCAGCGGCGACGAAATTGCAATTTTTATTCAAGATTATATAAATCTCGAAAATTTAATTAATTATGTGGATTTATTATCTGGAACTCTCAATATTTCCTACGAGGACAGCGAAGTTTCTTATTCCGTCGAGGCAAGTATCGGAATTGCGATTTCTCCCGAAAACGGCAAGGATTTCGAGAACCTTTTAAAATGTGCTGACATCGCTATGAACCGTGTAAAAAATATGGGCAAAAACCGTTATCTTTTCTTTGACAAAAGAATGCAGGAGCAGCTTAAAGAAAAAATCGATTTGGAAATGGATTTGAAATTAGCCGTAAATAGTTGTGATGAGCTTTTTCTGTTTTTACAGCCGCAATACGATATTGCAAGCGGAAAATTATCCGGATTTGAGGCTCTCTCACGTTGGATAAGCAAAAAGCGCGGCAATGTTTCGCCGACCGTGTTTATTCCGATCGCCGAAGAAACAAGACTGATTGTTCCGCTTGGAAAATGGGTTCTGCGTGAATCCTGCATAGTTCTGAAAAAATTGCAGGAGAGCGGACATGATGATATCAAAATTTCTGTGAATTTATCGCCTATTCAGTTAATCGACAGCCATTTGATTGACTATATAAAGGATATTATAGAAGAAACAAAAATTAATACCACTAAGCTCGAAATAGAAATTACCGAAACGGCTTTGATGGAAAATTTTGAAACGAATCTGAAAAAGCTTTTTGAACTTCGTGAAATGGGCATCGCTATGGCCTTGGACGATTTTGGAACAGGATATTCTTCTTTGACTTATTTGAAAACCTTGCCGATGACAAGCATAAAAATTGATAAATCTTTTATTGACAATGTTTCGACTTCGAATATCGATAAACGCATAACCGAAAAAATTATTGAATTATCGCATGTTTTGGATTTTAATACAATTGCCGAGGGTGTCGAGACAAAAGAACAGCTCGATTTTGTAAAATCTATGGGCTGTGATATCGTGCAGGGTTATTTCGGCGGCGTCCCAATCGCCAAAGACGATATTTTTTCCGCACTCGATAATAATTTGTATTCTTATTTTTCAGATGAGCTTTAAGGGGGTATAAGCTTGAAAAAAACTATACTTGCCTTGGTTTTTGTGATCTTTTTAACTTCTTGCGACAGTAAAGACGATAATATTTTGCCAACCTCAAGTCCTCCGGTTTTAGCCGCAAAATCTGAACAGGAAGCATTTCTGGAGGGCATTTTTGCGGATGCCAAAGAAATGATAAAAGTTTTCAAAGTATAAACACAAAGCGGCAAAACCACACAGAGCAGAGATTGCCATGCGTCGACCATTGCCGCTATCCTAATAAAATTTTATGAAACCAATACAGCTTTTGCGGATTCTGCCGCAGATGCCGCATCCGGCTGATAAATATCTGCTCTTACTTTTTTGCAAAAATCGTCTGTTACAGGAGCGCCGCCGACCATAATTGTTACATTATCCCTAATACCGGCTTTTTCAAAAGCCTCCACAACATTGCCGAGTTCGCCCATTGTAGTCGTTAAAAGCGCGGATAAACAAATTATTTTAGCATTTTCGTCTTTCGCCTTTTCCACAAAATCCTCCGCCGAAACATCCGTGCCCAAATCTATAACCTCGATGCCCTTGCCTTCAAGCATCATTTTTACAAGATTCTTGCCGATATCATGCAAATCGCCTTTCACTGTTCCGATAATCGCTTTGCCCAGCGGCTCGATTCCGGATTCTTTCAAATATGGCTTTAAAACTCCCATTCCTTGGTTCATAGCTCTTGCTGTTATCAAAACCTCCGGAACAAAAACTTCGTTTCTTTTGAATTTTCCGCCGACAACGTCCATTCCTGCAAGCAGAGCGTCTTGTAATATTGTCTGAACGGGGATTCCCTCATCAACGGCTTTTTGCACTAATTCCTTAACAATTTTCGCCTTTCCTTTTTGAAGCTGTTCAGATATTTCTGTTAAAATTTCCTGCATTTTCATCCTCCTAAATCAAACTGCATAATTTGCTATATTCCCATAGACCGCCGGTATTTACCGGGTGACTGGCCTGTAGTTTTTTTAAAAACTTTAGTAAAATAACTTTGGTCCTCAAACCCGACCATCTGCGAAATATCCGTCAGTTCCAAATTTTTGTCCGAAATCAGAATTTTACTTTTTTCGATTCGATATTCGCTTAAATAATTACTAAAATTAATTTTCATTTCCTGTTTAAAAACTTTGCTGAAATAACCGGGGCTTAAATAAACTTCATTCGCTACGGTTTCTAATGTTATTTTGTTCATATAATTACGCCTTATGTATTCCAAGGCTTTATAAATCAAATCTTTATTTTGAACATCAGAAAAATCAAACATTGCCCCCATAAAGCGATTCATTATTTTTGAAAGCCAAACAGCTGTTTCGTCTATTGTTTTCAATTTTTCTATCTCTTCCAAATATCCGTCGTTTATGCCAAAAATCCGTATATCCGCTCCGCCCTTGATAGCCGCCCTCGAAAGCAAAGAAACCAATTCCACAACACGCAATTTTATTTTCTCAAACCGGTAGCCCGATAAAAAAAATACTTCACCTAAAATCTCATTCAATAATTCGCTGGCTCTGTCTTTGTCAAATGCCTGCATAGCTTTCATCAGTTCGTCCTCTTTTGCGAAATACGAGTTTATATGATTTTCTTCGTCCTCTTTAAAATTATATCTGAATTCAGAAATTTTGCCCTGCATTTTATAAGAATCCATTTCTTTAGAGGCTTGTTTGGAGATATATTCCGTATTCACAAAAAGCATTTCCGAAAGAGCGTGTACAACCGAAGGTTCGACCGGCTTTACGAATTTTAAAAGTTTTTTCAATTCTTCTTTTTGCTCTTGGTTCAGCGATTTTTTTAAATCCATTTCAAAATATTCTTCGCTGTCAAACATAATAATCGGTTCGCTTACTATTGTCAAAAAAACATCATCTTCTATCAAAACCGGCGAAGTGAAATGCGCCAAACCGGTATGGCAAAAATAAATATATCTTCCCCCGAAACGTTTTGCCTCTTTTGTTCCGTACGAATAAATTCTTTCGCAGGTATTTTTATTGGCAGAGCATTTATTGAGATATGTGCAAAAATCATATCCGCAATTATTTTTCTCAATCTCTTTAGAGCGGGTTCTATAAATTATTTGATTACCAGAATCAATTATAAATAGATTTATAGTTGTGGCAAGAGCGTAATTATCGCAGATTTCGCGCGCATGCTCCAAAGAAATATTTTTTAATGTCAACTTTTTCATCTAATCACCTATATGTAAAAACATATTCCCTGTACTCAGATAAAATATATTTGACTACAATAAATTTTATCAATTCCTCTTACTTTATTATATAAAATTTTTAATCTTTTTTGTAATTTCTTTATTTGTTGAAAAAATAGAATCCTAAAAATTCGAACGCCTGCAAAAAATAAATCAAAATTTACAATTTTACGTTGAATTTCACAATAAATAAATTCATGATTGTTGATATACTAAAATTAATCAAAATCAAAATAAAGGATGATATTTATGAGCTTTAAAAATACAAATATGATGGAATGGATTAAATCCGCTCCAAAAGCGAAAAAATCAATGCCTGTACTCTCTTTCCCCGGTATTCAGCTGACAGGTCTTAACGTTGGCGAAATGGTTAAAGACGGCGCAAAACAAGCTGATTGCATGGAGGCTATTGCGAAAAAATTCGATACCTTGGCGGCGGTCAGCAATATGGATTTATCGGTAGAAGCCGAAGCTTTCGGTTCAACGGTAAGATTTTCCGATGACGAAGTTCCAACCGTTATTTCGGCGCTAGTAAACGACGAAGATGAGGCAATCGCGCTGAAAGTTCCGAAAGTCGGCGACGCAAGAACCGGAGAATATGTAAAAGCTATCAGCCTTGCGGTTGAAAAAATTAATGACCGTCCGGTTTTCGCCGGAATGATTGGTCCGTTTTCATTATCCGGAAGATTGATGGATATGACCGAAATTATGTGCAAAACTTATACCGACCCCGAAGAAGTTCATATTGTTCTGGAAAAAGCCACGGAATTTTTGATCGAATACGCTAAAGCTTTCAAGGAGACCGGAGCAAACGGATTGTTCATAGCCGAGCCTGCCGCCGGACTTCTTTCTCCGGAATTAATCGGAGAATTTTCCAGCCCTTATGTAAAAAAAATAATTGATGCCCTACAGGACGAATTTTTTGTTGTAATTTACCATAATTGCGGAAATACGATTCCGCTTATCAAAGAAGTTTTGGAAACAGGCGCATCAATTTTCCATTTTGGAAACTCAATCAAAATGTGGGAAATCATCCCGCTTATGCCGTCGGATAAAATTGTTATGGGCAATGTTGACCCGGCCAGCCAATTCAGAAACGGAACTCCGGAATCTTTAAGAAAAGCCACTTTGGAAGTTCTGGAAAAATGTTCGGCTTATGATAATTTTATAATTTCGTCGGGCTGCGATATTCCGCCGGTTTCGCCTATGGAGAATATCGAAGAATTTTTTAATACGGTAAAAGAATTTTATCAATAATACTGTTTATTCTGTCCTTTAGAATAGAAACAGTATAGATTCAAAAAGCTCTCCTTGCGGAAAATTCGATATTTCTGCAAAGAGAGCTTTTTTTAATAAAACGTATTTACTAGAATTTTTGCCTATAGCTCTTTGTAAATGTTTCGTTATTTTTATTTTCAAAATAATCTGTAGCTTTATCGTTTTTATCTTTCAAGCCGATTGCTTTTAAAATAGTTTTATCAGCTACTTCGTATTGCAGATAAGTTTCCTCTTCGCCTCTGTCAAAACCGACAACTACTTTATTTTGATAAACATAAGCTGTTTTGAAGGTAATTTCATAAGGAAGTTTTTTATCAGTCAATTTATCAAATTCTTCTTGCGTAAATTCTTTGCCTTCTTCGGTTTCCAAAGCTTTTTTAACATCTTCCAATTCGATTAAAGCATTAATATATTCTTTTTCCTCATCGGATATAATAATATTCGGTCTTTCCGCAACAGCTTCTTCTTTGGTCTGGTCTTTTTGTTTATAGGGAACTTCTTTACAAGCGCAGAGCGCAAAAATTATTAATAATGAGATTGCTGATAAATTAAATATTTTCTTAAACATATTTTCCTCCGTTTATTTGATTTTGAATATAGCGGTTTGATTTTTTACTAATTAAAACATTTTGTTTTAAAGTCATATAAAATCAAGAAAAATCAAACCGTATTGCAATCAATGTATTGTTAAAATGCTACATGAATTATTATACACTATTTTGCCGAGATTAAAAGATTATTTTTTTGTGACAAAATTTTTACTCGCTAAAAACTTCTACAAGCGGCATATTTTCTTCTTTTATGCGTTTTTTAAGCCTGCGAATTACCGCAAAAGCGATTGCGGAAGAAAGCAGTGAAACGCATAAATTGCTGATCAGCATAATAATACCGCAGGTTTCATAACCAAGATTTGTAAATCTTTGAAACAAATAAAAAACAGGCACTCTGAATACGAAAACCCGGCAAAAATTTATAATCAAAGTCAGATTGGAATAACCGAAGCCCAAAAGCAGAGCGACTATCGAAGTATTCACAGCAAGCGGCACGCATCCGCCCCATGCTTCATAACTATATATTCGAATTATCATTTTTTGAAATTCAATATTATTTCCTTCCGACGAATGTGAAAAAACCGCCGTAAGAAATTCGATATAATAAAGAGACAAAAAGAGTCCGATAAAACCAAAAATTACATTAATAATCAATACTTTATAAAAAACATCAATCGCACGTTCTTTTTTATTCGCACCGAGATTTTGGCTGATAATCGCCGAACCGGCTTCATAAAGCCCCATATTCGGCCCTTGCGTCAATGCTCCGATACTGTTGGAAATCCCAAGCGCGCCGACAACCAGCGGTCCGTAAACCGTCGTCATCGAATTCACGACCACTTTTCCGAGCGAAAAAGCCGCTCTTTCGATTATCACAGGAAAACCCAAAGTCAGCATTGGTTTAATAACACGTTTTTTTAAAGAAATATCTTTCGTCGAAAGCCTGAAAATACTTGTTTTGTCAGATAGATTTATTATTCCGATAACAAAAAGCAGAGCTTGCGAAATCAAATTCGAAAGCGCAATCATTTGAATATCAGATTTTAATACATAAATAAAATACGCCGATAAAGATAATTTTACCAATACCGAAATTACATTCAGATATAAAATACGGCTTGAGTTTCCTCTGACACGCTCAATCGAAAAATAGACATTATTATAAAAAACCAATATCAAATTCAGCATTTCTATTCTGAAATACCGGTTTCCGATATCGATCAATTCAGAAGGTGTATTTACAAATCTCAAAATCTGCGTACTGAAAGGCAGCATAATTAAAATAGCCAAGCAAACTAAAGTCGTTATAAAATACAGCGAATTCACACGCTTTTTTACTAAATCGTAATCCCCAAGCCCGTACGCACGACTGATTTCCAGAGAGCCGCCGACCGCCAAGCCGCCGCCGACCGCTAAAAGCACGCTGTTCAATTGCCCCAAAAACGCAACCGCCGAAACCGAATTTGCGCTGACGTATGATGCCATCATTGAGTCCACGAGTTTAAAAAACAAAAGCATTGTATTATAAAAACAAAGCGGTAAAGATGTATTTATAACAACTTTCCACACATTACCATTCAGTGCAAAATCTCTAAATGTATCATCTTTATTTTTCATCTAATCAGTCCAATCCAAATACGGCAATTTGAAAAAGATAAGCATCAATTATTGGCGATAAACATAGAAAGCGTTCGTTCTCTCGAAAGCTCAAGATGTTTTTTTAAAGATTCGCCCGCTTTTAAATAATCTCCGGCAATTATAAAATCCGCAATTTCCAGATGCTCATTTTGCGCAAAGCTGGTGCAATTTTTGACTTCTCCCGTCAAAATCCGTATTCTGTAGTTTTGACCGTAAATATCTTTCATTATGCGGCTTATATATTCGTTATTATAAACGCTGATTATATAGCTATGGTATTCATCATCAAGCTTATAATGCTTCAGTGGGTCGGTTTCTTCACGCAAAAATCTCTGCCTAAATTCCTCCATAATTACTAAATCAAAATTCTTTCCATAACTGAAAATAGCGTTCGGCTCAATCGTTTCACGAACTTGAAAAATATCTATAACATTTTTTGCAGTAATTTGCTTTACCATTATACCCTTTTTCGCGATAATCTGCACCAAATTTTCTTGCTCTATTTTATTCAGAGCTTCGCGGATTGGAGTTCGGCTTGCGCCGATTTCGTTAATCAAGGATTTTTCGTCCAAAAAATCACCCGGCATATAATAACAAGAAAAAATTCTTTCTTTAATAAAATCGTAAGCTTTAATTTTTAGGGATTTGAGTTCTTCCATATTATTTCATTCCTTTATAACAATTTGATTTTTAAACAGAATCTAAAAATATAACAGTCAATTATTTTATAATAAAAAATCAAACCGCTATACAAAGTCTATAAAGTCACACCATCTTTAAAAATCGATATTTCTTTATAATTATTTATTTCGTTTTTTGTTTTTTTGCCTTCTGCAACTTCTATTATAAATTCAAAAAGTTCGTCCGAGCAATTTTCAGGGTCTTTATTTTCCAAAATTTCGCCTGCGTTAAAATCTATCCAATTATTTTTTTTATTATTTAAATTTGTGTTCGAGGAAATTTTTATTGTGGGAACGGCAGTTCCGACGGGCGTTCCGCGGCCTGTAGTAAACAGAATTATCTGTGCGTGCGCCGCCATTAAATTCGTCATAGCAACAAGGTCATTGCCGGGTCCGTTTAATAAATTCAGCCCTTTAGTTTCCACGATTCCGCCATAATCCAAAACATCGCAAACATTCGCCGATCCGGCTTTTTGTGTACATCCCAAGGATTTATCTTCAAGTGTAGAAATTCCTCCGGCTTTATTCCCGGGAGAAGGATTTTCATAAATCTCCTGACCGTAGCGCATAAAATATTTTTTGAAATCGTTTATTAAATTAACTGTCTTATCAAATACGGCTTTATCTTTACAGCGGTTCATCAAAATTTCTTCCGCTCCGAACATTTCCGGAACTTCGGTCAAAATCGCCGAGCCGCCATGCGTAATAATTTTATCGGAGATTTTTCCTACCAAAGGATTTGCCGTTATGCCTGAAAATCCGTCCGAGCCGCCGCATTTCAGACCGATTGTAATATCGGATAAATCACAATCCGTACGTTCAAAGTTTTGTGAATAATCAACAAGCTCCGAAATTATTTTTATGCCCTCTTCCAATTCATCCGAAACATCCTGCGTTACTAAAAATTTAACCCGTTCTTCATCTATTTCGCCCAAAATTTTTTTAAATTCATTTATATTATTATTTTCACAACCAAGGCTCAAAATTAATACGGCGGCGGCATTCGGATGCGTGACCATATTTTTTAAAATCAATTGCGTTTTATTATGATCCTCGCCCAATTGCGAACAGCCGAACGGATGCACAAATGTAAAAATCCCGTCCGTCTTTCCGGAAAAAATCTTATTTGCTTCATCCGCTAATTTTTCCGCAATTTTATTTACACAGCCGACAGTATTTATTATCCAGATTTCGTTTCGGATTCCGACTTCACCGTTTTTTCGTTTATAACCCTTGAAAACCCGATTCTTTATTTCAAAATCTTGATTCAGATTAGGTTTATATGAATATTCCAAAATATCTTTCAAATTAGTTTTTATATTATGATTGTGAATATGTTCGCCTTTTTTGATATTTCGTAATGCGTACCCAATCGGATAACCGTATTTAATAATATTTTCGCCCGCCGAAATATCTGTAATTGCCATTTTATGCCCCGACTTTATATCCTCCGCCGCAGGGATTTCGAAAACCATTTCCGATTTTTTAATATCGTGGACAGCGACCACGCAATTATCTTTTTCGTGAATCAAAACCGCCTTATTCGCCTTCAACAATTTTAGTCACTTCCTCATAAATTTCGCCGTTTAAAATATTAAAAAGATATTCAGAAACATCCGAGGTGAATCCTTCGATTGTATTCAAATCCATATCCCAAAATTCGGATTTTGCGCAGATATTCTTAACATAATCGCCGACCGAGTCTTTATTATCTTTAATTAAATTTTTATTTGCTTCCGCAAAAAATTCCAAAATTTCGAAATCATCAGAAATATTATATTCTTCGCCGCCGCGGTTTCCGATAAGCATATTATTTTTAATTTCTGTTCCGTTATAAAACGCCAAAAGCGACGCAAATGCGAATACAAGTGCTTTTGGATTTTTCCCTTTGCGGTTTATATATTCCAAAATTGACGGAAGTACCCGAACTTTGAATTTCGATACCGAATTTAAGGAAATACTCAAAAGTGCATGTTTTATATAAGGATTCGCAAAACGTTCAAGTACATCATTTGCAAAATTTTTCAGCTCAGCTTCGGACAAATCCAAAGTCGGAATTATTTCTTCGAAAATTCCTTTTTGCAGAAATCCTTTTAATTTTTCATCCGAAACCATTTCAAGAACCGTATTTTTACCGGACAAAAACGCAGAAAAAATACTCATTGTGTGTCCGCCGTTCAATATCCGAACTTTGCGCAATTTGTAATTTGTTGCGTCGTTTGTCCAGATTACGTTCAGCCCGATTTTTTCAAAAGGAAGCTCGTGGCGGATTTCTTCCGGTCCTTCGATAACAAATAAATAAAAAATTTCGCAGGTGTCTATCAAATTATCTTTATATCCAAGTTCTTTTTCAAGCTCGGCGGCTTCGTCACGCGGATAGCCGGTTACAATCCGGTCAACCAAAGTATTCGTAAAATAATTCGCTTTTTGCACCCAATTTATAAAATCCGCACCGAGTTCCCAATCCTCAGCGTATTGCAAAACAAATTTTTTAAGATTCGTGCCATTATAATCAATAAGTTCACAAGGAAAAAATATAAAGCCTTTATTTATATCGCCGTTAAAAATTTTATACCTTTCGTACAAAAGCGAAGTTATTTTCGCCGGAAAAGTATTTTGCATGGCGTTTTCTTTTTTGTCTTCTTTGTTGTAGCAAATTCCGGCTTCGGTTGTATTCGATACAATCAGGCGTAAATCCGGATTTTTTACAGTTTCATTATATAAATCAAAATCCACAAACGGATTTATTGTTTTAGTAACGCTTTTAATAATCCGTCTGTCGTTTATTATTTTCCCGTTTTGTATGCCGCGCGCAATCAAGGTATAAAGTCCGTCTTGTTTGTCCAGCATATCAACCATTCCGTTTTCTATCGGCTGAACTACCGTAATTGCGCCGTTAAATAAATTATTTTCATTCAGCTCGTCGATTAAAAAATCAACGAAAGCCCGCAAAAAATTACCTTCTCCAAATTGAAGTACTTTTTCTTTGAGTTCGGATTTCGCTTCCCTTTGCAAAATGTTCATTTCTTCCTCCAAAATTTTAAAGTGAATTTGAGGTTTCCCCCAAATCCACTAATTTTTCTAAAATAATACTATTTTCATTTTAAAATGAAGATAGTATAAATCAAAAGTTTCAGCACAGACTATATTTATTTATATAACGGTTCAAATTGTCCAAATCAAATTTCGCAGTTTCAGGCTTAAGTTCTTCGCGCAAAACTCTAAGCTCAGGATTGATTATATTCAAAGCCTCAAAAATAAAATCGTAGTTGACTATGCCTTCACCGATATTCCGCCAATCTTTAGCTTTATTTTCTATAGAAATATCTTTTGCGTGCATGACGACGATTTCTTTGCCGAGCATTTCGAAAAACTTTTTATACATCATATCTTGATACATAGTCGTATTTGGCAATAACAAATTCACGGGGTCAAAAATAACTTTCAGATTATCCGAGCCGACTTCATCAATTAATTTTCTAGCAATCACAGAATTATTCAATGTATGTTCCGCAACAGGCTCAATCGCCATAATTATGTTTTCTTTTTCCGCTTTCTCGATAATTCTTAAAACACTGTCTTTTAAAATATTATAATACTCATTGCGTGAGGTCTCTGGAGAAGAAAAATTAGTAGTTTCCGTTCCGATAATATTTGTACCCAAAATTTTAGCGTACTCAAAGGATTTTACAAATGTGTCAATATTTTTGCGTCTTTGTTCGCCGTCTTTTATCGCCGGCTCAATATAACAGCCCAAAATCGAAATTTCAATATTGTTTTTATCAAATTCATTTTTGATATTATAAACTCTATCCGGCGTGATATCGTCAAAAGAATTAATTCCTTCGATTGCTTTTGTCAAAGCGAGCTGTACACATTCAAATCCTGCCGATTTAATTTCGGCGGCAAGTTCTTTTTCATTTTTTCTTCCAAAATCATGGGCTCTTACGCCAATTTTCATATTTTTCACCTCAAATATAAGTTGCTTGCTTTATAGCACTAATCTCAATTGAAAGTGTTCGAAAGTCGGAATTACTACAGCAAGACTAGGAAATTTGTTTCCGTTTTAAACAAAATTAAAATAATTATCTGCGTTATAGTAAGAAATATTTTCTGCGATTTTAATAAGAAGTTCAATATCGTCGGCGAATAGGCCGTCCTCAAATTGAGTGCCAAGCAAATTTGCCAAAATTCTTCTGAAATACTCATGTCTCGGATAAGACAAAAACGAGCGTGAATCTGTGAGCATTCCGATAAAACGCGATAACAGCCCGTTATTCGCAAGCGATATCATTTGATTTTCCATACCCTTAATATGGTCATTGAACCACCAAGCCGAACCAAGCTGCATTTTGCCTTTTATACCGCCTCCTTGATAACATGCGATAATTGTTGTCAGCATATCAAAGTCGTTTGGATTTAGAGAATAAACAATTGTGCGCGGCAGTTTATTTATTTTGCATAAGGAGTCAAAAGTTTTGACAAGGCTATCCGCATAAGGCGTATCGCCGATGCAGTCATAACCCGTATCCGGTCCTAATTTTTCAAACATCGCTGCATTTGCGTTCCTTATACAATTCATATGTATTTGAACCGACCAATCCAAATCAAAGTATTTTTTATTCAGGTCGTAGAACAAAGCTGTTTTAAATTTATTGATTTTTGTTAAATCAAATTCGCCATTCAAAATATCAGAAAAAATATCCTCGACTTCGCGTTCGTTGTAATCTTCATAAACAAAAGGGTCAAACGAATGATCAGAAAGCCGGCATAAATTCTGATTAAAATAATCCATTCTGGAATAAAGCGCGTTTACCAAAGCTTTGTAAGAATCGATTTTCATATCTGCGGATTTTTCAAGTTTTTTAATATATTCGGAGTAATTTGAATTAACATTAAATACATTTGACGGACGAAAAGTCGGATATACTTTTGTATCAAATTCCGAGTCGGCAGCGATTTGTTTATGGTATTTTAAATCATCCGCCGGGTCGTCTGTTGTGCAAAGTGATTTTACGTTAAATTGTTTGAAAATCGATTTTACATTAAATTCTCCGCTTTGTATAATTTTATTGCAGTATTCCCAAATTTCTTTGGCGTTTTTTACTCCCAATACTTTATTATACCCAAAATATCGCTTAAGCTCAAGATTTGTCCAATGATAAATAGGATTTCCTACAGCTTCTTCTATAGTCTCAGCCCATTTTAAAAATTTCTCGTAATCGTCCGCGTCACCGGTGATATATCTTTCCTCAATTCCGTTCGCGCGCATCAGCCGCCATTTGTAATGGTCGCCTCCTAGCCAAAGCTCCGTAATATTTTTAAATGCCTTGTTTTCGGCAATTTCTTTAGGATTAAGATGGCAATGATAATCGATAATCGGCAGGTTTTTAATTTTTTCGTAAATAATTTCGGCAGTTTTATTCCGCAATAAAAATTTCTCATTAATCATATTTCCGGCTCCTTTTATTTAAATTTATTTATCCGTTTCATGTAAAAATACATCTTGTATTTATCTTGTATATATGATACTATATATCTAAATAAATTTCAATATTTATTTTTTAATAGTAATAATGTTATAAAACAAGATTAAAATGATTTTATACTATTTTCATTATTAAGGATAGAAAAAAATATTTCATTTCACGCTTGAAGCATGCGTGAAACGCTCCACTGTGAAAAATTTTTTTCTACTTATCAAAATGAAAATAGTATTACATAAAATTAATAAAAGGAGTTCAAAAATGAATATTATTGAACAAATCGAAAAAATTGGTATTGTGCCTGTTATCAAAATCGATAAAATCGAAAATGCTCTGCCGCTTGCAAAAGCTCTTTGTGATGGCGGATTGATGGCCGCTGAGCTTACTTTTCGTACAGATTGCGCCGAAGAAGCTATTCGAATTATTTCAAATGAACTTCCCGAAATGCTTGTCGGAGCCGGAACGGTTCTCAATATCGAAACCGTAGACCGCGCCGTTGCGGCAGGTGCGAAATTTATCGTTACACCGGGATTTAATCAGAAAGTTGTTAAATATTGCATAGATAAAAATATTCCCGTTTTGCCAGGCTGCCCGACTTCTTCCGATATCGAAAACGCTTTGGAAATGGGACTTTCGGTCGTAAAATTCTTTCCCGCCGAGCAGCTTGGCGGAATCAATATGATTAAGGCATTGGCCGCACCGTATACAAAAATAAAATTCATGCCGACCGGCGGCGTTAATCAAAATAATATAAATTCATATTTGGCATTTGACAAAATAGTCGCTTGCGGCGGAAGCTGGATGGTTAAAGAAGAATTAATCGAATCCGGAAATTTTGCTAAGATAACCGAACTCACGAGAGAAGCGATAGATACGGTTTTGGGCTTCCAATTGGCTCATATCGGAATAAACGCAGAAAATTTGGATTCGGCAAACGCAATAGCCGAAAAATTCGCCAAATATTTCGGAAAAGCAATCAAGGAAGGAAATTCCGCTATATTCAACGGCAGTGAAATAGAAATTATGAAATCACCATTCAAGGGGCTTCACGGCCATATCGCTTTCCGATGCAATAATCTTGAGCGCGCTGTTTATTATTTGGAAATGCGCGGCGCAAAATTTGATATGGAATCCGCAAAATACGACAACAAGGGAAAACTTGCCGTTATATATTTAGAAGGCGAAATCGGCGGTTTTGCCGTTCATATAGTTAAATAATAAGGAGAATAAAAAATGGAAATAAGAACAGCCGTATCACCAAAAGATGTAAAATTTTATACTACTGAAAGACTTCGTGAGGAATTTTTGATTTCGGATTTATTTAAAGAAGACGAAATCAAACTTGTATACAGCCATATCGACCGAATTATCACCGGCTCCGCCGTTCCGAAAAAAGGGATTTTAAAATTAGACGCAGGCAAAGAACTGCGTGCTGAATATTTTTTGCAAAGGCGTGAAATGGGCGTTATAAATATCGGCGGTGATGGAATTATAAATATCGACGGAAAAATTTACAAGCTTGCAAACAAAGACGGAATGTATATCGGAATGGGCGCACAAGAAATTACTTTCGAAAGCAAAAACCCCGAAATTCCTGCAAAATTTTATTTAAATTCCGCTCCGGCGCATAAAGAATATCCTACGGTTTTAATAAAGCCGGAGAGTGCGGCTTCGGATGGCGTTATTATTGTAAAAGACGAAAACAAAGTTGAGTTAGGCGCTTTGGAAGAATCCAACCACAGAGTTATTTGTAAATATATACTTCCGGGTCAAGTGGAATCCTGTCAGTTAGTTATGGGAATGACTACGCTGAAACCGGGCAGTGTTTGGAATACTATGCCTTGCCATACGCACGACAGGCGCATGGAAGTTTATTTATATTTTGATATCGCAGACGACGCTTTTGTAATGCATTATATGGGCGAACCGAGCGAAACAAGACATCTCGTTGTCCGCAATCTGGAAGCAGTTATTTCGCCAAGCTGGTCTATACACGCAGGCTCCGGAAGCCGCGCTTACTCTTTTATTTGGGGAATGGTCGGCGAAAATCAAGAATTTTCGGATATGGACGGAATTAACAACAAGGATTTAAAATAAAGGATGGTAATTTAGATGGATATGTTTAGGCTAGACGGAAAAATCGCTTTGGTAACAGGCGCATGTTACGGAATCGGATTTGCTATCGCAAAAGCTCTTTATGAAGCCGGTGCGACTATAGTTTTTAACGCCAGCAAACAAGAATCTGTGGACAAAGGTCTTGAAAATTACAAAGCCGCCGGAATCGACGTAAAAGCTTATGTTTGTGATGTAACAAACGAAGATCAAGTAAACGAAATGGTCAAAAAAATCGAGGAAGAAATCGGAGTTATCGATATACTTGTAAATAACGCCGGTATAATAAAGCGAATCCCGATGGTAGAAATGTCAGCGGCGGATTTCAGGCAGGTTGTAGATGTGGATTTAAACGCGCCTTTTATCGTTGCCAAAGCGGTTTTGCCTTCAATGATTAAAAAAGGTCACGGAAAAATTATTAATATCTGCTCTATGATGAGCGAATTGGGACGTGAAACCGTTTCGGCATACGCTGCCGCAAAAGGCGGTCTGAAAATGCTTACTAAAAATATCGCTTCCGAATACGGCGAATTTAATATTCAATGCAACGGAATCGGTCCCGGATATATTGCCACGCCGCAAACAGCTCCGCTTCGTGAAACTCAGCCCGACGGGTCGCAGCATCCGTTCGACAAATTTATTATCGCAAAAACTCCTGCCGCGCGCTGGGGCGAAGCCGAAGATTTAGCCGGTCCGGCGATTTTTTTGGCATCAAGTGCTTCTGATTTTGTAAACGGTCATATTTTATATGTTGACGGCGGTATACTTGCTTATATCGGCAAACAACCTTGATATAGTATTTTATAATACAGGAGGATTATTATGAAAAAAGTTGTAACTTTCGGCGAAATTATGTTAAGACTTGCTCCAGAAGGCTATTTAAGATTTTTTCAATCGGATAAATTTCAAGCTACTTTCGGCGGCGGCGAAGCCAACGTTGCCGTATCACTTGCGAATTTCGGAATTGACGCACGTTTCGTTACAAAATTACCTAAACATGATATCGGTCAATGCGCCGTAAATGACCTCAGAAGTTTCGGCGTAGATACTTCAAAAATCGCCCGCGGCGGCGATAGAGTCGGAATTTATTTTTTGGAGAAAGGCGCTTCTCAGCGTGCCTCAAAAGTTATTTATGATAGAGCAGGCTCTTCCATTTCTACCGCCAAGAAAGAAGATTTCAATTGGGAAGAAATTTTTGAAGGAGCTGTGTGGTTTCATTTTACGGGCATAACTCCGGCGTTATCAGATGAAATGGCTGAAATTTGCGCCGAGGCATGTAAAGCCGCAAAAGCCAAAAATATCACTGTTTCCTGCGACCTCAATTACCGCAAAAAATTATGGTCAAAAGAAAAAGCCTGTCAAGTGATGACGAATTTAATGCAATACGTTGATGTTGTTATCGCTAACGAAGAAGATGCCGCCGATGTTTTCGGAATTAAGCCGGAAAACAATGATGTTACTTCCGGAAAACTTGAGCACGACGGATATAAAGACGTAGCAAAACAGCTTAAAGATAAATTCAATTTCAAATATGTAGCAATCACGCTCAGAACCTCATTGAGCGCAAATGACAACAAATGGGCGGCTTTATTATACGACGGAAATGATTATAATTTCAGCAAATCTTATGATGTACGTATCGTTGACCGCGTTGGCGGCGGCGATTCTTTCGGCGCAGGCTTGATTTATTCTTTTGTAAACGATTTTACACCTAAAGACGCTGTAGAATTTGCGGTTGCCGCTTCCTGCCTAAAACATTCGATTGAAGGCGATTATAACAGAGTCAGTGTTGAAGAAGTTAATACGCTTGCAAAAGGTGACGGCTCCGGGCGTGTGCAGAGATAAGTTTAAGTTGTCAATATTTTTAGATTATTCACTTGAAAAGAAAAAGTGCCGGAGAATTAATCCGGCATTTTTTATCATTTTACATCATACCAAACAATATCTTCTTTTAGGCATTGGTAATAAGAAGAAATAGCCGCGCCGACACTTGGCGAATAGTGACAGAGCGAAGAAGTACATATATTATAATTATCTTTAATAAAAGGTAATGAAATTTCATCCAATTTGTTTTTTATATTAACCGAAATATACTCATAAAAGCGCGAAATTTTTCCTGTTAAAATTACTAAATCGGGATTAATTAATGCCGAAGTATCATTTATAAGTTTCGCGATTACGATTGCAAGCTTTTGTTTTTTTTCTTCACTACTAATTAGTTTTTCTTCCAAAACTTTAATATCCATATTTTTATAATTATCTAATGTCATTTCAAAAATCTCATTACGGACATATAGTTCAACACACTTATCTTTTCCGCAAGTGCAAGATTCGTTTATTTTGCCTTTCTCAGGAAAGTCAATCATTTGCAAATGGCCAATTTCACCGGATAGATTATTGGCGCCTCTGAAAATTTTATTATCTAAAATCAATGCGGATGAAAAACCTGTCGACAAGAATAAGGTAATAATATTTTTAGACTTTTTAAATTGACTATCGTTTTTATAAAGATAAAATTTCTCACCAATTGCTGCGGATTTCGAATTATGTTCAAAGAAAATATCTATATTAAGTAACTCTAAAGCCTCTTTAATATCTTTTGTCAATATATTTCTCATACAAAAAGCATTCAAAAATGACAAATTATAACAGTTTACTACTTTTCTGTTCTCAATATCAACCGCTCCAGGAAAAGCAATACCTATAGACATGAGCCGAAAGCCATTTTTTGCAGCAGTAGTAAAGATTTCTAATACATCTATCAGTATTTTGCTTGTGTCATCCAAATTATCCGGAGTTTTTATACAAAAGCCAAACTCATCAAGCTCATTTTCGAAAATATACTTTTCAATTTTGCCCGTCAATTTATTTTCAAATACCATTTGTCCTTCGTCATCAAAGATTCTACCAACTTTATGCTTCTCAAAAATAGAATTAATGGAATTTTTATCCATGTATTCAAAAGCAAAATTGACCAGCGAAACCTTAATATGACTCGTACCAATTACTATTCCAAGAAAATATGCAAATTCAGTGTTAATTCTAAATTCGTCCTTATCGTCCGTAATTAGTAAATCATCCTTAATTAAATTTTCAATAGTTTTTCGAACAGTCGTATAAGTAACATTGAATGTACTTTTTATCAAAGATTTGCTTATTTTATAACTTGTGTCTTTCGCCGCTAAAGATTTATCAAACGAGAGCTGTCTTATAAAATCCAGAACCTTAAGATTAAGACTTCTTTCTTTAGCCATATCTTCCAAAGTTTCAAACCCTTTTTTTGCAAAATCCAACTTTAATCAACCTCCATGTAAAATTTATTAATCTTTTGTATAATTAAATTTAGTTTTTATACTTGTGTTACCGTAAAATGAAATTTTTAGATGAACAAAAATCATTTATACATTTTTAATAATTAGAAAGATATTTTGCTTTTTATTCATCTTGTGGCAATGAAAGTATACTCAAAGGTCGAGTATACTTTCGTTTGTCGATATTTTATGAATTTGTCATCATAAAGTTATTGCAAAAACCAACATTAAGAGATAGAATAGTAGAGTGTAGCTAATAATCTGCACAAAATAACAACTGCCAAGTTGTAAAACCAAAATCCATATTGAAATTTTGGTAAGAAAGCATCGTTTTCTCAGGAGCGAGCTTTCTTTTTTAATGCAGTTAATAATTTCGTCAAAATCCAAGTTTGCAAAGATGATTACAATCATTAGCAAAAGTAAAGTATGTCCGATATTAAGCTTGGCCAAAGTATCTTCTAAGCTCTGGAGCAAAATAAATAGCTCCAACCAATCTTTCGTTTTCTCAACTTTCATGGTTATGACCTCCTTTTCACTTCTACATAGTACGAATCGAAGCAAGGCAGAATCACATTGTAAATATGAAGTATCAGTTCTAGCATCAATATAAAGCAAAATACTGTAACCCAGTACAACTTCATTTTATCCTAATTTTAACATAAAGACAATTACAATTTCATTACAAAAATTACCTATCCCGAAAAAACTCCATTTTTATCAATCATAAAAACCTCACAAATCCATCAATAAATATTAATCACTATTTAACTATCATTAATTACATTAATAAATAGTAAATCATATAAATTATAGTGATTCATATTTAAGTTTTATCCTATCATTATGACACCTTTAATTTGAATATCTGTCAATATTTATAAAATAAAAATAAAATTTCATTCATTTTTATGTAATAGCACGAATGTTCTATTGAAATCGCAAGATTACATAGGTCATATTTTTTGTTATTTTTCGTCGTTAAATCACTCTAAATGTTTACATTTTTCTCGAAAAACTAAATGTAATCAAAATAAAAAATGAAAGAAAATAAAAATCAGGCTCGATTTAACATAGAAAATTAAATAAAATTTAACTTTTACATTTAGTGGCGATAAATAAAAATCAACAGAGCTACAAGCCTTCCCACTGAGGAAGGTTTTTTTATTTTTAGTTGATTTACAGCCAAAGGCATAGTAAAATAAAGCTTATTGATTCGCCAAAAATTTCTAAAAAATATTTGACGAATCAATTTAGACAACAAAATTTTACTCACTGTTGATACGACATAAGACAAATGTGTTAGAGAATTGGAGGTAGAAATGAATTTAATTTCTTGGAATGTAAACGGATTGCGGGCTTGTATGGAAAAAGGCTTTATGGATTTTTTTAAAGAAATAAATGCCGATATATTTTGCGTTCAGGAAACGAAAATGCAAAGAGAACAAGCGGATTTTAGTTTTGAAAATTATTACGAATACTGGAACTCGGCCGAAAAAAAAGGTTATTCGGGAACGGCTGTTTTTACTAAAATTAAACCGCTAAATGTAACATATGGAATCGGAATTGAGGAACATGACAAAGAGGGTCGGGTTATAACTCTGGAATTTGAAAAGTTTTTTTTGATAAATATATATACGCCTAATTCGAAGCGTGAACTCGAGCGTTTGGATTACAGAATGAAATGGGAAGACGATTTTTTGAAATATATTAAAAAATTGGACAAGAAAAAACCAATTGTTTATTGCGGAGATTTGAATGTAGCTCATAAAGAAATCGATTTAAAAAATCCCAAAACGAACACAAAAAACGCAGGATTTACAATCGAGGAGCGCAATAAATTTTCTGCAGCTTTAGAAGCCGGCTTCACGGATACGTTTCGACATCTGTATCCCGACACAAAGGAACGCTACAGCTGGTGGTCTTATATGCGGAACGCGCGCGGCACAAATGCCGGTTGGCGTATAGATTATTTTGTAGTTTCCGACAGAATAAATGATAAAATTACAGATTCTTTGATTTTTGACAAAATTTTCGGTTCTGACCACTGCCCTGTCGGATTATTGTTGGAAATTTGAAAAAGGTGTGATACAAATTTATTGTAAAATTATAGGCGAAGGCTTTCCTGTACTGATTATACATGGATTTTATGCCGACCACCGCTCTTTATTCAATTCTATGGAAAATATATTATCCGAATTGCCATATAAAAGATTTTATATTGATTTGCCGGGCATGGGAAAATCTGAAGCCGAAAAAAATATTAACAGTATGGACGATTTGCTCAATTATTTATTGGATTTCATTGAGCAGAACATAAACGGAAAATTTATAATCGCGGCGCATTCGTTCGGTGCATATATCGCCGCCGGAATCGCAAAGTTTATGCCGGAGAGGATATCCGGTTTAGTTATGATTTGCCCTTGCATTATTCCGGATAGAAAAGAACGTGATCTTCCGAAACACGAAATTGAGTTCGGCGGTTTTTCTTCAAAAACCCGTGAATTTGATTTATTCCGTAAGGATTTTGTAATTCATACGGAAACGAATTTCAAGCGTTATTTAGCCGAAATTTACGAGGCGATTTTAATCACCGACAATGTTTTTTTGAAAAAGATCCGCCTAAAAGGTTATGGATTTTCTTTCGAGGTGTATGATGATTTTTACGAATTTAAAACACTTTTTTTGCTTGCCAGAAATGATTCAAGAGTTGGATATAAGGATTGTTTGAAAATTTACGAAAATTATAAAAACGCCTCCTTACATATTTTTGAGAACTGCGGCCATAACCCCCAGATCGAAAAAAATATTGAATTTGATTTACTTGTAAGCAACTTTTTTGCCGCCATGCCGGCAAACGCTTAGATTTGCATAATTTGGACACTTTACTTTATCCCATCATTTGACGAAATAAATGTAAGTCTAATAAACTATTATTGAAATTGACTGAGCAAGATTTGAAATTCAATTCATCAGCTATTTTGAGACGATTTTCAAATTTTTATGGGAGGGATTTTTATAAAACGATTTAATAAAGCTGTTTTGTGCATATTATCTTCGATTGTGATTATCACTTTGTCATCAGGTTTCGCACCCGTTAAATACGTCAAAATGGAAGACTTGGCCAAAAAAGAAAAAATAAATGCGGATAAAAATAAACAAAGCTCGGCTGTAATTTTGGAAACAGACAAGCCTGCTCCGGTAGCTCCGTTTATAATCGGACATAGGGGCTGCGGAAATGTCGGTGTAGAAAATACGATTGCTGCTATCGATGCGGCCGTTGCCGCAAAAGCAAAGTTTGCCGAAATCGATGTTATTCTGACGAAAGACTCTGTTCCGATTGTAATGCACGATGGCTATTTAGACAGATTAGCAGGAAAAAATTTGGCGGTTAGCGCTTTAACATATGCCGAATTAAAGGCAATCCCTTTGCATCAGAATAATGCAACCGGATACATCAGTTCTTTGGAAGAAATAATTAAGCATTGCAACGGAAAAATCGGCTTGGTTATTGATTACAAACAGCACGGTTATGAAACGACTTCTGTAGTTGACAAAACAATGGAGGTAGTTAAAAAATTCGCTGTTTCTCCAAAAGAAAACATTTATTTTCAGTCCTTCAACTATGCGCATGTAGAAGAAATGCATAAAAAATATTCCGATTATATAATGGGTTATTTAATAAATGAAGAATCGATGGCTAATTTACCGGCGCAGCTTAAAAATAAAAATATTGATTTTATTTCTGCATATCGAGTTGTTGTAAATCCGGCTTTTGTAGCACAAATGAAAGCAGAAAAAAAGCCGTTATACGTTTGGACGGTAAACGACGAACATGCGATAATAAATTTGCTGAACATGGGTGTTGACGGAATTATCACCGACTATCCTGACCTGATTGTAAAAAACAAACAAATAAGCGATATTGTTTTAAAAAAATAAATTTTAAATTTGTATTAAGTTTTATACATAAACCTCCGATATATAAATAAAGCTAAAAATATAATATATCGGGGGGATTTTTTTATGCCGGAAAATAAAATTTTATTTTCGTCTTTAGTATTCCTTGTGATTTCGATTATTCTATGCGCTTCGATTTACTTTGGAAATCTCCGCGCACAAAGAAATCTAATTGAAGAACATAAACTCAGCGCAAGCCAAAGTTCATTTATTGTAAACGATATGGGGATTTAAACAATTTAATGCTTTGTCGTAACGACATAAAAATAAAATTTGATTACATTTATATAAAACCTGCAATTATTTGTGGGTTTTTATTTTTTTGTGTGGATTTAAAAACAACGGTTTTTTCGGATTCAAAACAACATACAACGCTTATTATAATTGTATCTATAGTCATAATCGCCTATATAGCTTTATTTTTCGGAAAAATTACAAAAAAATCAAAATAAAATAATTATAAAGAAATTATCTAAAAAACACATGATTTTCAATTTTCTTTGTACATTTTTTGTTATCCCTGTGATGTGTTTAATATTTATACTCAGATATAAGATGATAGCAGTCTGAAAAAAACTAGCATAAGCTTTTATCGGGGGAGGGGGCTTGAAAATGCTAATATTTCTGCAAGGCTTTCTCGCCTTGTTGTTTTTGCTGTTTTTGATGTATAGGCTAAAGCTAAACACATTGATTATAGTATTTGTTATGCTTTTCTTTTATTCTAACGAAATTGTCTACGCGGACAATGTGAAATTTGATATTGGTAGATCTCACCATATACGGATTGCTGCGTCTTTGTCAAATTACGAAGTCGGCGTAAAAGGTGCTCGGTACACTTTAGTGAAATATGAGGACAGCGAATTTACGAAGCCTTTAAGCACCTATGATTTTGAACCGACGATACTAAAAGAAGTCCATGAAGCCTTTACTTCTGATAAAGGTTCTACGGCTTATAAAGGTATTTCTCCGGATATTTATGAAGCAACGCCCGGATATTATGAAATATATCAAGTAATATCTGCGGACGACGGCTATTATAACCCGGGTAAAATCAGGTTTAAAATCGACACAAAAGGCGTTTTTGAAGCTATTAACACGAGTAATTTTAAGCAGAATTTTGAACTTAATACCGGCATAATGTATGACCCGGCAGCGCAATCTTATGAACCCGACGGCAGCGTTAGGAAAGACTATAAAGACCAAAGAACTTACTATTACAATTTTAATGTATCTACGACAAATAAATTAATTCTTCACAACAGAGCGAGCAGTTATAACAGCGACGGACTTTTACCGATAGGCGAAGAGTTTTTTGATACAAACAATACTGCATATTTTGAACTTTTTGTTTTACAAGAGGATACAAAAGAATGGGTTAAAATAATATATCCGAACTCTTTGGATATCGGAAACGAGGAAATCCTCGGTTGTTTCCCTGTCGAAATAGAGAAATACGGCGGCGGCCTGCGCGATAATTTTGGAGAGCTGATAAATTATTTCTACAAATATAATTTTGATTTCGGTTTGACACCGAATATGTCTTATAAATTTGTGGAAAAATATGTTCCCATTAATTTTAAAAAGAATAAAAACGGCGAAGAATTGCCGATGTTTACATTTTATATTAAGACCAACGATAAATCAAAAATAGAATATGCAAAAATGGATAAGGAAACTTACGATAAATATTCGGTTGCATATAATTATATTTTTAATAAAAATAAAGACAATATCACGCGCGATTTAGTGGTAGAAACAAAGGCATATTCAAATTCTGTACCCGGATTGAATATTGACAGGCGCACAAATGTATCCACGATTTTTGTAGTAAACTTGGATAACAAAGCTGTAGAGGAAACCACTTCGTTCAGTGTGTCCGAATCTGTCAGCAATACCATCAGCTACGAAATACCGGAAAATGTTACAATTCCGCCTTTTGTCGAGGATAATATGGAAAATGTTCCTATGCCTAAGATAACTGTCAGCAGAAAAAGCTCTGTCAATGAAAAGCCTAAAGCTTCTTCAGAGGTTACGCCGGGAACGACTGAAAGCACTCAAAAGCCAACTGAACAAAACGGAGCCGGTGCAAATACTGTTGAAAACGATATTGTTGCTTCTAAAAATGCTCCTGAACTGAATACAGAAGAAGCGCAATTGTTTTCTTCCGATACACCAAATACCTCCATTCCGCCGGTAACATTGGCAGAAAACAACAGCAGTGCTATTCAGCAAACTAATTTCGGAGATTCTGTTTTAAGCGAATCAGATTTACCTATAAAAAATAAATCTTCGAATTCCTCAACAGCGACGCTTCTGATGCTTTTGTTTATATTGTTTGGGCTTTCATATATTGTTGTTTATAATAATAAAAAGAAAGCACGAAGAAAATATAGATATAATAGTTTACAATCAAACAGTAATACTAATTTGAATTCGATAACTCGAAGAGCAAAAAATAATTATAGAAGATAAAAAATTTTCGGAGGCTGATATCCAAACCTCCGATTTTTTTGAGTACTACTTTTTTTACATAATTTTTCGTTTTATATATTTTCCTCTGCCCTTTTCGCCTAAGAATTTATTATCTTTTACAATTATTTCGCCGCGCGAAATCGTCACAACGGGATATCCCTGCAATTCAAAGCCTTCATATGGCGTGTAATCTACATTTTCGTGCAGAATATTTTTGCTGATATTAATTTTTTTATTCGGGTCGATAATTACGATATCCGCATCGAAACCAACAGCAATTTCACCTTTTTTATCCAAGCCGAAAATTTTAGCTGGATTATGACAGGATATTTCCACAAAATCATTTATGGAAATTCTTTTTTTCATAACTCCTTCCGAAAACATCAACGGCAGGCGCAATTCAACGCCCGGCGCGCCGTTCGGGCATTTTGTGAAATCATCCTTGCCCATTTGTTTTTCGATACCGAAATTAAACGGACAGTGGTCTGTTGCTATAACATCGATATATTTTTTTTCGATGCCCGAAAAAAGTTTCTCATTATTGTCTTTGCTGCGCAAAGGCGGACTCATAATATATTTCAAGCCTTCGTTATTCGGAAGCTTGTACATATCTTCGTTCAAAAACAAATATTGCGGGCAAGTTTCGGCGAAGATATTTTTTTGTCCTCTGTCAATCGCTTGGCGGATAATATCCAATCCTAAGGCATTTGACAAATGCACAATATAAAGTTTTGGATCTCCTGCCATATGCGCCATTTGTATCATTCTGGAAATCGCTTCGGCTTCACATTCCAACGGCCGTGATTTTGCGTGATATTCCGGCGTAAGTCTGTTCTGAGCTTTATATTTTAATTTCAGATAATTGACAACGCCGTCATTTTCCGGATGCACGGTTATTACAATTCCGTTTTCTTTAGCCTTTTCCAAAACTCTGAATGCGTCTTTATCCTCTATTTTATAATCATAAGTTAAATATATTTTATAAGATGTTATTCCTTCTTTATCGATAAGCTCGTCCATTTCGTTTAGAATATCATCGTTTACATGCTGTATAACGCCGTGAAATCCGTAATCGATAACAGCTTTTTCTCCGGCGAGTTTATGATAAACTCCGACTTGATGTGATAAAGAACAGCCTTTCGGGCCGAAACCCATATGGTCGATTATGGTCGTCGTCCCACCAAAAGCCGCCGCTACGGTGCCTGTATAAAAATCATCAACGGCACGCGCTATTCCGACATCCAAATCCATATGCGTATGCGCATCAATTCCGCCCGGAATAACATACATTCCCTCGGCCTCGATGATTTCACCGTCATTGTCATTTATGTTTTGGGAGATTGCGGAAATAATTCCATTTTCGATTTTTATATCGGCTTTAAATGAAATCGACGAGTTCGCAATTACCCCATTTTTTATAATCATGCTTCACCTCTTGTATTTTCCGGTATAAAAAATATTTTCGATTGCAATTAACTGTGTTTCGAAAAGAAAAATCCAAAAAATATTCCTTTCAGAAAAATTAATAGAGAATACATAATCAAAGCGACTATGATGATATGCTGTTTCTGCTTGGGAACATAAATTCCTGCATAAGTATTGTTATCGTGTTCCACTTGTTTTTTTACTACTCGGTAATGTCTGGCTTTTGTACTCATAATAAACCTCCTAAAGTTTTTTATTAATTATAACATATATTGGATTTATTTTTATCTATTTTTTATAAAAACTTATTATTCTAAATTATATAAATTCACTGATTTCTGATTTAAATTCAGATTTTTACAAATAATAATATAGAAATTTTTTAAGCATCAAAATAATAATGGAGTTGAAATAAATGAAAAAATTTATTATTATAGTTTCAGTCGGTATATTGACGGCGTGTTCGGCAGATGTAAATACCTCCGCAATGAAAAACGATTTAAATAATGTCAGTATTTATGATGACAAAACAAGTATTTACAAAAACGATAGATTTTATGTCAACGAGAATATGGATAATATTGAAAAATTCTCGTCAAAAAACCAAAATCTCGAGGAACGCGAAGAAAATTTAGAGAAAAATATAAAGAAGCTAAGGTTTATACAAGATGCAAAAGTGAATATTGTCGGGAATATCGCAGTTGTTTCAATACAAATCAACAAAGATTTAAATGACAGAAATTTAATTACGCTAAAAAAAGATATTGAAAATTTGATAAAGGGAATCGATTCAAAAATAGACCATGTCTCTGTAAACACGTCTTTGGAGATTTTTGACGACGCAAAAAAAACTTTGGATATCGCCGACGATAAAAGCGATAATTTAACTCATGACTCCGATTTGGGCGAATTTTTGGACGAAAAAATCCCGACGCTGTAGATTTTTTAAGTACTTTGGGGGATATTAATGATTAAAAAGATTATTGGGATTTTTGCGCTGATATTGATTTTTACTTCGTGTTCTGTTAATAAATACGAAAAAACAATTTACGGTTATTTTGATACGGTAATTATTATTTCGGCTTATATGGATAATCAAGGTGATTTTGAAAAACTTTGTGAGCTTGCTGAAAGCGAATTTTCGAAATATTATAAATTATTTGATTATTATAATAATTATGAAAATATAAATAATATAAAGAGCATAAATAATAACGCCGGACTAAAACCCGTTGAGGTTGACAAAGAAATAATTGAACTTTTGGAGTTCTCGAAATTATATTACGAAAAATCCAATGGATATCTAAATCCGGTTTTCGGCTCAGTTATCAGCATTTGGCAAAAATACCAAACAGCATCCGAAATAGATAAGCTTGATAATAAAATCCCGACCATGACCGAATTGGAAGAAGCCGCGCGCCACACAGATATCAACGATTTAATAATTGACAAAGAAAAATCCACAGTCTTTTTAAAAGACCCCGAAATGCTTCTGGATGTCGGCGCAATCGCAAAAGGCTACGCTTCGCAAAAAGTAAAAGAATATTTGAATAAAAACGGTTTCGCGGATTTTCTTTTAAATTCGGGCGGAAATGTTGTTGCGTCAGGCTCTCCGAAAAACGAAAAAGGGAAATGGATTACCGGAGTGCAAGCTCCCGATAATTCCGAATTTCCCCAAAAAGCTGACGGGATTGTGGAAATATTATACGTAAACAATAAATCGATTGTTACAAGCGGAGATTATCAGCGTTATTTTATGTCGAACGGTGTTCGTTACCATCATATTATCGACCCAAAAACGCTTATGCCCGCCGATAAATACCGCTCTGTTGTGATAATCTGCGATGATTCCGGCATTGCCGACGCTCTTTCTACTTCCTGCTTTTTGATGCCGCTCGAAGATTCTTTGGAGCTTGTCAATTCTATCGAGGGCGCAGAAGCGATGTTTTTGCTCGGAAATAATGCAATCGAAAAAACAGAAGGTTTTGAATCGTATTTAAAATAAAAAATCATAAAAAAGAGTCTGCTTTACGCAGACTTTTTTTTATTCAATAATTATTTCGTATAAAATTCTTGCAGCTCAGTTTTTGCCGCAGCTTCTTCAAATTCATCTTTAACTACAAGCTTTTCGACTAACTGCCCGTCTTTCATTTTAACAAGCGTAGGAACAGATTTTATTTCGAGATTTGTAATAACTTCTTTGCCATCTTCTTTATCTCGCCAAATGTCTGTATCTAAATAATAGACCTCTTTATTGTTGGCTACGCTGGCTTCCTCTAAAATAGGCAGCCAATCGCGGCAAGTCGGGCATGTTTTGCGCCCGATATAAAAATAACGTTCCCCTGCTTCTTTAAAAATATCTGTATTTTCGACTTTAATCAAAAAAGCGTCGTTATATACAAAATCCTCTTCAGATTCGGTTGGCTCTACGGATGTCACCGCCGAAGTAGTCGCGGTAGTTTCGGTAGGTATTTCGCTTGTTTTCACCTCTGTTGACTCCTGTATTTCAGCAGAAGCTGTATCGGCCGGTTTGTTCTGCACTTCAGCATTGCATCCCGAAAATAATATAAAGCTCAAGCTTAATATGCAAAAATATTTACGCATTTTGTCACCTCCAGATTTTCTTATAGCGGTTTATACTATTTCCATTCCAAAGGATAGAAAAAAATATTTCATTTCGCGCCTGAAGCGTTGCGCGAAAAACTCCGCTGTGAAAAATTTTTTTCTTCATATCAAAATGGAAATAGTATTAAATAAACCGCCTCAAAAATTATTTTACATTTTTATATCGACAAGTATAAATTTTACTTAAGTATAGTAAATAAATTTAAACGGATATTGAATCCCGCCGGATTTTTCTATCACTATACATGGTTTTTAAAGTATAATTACAAAAAATAACAGTTTGATTATTTTTCAATTTCTTAATTCTATTAGTACTATTTCAATTTTGATATGCATAAAAAAATATTTCATTCTTCGCATCAATTCTGATGCAGAATGAAATACTTTTTTATTCTTTAATACAAAACTTTGTTTATACAATATCAAATATCCGCATATTCATAGCTTGCGAAACTGCTTTTACCATGAAAAATCGTCCGGTCATTTTCTGTGAACAAGAGTTCTGCCGGGCAGGACGCTGATTCTTTTATTTTTCGATCCATTTTTCCAGATTGAGGCGCTGATAATTCATCTGCCCTTTTTTGGTTTACCGATATTTTCAAATTAAATTTCCCTTGTGATATTTCTATTTTTCCAAACTCATTCCGAAGGATGCGCGCGCCTTTATAAGTCGCAAGCCTGTATTCCTTTCCGTTCATCATTAAAACGCAAATACAGCCCCAAAAATGAAAGCCCATAAACGGAATAAGAGCTACCGAAGCCATAATCGATATATTTTCCTCAAACTCGTTGCTCTGTATCCATGAATAAGTTTTTGGAAACGAATAGCCGCTGTCGCCTTCTATATATCCCATTCCATTGTCAAAATCAAATTTTTCTCCATTTAATACAATATTTCCCATAACATTGTGCTTCATGCTGATAACTATATGTCTACATTCCATCGGAAAAAATTTAAACGGACCCATGATATCATATTGAATCGGCATCAAAGAACTATATTGCAATTCACCTTTTATCTGTATTTCATCTTCGTTTATATTTATTTTGATTCCGCTGTTTGAAAATTCATTGCCTTTAATAAAAATTTTATCTGATTTCTTATATTCCGAGCTATGGAAATTTATATTATATGATGACGAATCGGTAATAATTTGAATAAATGCACAATCTTCTGCTTTTCCGGCAATCAGCGCAAGTGTTCGTCCGTTTGCTTGGTGCTTATAATAAAAACCCTCAAAGAATTTTCTCATAAAATCTCTCCATTAATACTATTTACATTTTTCTGTCTTTTAGAATGAAAATAGTACAAAGTTAAATCCGAGCTTTTCTTTTTGCGGGATTATCGATTATATGCCCCGTTTTGTCAAAGCGTGAGCCGTGGCACGGGCAGTCCCAAGTTTTTTCAAGCTTATTCCATTTCAGCTTGCAGCCCAAATGCGAACACCGAGGCGTTCCCATGCTCAAAAGCCCCGAAGCCGCTGAACCTAAATTTTTAAAAAGCTGAGTTGTAAACATTGACCTTTGCGGAGAATAGAGTTCTTCAAAATCACTTGAGCCTTTTGTTATTAAATCGGAAATAATTCCTGCCGCAACCATCGAGGAAGTCATGCCCCATTTATTGAAGCCGGTCGCAACAAAAAGCCTGTTGTTTGAAGAATTATGCCGCCCGATATACGGGATTTTATCCAAAGACATACAATCCTGAGTTGCCCAATGAAATTTCTCCGCCGCATCGGGATACGCTGTTTTCGTCAATTTTCGTATTTCCGAAAATCCCCCGCCTTTTTTTCCGGTCTTGTGGTCTCCGCCGCCTATCAATAAATAATCTTGATAATTTCTGAATGAAAAGCCGTTTTCATTTTCATCGACATAATAACCGTTCAATTTTACGGCGTTTTCCAAAGCGATAACGTAGCTTCGATGTTGGTATAATTTCATAAAATACAAACCCGGAACATTGACAAGCGGATAATGCGTTGCAATAACAATCTGCTTTGCTTTTATTTTTCCTTTTCGCAAAAAAGCTGTGTTGCCCTCAATTCTATGAACGAACGAATTTTCATATATTTCAAGCTTATCCGCCAAAGCAACGAGAAATTTAAGCGCATTGAATTGCGCTTGATTTTCCATTCCGAGAATGGATTTAATTTTTATAGGCAATGGATTTTCATTATGTTTCAAGATTGGGATTTTTAATTTTTCATAAGCTCTTATCTCGTTTTCAAAATTCAAATTATTCTCTAAAGTATAAACAAAGGAATCCTTTTTTTCAAAATCACATTTGTATTTTTCAGATAGTTTTTCAAAATCCAAAAGAGCTTGAGAATTTGTTTCAAAATACGCCCTTGCTTTTTCAATCCCGAAACGCTTTATAATATCGGAATAAATCAAGCCGTGCTGTGAAGTTATTTTTGCAGTCGTGTTTTTTGTAACGCCGCTTCCGATAGTTTTCGCTTCTAAAACAACGCAGGAAACTCCGGCTTTCTTCAATCGGTAAGCAATCAGAATTCCGGCCATGCCGCCGCCGACTATCAGCACATCCGTATTCATTTCGCCCTGAAAATTCGGACGGCTTTTTTTATTCTCAACGCTTTCGCTCCAAACAGAATTCATAAATTCAATACCTTTCAAAATTTTAGTAATACAATAAGGTTGAATTTATCTTTTCCGTTTATGATTTTAATATTCAAAAAAAGACGTAAAACACAAATCACAAATTTCCGAAATTTTAAATTCGGAAAAATATTTTTTCTCCATCGGAATCCATATATTTTTAAATTTATCCGCCATCATTTCGCCGTTTCGCGCGCTGATGCGGCGCATTTGCTCTTTTGAATCTACCGAGAGGAAAATTTTTAAATCATATTTGTTCGATAAATTGGGATGCAGAGAATATGCGCCCTCTACTATATTTATTTTTTTCAGCGGAATTTTTATCGGCTCGCCGAATGAAAAATCCCTGCAATCAAGCGGACGGTAGGAAAATTCTTTCATTTGCGTAAGCGGAATCAAAACTTCGGTGGAAAACCGCTCAAAATCTATATTACCGCCGGGAGTTTCCAAACGTTTTTTGGTTCTTTGAGCTTCTTGCAGAAAAAAATGATCCATATGTATTACATTGCATTCGTAAATCAAATTCAGCATTGCGGCAAGCGTAGTCTTTCCGGCGGCGCAATCGCCGTCTATCGCTACAATAATATGTTCTTTTTCTTTACAAGCTTCGTCAATCAAAGCCAAAAACTCGATAAAATCGCAAAACTGTTTTTCAGCAACACGATAAGCCGGAGAATAATTTTCTCGAAATACTTCACTGTGCCTAAAAGCATATTCGCCGTCAGCTTCCCATTTTGAAATTATTTTCCGCAGTTCATCGGCGCAAAACGGCAAAATTTTTTCCGAACAAAGTTCCTCAAAGATATGAACTTTTTCAATAAAGCTCTCTTTATTTCCACGCAATCGCAAAGCTGAGAGAACAAATATTTTATTAAACGTCTCCGCAGACAGCGATTTTTCCCGCAAAATTTGCAAATGTACCCGGCAAAGCCCATTCCCTATAAATTCTATTATGTCAGATTTAATTTCCGCCGCCGAGGTTAATTCATCTTTAATTCTATTCAAAGAATTTACAGAATCATCAATTAAATGTCCGCAGCCAAATTCATTTTGATAAATGACTTTCAAAAAATCTATAATTTGAGATTTTGGATAAATCTCGAATTGTTTAATTAAAATTTTTGAAATTTCATCTTTCATAGCTCAATACCCCATTTGATTGGAGCGTAATCATTACGGCAGGAATCAGAAATAATTGCAAAATTATTCCCGGAATAGCATTTACAAAAGCTCCGGCTATAAAAATCTGCCAAGTAAAAGCATTTCCGCCAACGCCGGCAAGCGTCAATTGTACGATTCCCCAAACAATTCGGCCGATAATCATTGCCGAAAAAAGAGACAGAAATAAATAAGAGTTTTTTTTCGGAAAATAAGCATAACAGAGACCGATAATTATTCCGTAAGCTGCCATTTCTAAGGCCATCGAAACCGCTGTCGGAAAAAGAGGAGGCATTCCAAAAACAAATGAGCGCATTATCGGCATAATAAAGCCTATCAAACCGCCGTATTGCCAGCCGCAAATCAGGCCGCACAAAAGAACGGGAATATGCATTGGCAAAAGCGCCGAACCTACTTGCGGAATCTGCCCTGTTAAAAAAGGCAAAAGAAGTCCCATAGCCAAAAACATGGCCGACAATGTAAGTTTTGAAACTAAAAAATTTTTCATAAAATTCTCCTTTTATTTTTTTAATCTATATTATGATAACATTATATTTTTATATTTGAAAGAAAAAGACGGCACAGATTTCCGTGCCGCCTCAGAGTTTTCATATATAAAAATTTTTAAAAAAGAATGGCGCAATGCGCCATTCTCGTAAAACTTTTTATGTTTTAATTAATCAACATTTACTCTAAATTCTCTGGTATTTCTGTCAACGTTGTCATATCTGATAACAGCTGTATATCTTGTGTCTTCGTCAGCACGAACACTAAATGTCCAGATAAATTTTCCGTCTTTTTCGGTATAAGAACTGGATTCGTTGAAAATCTCATTGTTATTATTGTCTCTAACGATTAAACGATCAATTTTTCTGCCTGTTTGAATTTCTACGTCAACATAATCATATTTATCAACAATAATTGAGCTAGAGCCTTTGTTATCAGAATTACTCGAATCTTTTAATGTAACCGAAACAAAATTGCTATTGTCATATTGAGTTGAAGTAGCTGTTTCTACAGTTATATAAACTTTTTCGTAATCAACTTTGTTGTTTTTGTCAGCAACGCAGAAATAATAATATCCTGTTTTGGAAGGTTTAAAAGAAAATCTCCAAATATAGGATGAATCTTTATTTGAATGATCGGTAGCTTTCGAAATAACCGACTCGCTTTCGTCTTCAACCCAAGCCGAAACGCCGAAATTATTCGAATAGATTATAATATCAATAGTTGCGCCCGATTTAACTTTTTCAGCAGAAAGAATATATTTTTCTAAATCAGCATCGCCTTTTTGCTTAGTTCCGGAAGTAGTGCCGGAGCTTGTGCTTGTGCTGGTTGTAGTTTTGGTTGTTCCGGAAGTTTGCGATGTTGTTGTAACTTTAAAATTAATAATTTGGTCCGGGCCAAGTTTGTATCCTTCTTCATTTGCGGAATATACAGCGATTCTTAAAGATTCTTTTGCTTCTTCAGGCTTTAATACAAGCTTGAAAGTACGGTATTCGCCGCTTTCTGTATAATCTTTGGACAATCCTAAAATTCTTTGTTGTCCATATTCAGAAATTTTAACGGATTCAGTATTTTTATCGGCAGTTACGGTTATGCTAACTTCTTCGCCAACTCCAACTGTTGTTCTGTCCGATTCTACCCTAACAATTTGCGATTGAGGAACAAGCGGTGCAGATGATGTTGAAGGTGCAGTTGTTGTAGATGGAGCGGTTGTTGTTGTAGGTGTTGTAGTTGATGTAATAATTACCGTACGGTTTGGAGCATCCCAACTAACATTTTTGCCCAAAGCTTCTGATAACATTCTTACGGAAAACAAAACTCTGTTCTGAACTATGGCCGACGCATAATCACATTCTATAGGAACGCCGTTTACATAGATATAAGGTTGGTTTACTACATGTGTGATAACTTTGTCCCCGTCTTTAAAAGATACAACTCTTGTTTTGTCGTTCCATTCAAATTCCAGACCAAAAGCTTCGCCGGTCGCCCTTAAAGGTACCATTGTGCGGTTGTCTACGATTTGAGGCTGTGCGTCATTTTGTGCGTAATTAATGGTTTTTCCGTCTAATTTAACAGTAACGTCGGCGGCTCCCATAATGCTGGAAACACAAAAAATTCCCGCCGCTACAGCAGATATAACACATGCCGGAATAAATTTCTTCATATAAAAATCCTCCTTAATAAATTAACGTGAAAATCAAAACAATTGATTAGGTACGAATGCGATTTGAGTTTTCTTTTGTGAAAATTCTAATCAAACCGCTGTAAAAGTAAAAAAAAATTTTTGCCGAATATACTGATGAACGAATAGATTTTCGCGCCTGTTCCAGGCATTCAGACAGAAGCGAGTGTAAACTTTTTTCGTTCGTCACTATATCATACGGCATATATTCAATTATACTTTATATCATTGCATATTAAAAGTTAATTTTCTGTAACAAAATATAAGCATCTTCCCGAACTGCATATTATAGCATGATTGTAAAAAAACATATACAAGGTAATGATATATATTATTTACTAAAATATATTTTAAATTCACCGGAAAATTTCGACGGGTGCGAGTTTTTAAAATATTTGTAAAATTATTGATTATTTTTTATTTTTTTGCGCAAGCTATTTATAGTATATTTTTAAGGAGCTGAAACATGAAAAAAAGAATAATTTTAATTTTGATTATTTTAAATTTAATTATCCAAAATACTTTGCTTGCAAAAGATTGGGGTTTGAGTTTTCCAAAAAACGAGGCGCGCCCAACAGCCAACGAAAGCGTAGAATATTTGAAAAATTTTGATTCTTATTTTGTCGGCGACGAAGGCAAAAAGATAATATATTTAACCTTTGATTCGGGATATGAAAACGGATATACCGAAAAAATTCTGGATATTCTAAAAAAGAATAAAGTCAAGGCTACATTTTTTTTAGTCGGCTCGTATTTGAAAAAAAATCCTGAAATCGTAAAGCGAATTGTTAAGGAAGGGCATATTGTCGGCAATCACACAATGACTCATCCGGATATGTCAAAAATATATTCTAAAGAAGCCTTTAATACCGAATTAAAAGCTGTTGAGGATATTTACAGCGAAATTACCGGCAAAAAAATGAAAAAATTCTATCGGCCGCCCGAAGGCAAATACAACGAGGAGAATTTAAAAACAGCTCAAGAATTGGGATATAAAACTATTTTCTGGTCTTTGGCCTACCGTGATTTTGATATTTACAATCAGCCGTCCAAAAAAGAAGCATTTGATAAATTAATTCCGCGCATCCACCCGGGAGCGATAATCCTTTTGCATAACATGTCAAAAACAAATGTTGAAATTCTAGAGGAATTGATCAATAAATATAAAGAGATGGGCTATGAATTTAAGAATCTCGATGATTTATAAAATTTTTCAAAAAAACTTAGCGAAAAAAATTTCCGCTAAGTTTTTTTAATCAAACCGCTACATTATCAAACCGCTACATTATTAATAACTATATATTGATTACTTGCGGTTTGATTTTTCTTGATTCTATATATCTTCAAAACAAAATGTTTTAGTCGGAAAAAAATCAAACCGCTACATTACTAAACGTCGATTGTAATAATCTGTAAACAGTAACAATCGCTTGTTCGCGAGTATATTTTTCTTTTGGCGCAAAATTCCCGTTTTCAACTCCGCTCATAACAGCAACAGATTTTTCATAAGTCCTCACCGAAGTTATAAAATCAATTGCATCTTTTGCCCAATCCGAAAAATCTGATTTGTCATTAAAAATTATTTTTGCGCCTATGTTTATTTTATTGGAAGAAGTAAAAGAAGCATTTGTCAGCATAACGGCGGCTTGTTCACGAGTAATTACTCCGTTTGGATTAAAATTTCCTTCTCCAACGCCCGCAACAACACCTGTAGAATACGCAAAATTAATATATTTATCATTTGTGTCCGCAAATACAAAAGATTTTTTTTCGATACCATGAAGCCTGTAAAAATTGCTGTCTTCCAGCCAATTATCCATAGCGTGAATCGTTGCGTCCGGCGTGCCGGAAATATTTTTTACCACATAATACGAAACCAGCCGCGCAAATTCTGCCCGGGTAATATTTGCCGTAAATTTTGAACTCAGTTCCGCCGGAACCAGATTTGATTTTAAAGCCGATTCTACTTCCTTTTGAGCCCAAGCGCTCGGCTTGTCCGCATAAGACAAGCTTGAGGCTTTTTCAAAAGGATAAATTTCAAATAAATAATCAATATAGGATATTTCATCATTAAATAATTTTTCCGGTACAGAGACTGTTACGGTATAATTTCCCGTAGGCAAAGTTAAATTTTCTTTATACCATTCCGCCGAATCCTTTGATTGTTTTTTATTTTTTTGAAAATCTGTGCCTGTACTTAAAAATACAGGAGAATATCCGCCTTCGCTAAAAAAAGATATTTTCCACGAAATATCTGAAGGGCTGCCATCTGTATGGCAGAATAATGAAAAGCCTACGTTAGCGGTTTTATTTATACTGATTTTATATTCCTTCGATATTTGTTTGCTTTCAAACTTTCCGGTCACCGGCTCATCAATCTTAAATGGCTGAACGGCGTTTGATGTAAAAAAAGAGTTTAGTAAAACTAAAACTGTGAGAAAAAACATAATTCCTCCAAGGATTTTTAATCAAACTATATAGGGAAAATCAGGGAAATTTATGCATCGTGAAAAGATTGAGTGTGCTATTAATTATCTCACAAATCCTCTTTTATGTCTACAGATTTCCATTTTAATCCCGCGGAACGCTATGCTGTGAAAAATTTTTTTCTACTTATCAAAATGAAAATAGTATTAGTCGGCTGAAATAATTTTGTATTTAAATATATGCTTAGTTATGTTAGAATTAGCTTTAGATTAATTTTTTGGAGGAGATAATTTGGCAACACAGTCACAAAAGAACAATATTAAGCATAAAAAATCAAGAAGACGTGTATTATTAATTTTGTTTTTTTCATTAATTGTTATAATGTCACTATTATTTGCCGGTATATACATATTTGCAAAAAATATATTAAAAGATGAAATCGATTATACTAAAAATGATGATATCCATACCGGCTTGAAAGAGCCAAATGTTATTGAAGATTTTTTTAAACCTGTTTCATCCAGAGTGAATTTTATTGTTATGTGTACAGACCACGATGGTACAAGAACTGATTTTATGATGATCGGAACATTTTTGACAAAGGAGAAAATTATAAAACTAATCAGCATCCCAAGAGATATTTATATAGAGTTGACTGAGGAACAAGAAAAGATTTTGCTTGAAAACGATAGATTTCTACCCCAAAGCGGATATTTAAAGCTTGCCGAACTGCATCATTACGCCGGGCAAAGCCTAGGTGTAGAAATGCTGGTTAATGAAATCGAAAATACCTTTGATATAAATATCGATTATTATGCAAAGCTTAATTTAGAAGGATTCCGTTCGCTTATCGATGATATGGGCGGTGTGAAATTTAATGTTCCGCAGCGTATGTTATATGAGGATTTCGTTCAGGATTTGTATATTGACCTTTACCCCGGCGAGCAGGTTTTGAACGGTAAAGATGCCGAAGGTCTTTTGCGCTACCGAAAACCGAATGCCGGTTATGAAGACGAAAGCCCTATTTATATTATGGGCGATTTAGAAAGAGTAAAAGTTCAGCAGGATTTTGTCAGAGAATTTATCATGCAGCTTTTGGCAAAAGATAATATTGTCAACAATGCGCAGGCTGTTATCAACAATATCAGCAAATATGTCACAACTAATTTTAATATCAATGAAGTTCCGAAATATTTAAAATACGTTAAGGACATAAGTCCCGAAAATATCCAAACCGCTACGATTCCCGTAAAATCGAGATATGTTGACGGTGTTGAAACAAATGATATTGAATTTGATTTAGATGCCTGTGAAAAAGTCATCTCTGAAGTTTTTTACGACGAAGATATGCAGAAAATATCCAGCAAAGGCAAAAAGATTAAAGTTTTGAACGGCGGCTATGTTAATGGATTGGCGGGCAAGAAGCAAGAAGAGCTGATTGGTGCCGGATTTAATGTTACAGAAATCGGCGATTCGGATATGCCGAAAGACGAAAATACTTTTATTTATGTGAATAAAGAAGGTCTTGGCTATGATTTAAAAGAATTTTTTAATAAGCCCCGTGTTAAATATGTAAAAAACCAAACCGATTTTGATATAATAATTGTTTTGGGAACTTCTGAAGAAGATTAACAAAAGACCAAACCCAGAACTTGTCTGAATTCAGCCTTTTGATTTTTTTGCCTGTCAAGCCGGCAATAATCAGAGGGTTATTAAGCAAATACCTTTTGCGAAATTTTGAGCGAAAGGCTCCAGCTTTTTGTAATAATACGAATAGTTTTAAATCAGGATTAATTTTAGTTCATGAAATAGTTTTGAAGATCCGGACACAAGCCAAAATTATGCCCGGGTCTTCGCGTTTTTTCGGACTTTTTCCGTTCCGGCCGGCACCTAGACCGCGCTGACCGAATAAGATAAAATCCTTTCGCCGGTACTATATGTAGGAGATAGATACGTACCTGCATTGTTTAATGTTTTTCAATTGAAGAAAGATTGATTAACAGTCGGAAGTTTTAACAAAGCTAGGGTGAACTTTGTTTAATTTCCTAAACTAAACCTTTTTTTATGGCTGTACAGGGCTTCGAAATACAGCATAAAATCCGGTCTCTTATATTAAGAACAGAGCTCAAAATTTAAAACTCTGTAGTTTTCAATAGCATAGGGGAAACGACATTGTTACGGTACATCCGCTTTCAGCATTGTTTTTGTAAGATATTTTGCCGTTGTGTTGCGAAACGATTTTTTTGCAAATTGATAGTCCCAAACCATTTCCGTTTTCTTTTGTTGTAAAACATACATCGCCTATTTCAGAAATTTTGTCTTCCGGAAATCCCGGTCCATTATCAGAAATACTTATAACAGCCTGATCATTCTCAGCATATATATTTATATTTACGATGCATTTTTTTGCAGTAACAGATTCAACAGAGTTTTTTAAGATATTCAAAATTAAAATTGATATGCTTTTATTTGATCCAATTATCGAAATATTTTTGTCGGGGCAGGATATATAAAAATTTGCCTTTTGCGAAAGCGAGACTTTATAGTTTTCCAAAACGGAATGAATAATATCATGCAAATAAACAATATCAAATTCTTGATTAATCGATTTTGTCAGCTGCAAAAAATCCATTATCATTTCATTTATAATATTAAGCTGATTATTAATCACCTTGTAATTTTTCGAGAATACCTTGCCGGTATCTGCCGATTCTAACAAATCTATATTAGCTTTTACCAAAGAAAGAGGATTTTTAACTTCGTGCGCGATAGTTGCTGCAATATTTTCTATTGAATTAAAATTATCTGCATTTTCCATAATAATCCCTCGTATTATATATAATAAATATATTATATACCATCTGCTTCCAATTGCAAGTGTTTTTTACAATTAATGGATTATTTTTTTACAATTTGGTTACATTATTTATTAAGAAAAAAAGGCGCGCAACAAAAATCAATTTGCCGCTGCGCCGATGACCGAAAGTTATTCGCTTTTCGGCGGTAATAAAAGCTTTTTACCAATAACTATTTTATCTGCGTCTTTCATCTTGTTAAATTCCATAATTTTTCCTGCCATTTTCCTAGTGCCGTAGATTTTTTCGGAAATTTTCAAAAGCGTATCTCCGCTTTGAACAACATAAAACTCCGGAATTTTATCTGCGTCCTCCGAATCCGTTTCGGCACTTGGCTCCGCACTTTCTTCTGTATATGTAGTGCCTGCGTCCGTCGGCAGATTTTCGTCATTCGTCTCTCCGTTAATAATGTTTTCTTCTGTTAAATTTGATTTATCAGGATTATCTACATAATCATTTCCGTTTTCAACAATCAGATTTGTGTTATCACCTTCCTTTACCGTATTTTTGTTTGCTTGGGCAAAAACCTCCGAAGATTGTACCAAATCTTTATACGTAGTTGTCAGCGTTGAGAGATTTTCTTCCAATGTAGCAATTCTGTCTTGGTTATTCATCAGGCCCATCCCCATTATAAAAGATGTTACAAATAAAACAACGCATAAGCTTACCAGCAGGTTAAGAGCCTTCTTTTGTGCCTGAAATTCATTTTCATCTTTCGTAATTAAGCTTTTCGGATTTTCCTTTTCATCGGGAATCCAATCGCTTAAATCTTTAGCGATAACTGCGGATTGACGCTTTTCCCTTTTTTCCGTAATGTATTTCAGCGTAGGGTCTTTGGATTTTTCTTTTTCAGCGCCCGCAATTTTGTTCGCAACCATGTATTCATGCATTTCATTGTTTTTATCATAGTAAATAAAATAGCCTTTCTTCTCGATAATATCGGTCAGGTCTTTTGAATATGCGAAAAATGAATTAACCTTTTCAACAGGGTCGTAAATAAATAAAACTTGATACGGCTTTCGAAAATTATTGAGATGGTAATTCGCACAGCTTGCGTTTAAATATGTACCATAAGACGGCTGCGACTGCATCCAGCCGACTACCTCCAAATCATTAAAAAACAATTCCTTTTGCTCAAGCACATATTCCCAAGATTTGTCGGTAAAGCTTATCAAGCCGTTTGATTCCGCCAGATGTTTGCCCTGTATCGCACCCGATATAAAAACCACCTCGGTTTTGTCAATCTCCATGTATTTCCCCATCAAAACCGCAAGACTTTCTTTATAATCATTGCTTTTTGCGTATTGTTTCAAATAAGAATATACATAGTCCTCGACATAAATTTTCATTCCATCATCAATAGTCCCAATCTGTTTTATATTAGTGGGAAAGTTCATATTATACCTCCTGTTTTCTCATTCGTATATTCAGCCTATACATTATAAGTTTTATAAAATATAGATGCTTGTCCGATTTTCGTATCCCAAAATCTGCTGCTTTCAAAAGGTTTCAGCGAAAAAACCGCCTCGGCAATTTTTTCGCTTGACCGTGTTTGAAAAAATTCAAACACAATTTGTCTCTTTTGCAAAAATAAATATGAGGAGCTTTATTTTGCCTTTTGAAAATATGTAAGAATTGGGGGAAATTCTTAAACACAATGTAACATACATGTTATAGCAAAAACTTTTTACCATTGCGCTGTCACAGAAGCCGCAAACATAACAATCAGTGTTACTGATAAAAAGATATCATACGCAGTAAATATAAAATGCAAATATCTGTCGATAGTATTTTTTTAGTTCAGATTAAAATTATTTTTTAGACAGCAGAATTTATAATCCTTTCTATCATTGCATTTTTTACTTTTAGCTTGTAAATTTTAAGTCTTTCATGTATAATGATGGCAGAATTTTTTCAAGTTTTGCTTGATAATCTTCAATATATATAAGAATAAAGGGCATTAAAACCTTTAAATGGATTTCTTAAATTCGCTTACTGTTTCGCTTTAATTTTGCGGCAAATTCGGCGGGATTTTGAAATTACAATAATGTGGGGAGGCATTATGCGAAAGATTTTTTTGTTGTTTATAATCACTTTTTTATTTCTGCCAATTTTTCAATGTAAGGTTTCAGCAAGTCAAAAACTCAATCAAATACCGATACTTCTTTATCATCATATTTTGTCAGAAGCAGAAAACAAATCTTACAACTCTTGTGTAGTCACTCTTGAAGACTTTGAAGCGCAAATGAAATATTTATATGAAAATAATTTCCATACAGTTACTTTGGACGAGCTTGAGGCCTTTTTATATTACGGTATAGAATTGCCCGAAAAGTCAATCATGATTCAATTTGACGACGGTTATTATTCTAATATAGCCCGTGCTTATCCTATACTAAAAAAATATAATTTCAAAGCGCAAATATTTCTAATCACTACTGTCGTGCATAAAAAGCAAGTCGAATTTGACCCGTCCAGATTTACTTGGATAGCCGAAGAAAGCTTGGACGCTGTTCGCGATGTTTTCGAGTTCGGCAGCCATACCAACGACATGCACCGCTTAGAATATGACGGCCATACCGGATTAATGTTATTTGATGAGGATACAATTAAGCAAGACCTCTTAAAGAGTTTTAGAATAACCGATAAACGCGCTTTAGCTTATCCGCGCGGTCAGTTTAAAAAATCCAATATGCCAATTTTGAAGGACTTGGGCGTTAAAATGGCGTTTACTGTAAAAAGCGGATATGTAAATAAATATTCCAATCCATATGAATTAAACCGAAATATTATTTATAATATTACAGATATTGAAAGCTTTATAAAAATCGTTGACGGTAATTTGACAGAAGAAAACGAGAATGCCGATAAAATACCGATTTTGCTGTATCACCATATTCTTTCGGACGCCGAAAATAAGAATTATAAAGGAAATCCGTCTGTCACCAGTTTGGAAAATTTCGAAAAACAAATGCAATTCCTTTATACAAATGGCTATACCGCAATTACCGAAAAGCAATTATACGGATATCTATACGACGGCTTGGAACTGCCGAAAAAATCTTTCTTACTGCATTTTGATGACGGATATTTCAGCAGTATTGTAAACGCATATCCCGTACTCAAAAAATATAATTTTCACGCAACTTTTTTTATTGTCGGAAAACGAACCGAGGAAAAGCAAGCTCCGTTTGACCCGAACAAGCCCGTTTATATCGCAAGGGAATCTTTTGCGGATGTTAGAGATTTAGTGACTTTTGCCAGCCATACGTACGACCTGCACGAAATAGTCACGGGCACAAATAAAACACCCGCAGTTTATTTGGACAAAGAATCGCTTTTGGAAGATATAAATAAAAGCACGGAGTTTACGGACAACAAATTCAGTTTGGCCTATCCGATGGGTGTTTACAGCCCAAGCGTGATTGAAATGCTTAAAGAATCTTCTATAAAGCTTGCGTACACAACAAAAAAAGGCTATGTAAACCGAAATACGAACCCTTACAAGCTAAACCGTATAACTGTTTACGGCAATACTTCTTTTGATGATTTCAAGAATATATTTAAATAGAGCTTTAAAAATTTGGGCTTGCCACCCAAACCCGCCTTCTTTTCTTGAAAGAAAAGAAGCAAAAGAACTTTATTGCCGCCTTTGGCGGCCTGTAACTGCTTTGTATTTGAAACGGCGCGCATGCGCCGTTTTTTTTAAGTTTTTTATAGTATTATTGTAAAAAATTTAAAAATATAGTATTCTATTATAAAGAATTCTCTCTATGCAAGGAGCATAAGTATGTTTTCATCGGCTATTAAAATTTTGGACAAGGCAGCAACAAATTTTGCAGAAAAAGCCGCTATTGAGGATAATCAAAACAGCTATACTTATTCTGAATACCGAAATTACGCAAAAAAAATTGCTTCTTATATTTTAAATAAAAACAAAAACGGCTTTATCGGCGTTTTTTTACCAAAATCCTGCAACACATTGATTTCGTTTATGGGGATTTTATACAGCGGCTCGACCTACGTTCCGTTTGATATAAATATGCCGTCGGCTAGACTTTCGAAAATTATTTCTCATTTAAAGCCGTCTGCAATTATCACCGATTCGGCAGGCTCTGAAAGACTAAAAAAAGATACGGATTTATCTGATGCAGAAATAATTATTTTTGATACGGCTCTCGGTTGCCCTGTTGACGAAAATTTGATTGAAAATTCGTTAATGAGTATAATTGATACCGACCCGATTTATATTATGTATACTTCCGGCTCGACGGGCATGCCCAAAGGCGTTGTTATTCCGCATAAAGGAGTTATTGATTATGCGCATTGGGTTGTCAATAAATTTGACTTGAACGAAAATACCATTTTCGGAAATCAAGCGCCTTTTCATTTCGATAATTCGATTTTGGATATTTACGGCGCAATGCTCTGCGGCGGCAAAGTGATTATTATTCCGGAGGTACTGTTTAATTTTCCGGTGAAACTGCCCGAGTACATTGAGCAAAAAAATATTAATTTAATTTTCTGGGTTCCGACTGTCCTTATTAATGTTGCAAATTCGGGAATCCTTTCGGAAATAAAATTTAAGTCTTTGAAAAAAGTTCTGTTTTGCGGCGAAGTTATGCCGAATAAACAGCTTAATATTTGGCGCAAAACTCAATCGGATATTTTTTACGCAAATTTATACGGCCCTACCGAAATAACAGATGTTTGCACTTATTATATTGTAAATGAGGATTTTGCGGATAACGAACCGTTGCCGATTGGGATAGCCTGCGAAAACACAAAGACCTTGATTTTGAAAGAAGATAATACAAAAGCCGAAATCGGCGAAATCGGCGAGCTTTGCATTTTGGGCACCGGCTTGGCTCTGGGATATTTCAACGAGCCCGAAATTACTTCCAAAGCTTTTATGCAGAATCCTTTAAATAAAAAATACCGTGAATTAATTTACCGAACCGGTGATTTAGTTTTCGAAAATAACAAAAATTTAATTATTTATCTCGGCAGGAAAGATTCGCAAATAAAACATAAGGGCAATCGGATTGAGCTTGGCGAAATCGAGGTGGCCGCCCAATCGCTTGAAGAAATCGAAAAAGCCTGTGTTTTATATGATGATATAAACGCTGAAATTGTGCTTTTCGCAGAAATTTGCGGAGATGTGAAAGACCGTGAAATTCTGAATAAAATGAAACGTCTTTTGCAGAACTATATGATTCCCGGCAAAATCATACGCTTGGAAAAAATCCCGCTTAATGCAAACGGCAAATTGGATCGTGTTTATTTAAAATCAAATTATATCGGGAAGTGATATTTTGATAATCAGAGAAATGCAAGAAAAGGACATAAGCAGAGTTTTTGAAATGTTCGTTCAGCTTTATGAGCATTTAAACTCAAAAGGCTTTGTATTAAAATTAAATACCGGCAATCTTACAGAGATTTTGGAAGCTACCTTGGATTCGAAATTTCTGAAATTATTTGTGGCGGAATCGGAAAATAAAGTCGTTGGTTTTATCAATTTAAATATCAGCAAAATCAATATAAAATTTAAAGCCGAGAACTCAAAATATATCGGAAATATCAGCGAGCTTTTTGTTGATGAGTCATGCCGAAGCAAAAACACCGGGAAAATGCTTATCGAGCGCGCGAGGGAGTATTTTTCGGAATACGAAATTGAATATATGCAGGTTCATACTATGGTCAAAAATACACGCGCCGTTAATTTTTATAAAAACGCCGGATTTACAGAGGATTATATTTCCTTTATCAAACTGATAAACGATTAGATTTTAGGAGGATTTTATGCACGAAGAAATCAGAAAATTTTTAGAAGAACGCTTTGATTTGGATTTTGAAAATGATTTGGATAATGAAACGGATTTATTCGGCGGCGGGTATGTGGATTCGCTCGAATCTTTAGTCATTATAAATTTTATAGAAAAAAAATACAAAATAAAAATATCTCCCGATGATTTAGTTGAAAACGAATTTAATTCCGTTAACGACATCGTCGAGTTTATAAAGATGAAGGGTTAAATATGTCTTTTGCCTCAAATGAATATATTTTTTATTTTTTGCCCATTACGGTAATTGTTTTTTATATTCTAAATATTTTTAAAATCAGCCTGATTAATAAAATCTGGCTGATTGGCGTTTCGATATATTTTTTATTCAGCTTCAAAAGCGGAATTATTTTTTTCGCCTTTTCGGCTTTATTTAATTTTGCTGTCGGGCGTATTCTTTTTAAATATAAATCTAAAATTCTGCTTTTTGTTGGAATTTTGGGGAATATCGGCGTTTTATTTTTTATAAAATATACGGATTTTATAATTAATCTTTCCAACCGTTTTTTGGCTACGGAAATCAGTTTTTTAAAGCTTGCGCTGCCTATCGGTTTATCGTTTTATTCGTTTCGCTTTGTTTCGTATATTATCGATTCTTACAGAGGCAAGGCAAAGGAATATTCATTTGTGGATTTTTTGCTTTATTCGATTTATTTCCCGATATTTATAATGGGGCCGATAGCGAGACACAACGAAATTATTCCTAAGTTTTCGGATTTCAATAAATTTAATTCGGATAATTTCAAAAAAGGTCTTTTTATTTTTTCGCTTGGCTTGGCAAAAAAAGTTTTAATTGCGAATCCGCTTTTGGAAATCACAAAATCCGCTTTGGTTTTGGAATCGCCGAATTCTATCGCGCTTTTACTTGGAATGTTTACAAATTTATTTGCTTTTTATTTTGATTTTTCGGGATATTCGGATATGAGTATCGGAACTTCTTTATTTTTTAACATTGATTTGAAAGATAATTTCAATTCCCCTTATAAAGCCCGAAATATCCAAGATTATTGGAAACGCTGGCATATTTCTTTGACTAAATTTCTAAACGAATATGTTTTTTCGGTGATTTATAAACCGGGAAATTCAATTGTACGCTTTTGCGCCGCAACTATGATAACTTTTTTTATTTCGGGTTTATGGCATGGTTCGGGCATAAACTATATTTTATGGGGTTTACTGCATGGCTTTTCTATGTGCGTTATAGCGGTTTGCGCCCTGCGATCAACAAAAAAATATATCCTCCCGAAATTTTTATCAAGATTTATAACGATTATTATACTTTTGTTTGCGGCGGCTTTATATTCAATTGACGGACTTAGGAATTATATTTTATTTCTGAAATATTTATTTAATTTTAATAATTATTTGGATATACGGCACTATTTGGCTTCGAATATATATTATTTATTTATTTTGGCGGTCGGAATAATTATTTCTTTTTATGCGAAAAATTCACGTCAATTATCAAAAGAAATCGATAAAAAAATATATTTGATTTGGCTTGCCGGAATACTCTTAATTTTATCAATCTTCAGCCTTGGAGAAATGTCCACATTTTTATATCAGAATTTTTAGCGGGTGTTAAAATGAAAAAATTTATTTTAAATTATGGAATCGGAATTATTATAGGGTTTATTGCAATTTTTTCGATAAATATATTTTTTGACCCTTTCGGTGTTTTTGGCGATTATATATTTAATTTTTACGGCTATAATATGACGAATAATCCCAAAACCGCAAAAATCGGGTATTTGGACAAGAATTATCAAAAATACGATTCCTATATTTTCGGTTCGTCCAAAACTTCCTCGATTTCGCCGCTCTCTTTAAACAAATATTATAAGGACGCAAATTTTTATAATATGATGGTTTACGGAATCGACCTTAAAGAAATTGAAAAATCTGTGAAATATTTTATCGAAAATTATAATGTCGAAAATATTGTTTTGAATATCGGCGTTACCGAATTGATTTCATATGATAAGCAATCGGAAGACGTTAAGGAAGAAATGCACGGAAAAATAAACGGCACGGCGGCAGATTTTTATTACAAATATCTTACGATGAATCCAAAATATTCAGCGAATAAAATAAACGCTTTTTTGGCTCAGCCTTTTGAGGAACTTCCTACAAAGAATAATGTTTTTATCGAGGAATTGGGTGTTTATAATAAACTCAAGCGCGACAAAGAAAATATACTTAATATAAACGACTACGTCAATCAAATCGGCGATAATACTTTTTTGACTAATCCGGCTTTTTCTGATACGGATTTGGGGGATAAATGCATTGAATCGATTTCCGAAATAAAAAAAATATGCGCCGATAATAACATTAGCTTTAAATTAATTGCGTCACCGAATTACGAATTAGAGCTAAAATCTTTTGATTTGGAAAAAGTCAAGGAATATTATATTAAATTGGCTAGGATTTCTGATTATTGGATTTTTTCCGGCTATAACGATATCAGCGGCGACCCGCGGTTTTTTTATGATTCTGTGCATTTTAGAAATTTCGTCGGTGATATGATGCTAGCAAAAGTATATAATGACGATTCCGTTTATATTCCCAAAAATTTCGGGGAATATATAAATTCTGAAAATGCCGGCGAAAAAATAAATTCGATTTTTGCGCCGAAGCTTGATTTAAGCGGATATGTGGATTTGAATTCACGTGAAAATCTTGAGGAAATAAAACTCCCGATTTTAATGTATCACCACATTGTTCCCGACGGCGGCGAGCTGAACCTTGCGACTATTTCGGAATCAAAATTCCGTTCAGATTTGCAGGCTTTTAAAAAAGCCGGATTTAATACAATTTTTTTGGAGGATGCCGTAAAATTTGCAAAAGGCGAAATCGAGAATCTACCCGAAAATCCGCTGATTATAACTTTTGATGACGGTTATTACAGTAATTATGAATTTGCTTATCCTATTTTGAAAGAAATGAATATGAAAGCCACGATAAATTTAATCGGCTGGTCATTCGGGCGTGATAAATATATCGATTCAGATAAAAAAATAACACCGCATTTTGATTTTAAAGAGGCGAAAGAGATGCTTGATTCGGGTGTAATTAAATTTGGATTTCATACTTTTGATATGCATAACGAAGGCGATTCGGAAATATCCCGTGACGGAATTTTGAAAAAAAACAGCGAAAGCACAGGCGAATATTTTGCGGAAATCGAAAAAGACTATCAAGAATTTATCAAAGAATTGGAAATAGATTCGAATATTCTAGCTTATCCTTACGGAAAAGCGAATATCCTGTCGGATTCAATTTACCGTTCGCTTGGATTTGACGCTACGCTTTTAATCGAGAATAAAGTCTCCAAAATTGCAAAAAACAAGCCATATACTTTGTATGGCCTGAGCAGAATAAATGCGGCTTATGATATAAGCTCAGAGGAATTAGCCGAGATGATTAATCAATGAGATAAACAGCCATAAAATGAATTTATACTTATCAATATGAAAATAGTATTATATGGGATGGCCAATCGCGCCATCCCATACTTTTTCTATCTAAACTTATCGTTCTTTTTATTGATATAAATAATTGAGCCATCGCCTTCATTTGAAATATTCAATTCATCGTCATCATTCAAAACAGTTATTTTTCTATTTTTAGGATTGTATGCAATGTACAATTCATCTCCGCAATGCAACATTTCCCATGGATTCAAAAGTATTTTAGCCTTTCCTTTTTGCGTTTGCCCAAGATAGTCAAATTCCAGTTCCAACTCTGTTTCGTGATAATGTTTATTGTAAATAATACCTGTCCATTCGGCTTCCAAAACAATAGCTTTGAGGTGAACGCCACTTGCAACTGCGTCTTTATGGCGTTTGTGTTTTGAACTATTTAGCCAAAATAGAAGTAAAATTATTAAACTCGGCAATCCGCCGACAAGCAGAACCGGAATAAGCCAATAAATTCCGTCGCCTAAGAACAAATATTGCTGAAATGTTCCGCCGGCACCAAGCGGTTTTATGCTTTCAAAAAGAGCAAAGCTTGGAAAAGAGGCCGTACCGTCGTCAAGATTCATGAGTATACCGGGAGTTTTATAGCGATTTTTGACAAAAATCAATTCGCCCTCTCTCCATGCCAATGTATTTGATTTAAATGTTTCGCCGGAAGCGCTTCGGCTGATATTATCCGCTATGGGTTTCAGAGATTCTTTTTCAATATTGTACAAAAATAAAAGACATTCCGATTCGGGATTTGCGGTCTTTGTACCTGCAACTAAAACACTATTTCTATCTAAATAACATGTAGCCGCATTAAAAAATTTTGGAGCTTCCAAGAGTGTGCAATTTTCGTCCGCCGCATATGGATGATCCGAAAATACACCTAACAATGCGGAAGAATCAAATGTTACCAAATATTCAGCGGATTTTTCGCCTCTCTTCAGCCCCAATAGCTTGCTTTCGTAATGTGAGCGTACCATTTCGACCGCCGCTTTTGCCGCGAGCTCTCTCTCATTTTCATCTGTCGTGCCGATTGCCATAGGTAGTCCCGAAGACTCCAGCAAAGGACCTACACAAAACTCTGTATTGTCATACAGCGCGAATCGGTATACCGGCATAACTTTGCAGCCATTGCCCGGCAATTCAACCCATCGAATATTACTTTCAAGTTCCGGAAAACTGGTTTCTAAATCAATAGTATGTATAGCTTTATTTTCTATAAACGACATCGTATATCTGTCTTCAGCGTTTTTACCCAGAAAAATTATGCGGTTCTGCCATTGGATCGGCTCATCATCAGAATCTATCATACGAAGATCGTCCGATATCAGCAAAGGCGCTTGTCCTTGGCGCAGATTATATATATAACAGAATACTTTTTCATCGTCATCCGGACTGGTGGGCACTGCTAAATAGACCTCTGAGTCCTGTGTAAACAAAAAAGTTGATCTATCAAAAGTAGCCGGTACAGTATATTCTTCCAGTACGGTTTCGCTTGCAATATCCACGAGACGCAAGGTTATTTCCTTCATTTTGTCCCGTAGCTCCATAGCCGCCCAAGCAAATTTGCCGTCAGAAGTAACAGTATAATCGAGACAATAGCCATAATTTACCGGAGATTCTTTAAATTTGCCGTATTGATTTATAAACACCCATACTTGAATTGCAGCCGGAATGTATATGGTCAAAGTCAAGACAATCCCTATTACTGGATTGATTTTTCTCATGCCCTTACCCCCTAATATAAATCTAAAGATATAATATAACAAAAAGTTCTACCCATACGATTACTTGTCTATGACATGAATAAAGATAGGACGATTTCCGCCTATCTTTATACAAATTAAACCGGTTTTCGTATGAAAACTTTTATAAAAGCATCTTTATTGAATGGAATTAAAGGCCAAAGATATGAGTGCGCATTTTTGAATGTTTTCGTTGTGGCTGTTATTATAATTACGCAAAGCAGAGAAATACAAAATCCATAAAAATCAAAAAGTCCTGTGCTTAAAAGAATAAAAAGCCGAAAAATTCTGATTGCGGAAGCAAATTCTACATTTGGTATACAAAAATTCGCAATAGCGGTCAGCGCTGTATAAAAAATAGTTTCGGGAACGAAAAAACCGACTCTTATCGCAAAATCGCCCAGCAAAAGCCCGCCCACGATTCCAAAAGCACCGCCCAAATAATCAGGAGTATGGAGCGAAGAAGTTTTTAATAAATCAAAACCGAATTCTAAAATCAAAAATTGCAGAATTACAGGCATTGAGATATTTTCTTTAGCTCCGATAATTTTCAGAAATTCCGCTAAAATATCTGCGTTTTCGGCAAGAACAAGCCAAAGCGGTGTCAAAATCAAAGAAATAATTATTGTAAGAGCGCGCACGAATCTATAATAAGTTCCGACCAATGGATTTTGATAAAAATCCTCTGCAAACTGTGTAAAATAAAACAGTGTTACCGGAACGACCATAACCGACGGCGAAGTATCGACCAATATTATAATATGTCCTTCGAATAAATATGAAGCGGCGATATCCGGTCTTTGAGTATATTTTATCAATGGAAGCGGATTATAAAAATATTTTTTCAGCAAACATTCTTCCAAAGATTTTTCAGCCATCACTAACGAATCGATATTTATTTTCGAGATTCTTTCTCTGATTTCATTCAGTAATTTTTCATCAACAATATTTTTTAAATATCCAATACTAACATCCGTCTGTGACTTTTTTCCGACAGATTTCATTTCAAAAATCAGATTTTCATCCCGCACTCTTCGCCTAATCAATGCGGTATTAAAAACAATTGTCTCCACAAATCCATCTTTTGAACCTCGAGTAACTTTTTCGGTTTCGGCTTCCTGCGGCCCGCGCGCCGGATATTCGCGGGCATCAACGATTATTCCGCGGTCTTCGTTTTCTATCAAAAATACAATCGAACCACAGAGTACCGATTTTCGAGCCGATTCGATATTATCAACGATATCTGTTTCTAAATAAGCGATATTTTGTTTTATCAATGTATCAATAAAGCTATTATCAGTAATTTTGCTGTCAATACGTTGAAGCGACTGTATTACATAATACATTAAATCATCTTTAGCGAAGCCGTCTATAAACATTAAATATGCGGCTCTGTTTCCGATTATTAATTCGCGGCTGATGATATCAAATGAATCTTTTACCGGTAAATTTATGTTTTTTATATTTTCTTTCAAATCTTTAGATAAATTCATGGCAGCCTCCCGAAAATATTCTTTACAAATTTACACAATTTATACCTTTGAAATAAGGGGGTGAAAAAATGGCTATTGAAGTTTTTAATAGATATGAAAATAAATATCTTATAGATCAAGATGTTTTTTATAGGCTTAGGAAATATATTTTGGAGCATATGCATCCGGATTTTTATAATCAAGATAACAAAACTTATAAAATTACGAATTTATATTATGATACATTGGATAATGAATTTATAAAAAATAGTCTTTCAAAACCAAAATATAAAGAAAAAATCAGAGTTCGGGCATACGGCGTTCCGGATATGGATTCGAAAGTTTTTGTGGAAATAAAAAAGAAAGTTTGCGGTTTAGTAAATAAACGCCGCTCTGAAATGCTTTTATCAGAAGCATATGATTTTTTAAAATATGGATTTGTAAAAAAAATACGCCCTTATATGAATGAGCAGGTTATAAATGAGATTAAATTTGTTATCGGCAGCTATGATATAATTCCGGCTCTTTATCTTTCTTATGATAGATATGCGTATTTTGATGATGCGGATTTGCGGGTTTCTTTTGATAAAAATATCCTTACACGCAGATTTGACCTTAGGCTGGAATCCGGCTCTTATGGCGAAAAACTGCTTGAGAACGGAAAAATTTTAATGGAGATAAAAGTGAAAGATTCTATTCCGATTTGGCTTAGCAGAATTTTATCGGAATATAAAATATATCCGACCTCATTTTCGAAATATGGCACAGAATACAAAAACTTAATCAAAGAAAGTAAAATTTATTATTTTTACAAGAATTACGATTATGTAAACAATTATATTTTACAAAACCTATAAAGCATAAAATGAAAGGATAATTTATATGTTTGATTCACTATTTTTGGAGGAAGCCGCCTCGGATATTTCTTTCTCAAATTTTATGATAGCTTTGATTGTTTCTTTAGTATTGGGATTTTTAAGCAGCTTTATTTATACCCGGACAAATAAATCAAAACTCGTAACAAATTCATTTTCGCTTACATTAGTCATGCTTCCGGCAGTTATAACAGTTATTATTGTTATGGTTGGTACAAATGTAGCTTCTGCGTTCAGCCTCGCGGGAGCGTTTTCGATAATAAGATTCCGCTCCGAATCATCCGACCCGAAAGACCTTACGTATATTTTATTATCAATGGCGATTGGTTTGGCCTGCGGTATGGGATTTATTATTTATGCTATAATTGTAGCTTTTCTGCTTTGCTTAATCATTGGAGGATTTGAAAAATTCGGACTTTTCGGGCTTAGCCAAAATAAAAAAGTCCTAAAAATCACAATACCCGAAAATTTGGATTATGAAAATGCTTTTCGGGATATTATGGAAAAATCTACAAACGGTTATTATTTAACAACGGTAAGAACAACCGAATTGGGCAGCCTGTATGAATTAATTTACGAAATTATTTTGAAAGAACGGATAAAGGAAAAAGACTTTTTGGACGAAATTCGTTGTAGAAATGGAAATCTATCGATTTCTATGCTAAATATCCAAAAATGAAAAACTATACAAATCTTTTACATTATCAATACTATAACCGCTTGTATCAGCAAATGTAATCAAAATGTAACGTTTTTTGTTTAAAATATTTATTATACTGACGAATTTTATTCGCGGCGAATAAACGTTTTTAAGAGGGGTTGAAATTATTGAACATAATAATTACATTCATTGTTCTTCTGATAATGTTTTCTATTGTTGTATTTCTGCAAATAAAACTTTCGGAGCATGAAAACAAATATTTAGGCTTTATAATACCGGCTTTATTTGTAATAATTTCGCTTATCGGAGTAGTAACTAATATAAAAACAGAAGAAAAATCTTCCGGCCAAGAATACAGAATTGTTAAAACAGAAGACGGACGCGAAGTTCGGGAAAGAGTCGATAAGCTCAATCCTGCGCCGGATAATTCAGGCTCTTATTTAATTTTATCTCTTTTGCTGAATATTCCGACCCTTGTTTTAATTATTATTTACATTTTGATTCGCAGACAATTATCGAAAAATAATGCTGAAATAAATTACAACGATTTATAGCAAAAGTGGCGCAATTGCGCCTTTTTTTTGTAGACTTTTGGAAGAAGGACAAACAAATATTATTAATTAATGTCGAAAAATATGACTAATTGTAATATTATTGTAATTGATAACAAATTTTATTTTGCTATACTAAAATTACCGAATATTCGGTATTTTCAAAAGGAGTGATTATTATGTCGGAATATAATTTATCAAAGCTTTGTTTGGTGAACGCCGCTTAAATTTTGCGGATAAGCCGAATTTGCTTTTAATGCTGCTATTTTTATTGGATTTTTCATAGTGATTTGGCACGTTTTTTCCGTGCTTTTTTGTTGTGAAAAAAATCTACAACACATAATAATACAAATTTTGGAGGATTTATGTATAGTATAATCACTAATCAAAAGAATTGGATTGAGTCCTTGGCAATTGACCAAGTGAAAGCCCTCTCCAATTTACCTTTTGTAACAAATGTTGTCGGCTTGCCGGATTTGCACCCGGGCAAAACGCCGGTTGGCGTTTCTGTTTTATGCGATAATTATATTTATCCGCATATTATCGGAAACGATATCGGCTGCGGCATGGGATTTTTTGATACAAATATAAAATTTAAAAAATTCGTAATGGAAAAATGGGTTTCCCGTTTAAATAATATAAAAGAACTTTGCGATATAGAATACGAGACGGATTACGATTCGCCGATTTTAGATTTAGGAACAATAGGCGGCGGAAATCATTTTGTTGAGTTTCAAATTATTGAAAAAGTATTTCTGAAAGATGAATTTCAAAATTTAATAAAAAATAGAGACGATGTTTTTGTGTTAGTCCATTCCGGCTCCCGCGGCTACGGGCAAAAGATTTTCTCAGAATTTAGTGAACCTAAAGGTTTTTCTGCGGATTCGTTTTCCGCGAAAGAATATTTATTATCGCATGATGACGCATTATTTTGGGCAGAAAAGAACCGTGAAATTGTTGCTGATAAATTGATAAATTACCTTGGCTTTTCCCAAAAAGCTGAAAAAATTATCGACTGCCAGCATAATTATATCGAAAAAAGCGAAAATATTTATATCCACCGAAAAGGTGCGGTATCTAATACAAACGGATATGTAATAATTCCCGGCTCCCGCGGAAGCTTGACTTATATCGTTAAGCCGGCCGGTGATTTCGAAAAAACCGCATATTCTTTATCGCACGGTGCGGGCAGAAAATGGGCAAGGTCTTTATGCAAGGGAAAAATATCGGATAAATACAATCGGGATTCGATACGCCAAACCGATTTGAAAAGCCGCGTTGTTTGCCATAACACAGAGCTTTTGTATAAAGAAGCGCCCGAAGTTTATAAAAATATCGGCGTTATTATGGATATTTTGAAAGAAAACGAATTGATTGAGATAGTTGCGACGCTGCGGCCGCTCATCACTTATAAAGGTTAGATAAAGAGGTGTAATATGCATAAGATTTCGGATTTTACAGATAAAATTAAATATATTTATGAAAATCCGGAATCTTTTTTGTGTTCGGCAAGATTGTATGTTTTAGGGCATGAAATCGAAGCTTTCTTTTCCAGAGAAGAAAATTCGTTTTATATCGATAATTTCGAAATTATTAATTTGATTTCGCCCGAAACTTTTTATTTCAAATTTTTGAACAATTTAGTTGTTTTTGAAAACCGCTTTATTTTTATAAAACTGAAAAATAATTTCGCTAAGCTTGACGATATTATTTTAAATCTGGAAAGCGGCAGCGGTTATTATTTAAAAGAAATAAAATACCAAAACGGCAATTATTCCGCTGAAATAATAAAAGAAGATTTGAATATTCATTTTTGCGGAAAAATTTTAGAAGGCTATATAAAAAACAATTCTTATTATTTAAAATACAAAGATTTAAAAAAATTTTTATATTTAATGGGGTCAAGCAGTAGATTCGAAAATATAAATATTCTTGAAAACAGGCTTATTTTGAAATCAAAATTAAACAGAGTAATAACTTTACCTCAATTTGATACTTTAAATATTGAACAATTATTGTTTGAGGCGATGGCCGGTGTAGAATACAAAATCGGCGTAAAATGGCGCTCTAATATTATAATAACTAAAAAATCCTGTATTATATATCCACTGGAAAAAAACGATAATAATATATATAAAGATTTTGGAAAGACCATTTCTGAAAAGCCGGCTGAGGATTTTGTAAAAACCATTGTTTATTTAAACGGCAAACAAATAAATGCCGATTTTTCTTATGTAAACGGCAAAGTTGAAATTTTAAAACGCTCGCTTTGTTCGAGATTTTTTTTGAGAAATTTTAAATATTTGGACGATGCGATTTCTTATCATAATGCATGGGATTACATTAGTAATTACTTTGATAATGCTGAGAATATTTATTATGTTATCATCAATAATAAAATGTCGAAAGCTCCGCTGAAATTAATCAGAAAAGGCAGCAGAGTCGATATTTACGTTAATTTTAATTTTTGCGGCAAATGCTCGGAGATTGAATTTGAGGATAAACATGAGCTTTATAAGCAAGTCGCAATTAATGGAATTTTAGATTCTTGGCAAGGAAGATATTTTGAAAATCCGGGTTATGATTTATTCGGCATGGATTATGTGGATGTTATCATTCATATAGACGAAAAAAAAGATATGAAAAAACTCAATTTTCACATAAACCATGAGGGCAGAGGTTTCGCTCCGTATAATATTTTTTGGAATATACGCGGAAATATTTTCAACAGTGTTTATTGTTTTCAGTTTCAAAAAAATGTTTATTATACTTACAACCGGTTTGCACAGCTTGCCGCGCACGAATTCGGACATCTTATCGGGCTCGGAGACGCGTACAAAGATATCACGCAAGATGCTGCACCCGTTAATCCCGAAACTCCTCAGCTGAATATAATGCGCGATTGCTCAAATATTGTATCTTCAAATGATATCGAAATGGTTTTGGAAGCTTTTAAAACTAACAAATTACAACGCTATACGGATTATTATTTTCTATTCAAAAAATCAAAAGTAATTCGCTATAATAATTCGCAGGAAAATTGATTCACAAGGTGGGTATAAAATTGAAGAAAATATTTTTTTTAGTATTCATTCTGAGTTTTTTTAATTTAACAACTCTTTTTGCTTCAAATGTAAATTTATATGTAAACAATAAAAAGCTGAGCTTTTCTGACCAAGGTCCGGAAATTATCAAAAGCCGATTGCTGGTTCCGGTTCGCGGGGTTTATGAATCCGTAGGCGCTACCGTAAATTGGGATGAGGTCGCAAAAACAGTTTACATCAAATATCAAAATCATGAAATAAAAATGTTTATGACAAGCAAACGTTATTCTGTTACCGATACAAACACGGGCATGAATGTTTTTTATGATTTCGAAGTAGTTCCGCAGATTGTAAAAAACCGTGTAATGATTCCTTTGCGCGCGGTTACGGACGGTCTCGGCGGCACAACAAACTGGGACGGCAAGACACGCACGGCTTATGTAAATTTTGATGATAATCCGCCCGATGCCTTCCAAAGCAAAGAATTAAAATTTGCTCTCGGCAAATACAATCTGCAAATGCTTATGACTCCATCCGAAGTTCGGAATATCTTAGGAATTCCGCAAAGAGAAGTCAGAGCCGCAGGCGGAGATATTTTTTATACTTACAATACGGATTATAATTATTATATCTTTTTGGGCTTTAAGGATAACAAACTTGCGTACACAATTTCGAATTCGAAAAATTTTTCGGTCGGCGAAACTAAAGTCAGCCGTGATAAATTCACCGTAAAAAATAAAAATAACGGCGCGAATGCAATTTATTATTATGAAGACGAAAATAACATAATTTCGGCAATAGCAATCAGCAATAACGGCTTTACCGGTCGTAATATGCCGCTCAGCGAAATTGAAATGCAGATTTTTGATTTTACAAACGGATTCCGTGTAGCAAGAGGACTTAAAGCGCTTGCTTACAATGCCGATTTATCGGATGTTGCACGTGAACACAGCGAAGACATGGCGGCTAAAAATTATTTTTCGCATACATCGCAGGACGGAAGCACTTTTGATGATAGAATCAGAAACGCCGGAATTACATTTTCCGCAGCCGCCGAAAATATCGCTTACGGAACAAACGACCCGTTCAAAATGGTTCATATGTGGCTTTTATCAGAAGGCCACAGAAAAAATATGATGAGAAATATTGATTCTCTGGGAGTCGGCGGTACGCTCAACGGATATTACACACAATGTTTTGCTACTTTAAAATAAATATCTACAGGCTCAGGCTTTCCGCCCGAACCTGCCTTCTTTCTTAAAGCAAAGAACTCTATACGAATGGCGCAATTGCGCCATTCGTTTGCGTTTGCGGCGTTTTACAGAATTTCTTTAAAATCTCCGTTTAAAACCGATTTTATAATTTTCAAAACTCCGTCGTTTTCATTGCTCTCGGCAGAAAATTTCGCTTTTACTTTCAATTTTGTACTGGATTCTTTCATTGCATAAGAATAATATACCATGTCCATCATTGTTAAATCGTTGTCGTTATCGCCGATTGCTATTGTTTCCTCCGGTCTTATATTAAATTTATCCTGAATAATTTTTATCGCAAGACCTTTGCTTATTCCTTTGTTTGTGATATCAACCCAAACCGTGCCAGATGCCTCAACTTCCAGCTCGTTCGAAAATTTTTCTTTCAAAATCGGCAAAGTATTCAGCTTTGCATTATTAAAATCAGCGATTGCAATTTTTAAAATCTCGTCGTCTACAGAATTGATATCCTCTGCATATTTATAAATAATGCCGTAAAACTTGGCTATTTCCATCATTCTTTCCGAATTATTATCCAGATATCCCGTATTTTTAGTACAAAGAAAAATTGCTGAATCTTTTATTTCTTTTACGGCGGCTTTTATTTTTTCCAAATAATATTCGGATATCGGATTTTTAAATAAAACCTCGTCTTTATATTCAACATAAGCTCCGTTTTCTGCTAATATTATTATATCCGACAATACAGGCTCGAATAACATCCTTGCATTTGCGTACTGTCTGCCCGTGGCAACGGTGAACAAAATATCTTTCTTTCGCAACTCCTTAATCAATTCAAACAAATTCGGATTAAGCTCACCTTTTTTATTGAGCAAAGTTCCATCCAAATCACTGGATATAAGTTTAATCACAAAACCATCTCCCTAACAAAATTCAGTATATCAAAAAATAAGGGACAGACAAAAACTTATCGTCCATCCCAAAAATTATATCATTTTTATAAAAGATATGTTATTATATATTTTGTGAAAATTCTTTTTTACATGCGCCGGCCAAGGTCATTTGAAATTGAATTTTCATTTTTATTTTTTCCTATCATATAATTTACTCCTTTATAAAACATAATTCATCTTCGGTTTCCCCGTTCTTTAAAGCATTCATAGTTTCGGGGTCAGAGAGATATTCAACCAGAGCTTTCAAAACTTCCAATTGTTTTTGCGGCTCCATAATGCACAATACGAAAACCATCTCAGCCTCGATTTCATCGGTATCGTCGCCGACATTAAAAAATTTAACAGCTTTTCTGGGTCTGATAAACATAACGGCTTCTTTATTAACATGTATAGAATCTGTATGAGGAATCGCTACTTTATAAGGCTCTGTAGGCAAACCGGTCGGAAAATTTTTTTCACGTTCGGAAAGCGCATCGGCGAAACTTTCCTTTACATATCCAAGCTCATAAAGATAATTTCCGGCTTTTTGAAACAAATCTTCTTTTGATGAAAAATCCACATCCAGCCAAATTAATTCTTTTTTAAAATTCAATAAATCCATTATTTCACCATCCCATTATTTCATAAATATCTTTTAACATTTTCGACCTATCCATCCAAGCATATAAAAGCGCCATTCCGTTTACTATCGGAAGTTTGGAATTTAATTTATTTGTACCGACAGCGAGTATAAAATCGTGACCGCTTTCATATATAGACAAATCCTTTTGTTCAAAAAAATTCACCATCGTAACCGCGGCGTTCACATCTTCAAGTTTCAGCAAATCAATGAGTTCTTTTTCTTTAGATTTAAATTTATTATCAGCCAAACCGCCAACCAATAAAATTCTTACTTCTCTCATAAATTTTCCATTTCCTTTAAAAACTGCTGAGTTTTGCTGATTCCGATTCGATCAGAACCTGCCTCAATTAATTTTATACATTCCTCAAAAGTCGAGATACCTCCGGCGGCTTTTACTTTCATTTTTGGTGAAACAGAAGCTCTCATAAGTTTGATATCATTCAGCGTTGCGCCTCCCGCGGCAAAGCCTGTCGAGGTTTTTACATAATGTGCGCCCGCTTCTTCTGTGAGCTTACACGCAAGCACGATTTCTTCCTCTGTTAAATAATAGTTTTCAAATATAACCTTAACTATTGCCGGCGATGCTTTCACAACCGCCTCGATATCATTTCTGACATCATCTAGTTCACGGTTTTTCAATGCGCCGATATCTATAACCATATCCATTTCAACAGCGCCTCTTGCATATGCGTCAACCGTTTCAGCCACTTTTGAGAAAGTTGTATGCGCACCGGAAGGAAAACCGATTACTGTTCCGATTGCAACATTTGTGCCGTCCAAATATTCTTTCGCCAAATCCAGATTGCAGGGATTTATACAAACCGAAGCACATTCGTTATCTCTGGCAAAAATCAGCCCGTCAATAACTTCCTGCTTTGTTAGCTGCGGCTTTAATAAAGAATGGTCGACATAACTCAAAAACTCTTTCTTGCTCAATTGCATAATAACACTCCTTTTAGAAAATCGAGAATATCTTAACAAGTACCCATGTAATCAGATTCGCTCTGTCCAAGTTACCGATTTGGGTTGCGCCTTCCGGCAAAGTAACGCCCGCTGATTGTGCCATAATCGTTTCTGCCGGTGCTAAATTTGTTGCGAAAACAAGCACAAGAGCCATAACGATTGTAGAAATCATCAATGATCTGATAACATTGCCTTTAGACATAGCTGTTATTAAACAAACGATAAAAGGTATAACAGCAAGGTCTGCAAACGGCAAAAGCTGATTTCCGGGAACTATAAACGCTAAAGCAATTGTTATCGGAACCATCAAAAGACCAACGGCGATAACAGAAGGTTCACCGAGCGAAACAGCCGCATCCAGACCGATATAGATTTCGCGTCCGGCAAATTTTTTGGACATGAAATCTCTTGCGGCTTCGGATACAGGAATAAGACCCTCCATCAAAATCGCAACCATTTTCGGCATAATAAACATTACCGAAGCCATAGAAATCGCAAGTTTCAAAATTTCATCGATTCCGAAGCCTGCCAAAATTCCGAGCACTGCACCGATAATTATACCCATCATCATAGGTTCGCCGAATAATCCGAATTTTTTTCTGATCGTTTCAGGGCTTGCATAAAGCTTGTTGATTCCGGGGATTCTATCAAAAAGCCAGTTTAGTGGAATAACTAAAGGCATAAATCCGAGAGCGGTCAAATGCGGAAACGAAATTCCCGGCATTCCGAAAAATTCCTCGATATATTTTTGAGTATAATCTGCTAATAAAAGAGCTATTATTGCAGCGACAGAACCTGCTACCATACCCCAAACAACGCTGTTGCTTGTTGCGGTAACGGCCGCGCCTATAAATGAAAACTGCCAAAAATTCCAGAGATCAACGTTCATAGTTTTAGTTAATTTCAAGCTGAGCATAATAAAATTGATTATAAGTACAACAGGTATTAATAATCCGGCGGCTACCCATGCCCAAGAAATAGCGGACATTGCAGGCCAGCCTATATCTATGATTGTCAAATTAAGCCCTAAACGTTCGGTCATTTGTGTAGACGCAGGGCCGAGCGAAGAAGTCAGGAGATTGATTACTAAATTTATACCTGTAAAACCAATACCGATTGTAATTCCGGAACGAAAAGATTTTGAAAAACCCGCTCCCATTATCATGGCGAAAACAAACATAATTATAGGAAGCATAACCGAAGCGCCTAATCCTAAAATCCATTGTAAAATTTCCATAAATAAACCTCCTTAAATGAGTATACGAAAAATTGGTCATTGTCAAATATCTTAAAGAGGTAGATTTGCGAAATACCATTTTATTTTGATATAAGAACAACCAAAATTCCCGCAAATCGATACTATAAAACTTTATGTCCTTTTACTGCTGTCCAAATCATAAACCATTGTTCCGCTGTCAAAGTATATTTCAGAGCCTCGACAGGTTTTTTTACATATTTCATTTCACCGGAGCCCGTTATCGGCAACACTTTCGCCGGATGGCTCAAAAGCCAAGAAAACACAACTACATCAATAGAATCAGCTCCGATTTCTTCTCTTATAACTTCCAAAACATCTCTTAAGCTTTTTTCGACTTCGCCTTCTCCTGTAAAAATTTTTCCTCCGGCAAGCGGCGACCATATCATCGGATGGATTCTTTCTTCCAAGCACATCGGTATTACGCCGTTTTCGAGGTTTTCCATGCGCAAGCATGATAATTCGACTTGATCTGTAATAAGCGGTACACGCAAATAGGATTTAAGCATACGGTATTCGTGCGGCAAATAATTTGAGACACCGAACGATTTTACTTTTCCTTCTTTATGAAGCCTGTCAAAAGCAGAAGCTACCTCCTCCGGATTCATAAAAGGATCCGGGCGGTGCAAAAGTAAGGTTTCGATATGCTCCGTGCCCATATATCCGAGAGACTTTTCGACTTGAGAAACAATATATTTTTCACTGCTGTCATAATATTTTACTCTGGCAGTCGCCGACGGATAAACGATTGTACATTTTGTCACAATCTCCATCTTGTTTCTCAAGTCCGGTCTTTTTTTAATTGCTTGACCAAAAAGCTCCTCAAATGTGTAGTTTCCATAAATATCTGCGTGGTCCATTGTTGTGATGCCCAAGTCAAGGCATTGTTCCAAAAAATAAATAAGCTCATCTGTTGTTAAATTCCATTCATCCATCCGCCAGAAGCCTAATACAATTCTGGAAAATAACAAGTCCTCAGACATTTTAATTCGCAAAATTAAACACCTCTTCTTCGTTTTAATTTACTTCCTTTAGTTTATCGAGAATCTCTTGATCTGTTTTTTCTCTGTTGATTCCCGTCAAATAGTTAAGCGCGAATACATAAGGCACTTTAACCGTATCAGGAATTTTTGTGCTTGCAACTATTAAATCAAATTCCTTTGCCATATTTTCGACTTGCACAACTTTCACTTGCTGAACATTTACTTTAAAGCCATTAGATTCGCATATATTTTTTACTCTGTCGGCAATTACCGTAGATGTAGCGATACCGCTTCCGCAAGCTATTAATATTTTATAAGTCCTCATTTTTTTCCTCCTCTCTTTATTTTTTTACTATTCCATTTTAAAAGATAGAAAAATGGGATAGTATTAAATCAAAAATTCAGCCATTTTATTATCTAAAATTAATATATCAATATATCCTGCCTGCAAAGCGGTTTTTACAGTCAGATATTTTGATGCGCCTTCCACAACACAAATTTTATTCGGTATTTTTTTCAGCTCTTCCGTTTTTATTCCGATACTTCTGTCAGATATTGACTCACAGCAAGGTTCACATTTATTATTCAGAAAAACTATCGAAACAATATCGCAAATCGAGCTTTCTTTATGCAGAAGCTTTATATCTTCATCCGAAAAATATCCTGAATTATTCAAAGTACTTTCGTGATGAAGCGGATTTCCCAAACTGAATATAGCGTATTCTGCCGCTGCCGATTTCGCCAAAACTTCCTGTGTTAATTTATCTTTCAAATAAATTTCTTTTTCTTCGATATTTTGGATAAACGCCGGAGCTAAAAGCGAAAGCGATTTACAATTTGTTTTTTTTGCCATAGATGCCGCAATTGATGATGCGTGTAAATCAAATTCATTTTTGCCATGTCCGCCTATTATCGGTGAAAAGAGAATATTTTTATCTATCGGATTAAGATAATCTTGAATCAGCCGAAGCGTCGAGCCCCAACCAACTGCCACAGTCGAATTATCCAAAAGATTGTTTTCCAAAAAATATGCCGCCGCTGCCGCTACCAAGGACTTTGTATTAGAATCTATATCGCTGTCGATAATAATAGTATTTTTAAGATTGTATTTATTTGAAAGTTCGATTTCTTTTTCTAAAAATGAGCCGTTAAAGTCAATAACTACCTTTACAATTCCAATATCTTTTGCTTTTTGAATCATTCTGGAAACTTTGATTCTGGATAAACCTGTTTGCCGTGAGATTTCTTGCTGCGTCAAATTTTTTTCATAATATAAATAACAGATTTTTGTTAATAACCTTCTTTGTAAATCCAAATCAATCACCACGCTGTTCATTTGTTCATATAGTGTTATTATGTACTTAATTATAATACATAGAATTTATATTGTCAATATATACAAATACATTAAATTTTATAAGAATTTTATATTAAATTTTATGGATACTTGTATTTATTTTCGTATTCTATTTGTGATATTCGTTAGTCTTTAAAATGCATATTCTTACAGCAATAAAAAAACCGCCGGATTTGAATTTTCGGCAGTTCTTTATATATTACCAAGAAAGCGTAATCGGATTTTTCTCGTTCGGTATTGAGACTAATATTTTTCCATATCCTATGCAGTCTCCGGCTTCGAACAAACTTACTTCGGAAATCAAATCTTCATGAAGACAAATAACCGTGAACTTCTCATCATTTCTCGTAATTTCGACCGCTTGAGCCTGAGAAACTTGTAGCAATTCACCTGTCCTCTTATTTTTTACCGAAATTAATTTTGCAGATAAATGCAAATCAGAGTCCGCCTCTGCAACCGAAATCAAACTGACCATTCCCGCAAAGCCATTATGTTCGGATTCTAAAACCAAGCATTTTCCGTATTCCAATTCGTTATAATGCCTCGATAAAGGCGCCGTGATAATCGAAGATTTTGCTTCGCCCAAAGAAATCAATTTAGCCTGTGCTTTTTCTCCACAATAGCGGAATTCATTTTCTTTTTGCGAAAGCTTGCCCTTGTTGTTAAAATGGAAATACCGTGTATATTTATTAACGCCTTTCGCGTATGCGATATCGAAAATCAAATAAATATCAGGTTTTATATAAACAATTTTCCGAAATAAAAGCACTGAATCCTCCAAATACCCCAAATGCCCACCGCTTATAAAATCCGCATTTTCGGAAAAACAATATTCACCTTTTAAATTTGTGGCTTGTTTGGAATATCCCCAAGAATTTTCGCAAATCGAAAAATCTTTATTATTGACCGTAATCGTATTATGCGCGGCCGGCGATTTTAATTTTAATCTGATTTCGTTGTCAACATAAGTATAGCGGCCGCTGTCTATTAAAATATCCTCTCCATATGCAAAAAGGTCAATATGCAAAAGGTCGGCATGACCGTGACCGCTCCCGAGACTTCCGCAATGGAAATGCAAATAATTTTCTTTTCTCGAGTCGCCTTTTTTCTGATTATTAGCGGCTCGTAAAAAATAATTTCCGCTATATTGAAGCGCCAGAGATTCCGGCTTTATATTTTTTGCGCTTAGGCTAAAAAATTTCTGTCCCGCTTCAACGCCCATATCCCATAAATTTTCACAAAAATTATGATTATCGGAATAGAATTTAAATATTTCTTCATTAAAAATGACAGCCGCATTTGCAATTAAATCCCTTGCGTCGATATCATCGCTATCGGATTGCATTATTATATGTCCATCAGGTTTAGATAAGGCTGTCAACGCATGAGCCATATTTTTTACCGAATCGGAAAACCCAATTGGTAAATTTATTTCGCAGCGTTGCGCAACTTGAACAACCGATAAGAGACAATGGAAAACCTCGCAATGATAAAGCGGACTTTGTTCCCAATGCACGCCGTCCTTCAAAATCTGCAGATTTATATTATCATTAAGCCGTTCCAATGTAAGATTTACATAATCAGTATTATTGAAATATATTCCAAGCAGAAAAAGCCCGAAATCCTGCAATACGCCCCAATTACTCAGCCGTTTAAAATCGTCATGACAAACACACAATTCCTCTGCGTGAATTTTTAAGGTATTCTCAATTTTTTGTAAATTTTCATCTGTCAAAGCTTTGCTTTCTTTTATAAGTAAAAGTGATTTTAACCAATTTTCCGCGCGCAGTCCGACTTCTATTCCTCTCCATGAGGTTTTTCTGTTTTCATCATTTAGCGGAGAGTTTTCAATAAAATCAAGAATCAGTTTCAAATAATGTTCGGCATATTTTTCGTCGCCGCTCAAAACATAAGCTTTCGCAAGTTTTAGCAAAAAGCTGTGTCTATTAAATGCGAATGTCCATTCCGGGTCGTCGTGCGGTTTATATTGCCAATCGATTTTTTCAAATTTGATTTCCTCAGTCGAACGTTCCATTTCCCATTTATCCGTAAAAACAAATATATTTTCTAAAATTTTATCTGCATCAAATAAAATCTCTTTTCTCTCTTTTGGAAATTTTTCAGAATACAATTCCGCAATTTCTTTTCCTTTGCCGCAAAACGCAAACGCTAAGTCTTTCATAAATGTCTCCTTTTATAGAATTACCAATAAATTTCCCAATCTTTTGAAAGCCTCGTCAAAAGCTCCAGCCAAAAATAGTCTCCCCAAGTATTACATTCGTCGACACCACGGTCTGTAACTCCGTTAAATTCGGATTTTTTTGCATAAACGCCGTGCAATAATAATCCATTCGAAATTGAAATATCTTTTACAGCATAATCTTTATAAAGCGAATATGCGATTTTTTTTGCATAATCCGTATAATAAACAGCTTTTTCTCTATCCAAATATTTAGACATTTCCAACATTCCGCAAGCCCAAATAACCGCCGCAGATGAATCTTTCGGCTCACCGTCGCCATCCGTAAACTCCAAATCCCAAAACGGAATCAAATCCTTCGGAAGATGCTCGATAAAAAAATCCGCAACACGGTAAAATAAATCAATACAAGTCGGATTCTTTGTATAGCGGTACGAAAGAGCAAGTCCATAAATCCCCCAAGCCTGTCCCCTTGCCCAAGCCGAATTATCGCGATAACCCTGATGTGTCACACCGCGCAAAGGTGCGCCGGTATTATGGTCAAAAAAGAATGTGTGAAAAGTCGAATTATCTTGCCGGACAAGATTCGCCAAGCTTGTTTTTGTATGCTCAACGGCTTTTTCGCGGTAATTCGGATTTCCTGTAATATCCGTTGCCCAATATAATAAGGGCAGATTTAAAAGGCAGTCGATAATTAAACGGTAATTATTTTCCGCGCCCAATTCGCCCCAAGCCTGAAAAAATTTTCCCTTTTCCTGAAATCTGGTAATAAGCTTATCTGCCGCCAGCAAAGCGGCTTTTTTGCCGTTTTCGTTTTTTGTGAGTTTATATGAAGCAACACAAGACGGAGAATATAGAAATCCCATATCATGATGCTCAACATTTATTTGGTTTTCGATTCTTTCCAAAAATGAATCGACTTGAATATTTGCGGCATTGCAGAACGCCGTATCTTTAGAATATTCATAAGCCAGCCAATATTCGCCGGTACAAAATCCTGTTGTCCAATCAACATTTTTTGATTTTTGATAGAAATTATTTATTGAGTTTGCTTCTTGAAAATCATAAGTAAAATCTTTCAAATTATTATTTAGAATTTTTATTGCATTGTCGAAGCATATTTGTATTTCTTTGTTCGTAATCAGCATATTTTTTTCCTTCCTTATGATAATATTTTTATGTCAAATTATTAACAGAATATATTTTCAGTATATCATATACTAGGGCGTGTTTTGTAAATAAAAGTTGCACAAAATCACCTAATGTGTTAGAAAATATATAAAAACACAATGGGGGAAAATAATCATGGCGAATGCAAAGCGATACGAATTAACTGACAAAGAGTGGGAGAAAGTAAAAGACTTACTTCCGCCTGAACGTACCGGCAAAAAAGGTAAACCACGAAAAGATAATAGACTTATGCTAAACGCT
>JAVBOA010000013.1:0-2911 GCA_031551135.1 Eubacteriales bacterium | reverse complement strand
CTCATAAGTCAGACCGATGTATCTACGAGTAATAGCAATGTCCGAATGATTCAGTATTTCTTTTACAAGCACGATATCCTTTGTGTTTTGATATAGAAAATATCCGAAAGTCTTTCGCATTGTGTGCGTACCGACATTTGTTAAGCCGAAGCGTTTACACGCCTCATTAATAATATGATAGACTTGATTACGACTTAACGGCTGTTCAAGAGATATTGTTTCGTTCTTATTCAGATTCTTTTTAATCTTCTTTCTTGAAGGAAATAAAAACATAAACTCCTTTTTGCCTTTAATATATTTCTCAAGCTCTGACTTTAGTTCATCGGGTATCGGGACAAAGTTTTCTTTGCCGGTCTTCTTTTCACGTGTATATATTCTGTCCCTGCCTTTTACATCCGACACCCTTAAACGCAGGATATCCGATACTCTCAGCCCCGTATAAATCCCGACAAGCCAAAGAATATAATCTCGGTGATTTTTATTCATTAAGTATTGGCTGATATAGTTTACTGTTTGCATATCCCTAATAGGTTCTACTGTATTAATAAAAATCACCTGCTATTTTAGATAAAATCTGTAATTCTTTTATTTGCAATTTCGAAATATCTTTCATCAGTTTCAAACCCAATAAAATTCCGTCCGGTATTAATGCAAGCGACCGCCGTTGTTCCTGAACCCATACAATTATCAAGTACCAAATCGCCTTCGTTCGTATAGGTTTTTATCAAATATTCGAACATATTAACCGGCTTCTGTGTCGGATGCAGGCTTTTGTTATTACTATACGCAAATTGCAAAACACTTCTCGGATAATTCGTAAATTCTGTTTTATATGGCTTTAATAGTGTATCTATTTTATAAACATTTTCTTTATTGTTATTTTTTCGGCTAATTTTTTTCGGATTTTCAAGCCTTTTTAAGCCTTGTGGATTATATGTAGGCAGTTTTTTATAAAAGACTAAAATAAGTTCATGACACCGAAGCGGCATCCGCTTTGCATTAGCGAATCCTGTCACAGCTTTTTTATGCCATATCAAATCATAGCGAAAATTCTTGAAATTACCGTTTATAAGCTCTATTCCGAATTTCATTGTTGCGGTTAAGACAATTGCTCCATTATCCTTAATAATCCGATTATATTCTTCCCAAAGTTTATTTGTATTAATTTTTTTATCCCATTTGCAATCCGTAATTCCGTACGGCAAATCGCACAAAATCATATCTATCGATTTATCAGCAATCTGCACCATACCTTCAAGACAATCCATGTTGTATATTTTATTGATTTCCATTTAAATCTCCTTGCTAAAAACAAAAACGGCTAAATCTTCATAGATTCAACCGCAAATTTTAACTATATTAATTATAACACTCCTTTTTAATAAAAAACTATCAACTTTGTTCGAAAAAAAACCGTTTTTGTTCCGTTTTTATGTCACGTTTGTTCCGCTTTTATGTCAAAAAACATTCACATTTGTTTCATCAACATCAAAAATCCCTTACAAATAAAGGATTTCAAGCTATCCGTTATTTTAATGTCAAATTATATACATCTTCCAAAATATTCAACTTGTAACGAGCAAGTGTGGACATCGATAAATTTATTTCATACGAAATAAATCTAAAGCTCTTTTTGTCTTTATATCTTAGCTTCAAAAATTTCTGTTCATCATTCCCCAGTTGCTCTAAAACAAGTTTAAAAGCATAATTTTTATTTTCAAGTTCAATTTTACTTTTTTTACTCAATACTATTTCTTGCTGTATATTTTTAATTTCACTTTCGAGCTTATAAAATGCATCTTCGAGAGCTCGATCCTGTTCACTTTGCGTATTGGAGCTTTGAACGCGAGTATTATCATAGGAAATCGCTCTTATATTTGGGTCTATAAAAATATTACTGCCATCAATATCTTTTCTAATTTTAATAATTTGATTCTCTAAAAAGCTTATTTTTTTATTATGATTTTCGATTCGCTTTTCCTGCTCAAAGTATTCTTTGATTTCATGCTCAATTTTGAAGTAGTCTATCATTGATTCGCCCCTTTACGCAAGTTTGCCAAAATGTTATAATTTATGTAAGTTTATCGATTTTGTTGTTTCACGTAAGGGGCGAAAGCCCTTTTTTTCATTTCAGTTACTTTTAGAAATCATCAATTAATCTTTTTGCGAGTTCATATCTGCATTTTCGTTAAAATTCCAAGAATATTTTTTCACATCTGACTCTCCTTAAATTTTCCAATCTATAAACAATACCCGTTCTACGAGTGTCACAAAAAATACATAATTATGATTACTCGTATTTTTATATATTTCGTAATGTCTATTCGAATCAGTAACCACCATGAAGTAGGTTAAATCTTCATCTGCTTGCGTGTAAATCGAATCTGCTATCAAATCAATTAAGAAATCTGCTGATTCAGCAAAAAATACTCGTTTCGCTTCATAATCATTATTTACCTCAAATCTAATCATTTGCATGTTTCAAACTGCGCCATGATAGCACTCTCATAGTGGTCTTGACATATCGCTTTCGCTTTGCCTAAATCCGTAATAGCTTCATCAATCAGTTGTTCGGATTCTGTACCATCATATCCAAACGACGTACATGCGCATGGCATATATTCGCACGTTTCGTCTTTGTCATGAATTTCGTAAAATAAGTTTAACTTTTCCACGACAGCGGAATAATAAAATACTTCGAAAGTCCATGCTAATTCTTTAATTTTCATTTTCTTCAATCCCTTCAAATTGCGCCATGACAGCGGCTTCATAGTGTTGCAGGGGAGACATCAACCTATATTTTCCAAGCGCATTATTGCGGTAGAAATGTACGGTTCGCTTTCTGTGTCAAGTTGTTCAATATCAAACCAATTGAGTTTATAGTTATCATTTTTAATTAGCTCTTCACAAG
>JAVBOA010000038.1:0-24157 GCA_031551135.1 Eubacteriales bacterium | reverse complement strand
TTATACTATTTTCAATATAAAGGATAGAAAAAAATATTTCATTTCGCGCTAGAAACATTGCGCGAAACGCTCCGCTGTGAAAAATTTTTTTCTACTTATCAAAATGAAAATAGTATTATCTTTAGACTTTGAGAAGAAATTAAATCGTATAATTCAAAACATTATAAGAGCCGAGAATTTTAAAAAATTTTGTTTTCCGTTTGATTAATTTAAATGCGTCCTCGATATCGCTCAGCGAAGAAAAACCTTCGATATCAACAAAAAATACATATTCTTTTTCCTGATTTTTCATTGGGCGGCTGTTGATTTTTGTTAAATTAATATCGAAAATCGAAAAAATATCCAGAATTTTATATAAATTTCCGGGTCTATGCAAAGCAGAAAAGGCTAGTGAAATTTTATTTCCATAATCAGCAGCAGAAGTATTATTTTTTGAAACCAGAATAAAATAAGTTTTGTTATAATCGCTGTCTTGAATATTATTTGCAATTATTTCTAAATTATAAATTCCGGCGCAAATATCTGTTCCGATAGAAGCAGAATTTTCGCAATCGTTCGACACAATACGGCTGGCCTCCGAAGTTGAGCTGGCCTCGATAATATCTGCATTCGGATAATTTTTAAAAATCCAGTCTCTGCATTGCGCCAAAGCCTGCGGATGAGAAATAATTTTATCGATATTTTTTTGTTTTTTTTTCGTCATAAGCGAATGTTGGATTGGTAAAATGAGTTCTGCCTGAATGAATAATTCCGTATCAAAAATAATTGTGTCGATAGTGGCGTTGACCGTACCTTCACTGGTGTTTTCTATTGGTACTACAGCAAAGTCACATTCGCTGTTTTCTACGGCGAATAAAACATCTCGAATTGTTTTGTAAGCTTTGATTTCTGAATCTTTTGCAAAATAACGTACAGCTTTTTCTGAAAAAGTTCCTTGCGGACCTAAATAACCAAATTTCATTGTTTTCACCTTTTATGCTGAAATAATTTTATTATGAAATAACTATAGCACGAAGATTTTTTTTGAACAATAGTGTAATGAAATTAATGTCCAAACAATTATAATACTACAAAACAACGAAATTTGTTCTGGAAAAATATATGAAGAGTTTGATTTTAATATGTTAAAATTTAGTCTGTTGGTGTATAATGAAATTATCTTTATAGTGGTTTGATTTTTTTTGTAAACATAAAATCAACCTGTTTTTGAATATGCTTTAAAAATTGTTATAAAATAAGAATGTAGGAGGAAAAAAGCATGGAATTTTCTATCGGTTCAAATTTTGACAGCGAGAAAAACGGTTGGGATGTTGAAATGGACGGCGAAATTGATATTTTCAATTCGGAACAGTTGAAATCAACGCTAATCGGTTTGATGAACGACAAAGGGAAGAATTTATATTTAAATTGTGAAAAGCTTACATTTATTGATTCTACGGCACTTGGGGCGCTTGTTGGGGTTTTAAAAAATGTAAAACAAAGCGGCGGGGATATTTTTATTAATAATTTAAAACCAAACCTGCTGAAACTTTTCAGAATCACGAATCTCGACAAAGTATTTATTATAGGGGTGAATGAAAATGCAAATTGACAGTAATCATGAAAATATTGAACTTACCCTGCCAATAAACGCGGCTTATGTTTCCGCCGTTAGGCTGACCGCTTCCAGTTTAGCCTACCGTATGGGATTTGAAATAGATTGTATCGAAGATATAAAATCGGCTGTATCGGAAGCCTGCACTTTTATAATAAAAAAAATACCGAAAGAAGCAGCGGTCGATAATTCATTTAAAATTAAATTTGATTTAAAAAAAGAATCTATAGAAATAATTATAAAATTGATTGAGTCTGTCGAGTTTGTGGATTTTGAAAACGAAATGAGCCTTATGGTTTTAAAGGCTCTGGTAGATAATTTGGATGTTGAAATAATTAATAATAAACTTATATCCCTTAAACTTACAAAATCTAAAAAGGAGAATATTTTAGAAAAATTGGAGGGATAAAGATGCGTAAGTTCAGAAAAACTTTTCAATCTGAGCTTAATAAGGTAAAACCTGTGATCAACGACATATCGTTTTTTTTATCAAACACTATCCCTGATATGTCATTGGAAAACAAAACCGAATTTAGGCTGATTTTTAGCGAACTTTTATGTAACGCTGTTATTCATGGAAATAAAAATGATAAAGATAAATCAGTTGATGTTTATATAGAGATTAATGACGATTATGTTTATGCGATTGTTTCGGATCAAGGCCCGGGTTTTGATTATATTAATTGTATGAATAATTTTGAGACAGAGGCTTCTTTATTTAAGGAAAGCGGAAGGGGGATGAAACTTGTTTGTTCGTTATCGGACACGATTTCGTTCAATCCGCAGGGAAATACTATTAAGTTTCAAAAAAAGGTGAATTGATGTGGATAAAATACTTATTATGGATAGCTCGCCCCAAACTTTAGATCTTCTAAGCAAGCGCCTCAGCTACTATGGATATGAAGTTTTGACTGCCGATACCGGACTTTTTGGACTGAATACAGCTAAATTTTTCACGCCGGATTTGATTATTTTAGAGACAGAGTTATCTGATATGAGTGGTTTCGAAGTTTGCCGCAGAATTAAAGAAAGCGACGAGACAAAATATACTTTGGTTTTATTTATGACATCCTTGGAAACAAAGGAAACAACATCGATGGCGATCGAGGTCGGCGCAGATGACTTTGTTGAAAAAAACTCCGATTCACTTGTTTTGATATCGAAAGTAAAATCGCTTTTAAGGGTTAAACATTTGGTCAGACAATTATCTATAAATTATTATGAATTACAGGAAAAAAACAAAATTTTGGACCTTCAACTGAAAATGGGCAAAGATGTTCAGCGTTCATTAATAAAGAATTTTAATTTTACAAAAAATGATGTGACGTTTTATTCTATGTATCTTCCGGCTTTGGATATTGGAGGGGATTTTTACGATATTGTTGAATTGAAAGAAAATGTATTCGGCGTGATTGTCGGCGATGTTTCCGGACATGGGATTTCTGCGGCGCTTTTGACTTCTATGATGAGCCTGATGTTTAAAAATCTTGCAAACAATTATCTAAATCCTGACCAGCTTTTATTTAATATGAATAATCAATTCTGTAAAGTTTTCGAAAACGCAAATGAAATGTTTTCATGCGTTTTTTATGCCGTTGTTGATACTGTTAATTCGAAAATATTTTATTCTAACGCGGGGCAATCTTGGCCGGTGTATGTAGACAGCGCAAAGCAGGAAACCAGAGATTTGGAAAGTAAAGGTATGCCTATCGGAATCATGCAGGACTCCGAATATGAATTCAAAACTTTGGATTACAATAAGGGTGATTTATTATTATTATATACAGACGGGCTTTCTGATAATTTTTACAAAGAGCATCCGGAAGAGTTTTTGACAAAACTCAAGGATTTGCTTTTGGAATCTGTGGAATTGGATTCGGTAGATGAAATCGGTAATAATATACTGAATAATTTCTGCAATCTAAACGCCACCGGCGCGGAAAAACTCAATTTGGATGATGTTAGCATTGTTATTTTGAAAATGTGACATTATAAAAAATTTTAAGTTATACTTAAGACTTCGAATGATAAAGCTAAGATCTTATTGAAATTTCGATAAAGCGGAAATGTATTTATTGCCATAAATATGCTTTTTCTGCTTATACTGTTTTCATTATAAAGGATAGAAAAAAATGAAAATAGTATTGACTGAATTTTGAATAATCATGGGAATTTAGCAGACGATAAATAGCCTGTGCAAAATTTTTATAGCACGGACTAAGAAAATAAAAAAGCCTCTTGGATTAATAAAATTCAGGAGGCTTTTTTTGAGTGTTTTAAGAAAATATTTAACTGCTTGCGCTTTTATAATGCTTCAAGCCGAATTTCCAAAAATAAAGCGTAAATAGAGTAAACGCAACGGCCGTGGCGGCCGCAGTCAGAATTTCGGGGGAAGAAATGCTTTTTGTTAAAAATTGCGTCGGCACAGTTGACATAATTCCATACGGAAGTATAAAGTAGAACAGGAATTTAAAAAATCCTTTATACAATACGCCGGGGATTTTGAAATTTAAATCAAGAAGCTGTTCTTCGATTTTCGAGATTCCGTTTGCGGAAATAACAAAAAAAGACATTGTGCGTATTATTAATTCCATATCGTAATAAAGCAAAGTCATCAAAAGAACCAGCAGAGTGTAACCGACGGCGGTATTAAAAGAGACTTCAAGACCGGAAATCGAAACGCCGTAAACAACAATTAAAACGCTCATAAAAACCAAGGGCAAAGAGCCAACGTCGATACTTTCAAAAGTCAAACGCAATAACGGGTTTATCGGTTTTGTGAGATATTGGTCGAGGTCGCCGCGCTTAATCTTTCCGGGAATATCCAAGATTCCGAAGAAATAAATTAACATATTCAGAGCGTTGATTATGGAAAATGTTCCGACGAAAATAATCATCTGTCCACGATTCCAGCCGCCTATACTTCCTACTTGAGAATAAATCGTTTCAAAAGCAAGTAATTGAACGATAAAAAGTATTCCGTCATTTATAAATACCGAAAGAAAATCGGCGCGGTACATCATCATGCGGCTGAATTTATATTTCATAAGAAGCCAAATAAATCGTAAATTTTTTCTCATATACCCACCCCGTCATATTGAACTCTCAATTTATTATAAGTGAATTGGCTGAGTATCAGTAAAGCCGCTGTCCAGATAGCGATTATAATAATTCCGCTTATTGCATTTTCGTCATACTGCCCGCTTAGAAGCATAGCCGGAGCGTAGGTCACATAATAAAACGGAAAAAGCCGCATAATATTTTTTATCCAATCCGGAAGCAGAGCCAACGGCACAAGCGCACCGGTCATAAAGCTAATAATGCTGTTTGCGGCGAACAAAAAACTATTAATGCTGATAAATTTAAACGCAAGCATTCCAAGAAAGCAATGAAAACTAACCATAAATAAAAGCCCCAAAAAAATCATAAAAACGACAACTAATATTTGAACAATATTTGTGTTTAAAACAATATTTATTTTAAATAAAAATGTGCAGGCAAATGCCGCAATCAAGCTGAATCCAAAATGAAACAGAGACTCACCGGCAACCGAAAAACCGAAATAACCGATAGGATTAACCGGCATAATCATATGCTTTGAAAAACCGCCTTCTCTGATTAAATAGGCGATTTCAGCGCTGATTCGGGTTGATATATCCAGAGAAATAAGGAAAGAAGCTATGATATAATATGACAGCATCGAATCAAAATTAAAAGAGCTGATATATTCTTCGCCGTCAAAAGCCGCCCTCCATAAAATCCAAGCCGCCATAATGCGCCCGATTGTGGCGAGCATTGTCATGGTGACATCAAAACGCCATACTATCTGAGTTTTAAAACTCAAACGCAAAATTTCTAAATATTTTTTCATTTTTCAGCCACCGCCCGGCTTTTATAAATTTTTTCTACCACGACTCCGATATCTTCTTCCTCAACAGAAATATCTTTCAGGCGGTATTCTCTCATAATTCTTTCAAGAATAATCCGATTTTCTTCTTTTGGCACCATGAGCACGGCTTTGTGTGAAGAAGATTCGAGAAGCGAGCAATTCGGCGGAATCTTAAAATCGGTTATGTTCTCAAATTGGATGGATATTTTTTTATGAGTTTGATATGAATCGAATAGCGCATTCGTTTCTCCGTCATAGATTTTACAGCCGTTATTGATTACAATGCTTCGGGGACAAAGGCTTCGAACATCTTCCATATAATGCGACGTAAGCAAAATCGTCGTACCGTTTCGGCTGTTTACTTCTTTTAAAAACTCTCGGATTTGCCTTTGCGCCGGTGCGTCCAGCCCTATAGTTGGTTCGTCGAGAAATAGGACTTTCGGGTTATGCAATAATGCGGTTATCAATTCCATTTTCATGCGCTGACCGAGCGAAAGCGTCCGAACCTGCATATTCAAATATTCCCCTGCTTCAAAAAGCTCAGTAAAAATCGCGAGATTGCGGCGGTAAACGGAATCCGGAATTTCGTACATTTCTTTAAAAAGCAGAAATGTATCGGCGGAAGTCATATCGAAAATAAGCTGAGATTTTTGTCCCATCACGACAGCGTATTGTTTCTTGAACGAATTTTCCAATTTATTAGGATAATATCCCAGAACTGAAATTTCTCCGCTTGTCGGAGCGATGATTCCGGTCAGCATTTTCACAAGGCTGGTTTTACCTGCGCCGTTTGGTCCGATCATTCCCACAAATTCACCTTGTTCGATATTCAAATCGAAATCGGAAACAGCGGTTTTGCTGATGAATTGACGCTTGAAAAGAGATTTAATACTGCCTTTTAATCCGGGGTCTTTTTTGAAACGTTTGTATTCTTTAGTTAATTTATTTGTATAAATAATTTGACTCAATTGAAAATCCTCCAAAAAATATAATAGCCCGCATAGACGCAATACACCAAAAAAAGTGCAGATTGCTCCTGCGGGCAAAGGATTTCACAAAAGTATTTTTGTTGAAAGTCTTAAAGCATTCTGTTATCGGTGTATTTTAAAGGGCACATAAAAAACAGGTATTGTTTTTGTAAAAATAACCCTTTTCAAATAATTTAAATTTTTTCACCAGATAAACAGAACCGACATCAAGACACCTCAACTTTCAAGAAATATATTTAAATTATAGCAGTAAAATTTATTTTTGTACATATAAATGAATTAATAGTTTTATTGTAATTTCGGAACGGTCGTAAAGGCTGTTGATTCGGACAACTAATTCGCCGTCTTTGTCTTTCAAAGAAAATTTTGTATCGGCAATATGATTGCCCTGCGAAATATATTTAATAATATTCAAAAGCTCATTCTCGTCATCAAAAAAATCGGAAATCTTTTTGCCGAAAACCGTAGAGGTTTTTAAAAGCCGGCAAGCGTTATTATTAAAAAGTTCAATCTGACCTTTAGAGTCGGTAACAACCAAGGCGCGTGACGAGGAGTCCAATATTTTTTGCGTAAGGCCGCGCTGAAGCCAAAGAGCGTCGTCGGCTTTTCGGGTTTCGGTAAGGTCTTTCGTAATACTTGCATATCCCAAAAGTGAACCGTCATCGTCCATTATTTTAAAATAAGTAAATTCGGCGTAATATAAATCTCCGTCCTTTTTTTTGCGCCAACTGGATTCGGTGATTTTATTTTCGGATTTTACTATTTCAAATTTTTGGCGAACATCGTTTAAATTCAAAACGCCGGACGAAAAAACCTGTTCAATCGGTTTTCCGATGCTCTCCGAGGATATGATTCCGAATAATTTTTCCGCACCTTTGTTCCAAGCGGTTATCCGAAAATCTTTATCTATCGCGTAAATAGCCAAATCATCCATATTATCGATAATATTTTTTAAAAAATATGTCCGCTGCGAAACTTTCTTTTCGAGATCATCGTTTAAATCCTGCACAAGCCTGTTTTGAAATTTCAGCTCATTTGATAATCTTGTTGTGCGTTCAAAAGTAAGCGCGTTGCTGACCGATACGCCGATATACGAGCGTACGATTTCAAAAAGCTGAAGATGTGTTTTTGTGTACGAATATATACTGGCTAAAATGATTATCCCCATAAATTCGTTATCATCAATAATAGGGATGAACATAATATTGTGCGGCTTTATTTTTCCCAAAAACGTACGCATTATATAAACCGTATCGTCGGGAACATCCTTCATTATTTTTATTTCTTTATCCTGAAACGAAAATCCAAAAAAACCTTCTTCGGAAGATAAATCGAATTCAGAGTAAATATTTTTGCTGAATCCGACAGAAGTCCGCAAAGATAATTTTCCGTTAGCGTTATTTACTAAATAAACCGCACCGCAGTTGCTGTCTGTGGTATCGATAAGTTTTGGCAAAATGCTATCTAAAAGTTTGTCTAAATTTACATTTAGAGCAACAGAATTTACGATTTTTAAAATATCTTGATAAGAGGATTGTTTTGTGTTTGCCCAAGTATTAAGCTTTTTAAGATTATTATAAAATGGCAAAAGGTCATCATCTGTACCTACAGCCGAAAAATCAAGCTGTTTATTTTCAGAAATATCAAGAATTTTAGTGTTGATTTTATTTAATATTCTTTTCATATTATTGTGATAGCGAATATTAAAAAATAAGATTGTTGTTGTAATGGCGGTTATAGCGATGACGATAAGAAAAATCCATTCGTTTTGAATAAAATTTTCATAACCCACAAAAAAAACAACAGAAATCAAAATTAAGTTTATTAACAAAAGAATTACGGATTCATTATTAGATTTATCGGATTTGTTTATGGTAATCACACTTTCTTTGGCGGGATTTTGGGAAAATCGCTATAAAAGTAAAAATCGTATTTAATAAAACCAAATGATTTTATTATAATACGACTTATACATTGATCCCAGACCCTTTTCATCTACTAATATTTTAAACAAATGTTTGAAAAAAGTCAATAACAATGGTTTATTTTTTAATCTATACCGACGAGCGATAAGATTTTTATATCCGTCAGAGTCAAATAATACTATTTTCAATATTAAGGATAGAAAAAAATATTTCATTTCGCGCTTGAAGCCTGCGCGAAACGCTCCGCTGTGAAAAATTTTTTTCTACTTATCTAAATGAAAGTAGTATAATTTAGAATAAATTCGTAATCAGTATATCGGGATTGACGCTGAGGTCAATTATTTCCTGATTATTAAGTTTTATCATAGGTCGTGATAAATTATTTCGGTTTATAAAAACAATTTCGCCTTCATGACCGTTCGATAATTCTACCCAAGAACCAATATAATTATAAGCAATATTTTGTATGAAAATCAGCAAAAACCTTGTATCCAACTGCCCGTATGAATTTCTTTCAAAAGTTTTTATAACATCAAACGGAAGAATTTTTTTGCGGTAAACCCTATTGGCGGTCATTGCGTCATAAATATCACAAATTGCCACAATTTTGGCGTATTTATTTATTTGTTCATCTTTTGCGCCGGTAGGGTATCCTGAGCCGTCTATTTTTTCGTGATGCATAAGAGCTGCAAGTTTTATTTCATTTGGCATCTCTTGGTGCTCGATTATTCGATATCCCAAAACCGTATGCTTTTTAATTTCTTCGAATTCCTCAGGTGTCAGCTTAGACGGCTTGTTCAAAATCTCTTGGTTTACCTGTGTTTTACCAATGTCGTGGACAATTCCGGCGACTGTTATGTTTTCCAATTCCTGAGCGTTAAAACCCAGCCAGCGCCCGAATATATTACAAAGCAGAGAAACATTATTGGAATGTGTAAACGTACCTTCATCAAAGGATTCCAGAAATCCTAAATAAGTAAATATTTCGGATTTTGATTTTATTTTGTCCATTACATTACTGGTCAGTGCGTATAATTCGCTCATATTAATTCGTTTGCCTTTGCCGATTTCGTTCAGCACCTGCTTTATTTCAAGGCTGGATTCAATATAAGCCTTGTTCACACGCTTAAATTCCGGACGTTTTTCAACCGCGATTTTTTCTTTCGAATAATTAATATTTTCGGACAATCTTTCTTCGGTTTTTTCATCCGTATATACGCTTTTAACGTATATTTCTTTAATACCTATTTTTTTAAGCTCAATGATAGTAGCTGTGTTCACCATGGTATCTTTTGGGATTATTGTTTGACCCATTTCATTCTCAACATCCTTGGCCAAAACCATTGAACATGCAACTTCATCTATATTCAATTTTGTATGTTCGCTTAAGCTACTGCTCATAGGTGAAGCCCCCAATTAGAATTTAATATAAAGCAATTGTAATATTTCTAAAATAAAAGAACTCCGAGAAGTTTTTTCTTAAACTTTATCATAAATATATATAAATTTTATTTAAATAATTCAAAAAGAATATCAAATATAAATCGGCATAAATGCTAAAAATATTAACTTATACTATCCTTATATATTGAAAATAGTATTATACTAATCTCACAATAAATCTTGTATAAAATAAATACTGGAATTATGATTGAAAAGAATGTATTATAATTTAGAGAATTCTGTTATAGCCTTAAGCTATTTCGATACTAGACGATAAAAAATGGAAATAGTATAAATAAAAGATGGTGCGGTGTAGATGAAAAAATTTGAATTTGACAAAAAACATTTTACTTATGCGGTTTATGCTCTTGCGGTAATTTGTATTGCTATAACTTATGAAAAAATAATCGGAAATGTATCGCCGATTTTCCAAATAATCTCGGATGCGTTTTCCACGGTTTCCAATGTTGTATCGCCGTTTTTGATTGGCTTTTTTATTGCGTTCCTGCTGAACTCTTTATTAAAATTCATTGAAAACGAAATTTTCGGACATTTTAATTTATTCACAAATAATAAAAAACTGAAACGCGGGATTTCCGCTTTTTTGACAGTTGCGATTATGGTTTCGGTTTTGGCTTGGGTATTGGCATATTTTATTCCGGAATTTATAAAAAATATTCAGCCGGTTTTTGAATTGATTTCGGTTTCTATTCCGAAATATATAAAAGTTTTAGATCAGCCTTTGGACGATTTTTTGGAATCCACCGAACCGGTTCAGCAAGTGCTGAATGAATTCAACAATCTTTTTAACACCGAATACAAAATCGAGGATGTATTTAACTATGTCGCGGCGATTCCAAATATTTTCAATAAAATGATCGGCTATACTTTAAATTTGTTTTTGGGTATAATGGTTGCTTTCTATGCGCTTTGTGATAAAGAAACGATAGTTGAAGGCTCAAAAAAAATAATTTATGTCTTTTTCAAACGCCCAGTTTCGGATAAAATTTTGTTTTTCGCAAAGGAGACCAATATAGTTTTTGAAAAATATATTGTCGGAAAAGCCTTAGACTCAATGATTATCGGAATAATATTTTTTATCGGAGGAGTTTTCTTAAAGCTTCCTTTTTTGACAGTTATTACTTTTATGATTTTCATAACAAATATGATTCCGTATTTCGGACCTTTTTTAGGCGCGATACCGGCGGTTATTTTGGTATTGCTTAATAATTTGATTAAGGGCACAAGTATTAATCAAGCGCTTTGGCTTGCGATTTTTATTACAATATTACAGCAGATAGACGGAATTATTATCGGGCCGAAAATACTCGGCGATTCGACCGGACTGAAACCGCTGGAAGTAATTTTTTCTATTATCGTCGGCGGTGCGGCTTTTGGAATTTTGGGAATGTTTTTGGGTGTGCCGGTTTTCGCACTTTTTAAATCGCTTTTTGCGGGTTATATAAACCGTATTTATTTACAAAAAAAATTATAACGCTTTGAAAAGCGTTGAATAAGGGGGCAGTTCTTTTGTATTCTAAATTAAAAGGCAATATAGTCATGATTTTGTTTATCGGGTATTTTTTTATTCAAAATACTGTATTAATATTCACAATTTATGACAAAGTGGACACGACTACACTGAATATAATTAATCAAATGACTTTATTTTTGATACCGGTAATTATTTATATTATTGTAAAAAAGAGACCTATTAGCGAACTTATAGCACTTAATCCGATAGATTTTAAAAATATTCTTTTTATTGTTGCAATAACTTTTTTGCTTCAGCCGATTACAATGGTTATAAACGGTGTAGCTACATTATTTTTTCCGAATATAGTTGTGGATTATATAACAGATATGACAGTAAGCCCGCCGTGGTTGGTTTTGATTTCGGTTGCAGTGATGCCGTCTATTTGTGAGGAATTGATGTTCCGTGGGATAATTTTTTCGGAATTTCGGAACGAAAGCAAATCAATGTTGATTTTTTTTCCGGCGTTTTATTTCGGAATAATGCATATGAATATAAATCAATTTTTTTACGCAACTTTTTTGGGTATGATTTTCGGATATTTTGTAATTAAAACAAAATCGATTTTTTCGTCTATGATTGCACATTTAGTAATTAACGGCTCACAAGTTATTTTGCTTTATATTTCGCAGGCTTTTATCTCAGAGGCAGAGGAATTAGCTATGAACGAAATCCAATCAACAGCTTCGATTATTGCTTCGATAACGCTTTGGGCAGTGATTTCGGGGATTCTATCACCAATAATATATCTTTTGTTTAAAGGATTTAATAAACACAATGATAAAAATATCGTGAAGCCGATTTTTAGTGAAAAACAGGAGCTTATTTTAACGGAATTTGATATTCCGAAAGATTCGGGAAATTATAACGGGCAAAAACTAGAGGAGACAGAACTTAAAGTTGATACGGAAAATAACGAAAATGATATACTAATACCTCAACACGAGATAGAAGTAAAGCGGAATGAAAGCAGAAAGAATAATTTTTATTTCGTTTGCACAACATTAATAATATTTGCTATATTTTTTGCTATCGTGACTATGGATGTGATTTCAGGAAAAATATAATTCAAAAAAGATTAATTAAAAACGGCGCGGTTGCGCCGTTTTTTGAGTCTATATTTTTTTGTTGACCGCTTCCAAACGGTAAATATTCATTCCTTTTGCACTGAATTTCGCCTCATATTCGGTCATGATATTATTTTCTAGACCGCTGTTATGTAAATCGAAGCTAATATTTTTCAGCTTCCAGTCACGTTCACAAAATTGGTTTAAAGAAAATTCGAATAATTTTTCGTTATCGGTTTTAAAATGTATTTCTCCGTCCGATTTTAAAAGATTTTTATAAATATCAAGGAAAGCTACATAAGTAAGCCGCCTTTTTGCCCATTTACGCCTATTTTCCCAAGGGTCGCAGAAATTTATATAAATGCGTGAGATTTCGTTTGAATCAAAAATATTTTCAATATTTTTCACATCGGCGCAAATAAAATAAACATTTTTTACCGAATCTTTTGCGTCACGCGCGGCCGTACAAATAACATGACGCTCTTTTTCCAACGCGATAAAATTTATATCAGGGTTCGCTAAAGCGTTTTCCCGAATAAATTTTCCTTTGCCGCAGCCGATTTCCAAATAAACCGGGTTATCGTTCCCGAATAATAAATTCCACTTTCCTTTATAATCTTCAAAGTTCCAAATCACAAACTCATTTGTCAAAAGTTCGTTTTCGGTCCACTTCTTTTTACGAACGCGCATTTCAAAACTCCTTATGGCTTTTATTTTATATATTGTTATAGATTATACACCAGCATATAAAATTTGAAAAGTTTATATTTTCATAAGCCAATAGCCGTATTCGCCGTTAGCCGGGCGCACAAAGTCGCAGCACTTGAATTGGCAAAACCCCAAATTCAGAAATTTTTCACGTAATTCACGGTTATAAACAAAAGGGATTCCGAAATAAAAATTTTCGCCGGAATAATCTTTAACATGTCCCAAAATCAGATGGCGGTATTCTTTAAATTGTTCATAAATTATTTTTTTCCGTTCGAAATTTTTCATAAAAAACATTGAGTCTATTTCACGGGTATTAAGGCGCACCCAATAAACATTGCGGTTCTGGTGTTCGAAAGGGCACATTTGTATATTATTCGTCATAATTAATTTAAGCTTTTCAAACAAAATCGACTTTTCGCTTTTATACCGGGAAGGGGCTTTTTTATTATTATTCTGAATATCCTCCATCTGCGCTAAAATTTTTTCTTTAGGATTTTCGATTTCTGCGGGAATTTCCGGAGCCTGCCGGATTTCCTTCGCTTTGATTGGTGATTCATGATTTTCTGTTTCAAGATTATTAATGCTTTCTGAGTTTCTGTCAATTATTTCAAATTTTTCATTTAGTTCAAAAGGATTTTTTCGATAGCCGATAAATTTCATTTTATTATTCTTGCTGTCGAAAAGCATGATAGCGGTATAATTTTCAATTTCTTCTTTCAAGTCTGTATATTCAAAAGCGTATCGGATTTCTGCTTTCATTTCGTTTTGTACGATTAAATCGGTTATGTAAATTGCGGAATTTTTGTCGTGTATAAAAAAAATTTTATAAACCGAATATTTTTGAAGGTCGCTTGCCCAAATGAAAATATTACAGCGGTTATTGCGCATTTCGATTATGGATTTTCCGAAAGTTTTCTGAGAATCATCAGGTTTCATAAGCGTAATAAAAGATCTGCTGTAGTTCATAATTTCCTCCTAACAGTCTGGTTATTGTATGGATTTATATTTAGTACATGCCTAATTATATATATTCAAGTAAATGTAAAAAAAGACCAATTTCAAAGAAATAATTTGAAAATAGTCTTATATATTAGGTTTATTCTGCAAGCTCACTCCATTGGAGCATCAGCGTTTCCAATAAATTTTCGAGTTCAATTTTTTTGTCAAAATTCTCTTGCAACAAAACATGGTCGGAGGCAATTTGCGAATCGGATAAATTTTGATTGATATTTTCGATTTCGGATTCAATTCGGCTTATTTCATTTTCCAAATTGCGCAATTGCGTTCTTCTGCGGCGCTCGTCGGATTGATTTTGTTTCTTTTCTTTGAAAGCCTTTTTGTCTGCGGATTCGGGAATAAAATTATTGCTTTGTAATTCCTTGGATTTTTCGGAATAATAATCATAATTTCCGAGATACGAATTCATTCCGCTTTTCGATAGCTCTAAAATTTTGTCAGCGGTGTTATTTATAAAATAGCGGTCATGTGAAATATATAAAACCGTGCCTTCGTAATTTTTTAGCGTTTCCTCCAAAATCTCTTTTGAATTAATATCGAGATGGTTGGTCGGTTCGTCGAGAATTAAGAAATTCGCTTTTGAAAGCATGATTTTTGCCAAAGATACGCGACCCTTTTCGCCGCCGCTGAGGTCTTTGACTTTTTTGAAAACGTCGTCGCCGGTAAATAAAAAAGCTGCAAGAGCGTTGCGGATTTCCAAAACGGTTAATTGCGGAAAATCGTCATAAACATCGTCATAAAGAGTTTTTTCTAAATTTAAATTATTGTGTTCTTGGTCATAATAGCCGATGCAGACATTTGCGCCTTTTTTGATTTTTCCGGAATCCGGATTCAGCTTGTCCATAATTATTTTTATCAAAGTCGTTTTTACGACACCGTTCGGACCAATCAAAGCAACTTTTTCTTCTTTTGAAATTGAAAAATTCAAATTTTCGAAAAGAAGATTTTCATTAAACGATTTTTTCAAGTCGGAGATTTCCAATACATCAAAACCGCTTGTATATCTCGGCTTTATTTTCAGGCGCATATTTTCGGGCAGGTCGTCGGGTTTTTCAATCCGCTCCATTTTAGCAAGTAATTTTTCACGGCTTTCCGCGCGTTTCACGGATTTTTCACGATTATAGGATTTTAAAACTCTGATGACTTCTTCTTGTTTTTTTATTTCTTTCTGTTGGTCAAGATAGTGCTTTATTTTTATTGCACGGTCAATTTCCTTTTGTTTGGCATAATGTGCGTAATCGCCTTTAAAAACACTGGAAACTCCGTTTTCGATTTCAATAATTCGGTCTGCGACTTTATTAATAAAATATCTGTCATGAGAAATCAGCATAATTGCGCCGTCGTAATTTTTCAAAAAATCCTCAAGCCATTCGATAGATTCTATATCCAAATGGTTTGTAGGCTCGTCCAAAAGCAGTAAGTCGGGATTTGTGAGCAACAATTTTCCCAAAGAAACACGGGATTTCTGCCCGCCCGATAAAATTCCTACTTTTTTATCAAAATCTTCATCCGAAAAACCTAAACCCTTAATAACGCCTTTTATGCGGGATTTAATTTCGTATCCGTTTTTTTGCTCAAATTCCAAAACGAGTTTGCTGTACTTCTCCATTATTTTTGATAATTCATCGCCGTCAAAATCAGACATAATTTTTTCACAATCTCGTATATTATGTTCTAGGTCTGTTATATCCTCGAAAACATCAAAAAAAGTTTCGTAAATTGATTTATCACTGTCCAAATCCAAATGCTGGCTGAGATAACCGATTTTCTTTAATGTTTTAGAGAAAAGCAAATCGCCGCTGTCACAATTTTGTTCGCCGGTAATTATGCGGAATAAAGTAGTTTTTCCGGCACCGTTTACTCCGATAATAGCTGTTTTTTCTTTATCTTCTATAATAAAGCTGATATCTTTTAAAACAATATTTTCCGAATATGATTTCGACAATTTATGGCAAGATAAAATCATTTTAAACCTCCGAGGTATTTCGTTTTTTGTTGCAAAATATATATTTTTCGAAATAATTTCGCATAAAACTCTTGATGTATTTTAATTGCTATCTAAAAATAGCATTAATTTGATATTGTCAAATTATATCAAATTTTATATTTATTTGGCATATAGTTATTTATTAAAAATGTTTATTTTATTAGTATAATTAAAATAAGCCAATTATAACATATAGCGGTTTGATTTTTTACCGACTATTTTATTTTGTTTTGAATGCAGATAAAATCAAGAAAAATCAAACCGCAAAGTAATCAATATAAAGTTAAAATGCTAGTATAACAATGTACTGCTATCGACAAATAGGGGGGTCTTGTATGTATATTATTATTTTATTATTATTTTTGACCGGATGTTCGACCACAACGCAGGCAATATCTTTGGAGACGAGCGGCGCATATGCCGTTGAAATCAAAAAAAACACAGAAAGTAATACTTATACCGAAGCTTATAATTCCATAACTAAAAATATATCCGAGCTGATTTCTGATTATAATAAAGTTTGCGGACTTTCGGATAAATGTAATTATTCGGGCGAAATTTTTTCATATGATCCCGAAAAAAATCCTGAGTTTTTTGAATCAATCAAAAAGCCTTTGGATATAAAAAACGAAAATGCAGATATTTCAGAAAAATATCAAAAGCTATATGATTCGATAAATCCGCTTATATCAGCCTATAATAATTCCAAACAATATTATAGCAAAGAATTGAATAAAAACATAACTGAATTGAATTTTTTGCACAATGAATTTTTGATAAATTATGTGCAATTCAAAAATGCATATTTGGAATTTAAAGACATTGTAATTAATGGGTATAATTCGAAAAAAAATGAAGAATTAGAGACGCTGACCAAGGCCGGACTGAATATACATAATGATTTTGATGAAATGGTTATAATTACGCAGGATTTGGCGCGTATACTGAAAGAGGGTATGAGCAAGCAGGAAATCAGCAATTATGAGGAAATTCAGAAAACAGTCGGGGCCTTTAATACTCAAATCAGAAAAATTAAGGCATACGATGAAAATGATTATCGGGATTATGGTTTTGTTGATGAACAAATTTTGAATTTGCAAAATATAATAATCTGCGCTTTAGATATCGAATCCGAATTGAATTATTCGTTCGAGTTTTATAATGATGAAAATGAACGAAAAAAGGAAACATTTATTGATGACTTGAATCAAAAAATAACGAATTTTATTTCAAAATCGGATAAATTAACAGAAGCCTATAATGATTTTCTTTCAAACAAAAATCCTTTATAGCAGTTTGCTGAAAACCAAAAAATAATTTGAATATTCTTAGAAAACAAATTTGTATATAAATTGACATTTTTCCTTTAACGCTGTATAATTCTACAATAGATTAATCGTATTTTATACTTTTATTGTGTATTTTGAAAACGATACTTGGAGTGATGTGTTTGGAAAATAAAAGGATTTCTACGGCTGTAATAAGAAGGCTGCCAAGATACTATAGATATTTGGGGGATTTGGTAAGCCGCGACATTCAAAGAATATCATCAAAGGAATTAAGTCAGCGCATGAATATCACTGCTTCTCAAATCAGGCAGGATTTGAATATTTTTGGCTGTTTTGGGCAGCAAGGCTATGGCTACAATGTTGTAAGTTTATACGAAGAGATAAAGCGGATTTTGGGGCTTACAAAAACTTACAAATTGATTATAGTCGGTATGGGAAATTTGGGACACGCACTTATGAACCATGAGAGCTTTTCTCTGCATGGTTACGATTATGTCGGTGTTTTTGATAAAAACCCCGAAATCGTAGGAAAACAAGTTAGTGAATTTATAATTCAAGATATTGATAGCTTGCCGAGTTTTTTGGAGGAAAATCAAGCTGATATCGCAATTTTGGCTGTTACGAAATCAAAAGCCATTGATGTCGCTAAATTTCTAATAGAAAGCGGCGTAAAAGCTATTTGGAATTTTACAAATAAGGATTTGCAGATTTTGGAAAGCGAAGTTGTCCATATCGAAAATGTGCATCTAACCGATAGTTTGATGACTCTTTCTTATAAATTAAATGAAAAATGATTTATACTATTTTCATTATAAAGGGTAGAAAAAATGAAAGTAGTATTATTTAAAAATCTCAGTGTTTTATAAAGTTTAAACGATTTCTGTTTTTAAATTTTATAAAATATTGGGATTTTTTTATGCTCTAAAATAGAAACAGTAGAAATTTCGGAACCAAAAAAATTACTATTTTTAATTTACAAACAATTTTACAATTATTTGGTACATTAGTTGAAATTTTTTAATTGTATAATAACACAAAGGAGCCAATTTTTTGGCAAAAAGCCAAGAAATAACACGATATATTGCCGTTTAGAAAATTAATTTTTTTAGGCAATAAATTTACAGGGCTATCCTTGGAATTTAGAGATACTTTTTTTAAAGGTATTGATCTTTGTCATGTGTAATACTAATTTCCCTTAGATTGCAGAATCCGGTGTATCATGCAATTTTAAAGGAGTTAGTATAGCCAAGTTTTTAAGGGGGAAAAAATATGTTAAAAAAACTAGTTGTGTCAATGCTTGCCTTCAGTTTTTGTTTTAGCTTTGGCGGAAACGCCGTTATGGCGGACGAGCTAAATTCGAGACTTGAAATGTCTTCTAAAGTCGGCGAGAATTTGATTAAGAACGGAGATTTTGAAGAGCCTAAACACTCCAAACCGGGCATATATTATTATTATGATTATCCCGGATGGACTATTACAAACGCACCGCTGGAAATTCAAAAATTGCCTTTCAATGTCGGTTATGATACCTACCGTAAAGAAGGGCCTAATGGCAGCAAAACTATCGCGGAGATAAATTCACATCCATATAAACCGGCAGTTATTTATCAAGATTTTTATACTTTGCCGGGCAGTGTTTTGGAGGTAAAATTCGCTCTTTCGGCTAGATACGGTGCGCCTTCTGATTTAAATTTACATTTAGGAAGTTATTATAATCTGCAAAAAGTACAAAATTTTAAAACAAGCAGCACGGACTGGAAATATTTTACTTATCAATACACAGTTCCGGAAGGTCAAACTATAACACGTATTCAATTTTCATCTAACAACGCCGGTCCTAATTCCAGCAACAGCAGGGGCAACGACATTGATGATGTTAGAGTAAAAGTTATAAAAACTCCTGAGGTTTTGAAACCAAAAGTTATTACCGGTTACCCCAGAGAAATTACGGATACAAGCGCTATAATAGTGGATAATATTTACAGAAATATTAATCCGAATCTTGTAACAAAAGTGGCTGTTCAGTATAGCTCGAAATCGCATAACAGATTTGAAAATACTGTTTTTGGCTATGACGATAAAACAGGTTCTTATGATGTAGACCTTAAAAATCTTTCACCAAATACGCTTTATTATTACAGAGCGGTAGTTTATACAAATCAAGGTGAATTTTATGGTGATATAAAATGCTTTAAAACACCGAAAATATGTCCGACACCTTCAACGATTTGTCCTACTCAACCGACTCCTCCTACAACACCGTATCCAACAACAAGCACGCCGACAACAAGCGTAATCCCGACCGACCCAACAACAAACCCGACACCTACAGACACAACCGGCCCAACAACAAGCCCAACACCGACAGGCACAACTGACCCAACAACAAGCCCAACACCGACAGGCACAACTGACCCAACAACAAGTCCAACACCTACAGATACAACTGACCCAACAACAAGCCCAACACCGACAGATACAACTGACCCAACAACAAGCCCAACACCGACATATCCAACAACAGTGGAGCCAACAAGCTCGCCGACAACAAGCGTAATTCCAACTGACCCAACAACAAGCCCAACACCTACAGATACAACTGACCCAACGACAAGCCCAACACCTACAGACACAACTGACCCAACAACAAGCCCGACACCTACAGACACAACTGATCCAACAACAAGCCCGACACCGACAGACACAACTGACCCAACGACAAGCCCGACACCGACAGATACAACTGACCCAACAACAAGCCCAACACCGACAGACACAACCGACCCAACAACAAGCCCGACACCTACAGACACAACTGACCCAACAACAAGCCCAACACCTACAGATACAACCGGCCCAACAACAAGCCCGACACCGACAGACACGACTGACCCAACAACAAGCCCGACACCTACAGATACAACCGGTCCAACAACAAGCCCGACACCTACAGACACAACTGACCCAACACCTACAACCGCTCCAACTACAACACCGACACCAACAAGCAGATTCCAAGTTTGTACAGGAAATCCTAAAAATATTCTCGATACTTCTGCAAGAATAGTGAACAATAAAGTTACCGGAGATACTAAAGGTTTAGTAAGAGTGGGAATCGAATACTCTACAGATATTAATTTTGGAACGTATTTACAAAAAGATAAAGCATTTTCGGATACATTTAATATTAACTTGAAAGATTTGAAACCTGGAACATTTTATTTCTACCGTGCGTTTGCAATAGACAGCAATGGCGTAAAACATTATGGTAATTTAAATGTATTTTATACAATGTCTAAATGCTGCTAATTTTGAAATGATTACAATCGAATAACTTGAAATTAACATAAATTTTGCAAAAACAAAGCCCAAAACCATGATGGTTTTGGGCTTTTCTGCGATTTAATAACGAAATAAAGATTCGAAAAATTTAATGTTCACCTACAACATTCGAAGGATATTCGATGAGTTTTAATTTATCCAAAATTTTCATTTCACGAATAACCAGCAAGATTGCAAAGATTGCCGAAATAAAATCCGCTATCGGTCCGGCGAATAAAACACCATCGATTCCGAAAATTACCGGAAGAAATAGAATTAACGGCAATAAAAAAATTACTTGGCGCGTCATCGAAATAAAGATTCCCATTTTCGCTTTCCCGATTGAAGTAAAGAAATTTGATGTAATTGGTTGGAAACCGTTTAATGGAGTCATCAGCATAAAAATTTGTAAATATTTTTTTGAAAATTCAAAGTATTCATTTGAGCCGCCGCCAAAAATCGAAGCGATTTGTATCGGGAAAATTTGAAACAATAAGAATGCAAAGCAGGATATTAGCGTAGCGGATGAAGCCGCTATTTTATAGCATTGCTTAACACGCTCATAGTTTTTTGCACCATAATTAAAACCGGAAATAGGCTGACAACCTTGCGCTATTCCAAGCGTAAATGACATATATAATATATTTATTTTAGAAATAGCACCAACGCATGCAAGCGGAATTTCACTGCCATAAATCGATTGCGCACCGTAATGTTTGAGGGTATTGTTCAGCGTTATCTGAACAATTGTCATAGCGAGCTGATTAAAAGAAGCCGCCATGCCTAATGATACGATTGCAAAAAGATTTTCTTTGCTTGGTTTAAAATATTTTCGTTCAAGCTTCACAGAGCTGAATTTTTTGAAAAAATAGTAAAGTGCAATAGAAGCGGTCAGCATTTGACCGAGGATTGTGGCCAAAGCTATACCGAAAATTCCCATATCAAAGACATATAGAAATATCGGGTCAAAAATTATATTGAAAACCGCGCCGGAAACCATACAAAGCATAGAATAGAGCGGTTTTCCATCTGAGCGAATCAACATTCCTGCGGCTGTTGTGAAAATTGTAAACGGAATTCCGATACAAATTGTTTGGGTATAAATAAATGCTAAAGGCATTAATGTTTCGGTTGCGCCAAATGCAATAAGTATCGGCTTTAAAAATACCAATGATATCAGCATCAATATTATTGAGGAAATTGTAACGAAAAAAATACTGTTACCAACAATAAAAGCCGCGCGTTCTTTTTCGCCTTTGCCCATGAACAAGCTAAAATTTGAAGCTCCGCCTATTCCGAACAAAAGTGCGATTGTAGCACAAATAGTTACCAGCGGAAAACTTATATTTGTTGCGGCAACGCCGTTCATTCCTAAATGAGAGTTTCCGATATAAATCTGGTCAACAATATTATAAATTGCGGTGACCAAAAAGCTTATTATTGTAGGTAAAGAAAACTTAAAAATAAGTTTACCGAGCTTTTCAGTTGCTAAAATATTTTGCATAAGCCCTCCTTAGAAGAAAGATTAATTTTTAAAAGAATGAATCGGTGCGGGGATTCGTCCGCCACGGGCAATAAAGTCATCGCAGGAAAATTGATTTACAGCCATAATCGGAGCGTAACCCAAAAGACCGCCGAATTCGGCCATATCTCCGACTTTTTTACCAATAACGGGAATAATTCTGACAGCCGTGGTTTTTTGATTAATCATTCCGATAGCCATTTCGTCTGCGATAATTCCGGAAATCGTGGATGCTTTTGTATCGCCCGGAATCGCGACCATATCCAACCCAACAGAGCAAACGCATGTCATAGCTTCAAGCTTTTCCAAAGTAAGTGCTCCGATTTTAGCGGCATCTATCATTCCGTGGTCTTCGCTGACAGGAATAAAAGATCCGCTCAAACCGCCAACATATGACGAAGCCATGACACCGCCTTTTTTTACATTATCGTTTAAAATTGCGATTGCGGCGGTTGTGCCCGGTGCGCCGGCGTATTCCAAACCCATTTCGTTTAAAATCTCTGCAATCGAATCGCCGATAGCCGGAGTAGGGGCAAGCGATAAATCTATTATACCAAAAGGAATATTAAGTCTTGATGAAGCTTCTTGCGCAACTAATTGACCAACACGGGTAATTTTAAAAGCCGTACGTTTTATCATTTCGCAAAGTGTTTCAAAATCCTTGCCCTTAACTTGTTCGAGCGCACGTTTTACAACGCCCGGTCCGCTGACCCCGACATTTATAACAGCGTCTCTTTCGCCGACACCATGATAAGCGCCTGCCATAAAAGGATTATCTTCTACAGAATTGCAGAAAACAACGAATTTTGAACAGGCGATAGAATCTCTGTCTTTTGTCCGTTCCGCCATATCTAAAATTATTTCGCCCATTTTTTTTACAGCGTTCATATTTATTCCGCTTTTGGATGAAGCAAGATTTACGGAAGAACAAACCCTTTCGGTTTCGGAAAGAGCTTCCGGAATCGAACGCACAAGCTTTTTGTCTGCTTCAGTGCTTCCTTTTTGAATCAATGACGAATAGCCGCCGATAAAATTCACTCCGACTTCTATCGCGGCTTTGTCTAAAGTTTTTGCTATGGATACAAAATCCGAGGATTCTACCGGAGCGGCGGCGATAGCTACCGGCGTTACACTAATACGTTTATTTACAATCGGCACGCCGAATTGTTTTGATATATTATCGCCGACTTTTACAAGATTTTCTGCGGTTTTTGTGATTTTATCGTAAACACGGCGGTTGAATTCGTTGATATCGGGGTGAGCGCAATCCAAAATATTTATTCCCATAGTTATTGTACGCACGTCCAAATTTGATTCTTCAATCATTCTATTTGTCTCAATTATTTCGCTTCTTGAAATCATATTTTCCTCCTGAAAATTCTCGTATATTTTATATTCTGTGCATTGAGTTAAAAATATCTTCTCGCTGAAGTTTTATCGAAACATTTATTTCATTTCCCAATTTATCGAGTCCTTCTACCAGTGCTTCAAGTTTTAGTGAAGAATTTTCAAGTTCAACTATCATAATCATATTGAAATAATTCTGAATTATTGTTTGGGAAATATCCAAAATATTTATATTATTTTCCGCCAAATAAGTACATGTTTTTGCAATAATGCCAACTTGATCGTGTCCAATAACCGTTATAATCGCTTTCATTTTAGGTCTGCTAACTAAAACATATAGAAATATATATCTTAGAGTATTCCTATTTCAACGTGTCCTGCCTTGCTAAAAAGCTACTACAGTTTGATATAACACTCCATAGGCGTAAATTCCCGTGTTAGCCCACGGTACATATATACAATCGCTTCATTGGGCTATTTTGTATATTTTACATCTTTCAAGATTTATGCTTGCTTGAAAAT
>JAVBOA010000055.1:0-3146 GCA_031551135.1 Eubacteriales bacterium | reverse complement strand
GCCTTTTTACGCATACTAAATATAGCAATTTTCGAGCTAAAAGATTTAATTTGGGAGGGACTTATTATTAATTACAATATTCACGGAAGATTTAACAACGAAAAAATCCCTGAAAAAAGCTTTGTTGAATGTACTGACTCTGCAGAAATATCTACTTTACTGCCACTACCAAAAATCGTTCCATTTAAAAGTATTGCAAACACGAAAGAATTTTTGACCGGAGATAAAATGCTAGTGCCGTTTGGGACTGATGAGAACGGAATCAACATATATCATAGTATAACTGATATGCCGCATGCTTTGATAGCCGGTGTTACGCATTCCGGTAAGAGCGTTTTCGTCAACAATTTGATTTGTTCTTTAATTTTAAAAAACTCACCGGACGATTTAAAATTTGTAATGGTAGACTTGAAACTTGTTGAATTATCAATATATAAAAACATAAAACATCTCATGTGCCCGATCGTCACAGATGAATCCGAGGTTGAACCAGCGTTGGTAAATCTGAATCGTATATTAAAGGATCGCTTAAATTTATTTTCAGAAAATGGTTGCAGAGATTATGATGAATTCACAAGAAACGGAAATAAAATCCCTCGAATAGTTTTAATAATTGATGAATTTGCTGATTTGTCTGATGAAACAGTATTTGGAAAAAAAGCGGTCAATAATATCATCGGATTAATTAATATTTTTGCCAGAAAAGCCCGTGCTGCCGGTATTCATGTAGTAGTTGCAATGCAAAGACCAACTACTGATATTATAAAAGGTTCTGTAAAAACAAATATACCTGTTAGAATTGCATTTGCCTGTACCGACGCAACAGCTTCAAGAGTTATTCTGGAAGCCAATGGAGCAGAACAAATTACTGAACGAGGAGAAGCCTTATACAAAACAATTGATCAAAGATCACCAAAAAGAATAAAAGCCCCTCTAATCACAACAACAGAAGTCGGGGAAATAGTTTTAAAAAATCAATCCGAAAACAGTGATGGTTACGTTGTTTTAGAGCGTTCGCCGGATAAAAAAATATTTGAATTTAAAAAGCCTATAGAAAAAAAGTTATTCAAAGATACTTTAACTGAAGAGGTTATTTTAAAAGCCATAGAAAAGGGCTCTATTTCCATACGGTCAATACGAAAAGGGTGTTCAATTGGCGACAACAGAGCCAATAAAATTCTTGCTGAAATAGAAAGAATCGATGGCATCATATCGCCCGAAAAAACTGAATTCGGTGCAAGAGAAATGCTTCTAAGAAGTATAGACGAGTGGGAGGTCTTGAAAAGAAATCTATTGAATAAAAATTTGGAGTCAGCAGGATAATTGGTATCAAAAAAAATAGCCGCTTATCTGATATTGAAAAAACTGAAGTGTTCGTAACGCTATTCGCACAGAGCTTTAGACAGGCTAATGCTTTAAAAGAATTCTTAAATAATTTATCAAAATTATCAAATAATCTTCTCAATGGTATAGAAGATACAAATTATATAATTAAAGTTTGAAACATTAAGCCGTTCTCGAAAGGGAGCGGTTTTTGTTTAAAATTTATAATTTGACAAATTTCACCACTATAATATAATTAAGATGTTTAAATCTCATAGGATGGTGAGTTTATGAAAAATATGTTCTGTAGATTTCGAAAATTTATTAAGTATAAGAAATCATCAATAAAGTCTTTCTTTTCTAAATTTATTCGTCTTTTAGACAATGAGCGCACCAAAGTAGTAATTGACATAATTATGACAATTACTACTGTGATCGCCTTAGTTGTTGCTATTTATAGTACAAATTCAGCGAATAAGATATCGCAAAATACTCTTGAAGAAATGCGCTATCAGCGTAAAAAGTCTTTTGAACCTTTCGTTGTAGTTGATTCAGACTTACAAGGGTTTTCTTTTTCTAGCCACAAATCTTCTAGTGATGGCTTTATTATCAAATCTATTGATAAAAGTGACTCTGAATCGATATTTCTAAATGTAAAAAATACAGGTCTAGGAACTGCTAATTTTGTTAAGATAACTTTTGATATTCAAGATTATTTTACTTGGCTTGACAAAGTTCAAACAAGATACAACAAAACTTATTCTAAACACAAAGTAACAGGAACTAACAACTGGGTTGTTGCCATTACCGAAGATAACGTGCTATCCTTTCCTGAAAAAAATATTCAAGAAGAAATACTATTCTTATTGCCAGAGGTCAGTAATGATTTTATCCTCGCTCTCCCAAAATTATATACAAAAATAATTAGCGATATTGTTATAAATTTTGATGTGCATGAAATCCCACCTATAAAAATGTACTTTGAATTCAATGATGTAGAAAAAAACCTATACAAATATTCAGCAATTTTGAATTTTTATTTTTTAGATCAAAAGGCAAATCCAAGCCAAAAAATAGATGTAGATTGCAGGATTTATATGAAGTTTGATGAATCTAAATAAATAATTAGGATTCCATGAGCTATTTCAAAAAAAATGAATATTTAAGCGGAGTGTTTCAAATTTAGTTTGGTAATTTATAAATATAAAATCTATGAAACACTCCTATTATTTAATCAATTCAAATCCTTCAAAACTGCCAATCTGCTATCTTCGTCATAATCCACAGAATACCCCAAAATCGGCGCAATTTCGCGCAAACTGACATAATTAAATCCGCTTATAAGCCGACCGGAAAGTTCAACAATTTTATCATCAACTCTGATTTTCACTCTGTTGGGATTCTTTGTTGGGCTGACCGGTTTATCAAAATTATCTCCAGTTTGAATTTTTTTAGCTACTGGAATTTCTATTTTATCCACAGATTCAACTATATTATCAACATTTGCATTTTCCAAGTATGTGATATTCACATCTTTAAACCAATGCGTAAATTTTGAACCTTCAATAATTCTACCGTTTTTAACAGTACCTTGAACAGCTCCTACACCGCCGCCGCGAAGTTCTATAAATTTCCCGTCGCCAATGTAAACGGCGACATGACCTTGCATCCATAAAATAATCCCCGGCAAGTCCGGCATGGTAGATAAATTTCCCTTTTCCTCCGCTAAAGCAAAAGCACCGGATGTATTCACATCCTGCCGTCCGTTATATTTAAAACTCCCGTCATCCTGTAGCCAAAGATACCCTTTAACGAGACCATAG
>JAVBOA010000005.1:0-96446 GCA_031551135.1 Eubacteriales bacterium | reverse complement strand
TCTATCTGCTATTCTTATTTCTATTCCCGATTGTCTGCATTTATAAATCAGCCATTCTTTGAAATAGTAGAAATTTTGCTGTGCGATTGCTTTTGACAGATGTTTGTTTTTCATCATTCCGGATACGTTTAAATCCTCTATTGTTATATATTTAGGCTTGGTTTTCACTAAAATACTAACTACATATCGGATATATTCTTTTCGTTTTCTTGCAAGCTCTTGATGTAATTTTTGCACTCTGAGTATATTTTTCTCTATATTTGCAGATTTTACAGTTAGCAGATTTTCACCTCGCTTTTTTTTATTTTCGTATTTCCGGCTTAAACTTCTCTGCTCTCGTCTAAGTCTCTTTTCTAATTTTTTTATTTTTGAAGATTTATTCTTATTTTTAAATATTCGTCCGTCGCTTACTGTTGCAAATTCCTTTATTCCTAAATCTATCCCAAATCCAATTTTCTCTGGGTCTATTTTTTGTGATTCCAATGCTTCATCTGTCAGCACAGAAACATAAAATTTATTGGCTTTTATAGACAGAGTTCCGCTTTTAATGATTTTATCCGTAGGTAGATAACCATATTCTTTCAGCCTTACATAACCAATTGTCGGTATTTGTATTCTATGCCTTTCGCATTTAATAATGGTTTTTGCATCTGTTTTCACAAAATACATTTTTACATCTTGGTTTCTTTTTTTCTTGAATTTTGGAAAGCCACTTAGACCTTTAAAAAATCGTTTAAAAGCTTGTTCCGCATGCACAATAGATTGCTTTACAGACTTGCTGGATACTTCTTTTATCCATGCCTTATCAGGATTATTGTGCAAATAATTATTATTAAGCCATTTTGAAAAATCATTGGCTGTGACGAAGAGCTTCTCTTTCTCATAGATTTCTTTATTATGAAAAATATAAAAATTATAAATATATCTACAAACGCCGATTGTCTTTTTCAGCTTTATTTGTTGGTCTTTTGTCAATTTAATTTCTGTTTTATAGGCTTTCATTTTTCAATTCCTCTTTGATTTTGTTTTTATATTTTTTAAGCCCATAAATTCTGCATAATAACACATAGATAATGATGACTGAACCTTGTACATTTAATTCTTATCGTGCTTGTTTTAATATTTCCAAATATAACGATTCGAAAGCATTTTAGATATTTATTATATACTATTCGATACATTTATATATAATTTTTATTGCAGTTTCAATCCTCCTTTTTTATGTGTTTGAGGGTTTTTTAAAAAAGTAAAATCATGTCATTTGCGCCGTAGTTTTGGGCGCATAGTTCCGACAAATTACCATTATTTTGGTAACAAAAAAATACTCCATTGTTACATTATACAGAAAAATCTTAGTATTTTCAAACTAAATACTGAAATGTAATATATTTTATAAATTTTGGAAATTTTGCACTAATAGACCAATTTACAAACTGGTTTACATATATAGATTGACGATGGAAAATTAAATAAAATCAATCTTTTTATTGTCTAATTTTTTATAACATAGCGACTAATACTAATTCCCATTTAATTTGTAGAATGGAAATAGTACAAAGCTTATTTTTTACGTATTCTTTATGGTATAATATTGACAATATTTTTTAATTCTATAATTATTTTGAATTAGGAGAGACCAAATGGAAGAACGAAAAAAAAATATACGGCGGGTTTTTTGGCTATACTTCGTATTATTTATCGCCTTGCAAATATATCTTATGAAATTAATTTTTTTTGATAGCAAAGATATTCGGGTGAACCCGAATAACGCAAGGCTTAATATGTTTGACAATAAAATTAAACGGGGAAAAATTATTGACGCAAAAGGCGAAATTTTGGCGGAAAGCCTAAAATCTGAAGAAGGCTATAAACGAATTTATTATTTGCCGGAAGCTTTTGCGCATGTAATCGGAAATGTGGCTTATCAAAAAACCGGTATCGAAGCAAAATACAATTTTATTTTAACGAACCTAGCGCTGGATGTGTGGCAGCGGCTGAAAAATGTTGCCTTTGATTCGGATTTGGAGGGCGATAATATTGTGCTTACCGTGGATTCCGAATTTCAGAAATTTTTGTATGAAAAAATGAAAAATCTTAAGGGTGCAATCGTCTGCATAGAGCCGAAAACCGGAAAAATGCTGGCTATGGTTTCTTCGCCGTCGTATGATTCCAACCAGATAAAAGAAAATTGGGACGAGCTTATAAACGACGAAGACAAATCTCCGCTTTTGAACCGTGCATCAAAAGGACTTTATCCGCCCGGCAGCACATTCAAAATTATTACGGCCCTCACAATAATCAGAAATTGTCCGGATTACCGTGATTATGTTTACAACTGCAAAGGCTCGGAAACAATAGATAATGTAAAAATCCAATGCTACGACGGCCACGCGCACGGCGACGTAAATTTAGAATCGGCAATCGCCCATTCTTGTAATTGTTATTTTTATCATATGATACAGAATAAATTTACGCCCGCACAATTGCATGAAACCGCAGAAAGCTTGTATTTCAACGAATATTACGATTATCCGCTGGAATACAGCAAATCGTCTTTTGTTTTGGACGAGAATTCGGACACCGCCGAAAGAGGACAAACCGCAATCGGACAAGGCAAAACCTTGATGACACCGATTCACATAGCCATGATAACTTCGGCAATAGCCAACGGCGGAATTATGATGGAGCCTTATTTTTTGGATCACGCCGTGGGTGCTTATTTGGGAGAACATAACAAAACTGCGCCGAAAAAAATCGCTGAAGTAATGACTTCCGAAGAAGCCGGAATTTTAACCGAAATGATGAAAGGCGTTATCGAATCCGGAACGGGACGCGACGCAAAAATTTCGGGCATATCAATGGCAGGAAAAACCGGAACGGCACAAAACGCAACCGGAAATGACCACGGCTTGTTCACTGTATTTGCTCCGGCAGACGACCCGAAAATCGCCGTAACGATAATCGTTGAAGAAGGCGCAACAACCGGAAAGGCTTTAAGTATCGCAAGACAAGCAATAGAATATTATTTGAATTAATTCGACAAGGAGAACACTATGCAGAATATAAAAAATGAAATTAAAAAAATTTGCGAAGAATTAATCGAAAGCGCCGAGCTAAAAAAAGATGATATATTAGTTTTAGGATGCAGCAGCAGCGAAATAAACGGAAATATAATCGGCAAAGGCTCAAGCTATGAAACCGGAGTCACCGTTATCGAAAGTATTTTGGAAATCCTAAAGCCCAAAGGAATTTATTTGTCGGTGCAGGGCTGTGAACATATAAACCGTGCGCTTGTTATAGAAAAAGAAATCGCCGTAAAACGCGGATTCGAAATTGTTTGGGTTGTTCCTGCCCTAAAGGCCGGCGGCGCTTGCGCTCTTGCGGCTTACGAAAGATTCGAAAACCCCGTAATGATAGAGCATGTTTCCGCCGAAGCCGGAATCGACATCGGCGATACTTCGATAGGAATGCATGTAAAATTCGTTCAGATTCCCGTTAGGGTTTCGGTGAAAGAAGTCGGAAAAGCTCATGTGACTTGCTTGAAAAGCCGTCCAAAATTAATCGGCGGCGAACGTGCCGTCTATAGCGTGTAAAATAGAATTTATTAAAAATGTTATAGTCTGTTATAATTTTTATTGACTGTAAAAGACTTACCCCAATTTGCATGGAGTTAATTGTAAACTCGATGGCTATTAAAAGAAAAACAAATATAGGCATTATATTTAAAAGAACATAAAAGACTGTAAAATTATATTACAACTTTTATGTTTTTTTGTATCTTGATTATTCAACCTCGTCAAACTGCGCTTTATCTGGAAGTAGATTCGTTTTTCAGGAAATACCTGCTTAAATTTTCGCTTAATACTAATTCCCATTTGATTTGTAGAAAAAATTTTTACAGCAAGCGTTCCGCACAACGCTTCAGTACGGAATGAAATATTTTTTTCTATTCTTTAAAAGGGAAATAGTATGAAATGGGCGCAAAGATATTTTTATTAGGTGTTGACTTTTATACCTACGTGATGTAGTATAAATATATCACCTACACAACGTAGTTTTAGGGAGTAGTTTTATGAATAAAAATTTTCAATTATTATCGGAGTCTGAGATGGAAGTCATGAAAATAATTTGGGCAAATAATGACTCGGTCTTATTTTCAAAACTTTTATCTGAGCTGGAATCAAAACAAATAAAATGGAAACCCAACACTATATTGACTTTTCTTTCGCGGCTTTCAAAAAAGGGCGTTATAACCATACAAAAAAACGGAAGATTAAATAATTATATAGCCTTAATTTCAGAGAATTGTTATTTAGAGCAACAGACAAAGTATTTTTTGGAAAATGTTTATGGAGGTGATACTAAATCCTTAATATCTACACTAATAAAAAGTGACAATATCTCCTATGAAGATTTTGAAGAATTAAAATCGTTTTGGAACAGGGATGGTGAGTCCGGCAAATGAACGAGATTCTAAAATTATATATTTCTATATCTATTTTATCCTCTGTTCTTATAGCAATACTGCTCTTATTTAAGCCTCTGTATAAAGATAAATTGAGTAAGACTTGGCAGTATTATATTTGGCTCATTATCATAATCAGGCTCGTCATACCTTTTTCATTAGAAGTAGAATCTGTTAATGAAGCTGTTTATAAATTGGAAAATTATTTTTATTCACCAAGTGATGAAATTTTTTCGGAAAGATTAAAGAATGATTCGGATGATTTTCAGGCAGATGCGCAGCTTGAAATTTATGATATTAAAAATATCGAAAATAATATAGTATCGCCGCAAAATGTCTTGTTCAAAGATGTATTAAAGATAATAAAAGAAAATATTGGATTAATTTGGATTTTTATTTTTTTGATTTTATTAACAAGAAAAATAATAAATTTTAGCCGTTTCACAAGAATTGTCAGGATTAACCGGAAGAAAGTGCATAATCCCAACGTAATTAAAATATATGAGGATATTTTGAATTTATACAATTTAAAAAATTTGCCTTTATATGAATGTAAGCTTATTTCATCACCAATGCTTGTAGGAGTTTTAAAACCGGCTATTATTTTGCCAAATATAAATAAGACGGATATCGAGTTAAAAAATATTTTTTTGCATGAAATAACTCATTATAATAGGCTTGACTCCTTTTATAAATGGTTTGTACAAATTGCAATTTGTTTGCATTGGTTTAATCCTATTGTCTATTTAATTGTTCAAGAAACAAATAAAAACTGTGAATTGTCGTGCGATGAACAAATAATCAAACACTATGATTATTTCGAGAAACGCTGTTATGGCGATACGCTTCTTGGTTATATCGAATCTAATAATATGACTAAATATATTCATTTATCGTTGAACGAAAACTCTGGATTATTAAAAGAAAGGTTGAGGGCGATCATGGAATTCCATAAAAAGTCTAAATTGAATTTTATAATATCTTTATTTTTAGTTATAATAATTTCACTAATAGCAATTGTTGGAGTATATGCCTCTTCGGGCAATGCAAAAGAAGTAAATGAAATTGATGCCGTGGAGAAAACTTTAGATACTCCTACAATAGATGAAAAATTAAATTCAAGTATTAAAACCGATGTAAGCATATCGCCTGATAAAGTAGAAAATTTTTCTGAAAATAGCAATATAGAAGAATACGAAAATGATGACTATAATGAAGGCGAAATATATAAGCAGATTACGTTTGACACTATAAATAAAATGTACACTAACAAAATAAGTGAAAAAGAGTACAATTATCACGAAACCACGAGTTATTCAGATGAAAATTTAATGCATATGCAAGTATCACCGAAAGATATTGATAAAAAGCATGAGAGCAAGGAAAGAGTTATAGTCTTTATTTGTGATTACGACTTGATTCGTAAAGATTTTATTTCTATAAGAACATATGATAGTCATAAATCACGTTATACAAATTTACTTGAGTTAGATGATAATAATAATATAATCAGTGCAGATATAAAAGATAAAACATGGGTTTCTACGGCAGAGAATATTTTGACTAATTTTTTTGGACAATATGAATTAACGAAAGACTGCTATTCTCCTGACCCTACCGGAAGAGATTTACAAATTAAATTTGAGAACGACAAAGAATTTATTACTTTAGAACTTTGTTACCCAAGTAAGGAATTCAGTGGCTTTTTCATTGAGAAAAAATAAACGGTTATTATTTATATACTGATCGAAAGGGGTAGTAATTATCAAAAAAATAAATATTAAAAAGACACTGTTATTTTTAACAGTTATATTGTTTTTATTTTTAATTGTATTCAATTTTTCTTCATGTAAAAAACAAAGCATTGAAATAGTGGAATTAGAGAACTTTCTGAGATTATTTTATACAGTAGATAATTTTGAAGACAATATAACTTATTCTTTTATTTTAAATCCTGAAAATGAAAAAAGAAATGATATGAATTCGATTATTTCTTTGTATAAGGACAAATATGGAGATATACTATCGGAGAAGGCTATTGAAAATTTACTAAATAACAGGCTTATGTCAACAATTGAAGAATCTTCAATGAAATACGAATTCTTCATTAAGCCCGAAAATATATCTGTTGAGCAGAATGAAGAAAATCCGAATATATATGATTATAAAGTAGTTGCAATGATAACATACGCGGATTCCTCTAATAAAGAAATTTCTCATGAAGGTCAATTAATAACCGAAAATATTGATGGTAAAATTAAAATAAAATCTTTCGATTTGAGAAAAATGCAAGAATTTGAAAAGTTACTCACCAAATGATGAGTGCAAATTTATTTTATCAAAACCCGTTAGATTACAGTAAACGAAGTTTAGCTTCTTTACTGTATCTGCGGGTTTTTTTATTACTTTACACAAAAATTACATAGATATGATTTGGATTATATAATTTCCTCTTATAGTATTTTATAAATACATTGATGCAATACTAAGAATATGGAGGAATAATAATGAAAAGAGCGATAAATATTTTTATATTAACAGCAATCTCCGCAATATTTTTTGCAGGCTGCTCTGCGGAATCTTCGTCGGAATTTAATAATGCCAAAGATATAAGCGTTATTTCAAGAGAGGAAGGCTCCGGCACGCGCGGCGCATTTACCGAACTTTTTGAAATTCTGCAAAAATCCGCGGACGGCTCGAAAAAAGATTTGACTACAAAAGAAGCGATTATATCAAAACAAACCGACGTTATGATGACGAGTATCGCAGGAGATAAATACGCTATCGGATATATTTCGCTCGGCTCATTGAATGACTCGGTAAAGGCTTTGCAGATTGACGGAGTTTCGGCAAATGCCGAAAATGTCAAAAATTCTACATATAAAATATCGAGACCATTTAATATAGCAATAAAAAAGGATATAAGTGAAACTGCGAAAGATTTTATTGATTTCATACTCTCGAAGCAAGGTCAGGAAGTCGTTTCAAAAACTTATATTTCAATTGACGACAATGCACCGGAATATAAAAACGGCAATGCATCAGGAAAAATCGTCGTCGCCGGTTCTTCTTCGGTTACTCCGGTGATGGAAAAACTCAAAGAAGCGTATATTGAGCTGAATCCGAATGTTGTTATCGAAATTCAGCAAAGTGATTCTTCGGCGGGAATGACAGGCGCGATTGAAGGAACTTGTGATATCGGAATGGCAAGCCGTGACCTTAAAGACAGCGAAAAATCTGAGCTTAAGGATATGCAGATTGCTTTGGACGGAATCGCCGTGATTGTAAATAATTCGAACCCTATTTCTAATTTGAGCAAAGAAGCGGTTAAATCGATTTTTATAGGTGAAAAAACTAAATGGAGCGAAATTGATGAATAAGTTTTCAGAAAAATTTATGAACATTGTTTTTTTTATCTCGGCGTTAGTTTCGATTTTAGCCGTATTGCTTATCTGTTTTTTTCTTTTTGGGAATTCAATATCCGCGATTTCGAAAATCGGTTTATTTGAATTTTTATTCGGAAAAGAATGGTCGCCAACCGACGTGCCACCGATGTTCGGAATTTTTCCAATGATTCTCGGAAGCATTTATATAACCGCCGGCGCTATTATTATCGGAGTTCCTATCGGAATATTTACGGCCGTTTTTCTTGCACGGATTTGCCCGAAAAAAATTTACAATATTATAAAACCCGGTGTCGAGCTTTTGGCGGGAATCCCTTCGGTTGTCTACGGATTTTTTGCAATGGCGGCAATAGCGCCAATTTTCAAAAATAGTATTTTATCCGCAAGCATTATTCTCGGAATTATGATATTGCCGACGATAATCGGAATCGCCGAAAGTGCGATACGCGCCGTTCCGGAAAATTATTATGAGGGCGCGCTGGCTCTTGGCGCACACCCGTACCGCAGTATATTTACCGTTGTGCTGCCTGCCGCAAAATCCGGAATTCTGGCGGCCGTGGTTTTGGGAATCGGACGCGCTATCGGCGAAACTATGGCGGTTATAATGGTCGCCGGAAATCAAGCCCGTATTCCGACTTCGATTTTTAAAGGCGCACGGACTTTGACGGCGAATATCGTTATAGAAATGGGTTACGCCGCCGAACTTCACAGAGAAGCTCTTATCGCAACAGGAGCGGTACTTTTCGTTTTCATATTAATCATAAATCTGAGCTTTTCGGCTCTCAAAAGGAGCATGTAAATGAATAATAAAAGATACGAAAAAATAATGGCGGCGATAACGTATTTTTCCGCATTTCTGACAATATTTATTTTGATTTATATAGTTTTATTTATTCTGGTAAAAGGCATACCGTATTTGACTCCGTCGCTTTTTGCTTTGGAATATAATTCCGATAATGTTTCGTTAATGCCTGCGCTAATCACCACGCTTTTAATGACTTTTTGTTCGCTTTTAATAGCCGTGCCTTTGGGAGTTTTCGCGGCGATTTATCTTGTGGAATACGCAAGGCGCGGAAACAAAATCGTGGAATATATTCGCTTGGCAACAGAGACTTTATCGGGTATTCCGTCGATAGTCTACGGATTATTCGGACTTTTATTTTTTGTAACTTATCTGGGTTTCGGTTTTTCTCTGTTTTCGGGAGTTTTTACTTTATCGATTATGATTTTGCCGCTGATAATCCGCTCGAGTGAAGAAGCCATGAAATCCGTTCCGGATATTTACCGTGAAGGCTCTTACGGTTTGGGTGCAGGACGGCTTCACACAGTTTTTAAAATCGTTTTGCCGTCGGCAATGCCCGGAATTTTAGCCGGAATAATTCTGGCCACAGGACGTATTGCAGGCGAAACGGCGGCTTTGATTTACACTGCCGGAACAGTGGCGCAGATACCGAAAAATTTATCCCAAAGTGCAAGAACATTAGCGGTGCATATGTATTCGCTTTCAAGCGAAGGGCTTCATATAAACGAAGGCTATGCAACAGCGGTAATTCTGCTTTTATTTGTCATTTTTATAAATACATTGTCCGCAAAAATAGCAAAGCGGGTTGGAGGAAACAAATGAACTGTTTTGAAATAAATGATTTGGATTTATATTACGGAGATTTTCAAGCTTTGAAAAAAATAAATATGAGCGTTCCGGAAAATAAAGTTACGGCATTTATCGGACCGTCCGGCTGCGGAAAATCCACTTTTCTAAAGACGCTGAACAGAATGAACGATTTAGTCGAAAATTGCAAAATAACCGGCGAAGTAAAACTTTTCGGGAAAAATATTTATGCGAATATGGACGTAAATCAGCTTCGGAAATCCGTAGGAATGGTTTTTCAAAAGCCGAACCCTTTTCCGATGAGTATTTATGACAATATCGCTTACGGCCCAAGAATCCACGGAATAAAATCAAAATATGAATTGGACGAAACTATCGAAAATTCTCTGCGAGGTGCGGCTATTTGGGAGGAAGTCAAAGACCGCTTAAAAAAATCCGCTTTGGGATTATCGGGCGGACAGCAACAGCGGCTCTGCGTCGCAAGAGCTTTGGCGGTTTCGCCGGAAGTGCTTTTGATGGATGAACCGACTTCCGCTCTCGACCCGATTTCGACAGGAAAAATTGAAGAACTTATACTCTATTTAAGAGAAAAATATAGTATAATTATTGTTACGCACAATATGCAGCAAGCCACACGTATCAGTGATAACACAGCGTTTTTTTTGCTTGGCGAAGTAGTCGAATACGACGAGACGGAAAAAATTTTTTCATTGCCGCAGGATAAACGCACAGAAGATTATATAACCGGGAGGTTTGGATGATATGCGAAGTCGTTTCGACGAACTTTTAAAATTGCTTAACAATAATATGATTGAAATGGGGGCTTTGATAGAGCGGGCCATTGATAAAGCCACAAAAGCCCTTTTGAATCAGGACGCGGCGAGCGCAAAAGAAATAATCGAGGGCGATACGATTATCGACGATAAAGAAAAAGAAATCGAAAGCCTTTGCTTAAAGCTTTTGCTAAGTCAGCACCCTGTAGCACGCGATTTGCGTCAAATTTCAACCGCACTCAAAATGATAACCGATATGGAGCGGATTGGCGACCATGCGTCCGATATCTCCGAGCTTTGCGTATTTCTTTCCAATCAAGTTTATTTAAAAAAGCCTGACAATATTCCGCTGATGGCGGAAGCAACAATAAAAATGGTAAAAGAATCAATTGAGGCATATGTTAAAAAAGATTTGGATTTGGCGAAAGCCGTAATTGCCTATGATGACTTTGTGGACGATTTATTTTTGAATGTAAAAAAAGACATGATTGAGCTGATTCATATTGATGTTGAAAACGGCGAACAAGCTTTTGATTTACTGCAAATAGCAAAATATTATGAGCGAATCGGAGACCACGCCGTTAATATCGCCGAATGGGTAATTTTTTCGATAAATGGAAAACATAAAGACACACAGGTTTTGTAGAAAAATAATGCTATTTTCATTATTAAGGATAGAAAAATGAAAATAGTATAAATTCGCCTTTGTTACCGTGCCATAAAAAGGAGTACCCCTATGCAGAGAATTTTTATTGTGGAAGATGATGAAAATATTCGTGAAATGCTTATTTACGTATTGCAATCGTCGGCGTTTGAAGCCGAAGGTTTTGCAGACGGCGAAGCTTTTGTCAAAGCTTTGGCCAAAAATATGCCTTCTTTGATTTTGCTGGATATCATGCTTCCCGGCGAAGATGGGATTTCGATATTAAGAAAATTAAAACAAGCCGAAAAATATTCTAAAATCCCTGTTATTATGCTGACCGCGAAAGGCGCGGAACTGGACCGCATAAAAGGCTTGGATTTAGGCGCAGACGACTATATTACAAAACCTTTTTCCGTTATGGAGGTAATCTCACGCATTAAAGCAGTACTGCGGCGGTGCGCAAACGAAAGCCAAAAGTCTTCCGTAATAAGAGCCGGAGATATTGTTTTGGACGAGGAAAAACGAAGCGTCAGCGTTTCCGGTCAGGAAATAAATTTAACATACAAAGAATTTGAACTGCTTTATTATTTGATTCTGAATAAAGAAATTGTATTGACGCGTGACAAGCTTTTAGAACAAGTTTGGGGTTTTGAATATAACGGCGAAAGCCGCACCGTGGATATGCATATAAAATCACTCCGCCAAAAATTAGGCGAAAACGGCGATATTATCAAAACCGTTCGAAATGTCGGATATAAAATCGGAGGCGGCTTTTGAAAAAAATAATTTTTTTTGATATGATTTTATTGACGGTTTTATGCGTTATTGTAGCCGCCTCCGCTTTTTCTTTTGTATTTTATCAGAGAATATCGCAGATTGTAAAAAGCGAATTGTTTGAGCGAGCGGATATTTTTCGGGACAATACATCAGATACAACTATGGAAGCTTTGTCGGATTACAATAACAGCGAAATTCGATTTTCGATAATAAACCCCGACGGAAAAGTTATTTTCGATACTTTATTCGACCCGGAAAAACTCGAAAACCACGCCGACCGCAAAGAAATACTCGAAGCTTCCGAAAAAGGATTCGGCGAATCCAAGCGCTTTTCAAATACATTTCACGAAGAAACAAATTATTACGCCGTAAAACTTGCCGACGATTATTTTTTGCGCGTCGCAAAAACAAGCCGGAGTATTTTTTCTATGTTCGGAGATTTTGTTCCGACGGCCTTTTGCGTTGTGCTGGCTTTATCCGTGATTGTTTATTTTCTTGCGGGCAGGCTCACAAACTACATTTTAAAACCCATAAATCAAGTGGATTTGAACAGCGAAATAATTATGCCGTATGATGAATTAAAGCCTTTTGTAAAAACGATTCTGGAGCAGCGGAAATATATCGAATTACAGATGTCGGAGCTTCAGGAACGTGCGGACACAATCGCCGCGATTATGGACAATATGAACGAAGGAATTGTTATTGTTGAAAAAAACGGCAATTTGCTTTCCGTAAACAAATCAGCTCTTTCTTTTTTTGATATAAAACTGCCCGTTAAAGGGAAAAATATTTTAGAGATTTTCAGAAACGCTGATTTTAATGAGAAGCTTTGCGCCGCCCTCGACGGCTCTTGCTCCGAAACAGATATTGAAGTATACGAAAAAACGCTCCGTGCAAATTTCAGCCCCGTTTCCGGAAGCGGCGTAATTATTTTTTTTCGGGATATAACAGAAAATATAAGCTCCGAAAATATGCGCAAAGAGTTTTCCGCAAATGTTTCCCACGAATTGAAAACTCCGCTGACCACGATTTACGGCAATGCTGAAATGCTTTTTAATGAAATGGTGAAAAACGGCGACGAAAAACTTTTTTATAAAAGAATAAAAACCGAAGCCGAGCGCATGATTAGATTGATTGATGATATTATTCTGATTTCAAAATTGGATGAAGATGTCGGCGGCGAACTTTTTGAAGAGCTTGAGCTTTCCGAAATAATCGCCGAAACAATCGATTCACTTTCCCAAAAAGCCGAGAAAAATAATATTTCAATAAATTCTTCTTGCGAAAAAATAAATATAAAAGCCAACCGCTCACAAATGTATGAGCTTTTTTATAATTTAATCGATAACGCAATAAAATATAATAAGCCAAGCGGAACGGTTGACATAAACTTGAAAAATCTAAACAGCGAAATAAAATTTGTAATAAAAGATTCGGGCATTGGTATTCCAAAAGAATCCCAAAGCCGCGTTTTTGAGCGTTTTTACCGCGTAGATAAATCACGCTCGAAAAACAGCGGCGGCACGGGATTGGGACTTGCGATTGTAAAGCATATTGTTAAAGCGCATGGCGGAAAAATCGAGCTTGTGAGCGAAGAAAATTGCGGAACCGAAATCAGCGTTATTTTCAATAAATAATCTTTCTTCAACCCTCGAGATTTTATAGATTTTCATTATGCTGAAAATAATTCGGGTATTTATTCAAAATATCTGAAAAATATTTTTCAAAAAAATATAAATGCGATTCGTAAAATGCCTCTAAATCAAAGGAGGAATATCCGCCGAGCAATAAATAATCATATAATTTTCTGTGGTCAGCCAAAATATGCGATAAATCGGTTTCCAAAAGCAGGGATTCCTGATACCTTATGCGCGAAAAATGCGAACAAACAACGCTTGTGGCTTTCCAAAGATTCGGTTTTTGGGCGGCAAAATATGCTATTTTATGAAATTCATCATCCAAGTGAATGAAATCCGCTATGGCTTCTTCCGTGCCGGTATTTAAACAATTGCGAGATTCTTCCAGATTCAAGGACATTTCGTGCAGATATTCTTCCGAGATCGAGCCGGCCAATTGTTTATAAATAGCCGGCTCAAGTGTCATCCGCATAAAAAGCCCTTCCCGCATATTTCGCAGATTTATCAGCGATACCGAAGAACCGCTTTGCGGCACAATATCTACTAAATATTCTTCTTTCAATAAACTAAGAGCTTCATGCACAGGCGTGCGGCTTATTTTCAATTGCTCTGCGGCTTCGTTTTCGTTTATCGTCGCGCCCGGCGGCAGTCTTAAGGTCATAATATTATGATACAAAACCCGATAAGAATACTCACGGTTGTTTTCTTTTGGTTTTCGTTTTAAAATTGTCAATTCATTCATAATCTCACCAAAACTTAATTCGATTTTTGCAGAGCTTCCCACAAACCGTTCAAATAAGCGATTCCCAAAGCCCTATCATAAAGCCCATAGCCCGGGCGCGCTTTTTCATCCCAAATCATCCGCCCGTGGTCAGGGCGCATATATCCGTCAAATCCGCTCTCGTAAAAGGCTTTCATAATTTCAAACATATCCAAATCACCGTCGGACGATAAATGCGAAGTCTCGTGAAATTTGCGCTCTCCTAAATGCTTTACATTGCGGACATGCGCGCACGCGATACGATTCTTTGAGCCGAAATAACGAATTATTTCCGGAATATTGTTATTTTGATTAGAACCCAAAGAGCCTGTACATAAACAAATACTGTTCGACGGACTGTTTACTAAATTTATAATTTTGTCAAATTGTTCGGGAGTATGAGCCAAACGAGGTATTCCGAAAATCGGCCAAGCCGGGTCATCGGGATGGACAGCCATGCGGATTCCGACCTCTTCACAAACCGGAATAATTGCTTCCAAAAAATATTTATAATTAGCTCGAAGTTTTTCTTCATCAATCTCTTTATAATGATTAAGTACATTTTCGAGTTCTTTCAAACGGTCGGGCTCCCAGCCGGGCAGCGTAAAGCCGTTCGAATTTTTTGCAGTCTCCTCCACTATTTTAAGCGGAGTCATATTTTTGATTTCTTCCTCGTCATAATAAAGCACATTCGAACCGTCTTCAATAACTTTAGCTAAATCCGTTCTCAGCCAATCAAAAACCGGCATAAAATTATAAACAATCACTTTGACTCCGTTTTCGGCTAAATTTCGGATTGTTTGAATATAATTTTCGATATATTTATCTCTGGTCGGCAATCCGATTTTTATATCCTCATGCACATTCACAGATTCGATAATTTCCACTTCTAAGCCTGCGGCATTTACATGCTTTACATAATCTCGAATAGCGTCTTTTTCCCAAACTTCACCGGCGGCGTATTGATCCAAAACTCCCATTATTCCGCTGCAATTGGGAATTTGGCGAATTTGTTTTAGGCTAACACTGTCGTTACCCTCGCCGAACCATCTAAAAGTCATTTTCATATATTCCACTCCGTTCTAAAATTAATATATTACTATAAAAATAAAATAACATATATCATAATTTTTCGCAAGATATTTATACAGACATAATCTTTTTATTGACTTATTCAAATGATAAGCATAATATTAAATTAAAACAAACTGATATTTTAGTTTAATTATATCGAAATGGGGTCGGAACGTGAAATTAAATATCGAAGGATTAAAACATGCTGAAATTTGGCAAAAATCGGGTTTTTCTTTACCGGAATATGATTTAAAAGAAATTTACGAAAACACTAAAAAAAATCCCGAATGGCTGCATTTAGGAACAGGTAATATATTTCGGGCGTTTTTGGCAAACGTACAGCAGGATATTTTAAACGATAAAAAAACTAACACCGGAATTATTGCGGCAGAGGGTTTTGATTATGAAATCATTGATAAAATTTACAAGCCATTCGATAATCTCGGGATTCTCGTAACTTTAAAAGCCGACGGAAATATCGAAAAATCGGTTTTGGGAAGTATAACCGAAGCGTATTCGTTAAATCCGGATTCGTCAGATGAATGGAAACGGCTGACCGAGATTGTAACTAATCCAAGCTTGAAAATGATTAGCTTTACAATAACCGAAAAAGGATATAATTTATGGAAAAGTAACGGCGAAATTTTTGAAAATGTGGCTCTCGATTTTTCTAATCCGCCCGAAAATGCGAAATCTTATATCGGAAAAGTTGCGGCTTTGCTTTATTTGCGTTACAAGGCCGGAAAGTATCCGATTGCAATGGTCAGTATGGATAACTGTTCGCATAACGGCGATAAGCTCTTCAAGGCGATTGAGGCATATGCGAAAGCTTGGAGCGATAATAATTTTGTGGATGCGGAATTTTATTCGTATATAAAAAATCCGTCGTTCGTTTCGTTTCCGTGGACAATGATTGACAAAATAACGCCCCGTCCCGACGAGAATGTACAAAAAATGCTTGTAAATTTAGGCTTTGAGGACGCAGAAATAAAAATAACTTCAAAAAATACTTATGTAGCCACTTTTGTGAACGCCGAAGAACCGCAATATTTAGTAATTGAAGATTCTTTTCCAAACGGTAGACCGAATTTAAGCGGACGAGGAATTATCTTCACAAGCCGTGAAATTGTTGATAAAGTTGAAAAAATGAAAGTCTGCACTTGCCTCAATCCTCTGCATACGGCTCTGGCAATTTTCGGCTGTTTGCTTGGATATAATTTAATTTCGGAAGAAATGAAAAACCCGATTTTAAAGCGAATGGTCGAAATCATCGGATATGAAGAGGGACTTCCGGTTGTAACGAATCCGGAAATAATTTCTCCGAAAGAATTTATTGATGAAGTCATAAATGTCAGACTGCCGAATCCGTTTATGCCGGATTCGCCGCAGAGAATCGCCACGGACACCTCTCAAAAACTCGGCATCCGTTTCGGCGAAACGATAAAAGAATATATTCATTCCGAAAATTTGAGTGTTGATAATTTGAAAATTATACCTCTGGTTTTGGCGGGTTGGTGCAGATATTTACTGGCGGTTGACGACAACGGAAACGAAATGACTCTAAGCCCCGACCCAATGCTGGAGATTGTTCGACCTTATTTGGCCGGAGTAAAATTGGGAGAAATACGAGATTTTCACAACGAACTCGAAAATATTTTATCCAATGAGCAAATATTCGGCATAGATTTATACAAATGTAATTTGGGCGAAAAAGTAGAAAATTATTTCAAGGAATTGGTATCGGGCAAAGGCGCAGTTTTGAAAACTTTGGAGAAATACATACACTGACGAATTTAAGAGCTTTAGCAAAATGCCTTTCGGACATTTGTTAAAGCTCTCAGTTTTCATATTTCAATTAAACATAGTTTCAGAAAAATCAGATTACAGAAAATAAGTATTTTTTCCGTCAACAACCGTAAAATTCATATATTCCGACACAGACGCATCTCTCAAACACGCCTCTAAAATCTGTCTGCCCAAAGGCGTTAAATCCGCGGTCATATATTTTTCTATTTCTTTTTTGAAAAAGTCGGTCAACATTTTTGCGCCGCTGTCATAGCCTTCGTTTCCAACTTCTGATTGCAGATTGACTTGCAAAAATCCTTTTTTGATTTGAGTTCCGTCTATTTTCAGATTTTGCAGCGCATAACCCAAAAGCGAACAGCGCGAATCCACTAAAGCTTCTTCTTTGAATTTCGCTCCGCCGCGGCGCGCAAGGTATTCACGAACCGCCCATTGTCCCGCAAATCCGACTTTATATGCCCCGATATATTGATTAGGAATCAAAACATATCTTGTCGACGGCGTTTTCAAAATCTGCTTCAACAGCAAATTCGCTTGGTCAACCATTTTTCCGGTTGCAAAAGGCCAATACGAGCCAACGCCTTCGCTTTTCATTCCGTCGCTGTCATTTATGCTTGGGTTCGCAAAGCCGCGCGGCGCAACCAATCGCCACAGCCAAGCCAAAGCAGGCGGCAAAAGATGAAACATTCCGACTATACCGTAATTTGGATTTTCTTTAGTAGATGGAGGTGTCCTTATTCCAAAGCTTCGTACATCCACCTCGACAGAGGTATTGACAATTTTATCAACAAATTCCCTTGGCATAATCAATCTCGGATTAGGGCAAGGATTGTTATCATTATCCATAATATGTTCCCAAATCAAAGCCGTAGAGCCGGGAACGGCATCTATATTAAAAAACAAAAGAGGTTTTTTCGGATGAATTGTATTTCGTTCCGTATTCGGTTCTGTTCCGTAATTTTTAATATGGTCAACCCGAACAAACCAACCCTCTTCCGCATCTGTACAAACCAATTTTCGGGAGCCAGTTTGCAAAGACGGATGACAAAGAGCCATGTCGTCCGTAACCGGATTTAATTCGCAAGAATCCGTAATATTCAATAAATATTCTTCGTTTGTTAGAATATTTTCGCCAAGCTTCAGCCGACCGTCGCTTTGACGGTGCATAGCCTCCAGCATTTCGGATTTTCCGGAGCCGCTTGCGCCTTCGTGCATTATTGTTACAGTCAATTCATAAGGAGTAATTACTCGTACCGTCGAGGCGTGGAGTGTCAGCCAGCGTTCGCGTTCGCCGATATCCAATAAAATCGCATAGATTCCTTTTTTTGCACTTGGCCCGGGATATAGATTATATGAAAAAACTTCATGTATATCAAACAAACGGTTGTGTACAACAACTTGCTTTTCATTATAATGCGTATGCCTGAACGGAGGAGCAACATAAACAATCGCTTTCGGTTTAAAAAAATTCGGAATTTCGTTTTTCGGAATAAATCCCTGCAAATCAGCCAGCCCTGTTGCAAAAAATGCGGCATTTGTAGGAATTATCAAAATCGATTGATAACCTATTTCGGGATTATTCGAACCTGCCATAAACGGCATTACAATAAGTGACGGCTGTTTTTTTAACCATTCTATCGTTTCCGAGCGGGTTTTATCAAAAGATTCGCCGAATTTTTTAGAGTATCTAGTTTTATCCGTCGGCAAATCGTCGCCGATTACCATCGAATGCGGGTCACGCCGGCGCATGTAAATATCGTCGTAATTCACAACAAGGCCGTTTTTGCATTTTGTAACAAAAGCCTCCCGTATAAGCCCTTTTCCCTCAACATTATATGATACATCAAAAGTCATATTTTCGCTGTTCCCCAACGAAAGCTCCAAAAGATGCTCTCTTGATTCGGGAATAATAATTTCGATGTGGTCATTTTTCATGATATCCGAAATCTCTTTCGGCAAAATAATTTTGTTCAGTATTGCTATGCTTGTACTATCGTTATCCATATCATACCTCCATTCTTTACAGACAATTCTATAAAATATATCATCAAAATGCAAGCGAATCAGTTTTTTATATTGCCGCTGTGCGTCGAAAGTTACTGCTTGACAACATAGAGGTATTAATTGTAAAATAATAACATAAATTTTCATTTCCTTTTCTTATATTTAGACTCATTAAAACAATATCAAATCGTATTTTATATTAAAATTCCTACAGCAAAAATCGATTAAACAAAATCTTTTCACGCTCACAATTTAATCAGACACTTCTATCCACAATTATAATGGGCATTTTTATCAACCGAAAATCCATATTTTTTTAAAATCACCATGGCATACATTTTTTTTATGCGGCAAGAATAATATAGCAGTTTTCTTTTTTATACTATTTTCATTATAAAAGTAAAAAATTATTTTAATGTATTTTTTTAGAAATGGCGGTGATGAGTTGGAAAAGTTTATTGTAAACAAATCTAAGCCTCTTAAAGGAACAGTGAATATAGAAGGCTCCAAAAATTCTGTTTTGCCTATTTTAGCCTCCACTTTGCTGACATCCGAAGAGCACCAAATTTCCGGCATTCCCGATTTAAGCGATGTTTCGGTTATGCATTCAATTCTCTCTGATTTCGGAGTAAATCTTAATTGGAATAAAGATAATTCACAAATGAAAATAAATAGTCAAGGAATAATTAATAAAGAGGCATCATTCGATTTGGTCAGCAAAATGAGAGCGTCTTTTTTAATTACGGGTCCGCTTCTTGCGCGCTTCGGCTATGCAAAAGTACCTTATCCGGGCGGCTGTCAAATCGGATTGCGCCCTGTTGATTTGCATTTAAAAGGGCTTCAAGCTCTGGGCGCAAAAATTACTCAAGAGCATGGTTATGTAGAAGCAAGGGCCAAAACTTTGAAAGGCACTGAAATTTATTTAGACTTCCCTTCGGTCGGCGCAACAGAAAATATCATGATGGCCGCTGTTTTGGCAGACGGTGAAACAATTATCGAAAACTCTGCAATCGAACCCGAAATCGTTGACCTTGCGGATTTTTTGAACGAAAGCGGCGCACAGATTTCCGGCGCAGGCTCCGACACAATAAAAATTCAAGGTGTAGATTCTTTACATTCCTCGAATCATAGAGTTATTCCCGATAGAATCGAAGCAGGTACTTTTATGGTGGCCGCCGCGATAACAAAAGGCGAAATCACCTTGCTGAATACATTATCAGAACATTTGAAACCCGTAATCGCAAAATTAAAGGATATGAACTGTATAATAGAAGAAGTCGAGGGCGGTCTGAAAATTTCCTGCAAAGAGATTACGAATTGCGTTGACATAAAAACTATGCCCTATCCCGGATTTCCTACCGATATGCAGGCTTTATTTATATCTCTTTTATCTACGGCAAAAGGAAATTCTGTTGTTACCGAAACAGTTTTCGAAAACCGGTTTCTGCATGTTCCCGAATTATTGCGGATGGGCGCGGATATCAAAATAGACAGCCGTTCGGCAATGATAGAAGGAGTTGATTTTTTAACAGGCGCAAAAGTCCGTTCAACGGATTTGCGGGCAGGCGCGGCGTTGGTCTTGGCGGCACTTTCGGCCGACGGCGAATCGGAAGTCAGCAATGTTCATCATATTATCAGAGGATATTATAAATTTGAAGAAAAATTAAAATCTTTGGGTGCTGATATTAAAAGCAATTAAAAATTGCAGCACCTGAAAATATGCAATTATTGTCATTTTTTGAAATAAACATTTTTTTGTTAATATTAGTTATAAATGTATAATACTTTTTTCCTCCGTTAATAATATTGTTGGAGGTGTAATACAAATGAAAAATGATTTTGGTACAAAAGACAGTTCAAAAATGAAAGGCTTTTATTTAGCTCTTTTATCTTGTGTGGGGATTTTAGTTGTAGTTGCGATAATTATAAACTTTAATAATTACAACAGCGCAAAAAAAATCCAAGAAAACAAATCGGATGTTTCTACGCTTGATGATGCAAATGTAAATGTGGATAAAGTCGACAGCGTGGAAGAGAAAATGTCAGAATATCTCGATCCGGCAGATGACGGAGCACAGTCAAATTTGGACACAAAAAATTCCTCAATAGCCGGAATTACTCCGACAACAGGCATTAAGCCAACGAACGACATAAAAACCAGTACTCCGCCGACGGGAACAATGACAGCCCCGACCGAATCTCCTGACAAAAAAACCGCTGACCCTAAAACAACCCCTGCAAATACAAGCGGAACAAAGCCGGAAGAAAAACCGGCGGATTCAAAAACCAAAGCTGAAACTAAAAGCGAAGAAAATCTGACTGAAAAAGAAACTAAAGAGGAAATCGCAGGTCAAAAAAATGAAAAAGAAGAAGTTGCTGATAAAAACAATGCAAAAGAAAACGCTGAAACATCTTCATTCGCCGCAAGCGGAAAAATGAATTGGCCTATATTCGGCGATATTTTGATGGACTATAGTACTGAGCATGTAGTTTATGACAAAACGCTGGATATGTACCGCACAAATGATTCGATTTCAATCGCATCAGCAATCGGAGCAGAAGTTAAAGCGACCGCAGACGGCACAGTTAAATCTGTCAGCTCTGATCTGCAAAACGGCAAAACAATAGTTATTGACAACGGAAATGGTTGGGCTACTACATACAGCCAATTGCAGGATAATATCCTTGTAAAAGAAGGCGATGTAGTGAAAGCCGGACAGGTTATCGGAAACGTTGGAACACCTACAAAATTTTCTGTACTCTTAGGCAGCCATTTGCAATTTAAAGTAACGAAAAACGACCAAACCGTAGACCCGAAATCTATTCTTACACAACAATAAAAATACCGGCAGCATAATTAAAAGCGGCGCAAACACGCCGTTTTTTTATTGCTTCTAAAAAATATTGTTTACCATTTTTATGATCAATTATCCATATCTTGTCACATTTATTTTTTAATAAAATATACTATGATTATCAACACTTTAAAAGCAATATAATTATAAAGGTGATAAGAATGAAGATATTCATAGATCCGGGTCACGGCGGAGCAGACCTAGGCGCTTCAAATCAGGAAATCGGGGTTAGTGAAGCTAATGTAAATTTGCAGGTTGGAATTTATCTTAATGATTTACTTATCTCAAGGGGTTTCGAAACAAAAATGTCACGCACTACAGATGTAGCGGTATCATTGGACACAAGGGCAAACGAAGCGAACGAATGGGGAGCCGATTATTTTATCAGCATACATTGCAATTCGTCCGAAAACCCGGAAGCCAGCGGAACGGAAACTTTTTGCAGAAGACCGAATACAACGGCGGAAGGTCTTGCAAAATCTGTACAGGCGGAGCTTGTCAAAGAATTGAAATTAAGAGACCGCGGAGTAAATTATGCTAATTTTGCAGTTTTAAGATTAACGGATATGCCCGCAATTTTGGTTGAACTTGCGTTTATTTCGAATAATAAAGAAGCAACTTTATTAAAAAATCCTGATTTTCAAAAACGCTGTGCTTTAGCGATAGCAAACGGCCTGAATTATTTTATAGATGCAAAGCCAAGTTAAAAAAATAATGACCATCCGAATTTTCGGGTGGTCTTTATAATGTTTAAAGCGGCGAACGGTATAAAATTTCGGAATTTACATAAGAAACCTCACGAGAAGCATTTGGATTATCCATAGCGAATATAATTTTGCTTGCCAATCGTCCGCCCATTGTATGTGTTTGCACATCTACAGTTGTTATTTTTTCGGCCACATTGGCATATTCCAGATTATTATCAAAGCCTGTCAAAACAATATCCCCACGCGGAATTTTGTGTTCTGAAAAATATCTCTCGACGAAATGCGCAATATAATCACTGGCGCAAACAAATCCGTCCGGCATAGTTTCGAGCGAATCCAAAAAAGAACAAATCTCCTCGTAATGTGTACGCAAATGCAATTGACCTGTCATGCTGAAATCCGGATCGGGGTTTATTTTAAATTCCTTAAAGGCATCCAAAAAACCACGGTAACGGTCCAAATTTGTTTGCGCATAATTCACATCTCCCATAAACCCTAAGCGCGTGCGTCCGGCGTGCAGAAGCTTGGATGTGATTTCTTTTATCGCACAGCGTCCTTCCAATAAAACAAGATCGCCGTTTAATTCGTAAAACGGAACAGATGGAACCGAATCCAAAAAAACTTTCGGAGTCGATGTATTCGATAATAATTTCAAAAGCTCGGCGGAATATACATTCAGCACAATCATTCCGTTTACAGAGCCGTCGTTTAAAGATGCAGGCAAAGTATAGCCTTCTTTATATGAACTCGGCATATATGTATACATCAAATTTATTCCCCTGTCCGAAAGGTCTTTTGCGATATGGTGTATTATCTGCGTCCAAAAAACAGAGGACTGCGGACGGGACACAACAGCCGCCACAGTGCGGGCTGGAAGATTTTTTTCGCCAATGTTTGCGGAAATTTTTTCTCTGCCTCGAAGATACCCTGATTCCTCTGCTATTTTAAAAATCTGCGCACGCAATTCTTTCGAAACACCTGTGCGGTTATTTAAGGCTTTCCAAACGCTGATTCTCGATGTAGAAAGCTCATCGGCTATATCTTGCATTGTTTTTTTATTCATTTCGGGAATCTCCTTTATAGCATAAAATCAAATCGCCATTAATAAATATGAATCCATTTTATTACCTTGTTATACAAAAATCAATATATTGTTAATATGGGTTAACCACAATCAATCGAAAAATAAATTATTCAAAATTCCTTTAAATATCAAGCATTTTTCCGGATTACAGTTAATTCTTTACTGCAATTTGCTTCGTCCGTCGGATTTTATTAATGTTAAGTTAATGTTAATAAAACTATATCTGTTTAAAATCAATAAAAATATATTTATTAGTTCTGTCAGTATATGCAAATTATTGTATATACTTTAAATCAATACACATAAATATCTATAGAAAAAAATATTTCATCTCTCTTTTGTGCAAAATAGTCATTGACATATTTAAATTAAAAGGTTAATATTATGCTAACAAATACTTTATAAATGATAACTTTTACATTCGATTTTACTTCTTTCTAAATCTCTAAAAAAATGCACAATTTCTGAAAGAAGATCGAAAGGAGGCTGCAATGAAACAAAGTTCGGATACCGGCAAAATTAAAAAACGAATAAAATGGACGAAAGACGACACCGAGCTTACCTTACTTGGCTTGCCTGCGGCAATATGGTATCTTGTTTTTTGCTATTTACCAATGTTCGGCTTGATTATTGCTTTTAAAAACTTCAAAATTACTCCCGGCAAAGGCTTTATTTACTCTTTGCTGAATAGCGACTGGGCAGGCTTTTCAAATTTTACGTTTTTCTTGAGCAACAATACTTTCACAATGCTGCTGCGAAACACTATTTTATACAATTTTGTTTTCATCGTGCTTGGCATAATTATTCCGGTAACTTTGGCGCTTATTATCAGTCAGCTCTACAATAAATTTTTCAGCCGGGTATACCAAACCGTTTTGTTTTTTCCGCATTTTATGTCATGGGTTGTTGTGAGCTATTTCGTTTTTGCTTTTTTAAATCCCGACAAGGGTCTTGCCAACGCTATCCTTACATTTTTTGGCGGCGAAAAAATTTTATGGTATTCTCAGCCAAAATATTGGCCGTTTATTTTAACTATCATGCAAGTTTGGAAAACCATGGGTTACAGCATGGTCGTTTATTTGGCAAGCATTACGGCGATTGACAAAGAACTCTACGAAGCAGCCGTGCTCGACGGCGCAGACAAATGGCAGCAGGCAAAATACATAACTTTACCGCTTTTAAAACCCGTCATAATAATGATGTTTATATTAAACGTCGGACGTATTTTCTATTCCGATTTCGGACTTTTTTATCAAGTAACGCAGGGCGTTCCGAATTCCTTAACAAATGTAGCCAGCACTTTTGACACTTATATTTATTTAGCTCTGCAAAGTAATGCAAACATCGGAAAAACCGCAGCCGCAGGACTTTTCCAATCAATATGCTGCTGCTTTACGGTACTTATCGCAAACTTTATTGTTTCAAAAATTGACGAAGACAGTGCGATTATTTAAAAGAAAGGAGCAGCGTGATGGCGAAAAAAAATACATATGAGATGGATATGGATAGGCTGAACAAAGTTAAACCGCAAACAAATATTTTCTTTAATATAATTTTTGTCTTTCTGTCGTTTTTATGTATATTCCCTCTCATTTTTGTTTTTATGATTTCTATTTCATCCGAAAAATCAATAAACCGATTTGGATATAATCTTTGGCCGCAGGAATTTTCGAACGCAGCTTATGCCTTTCTTTGGAACGAGCGCGCGGTTATATCAAATGCGTTATTAATATCGATTTTAGTAACGGTAATCGGTACAGTTTTAGGCGTTTTATTAACAACTTCAATGGGTTATGTTTTATCCCGAAAAGATTTCCGTTTGAAATCCTTTTATACATGGCTTGTATTTATACCAATGATTTTCAATGGCGGCATGGTTGCGAATTATGTTGTAATAACCAATATGCTCAAAATCAATAATACTTTAGGCGCTTTGATTTTGCCGCTTGCCGTTTCGTCCTTCAATGTCATAATCTGCAAAACCTTTTTTAAAAATACAATCCCGGATTCTATTATCGAATCCGCATTGATTGACGGCGCATCACAATTTACTATTTTCGGACGTATTGTTATACCGATTTCAAAACCTGTATTCGCAACAATAGCCCTGTTTTTGACTTTTGGATATTGGAATGACTGGTTTCAGTCCTCGCTTTATATTTCAAATGCCAAACTCGTTTCGCTTCAGGCTTTGCTTAACAATATGATGAAAAATCTTAATTACATCGCAAATAATCCATCAGCCGGATTATCCTTGCAGCAATACAAAAACGCAATGCCGTCCGAATCGGTTCGTATGGCAATAGCAATTGTAATCATTATTCCGATTGCTTTCGCTTATCCGTTTTTCCAGAAATATTTTATTTCCGGATTGACTGTAGGCGCAGTAAAAGGATGATGTATAGTACTTTTTTTATTCTTTAGAATGAAATAGTATAAAATTTATTATGAAAGGAAAATATTATGAAAAAATTTTATAAAGCCATAGCTTTAACGCTTGCATCTGCTTTTGTATTCGGGCTTAGTGCCTGCGGTCAAGCTCCGGCTGATGCGCAGTCTGCCGCTCCTTCTCAGAGCACGGAAACTAAAACCGAAACTCAAGCTGCTTCAGAAGAACCTAAAACGAATAATGATGTCGTAACTTTGAAATGGGTTGCTGTCGGAACGGGCATGCCGCTCAATTATGACGCTTGGCAGAAGAAAATCAACGAATACCTTGGAGAAAAAATCGGCGTTAATATCGATATGGAAGTAATCTCTTGGGGCGATTGGGATACCAGAAGAAATGTTATTGTTAATACAAGCGGAGATTTTGATATTTTATTTACAAACGGAAACACTTATAATGCAGATGTAAAAACCGGCGCATTTGTCGAAATTACTGATTTACTGGCCAAGACTCCGGAGCTTAACAGCCTTATTCCGCCAAGTTATTGGGACGCTTGCCGTGTTGACGGAAAAATATATGCCGTACCGACTTACAAAGACAGCTCCCAAAGTGAATTTATTGTTTGGGATAAAGAACTTGCCGCTTCTTTGAATATTGACACAAAATCTTTAAGCTCGAACGAAGATGCTAAAGCTTTGGCAACTCTCGAAGCTTTGACTCCGGCTTTGCAGGCTATTAAAGATAAAACCGGAAATGCAGCTTTTCCGTTATACAAAACCGGCGCAACTTATCTTACATACATGTATGATTTAATGAATACAGGTATGCCGGTAGTTTCCGTGCGATACGATGACGCTGAAGCAAAAGTCGTGAATGCCCTCGAACAGCCGGATGTTAAGGGATATTTAAAACTCTATCATGAATGGTATAAATCTGGAATTATTAATTCTGATGCCGCTACAAAACCGGAAGAAAACGGATACAAGCCGGTTTCTATGGCGCAAGGCTGGGCCGGTGCCGCAATTACTACTTGGGGACCTAATATGGCTGTTGAAGCAGAAGCTTATCAATGGGGACCGACTATTGTTTCTAATGACACTGTTCGCGGTTCATTAAACTGTATTTCTTCATCTTGCAAAAATCCTGAAAAAGCTTTAGAATTTTTGCAATTAATCAATACCGACCCTTATGTTCGTGATAGTTTCTACTATGGATTGGAGGGCGAAGATTGGGAATACACTGCTGATAAAAAAGTACACCGCATTAAAACAGACTGGACAATGGCTGGTTATACGCAAGGTACTTTCTTTGCCGTAACTCCTACAGATGATGTTGAGTTTAATCAATGGGATGAAGTTAAAACCCTCAACGAAGGCGCAAAACCTTCCGTATTGATTGGATTTACATTTGATGTTTCTAAAGTCGAAGACCAAGTTGCAAACTGTTTTACGATATTCGAACGCTACAAAGGCGAACTTATGACAGGTTCGGTTGACCCAGAAACAGCGATTCCGGCATTGATGACCGAATTAAGAGCCGCCGGATATGACGAAATCATAACCGAAGCACAAGCGCAAGTCGACGCTTTTATGGCAAGCAAATAAAATAAAGATAAAATATATTTAAGGGGCGGATACCTTGCAGTTCCGCCCCTGTTTTTTAGAAAAAAACGATTATCAATCTTGATGATTCTAGGAGGAATCAAATTTATGGCCAAAATTATAGGCGAAGCTTTGCCAAATATTCCTTGGCAGGAAAAATATACGGACGCGCCTTTATGGCGGTACAAACAAAATCCGATTATCGGCAGAAACGGCAATAAGCGTTCAAATAGTGTATTTAATTCTGCGGCAGTGCCTTTTAAAAATTCTTTTGCCGGTGTTTTCCGCTGCGACAGCCGCTCAATCAGCATGGATTTATTTGCAGGTTTCAGCGACGACGGCATTAATTGGAAAATAAATGACGACCCGATAAATTTTACGGGCGCAGACGAAGAAATATTAAAACGTGAATACCGCTATGATGCCCGGGTTTGTTTTTTAGACGGAAAATATTATATAACATGGTGCAACGGCTACCACGGTCCGACAATCGGGCTTGCATATACAGAAGATTTTAAAAGCTTTACACAGCTTGAAAACGCATTTTTGCCCTATAACCGCAACGGAGTTTTGTTTCCGCGAAAAATCAACGGCAAATATATGATGATGAGCCGTCCGAGCGATACAGGACACACGGCTTTCGGAGATATTTTCATCAGTCAAAGCAAAGATTTAATATATTGGGGATGTCACCGCTTTATGATGGGAACAATAAAAGGAGACGAATCCGCTTGGCAAAGCACAAAAATCGGCGCAGGCCCGACACCGATCGAAACCGACGAAGGTTGGCTTCTTATTTATCACGGCGTAATAAATACCTGCAACGGCTTTGTTTACCGAATGGGTTCTGCGCTTCTGGATATTGATGAGCCTTGGAAAGTAAAATACCGCTCCCGGGATTATATTCTTGCGCCAAACGAATTATATGAATGTGTCGGAGATGTACCGAATGTTGTTTTCCCTTGCGCCGCCCTAACTGATGCCGATACCGGACGCATAGCAATTTATTACGGCTGTGCCGATACCGTTACGGGTCTGGCTTTCACTACGGTGAACGACCTTATCGATTACACAAAAGAAAATTCTTTATAGAATAAAAGGAGAAGAACATGCATTTTTTAGATAAACGTATTCTTGGAATTTGCAACGAGCTTAAAAAACTTTCAATAAAACAGAAAGCAATAATCAATAATATTTTATACAAAAAAGGGAATTTTGTATTTCCTGAAGACGCAGAAAACGATTCTTCGGAATTTGAAATTTTTGATTCTTGTAAAATGCACTGGTATGGACCTGACGAACATTATTTTTTTAAAGCGGATTATACAATTCCCGAAGATTTTGATGGTAAGGCTTTTTGGCTGAATGTACGAACCCAGATTGTCGAATGGGACGACGCAAAAAATCCGCAGTTTTTATTATTTGTAAACGGCAAAGCTACACAAGGAATCGATATGAACCACCGAAGTGTTTTGATAGAGCGCAATGCGCGCGCCGGAACAAAGTATCATTTCGATTTGCAGGCATATACAGGCACATTGCATAGCGAATTCAATTTATTTATAGAAGCTCAGGAAATCGATGCCGAAATCGAAGCTCTTTATTATGATTTAAAAGTACCTTTGGACGCCTTTTCGAGACTTGATAAGCAGAGCCATGCATATATGAATTTGGAACGAGAGCTGAACTCCGCAATAAATTTACTGGATTTGCGCACGCCGTATAATTTGGATTTTTATAATTCTTTGCGTGATGCGCGCGATTATCTTTCAAAAAATCTATATCAAAAACTCGGAGGTCATGACGAAATTGTCGCAAGCTGTATCGGTCATACGCATATTGATGTGGCGTGGTGGTGGACGGTTGCCCAAACGCGCGAAAAAACAGCGCGCAGTTTTGCAACCGTTTTGAAGCTTATGGAGGAATATCCCGATTATAAATTTATGTCCAGCCAACCGCAACTTTATCAATTTCTAAAAGAACGTCATCCTGAGCTTTACGAGCAAGTAAAACAGAAGATAAAAGAAAAACGCTGGGAGCCGGAGGGCGGAACTTGGATAGAGCCGGACTGTAATTTAACTTCGGGCGAAAGCCTTGTTCGTCAGTTTATTCACGGAAAACGTTTTTTCAAAGAGGAATTCGGCGTTGATAACCAGATTTTATGGCTGCCCGACGTTTTCGGATATTCGGGCGCTCTGCCGCAGATTATGAAAAAATCAGGCATTGAATATTTTATGACGACGAAGCTTGCGTGGAATCAGTTCAATAAAATGCCGTATGATACTTTTATGTGGCGCGGAATCGACGGAAGCGAAATTTTGACGCATCTCGTTACAACGCTCGGAGTTGGGCAAAGCGACGATAATTTTTTTACAACTTATAATGGAATCCTGCATCCCGATTCTATAATCGGCGGCTGGAACAGATATCAAAATAAAGATATTAATAATGACATCCTCATAACGTACGGCTATGGCGACGGCGGCGGCGGTCCTACGCGCGAAATGCTCGAAACTTCTTCACGTATGGAAAAAGGTATTGAGGGTATCCCGAAAGTGCGTCAAGTTTTCAGCCGAACATATTTTGACGAATTGGATAAGCGCGTGAAAAACAATCCCCGCTTGCCGATTTGGGAAGGCGAATTATATTTTGAATACCATAGGGGCACGTATACTTCAATGGCTCGAAACAAACGCTCTAACCGAAAAGCCGAATTTCATTTAATGGATTTAGAGTTTTTCGGAGTTTTGGCAGAGCCGAAAATTCCGTATCCTTCGCAGGAACTCGACAAGCTTTGGAAAACGCTTTTATTAAACCAATTCCATGATATTCTTCCCGGTTCGTCGATTCGTGAAGTTTATGAAGTAACTAAAAAAGAATATGCCGAAATTGAGGAGAAAATCGAATTTTTATTAAGCGAAAGAATTTCTTCGCTTGTTGAAGAAAGCGATTGTATTACACTTTTTAACACTACCGGATTTATGAGAAACGACATTGTCAGCATTGGTGATTGCAAAGCAAAAGCTTTAAAAGATTCAAACGGCGAAATATATCAGGTTCAGCAAACGGAAAGCGGCGCAGTGGCATTTATTAAAAATTTACCGCCGAAAGGCTGTTTATCTTTAGAAGAATCCGAAGAAATTCAAGCAAACGGTTTTTTTAAGCTCTCCGAAAATATTTTGGAAACTCCGTTTTATATAGTAGAAATAAACGAAAACGGTCATATATCAAGATTATTTGACAAAGAAAACAAGCGCGAAGTTTTGCAGGAAAATAAATCGGCGAATATTATGCGAATGTACGAAGACAAACCGATTTATTACGATAATTGGGATATAGATATTTTTTATACTGAAAAATCTTGGGATCTTTCGGATACCTCCGTAATGGAATGGGAAGAAACCGGCCCAGTGCGCGCCGCGCTTTATATTGAACGCAAATTCAGCAATTCTACTTTAAGCCAGAATATTTATTTCTACGCAAACAGCCGACGTATAGATTTCGAAACGACAGTTGACTGGAAAGAGAATCAGCATTTGCTGAAAGTTCATTTTCCACTGAATGTGCATACAGATGAAGCGACTTTCGATATCCAATTCGGCAATTTAACAAGAAAAGTTCACACAAATACATCTTGGGATGTTGCCAGATTCGAAAGCTGCGGACAAAAATGGATTGACCTTTCCGAAGGTCATTACGGTGTCAGCCTTTTGAATGACTGCAAATACGGACATTCCGTAAAAGATTCGTGTATCGGATTGACCTTGATTAAATCGGGAATCGAGCCGAACCCAACGACGGATCAGGAAATGCATTTTTTCACTTATTCGCTTTATCCGCATAAAAATAATTGGCGCGACGGCGGAACAGTTGCGGAAGCTTATTATCTTAACCAGCCTGTAATCACGGCAAATGGCGGAAAATGCGGCACAAGCTTTTCGCTTGCGCATACAAACGCGGCGAACGTAATTATCGAAACCATAAAAAAAGCCGAAGACGGCAACGGAATTATTATTCGGATTTATGAATCCGACAACGCTCTGACCCCGACGAAACTTTTCTGGAACGGAAAAATATCCGCTGTTGAGGAATGCAATTTAATAGAAGAAAAAATCTGCGATACCGAATATCAAGAAGGAATTATCTCGTTTACATTGAAGCCATATGAAATCAAAACTTTTCGCATAATCGAATAGGAGAAATTTATGAATTTACTGCCAAAGCCGAAAATTATAAATTACGGAAACGGAGAATTTGCGCTTTCCATATTCGCCAATATTGTGCTTGTAAACACAGAGCCGCAGGCGTTTATTTACGCTAAAATGCTTCAAAAAACGATCCGTGAACACACCGGACTTATTATTCCGATTTTAAAAGGCAAAGCGGAAAACGGCAATATTGCATTAAATATTGACGCTTCTCTTCCTTATAATAAATATTTTATTAATGTTAATCCCGAAAATTTAATGCTTCGTGCCGGTTCTGAAGAAGCGCTTTGCAACGCTGTCCAGACAATCTGTCAATGCGTACAGCTTTGCGGCGCGAGAATTCCCGAAATGACAATCGAGGATTGGCCTGATTTTCCTACAAGAGGATATTATTTGGATATTTCGCGCGGCCGAATCCCCACTTTGGAAAAGTTAAAAGCGTATGCCGATTTATTATACCGCTATAAAATTAATCAGTTTCAGCTTTATGTCGAGCATACTTATCTTTTTCGCAATCTTTCCGAGGCTTGGCGCGGCGACACTCCGCTCAATGCTCAGGAAATTATGGAATTGGATGATTATTGCGCGCAGAGATATATCGAGCTTGTGCCGTCCTTAGCGACTTTCGGGCATATGTATAAAATCCTTAGCACGAAAACATACTGCGATTTATGCGAACTTGAAAATTCCGAAACAGCGGAATTTCGCTATACCGATGTCATGAATCACCATACTTTAAATGTTTCCAATGAAAAATCGCTTGATTTAGTAGAAAATATGATTTCGGAATTCATGCCTTTATTCCGCTCCCGCAAATTCAATATTTGCGCTGACGAAACTTTCGATTTGGGCAAAGGGCGTTCTATCGCACTTGCCGAAAAATATGGCACAAAAACAATTTATTTAAAGCATCTAAAAACCCTTTGCGAATTTTTAGTTGAAAATGGACGGACTCCAATGTTTTGGGGCGATGTTATTTGGGATTTTCCGCAGGCATACAAAGAATTGCCGGATCAGACAATTTGCTTGAATTGGGGATATCTGCCCAATCAGCGTGAAGATGAAATGCGCTGTGTTGCCGAAACCGGCGCATTGCAATACGCCTGCCCCGGGGTTTGCGGCTGGAACCGTTGGATTCCGCTTTATAAGGACGCTTACAGCAATATAAAAACAATGTGCATGCACGCGCAAAAATTCAAGGCAATCGGAATTTTGAACACCGATTGGGGCGATTACGGACATATTAATGACCCCGCCCTTTCCGTTCCTGCTGTTATTTACGGTGCTTCGTTCAGTTGGAACAGCGAAATTATTCCTTTTGAAGAAATCAACGCTGATATCTCGAAGCTTGAATATAATGATGACTCAGGCTCGTTAGTTGATATAATGTCTGAATTATCCAATAATGAAATATTTAATTGGACAAATGCCGTAAAATGGATAGAGTCAAACGATGAAAAAGAAAAAGAAATACTCTTTTCATCTATGAATTTTTTTGAAGCCGAAAAAGCGAATTTTAATATTCAAAAAGCTCTGGATAAACTTGCTTGCACCGCGCGCAATATTCCGCAAAATAAAAAAGATATAATCAGAATCCTGGAAATTGCCGCACAATCCGCAATAATCTGGAACGAAATCGGAATTTTTATCGCTGTAAATTTTTATAATATTCAGCTTAAATCTTTGAGCGGCTCGGCGCTTGCCAAAAGGCTGGAAAAATGGTATCAGATTTATTTATCAAAACGCCGTGAAACTGACAAAGAAAGCGGAATCCCGAATTTGACTTTATATATTTTGAAATATGCCGATTTATTGCGCGGCAGAAAACCTAAAATTTGAAAATATAATTCCATTTTTTGAAAATATCTTGTATTATAAAATCAAAATATATTAAAAGATGGAGGCTGAAGCCATGCTCGAAATTCCTGAAGCTATTTCTATTTCCAAACAGTTAAACGAAACAATCAAGGGCAAAAAAATAAAAAACGTTACCGCAAATTCCTCAAATCATAAATTCGCGTTCTTTTCCGGCGAACCGTCAGATTATAATGAAAGGCTATCCGGAAAAACCATCGGCGAAGCTAATGCTCATGGCGGTAGAGTGAATATTGAAATTGAAAATTTGATTCTGGATTTTGCCGACGGTGTGAATTTGCGGTTTTTTTCCGCAGGCGAAAAGCTTCCGCTCAAACATCAGCTTTTTATCGGGTTTGAAGACGGCTCTGCCCTCGTCGGCACAATTTCTATGTATGGCTGTATGCTTTGCGATAAAGCAGAAAATCTGGAGGAAAATATTTATTATCTTTCCGCAAAAGAAAAAATATCGCCTTTATCGGATGAATTTGATTATAAATATTACGAATCACTTTTAAACGAAAAAGCCCTGAAACTGAGTGCAAAAGGATTTATCGCAACAGAACAGCGAATCCCCGGCCTCGGGAACGGCACAGCGCAGGATATTTTGCTGAATGCGAAAATTCATCCAAAAAAGAAAATGAATACATTAACGGAAGAGCAAAAGAAAATTCTTTTTGAGAGCATAAAAAATACTCTCAAAGAGATGACGGATTGCGGCGGTCGCGATACGGAAAAAGATTTATTCGGCACTCCGGGAAAATATAAAACAAAGCTCTGCAAAAAAACGGCATTTTGTCAAAACTGCGGCGGACCGGTTGTAAAAGATAATTTTTTGGGAGGCAGTATTTATTTTTGTTTGGATTGTCAAGAAAAATAATATAAATTCCAAAAATCCGTTTATCCTCAAATTATTTTACAGAAATTTATAAAAAATCCTTGCTAAGAAAATGAATTTATAGTATAATTCTAAACGTTGTGACAAAGAGCGATGACTTGAAAGGTTGCTGCTTATAATAGCAGGTTATTTTCAATGAGCGATGTCCAGTTCACGAAACCGGGCGACAAAGTCACTGTAACATATAGAATAAAGGGTTAGCGAGGATTTTTTATATTTGAAAATCTGCGAACACCCGGGTATGTGTACAGTCACCACTTGTCGTGCTAAAATAATGTGCGAAAAGGAGGGGCTTTTTTTTATGGCTAATCAGAAAATTAGAATTAGTTTAAAGGCTTATGATCATAAGTTGATCGATCAATCTGTTAATCAAATTATCGAAACCGCTAAAAAAACCGGGGCTAAGGTATCGGGACCTATTCCGCTTCCGACTAAAAAGGAAATTATCACTATCCTTAGAGCTGTTCATAAATACAAAGACAGCAGAGAGCAATTCGAAATGCGTACTCATAAAAGATTAATCGATATCTTGATGGCTACACCTAAAACTATCAACGCTTTAGGAAACTTAGATTTGCCTGATGGTATAGAAATTACTATCAAAACTATATAAAAAAGCAGTTTATAATAAGCAATCCAATTATAAACTAGAATGATTGCCAAAAAGCAATCCGCTGTAGATTTTTTTGGAGGTAAAAATAATGAAAAAAGCAATTATTGCTAAAAAAATTGGTATGACGCAAGTTTTTACGGATACCGGAAATTTGATTCCCGTTACCGTATTGGAAGCCGGCCCTTGTGTTGTTGTTCAGAAAAAAACGGCTGAAAAAGATGGATACAACGCTATCCAAGTTGGTTTTCAAGACGAAAAACCGAAACGCGTTATCAAGCCTATGAAAGGCCATTTCGCAAAAGCTTCCGTAACACCAAAAAGATATTTGAAAGAATTCCGTTTGGAAGATATTTCGGGATACGAGCCGGGCACAGAAATCAAAGCTGATGTTTTTGCTACGGGCGATAAAGTAGACGTTACCGGAAAATCCAAAGGTAAAGGAACTCAAGGACCGATCAAAAGACATAATTTCTCCAGAGGCCCTGTTACTCACGGTTCCAAATACCATAGAGGCGTTGGTTCATTATCATCTGGTACATCTCCGGGTAGAGTTAAAAAAGGTAAAAAAATGGCAGGACGTATGGGTAACGAAATCGTAACCGTGCAAAACCTTACTGTTGTAAGATCAGACGCGGATAAAAACCTTATTCTTTTAAAAGGTGTAGTTCCCGGACCAAAAGGCGCTATTTTAATAATCAAGGACAGCGTAAAAACAAAACGCTAACAGAAAGGAGGATTACACATGGTCAGTGTTAAAGTTATAAATAAAGAAGGAAACGAAGTTGACACTATAGAGCTTGACGAAAGGATATTTGATATCGAAATCAAAGAGCATTTGGTTCATCAAGCTGTTGTTCAATACCTCGCTAACCAAAGACAAGGCACAAAATCCACAAAAACCCGTGCGGAAGTACGCGGCGGCGGACGTAAACCTTGGAGACAAAAAGGTACCGGCAGAGCCAGACAGGGTTCTATCCGCTCACCTCAATGGACAGGCGGCGGCGTTGTTTTCGCTCCGAAACCTCGAGATTTTTCTATCAAGCTTAATAAAAAAGTTAAGCGTATAGCTTTAAAATCCGTTTTGACTCAAAAAGTCAGAGAAAATAAATTTGTTGTTGTAGAGGATTTAAAATTAAACGAAATTAAAACCAAAGAAGCAGCAAATATTTTAAAAAGAATTAATGCCACTGATTCTCTTGTTGTTGTCGGCGAAGGCGATTCGAACGCATATTTATCTTTCAGAAATATTCCTACAATCAAAACCGCAGCCGTGAACACAATCAATGTGTATGATATATTATTGTTTGATAAACTTGTACTCAGCAAGGAATCCGTACAAAAAATCCAGGAGGTGTACGTATAATGGCTGATTTGAAATTTTATGACATCATTTTAAAGCCCGTTGTTACCGAGCGTTCAATGAACGAAATGGTTGATAAAAAATATGTATTTTATGTACACCCGGACGCAACAAAAGTTCAAATAAAAGAAGCAGTCGAAAAAATGTTTGAGGGCGTTAAAGTTGATAAAGTTAATACCATGAACATGATCGGCAAAATTAAAAGACGCGGAAAAACTTTCGGCAGAACTGCAAAACGCAAAAAAGCTATAATAAAGCTTACACCTGAAAGTAATGAAATAGAAATATTCCAAGGAATGTAATTCTATTAAGAAAGGAGTAATTACAGGTGGGTATAAAAAGATATAAACCGTATACACCGTCAAGAAGACATATGACCTCTTCTGACTTTGCTGAAATAACTAAGTCTAAACCCGAAAAAAGTTTAGTCACAGTGCTTAAGAAAAACAGCGGAAGAAATAATCAAGGTAAAATCACTGTTCGTCATCAAGGCGGCGGAACTCGTACAAAATATAGAATTATAGATTTCAAACGTAATAAAGATAATATTCCGGCACGTGTTGCCGCTATCGAATACGATCCAAACAGAACAGCAAATATTGCACTTTTGTTTTATGCTGATGGTGAAAAAAGATATATTATTGCTCCAAACGGCTTAAAAGTCGGCGACAAAGTTATGTCCGGCGCAAACGCAGAAATCCATATCGGAAATGCGCTTCCGCTCAAGATGATTCCAATCGGTACAGAAATTCATAATATAGAATTAAAAGTCGGCGCAGGCGGACAAATGGTTCGTTCGGCCGGTAACGTTGCACAGCTTATGGCAAAAGAAGGCAAATTCGCAACTTTGAGACTTCCTTCGGGCGAAATGAGGCTTGTTCCTATCGATTGTAAAGCTACTGTCGGTCAGGTTGGAAACCTCGATCACGAGCTTATCAATATCGGTAAAGCCGGACGCAAACGCCACATGGGCATCAGACCAACCGTTCGCGGTAGCGTTATGAACCCTAACGATCACCCGCATGGTGGTGGTGAAGGCAGAACACCGATCGGCCGCCCTGCTCCTAGTACACCTTGGGGTAAACCGGCGCTTGGTTATAAAACAAGAAAGAAAAATAAAAAATCCAATAAATATATCATCCGTAAGAGAACTAATTAGAAGGAGGTTTTGGAATGAGCAGATCTCTAAAAAAAGGGCCGTTTATTGATGATCATTTAATGAAAAAAGTCGAAGCGATGAACGAAGTTAATAAGAAAGACGTTATAAAAACTTGGTCGCGCCGCTCTACTATTTTTCCAAACATGATCGGCCACACTATCGCTGTTTATGACGGCAGAAAACATGTACCTGTTTATGTAACCGAAGATATGGTCGGACATAAGCTTGGCGAATTCGCAATGACCAGAACGTACAGAGGTCACGGAAAAGATGCTGAGAAAAAGTCCAGAGTTAAATAATAGATTTTAATTTGGAAGGAGGTTTTATTTTATGGCTAAAGGACATAGAAGCCAAATTAAAAAAGCCAGAAACGCTATAAAAGACGAAAGACCGAAAGCTAGCGCTAAATTCGTCAGATTATCAGATACAAAAGCTCGAATTGTATTGGATGAAATTAAAGGCAAAGACGCTGTTACTGCTCTTGCTATGTTAAAATATTCGCCTCGCTACGCTTCATCTATTTGCTTAAAAGTTTTACAATCGGCTATCGCCAATGCCGAAAATAACTTGGGCATGGACGTTGCGAAACTTTATGTTGACGAGGTTTTTGCAGACCAAGGACCAACCATGAAACGATTCAGAGCGCGCGCAAAAGGCAGCGCCTATAGGATAAATAAAAGAACAAGTCATGTTTCGATTATCCTAAATCAAAGATAAGGAGGTAAAGGATGGGACAGAAAGTAAATCCGCATGGATTAAGAGTTGGGATTATCAAAGATTGGGATTCTGTTTGGTACGCATCTAAAGACTTTTCGAGATTTTTAGTAGAAGACGACTCGATCAGAAAATACATTAAAAAGAGATTAATAGACGCGTCTGTTTCGAAAATCTTTATTAACAGAACTACCGATAAAATAAAAATTACTATCAAAACGGCTAAACCGGGACCGATTATCGGAAAAAGCGGTCAAGCGATTCAAGAGCTTACTAAGCAAATTGAAAAACTTGTACAGCCAAAAAATAAAGACGAGAAACCTAAAAAAATTCTCATTAATATAGAAGAAATCAAAAGAGCCGAATTGGATGCGCAATTAGTTGCCGAAGATATCGCTAGACAATTGGAAAACCGTGTAACTTTCCGTAGAGCGATGAAACAAGCGATGAACCGCACTATGAAAGCCAGAGCAAAAGGTATCAAAACTGCTGTTTCCGGTCGTCTCGGCGGCGCTGACATGGCAAGAACAGAACATTACCATGAGGGCACTATTCCTCTTCAAACTCTTCGCGCTGATATCGATTACGGTTTTGCGGAAGCAGATACAACTTATGGTAAATTCGGTGTTAAAGTTTGGATTTATAAAGGAGAAATACTTCCTGTAAAAGAAAGCAAGGAAGGGAGAGTTAAATAAATATGTTAATGCCTAAAAGAGTTAAAAGACGTAAACAATTTAGAGGCAGAATGACCGGCAAAGCTAACCGCGGAAACAAAGTTTCTTACGGCGAATACGGCCTTGTGGCTATGGAGCCAAGCTGGATTACCTCTAATCAAATAGAATCCGCCCGTATCGCTATGACAAGATTTATTCGCCGTGGCGGTCAAGTTTGGATAAAAATTTTCCCGGATAAACCGGTTACCGCAAAGCCTGCTGAAACACGTATGGGTTCCGGTAAAGGTGCGCCTGATTATTGGGTAGCTGTAGTAAAACCGGGCCGTGTTATGTTCGAGCTTGCCGGGGTTCCGGAAGAAACTGCGCACGAAGCTCTAAGACTCGCTATGCACAAATTGCCTATTAAATGTAAAATAGTTTCTCGTGCATCTCAAGAAGTGGATGGTGATAGCAATGAAAACTAAGAAATTTATGAGCGAGTTGGTTAATAAAACTCCTCAAGAGCTTCAAAACGATTTGGTTGAAGCAAAAAAAGAGCTTTTTAATTTAAGACTTCAAAACGCTACTAACCAATTAGACAATACAGCAAGAATTTATGATGTTAGAAAAAACATCGCACGTATACAAACTGTTATTACTCAAAAAACTCAAAATATCTAGTAGAAGGAGGTATTTTCTTGGAAAGAAATTTGCGTAAAACAAGAATCGGAAAAGTTGTTAGCGATAAAATGGATAAAACAATTGTTGTTGCTATCGAAACCAGCAAAAAACATCCGCTTTACAAAAAAATCGTTAAACGTACTTATAAATTAAAAGCCCATGACGAAAACAACGATTGCAAAATCGGTGACCGTGTTAAAGTTATGGAAACAAGACCTCTTTCGAAAGAAAAAAGATGGCGCCTTGTTAGTATTTTAGAAAAAGCTAAGTAAATTCGGATAATCCGGATTTTCGAAAGGAGAAGAAATATGGTTCAACAAGAAACTAGGCTTGTTGTTGCAGATAATTCCGGCGCAAAAGAAATCCTTTGCATCAGAGTACTCGGCGGTTCTACCAGAAGGTATGCCAGCATTGGCGATGTGATCGTAGCTACGGTTAAAAACGCAACACCCGGCGGAGTTGTTAAAAAAGGTGAAGTTGTTAAAGCCGTTGTAGTTCGTACAAAAAAATCAGTAAAACGCGCAGACGGCTCTTATATAAGATTCGACGATAACGCAGCTGTTATCATTAAAGAAGATAAGAACCCAAGAGGAACTCGTATTTTCGGGCCGGTAGCCAGAGAGCTTCGTGAAAAACAATATATGAAAATATTGTCTTTAGCTCCTGAAGTATTATAGGAGGTGCTTTGAGATGAACGTTAAGGTTAAGCTTAAAAGAGGCGATAAGGTCAAAGTTATTGCCGGTAAAGATAAAGGCAAAGAAGGCAAGATATTAGTAGTCGACAGAAAAAAAGGCCGCATTATTGTTGAAGGCGTTAATATGGTTAAAAAACACCAAAAAGCTAATGCCAAAAATCAACAAGGCGGAATTGTAGAAAAAGAAGCCGCAATACACGCGTCAAACGTTATGTATCTTCACAAAGGCAAGCCGGTAAAAATCGGTTACAAGCTTGAAGAAAAAGAAGAAAACGGCAAACGCGTTGTTAAAAAACTCAGAATCGCAAGACCGAGCGGCGATCTGATCGATTAATCGAAAGGAGGTAAATCATTTGAACAGGCTTAGAGAATTCTACGATAACGAAGTCGTAGAGGCTATGAAAAAGAAATTCGGCTATACAAATAATATGGCTGTTCCTAAAATAGAAAAAATCGTTGTAAACATCGGGCTTGGTGAAGCTAAAGAAAATCCAAAAGCTATCGAATCCGCTGTCAGAGATTTGGCTACAGTAACCGGTCAAAAACCAATCGTTACAAAAGCCAAAAAATCTATCGCTAACTTTAAATTGAGAGCCGGTATGCCGATTGGCTGCAAAGTAACTTTAAGAGGCGACCGCATGTATTCTTTCGCAGATAGGCTTATTAATATCTCCTTACCGCGTGTGCGTGACTTTAGGGGTGTAAACGGAGATGCGTTCGACGGCCGCGGAAATTACACGCTGGGTATTAAAGAGCAGCTTATTTTCCCTGAAATTCAATTTGATAAAATAGATAAAATTCGCGGTATGGACATCGTTTTTGTTACCACTGCGAATACCGACGAAGAGGCAAGAGAATTATTAAAATTATTCGGTATGCCGTTTAATAAATAAAGGAGGTTAAATAATGGCTAAAAAATCTATGATTATTAAGCAACAAAGAAAACCAAAGTTTTCGACTCGTGCTTATTCTCGTTGCAAAATCTGTGGCAGACCTCATGGAACACTTAGAAAATTTGGTATTTGCCGTATTTGCTTCCGTGAACTTGCGTACAAAGGTCAGATACCAGGGGTTAGAAAAGCTAGCTGGTAAAATAGAAAGGAGGAAATTTTAATATGGATCCTATAGCAGATATGCTTACAAGAATCAGAAATGCCAATGTTGCAAAACATGATAAAGTAGACATTCCCGCTTCGAGAGTAAAACAAAATATCGCCGAAATCCTAACCCGCGAAGGTTTTGTGAGCGGCTTTGAGGTTATCGAAGACGGTGTTAAAAAAACAATCCGTATTACACTTAAATATGGTAAAGATAAAAACGAAAAAGTTATTACCGGTATTAAAAGAATTTCCAAACCGGGACTTAGGGTTTTTGCCTCTGTAGAAAATATGCCGAAAGTTCTTAACGGGCTTGGAATCGCTGTTATTTCTACAAACAAAGGCATAATCACAGACAAAGAAGCTAAAAAACTCGGCGTTGGCGGCGAGGTTATGGCATATATTTGGTAGAAAAAAATAGGAGGTGCAGAACATGTCTCGTATAGGAAGACTTCCTGTTGTAATCCCGGCGGGAGTAGAAGTGAAGCTTGAAGATGGTAATGTTATGACTGTAAAAGGCCCAAAAGGCGAAATTTCCCGCAAGCTTTGCGCTGACATGAATATCGCAATCGAAGACGGACAGATTAAAATCGACAGACCGTCTGAACAAAAAAAACATAAGGCTTTACACGGCCTTACAAGAACCTTGATTTTTAATTTAGTAGAAGGCGTGACAAACGGCTATACAAAACTTTTGGAAATCAACGGTGTTGGTTACAGAGCCGCCAAAGACGGCAAAAAATTAACATTAACTCTTGGTTATTCTCACCCGGTTATTATGATGGATCCCGAAGGCGTTACCTCTACAGTAGAAGGAAATAACAAAATCACTGTTACAGGTATCAATAAAGAGGCTGTTGGTCAATACGCGGCCGAAATCAGAGATAAGCGCAGACCAGAACCATATAAGGGCAAAGGTATTAAATACGCCGGCGAACATATCAGACGTAAAGCTGGTAAGACCGGCAAGAAATAATAAAGGAGTGAAAAATTATGATAAACAAGCCTTCTCGCAAGGTGCTGAGAGAAAAACGTCATTACAAATTGCGTAATTTCATCTCCGGTACCGCTGAAAAACCAAGGCTCTGTGTTTTTAGATCCAACAAGCATATTTATGCTCAGATAATAGATGATACTAAAGCGGTTACTTTGGTAGCGGCTTCTACAAAAGAAAAAGATATCGCTTCTTCGCTCGGAAAAACTTGGGATGTTGATGCGGCCAAACTCGTAGGAAAAGCCCTTGCTCAAAAAGCAATCAATCAAGGTATAAAAACTGTGGTTTTTGACCGCGGCGGATATATCTACGCAGGAAAAGTCGCTGCTCTCGCTGATTCTGCAAGAGAAGCGGGTCTACAATTCTAATTTCGGATAGGAGGGTAAAATTTGAAAAAGATAGATGCTAATAAACTTGATCTTAAAGATAGAGTTGTTACAATCAAACGTGTAACAAAAGTTGTTAAAGGCGGTAGGACTTTTCGTTTTGCTGCGCTTGTTGTTGTAGGCGACGAAAACGGTCATGTCGGCGTTGGTCTTGGTAAAGCAACCGAAGTTCCGGAGGCTATCCGCAAAGGCAAAGAAGACGCTAAAAAGAATATGATTTATATTCAAAGAAACGAAGACGACAGCATTTACCACGAAATTATCGGAAAATTCGGTTCTTCGGACGTTTTATTAAAACCGGCCAAAGAAGGTACCGGAGTTATTGCGGGCGGATCTGTTCGTGCGGTATTAGAGCTTGCGGGAATCCGCAACGTTAGAACAAAATCTCTTGGCTCCAATAATAAACGCAATGTCGTAAATGCCACAATAGAGGGCCTTACTCGCATGACAACTCCTGAAAAAGTGGCTGCTTTACGCGGAAAAACCGTAGAAGAAATCTTTGGTTAGGAGGTATTCTTGTGGCTAATGAATTAAAAGTAACATTAGTAAAATCACCGATTGGTGCAATCCCAAAACACAAAAAAACAGTTGAAGCTCTTGGACTTAGAAAAGTTGGCGCAACCGTTGTTCATAAAGATAACGTGGCTATCAGAGGGATGATCTTTAAAGTAAAACATTTAGTTACATTTTCAGAAATCTAAAAGGAGGTGCCAATAAAATGAATTTAGGAGAACTCGCTCCGGCTATAGGCTCGAAAAAGAAATCTTTCCGCGTTGGCCGCGGACACGGCTCAGGAAACGGCAAAACTGCCGGCAAAGGCCATAAAGGTCAAAAAGCACGCTCCGGCGGCGGCGTAAGACCCGGTTTTGAAGGCGGTCAAATGCCTCTTTACAGAAGATTACCAAAAAGAGGTTTCAAATGCCGCAACACAAAAGAAATTATTGCTATCAACCTTTCCAAACTCGATGTTTTTAACGACGGGGACATTGTTGATATCGACGCTCTAAAATCCAAAGGTTTGGTTAGTAACGCAAGAGATGGTGTGAAAATTTTAGGAGTAGGCGAATTAAATAAAAAACTCACTGTACAGGTTAATTATTTCAGTGAATCTGCAAAAGAAAAAATCGAAAATGCCGGCGGAAAAGCAGAGGTGATCTAATGTTTAAGGTTTTTGCAAATGCATTCAAGGTAAAAGACATTAGGAAAAAGATATTTTACGTTTTAATGATTCTTGCCATTTATAGACTCGGCTGCCACATTCCTGTTGCAGGAATGGATTTAGCGAATTGGGAGGCGCTAAATAGCAGCATGAGAAATGGCCAATTAACTATTCAAGCACTTGTGGGCGGCGGAAGAGGAACTCTTTTTGCTCTCGGTGTCGGCCCATATATTACAGCCAGTATCGTTATGCAGCTTTTGACAGTTGCCATTCCGAAACTTGAACAAATGCAAAAAGAAGGTCAAGACGGAAGAGAAAAAATAAATAATATCACCAGATATGTTGCTGTTGGTTTAGCTTTGTTAAACGCAGCATCTGAAGTTTTTGGCTTAACACATCATCAAACCATTTACGGCGCAGTTAATATGTTTGGCGAAACTGCCACTTTCTTTACTTATGCCGTAGCGGCGGTTTCTATGGCCTCCGGTACAATGCTTGTTATGTGGATGAGCGAACTTCTGACCGAAAGAGGGTTCGGTAACGGTGGTTCATTTATAATTTTCGCAAATATACTTTCGGGACTTCCTGCACAATTTATGAATTTGCTGATGAATTTAGCTCCAATACCTTCGGATATTATAAAAGGTATTTTGACATTTGTAGTATTTTTAGCGGTTATCGCATTTGCTATTTTGATTCAAGACGGCGAAAGACGTATACCTGTTCAATACTCTAAAAAAATGGTCGGCAGGCAATTGACCGGCGGTCAAGCGTCATTTATTCCGTTAAAAGTTAATATCGCGGGCGTTATGTCCATCATCTTCGCGATGACTTTATTGCAGTTGCCGGAGATTATCAACGGCTTTCTGAATAATGAGACTTTGACTACAATAATCGGATATTTGAAGCATACACATCCTGTTGGCGCTATACTTTATATTGTGCTTATTTTTGCCTTTACATTTTTCTATACGTCATTTGCGGTAAATCCAAATGAAATGGCAGAAAATATCAAGAAAAACGGCGGTGCGATTCCGGGTATCAGACCGGGTAAAGCTACTTCCGATTATATCGAAAGAACTGTATACAGACTTTCTTGGATAGGTGCAGCTTTTTACGCACTGATAGCCATGGCTCCGGTCTTGTTTGAAGTTATATTGAAAGTACCTGCGGGATTTGGTGGAACTACGCTTCTCATCGTTTCCAGCGTTGCTCTCGAAATCGTAAAACAATTAGAGTCTTTACTTCTAATGCGTCATTACAAAGGATTCTTGGAGTAAAAATATTTCGAGCAAATGTGATTTATTTTTTACTGATAAAGAATTATAATATTATATTAAATTAGAAGCGCCGTTTTAATTTTCTTATAATATAAAAGGATGCGAATAGATGAATTTAGTTGTACTTGGAGCTCCCGGTGCCGGTAAAGGCACCCAAAGCAGAAATTTAGCAAAACATTATAATATTGTCCATATTTCTACCGGTGACCTGCTCAGAAACGAAATGAAGAATAAAACAGAAATCGGCCTCCAAATAACCGATATGATGAATAAAGGACATTTGGTTCCCGACGAGATTGTTACCGATATTTTGAAAGAAAGACTTTCTTTGGGCGATTTGAAAAATGGTTTTATTTTGGACGGATACCCGAGAAATATTTTACAGGCAAAGATTTTATGTGATATAGTTAATATTGACCGGGTTATTTCTGTCGAAGTCGCCGACAAAATTATTGTTGAGCGAATGTCCGGCAGATATATTTGCCCGAACTGCTCGTCGGTTTATCATTTACTATATCATCCGCCGAAAAAAAGCAAAACTTGTGACAATTGCGGAACCCGTCTTGCACAGCGTGATGACGATAAATCTAAAACCGTTAAGCAAAGATTAAAAATATACCATGAAATCACCGAGCCTATCAAAGAATTTTATAAAACAAAAAATATATTGATTTCGGTGGATGGAACAAAGGATATCGAAGAAATAACAGGCGATATTGTTACGGCTTTGGGAGTGAATAATTAATGGCAATACTTATTAAATCCGAGCAACAAGTTGAAAAAATGAAACTTGCTTCTTCTATTGTTGCAAAAGCTCTTGAGATTTTAGAAAAAGAAATCAGACCCGGAATCACTACAAAAGAACTGGATAAGATTTCTGAAGAATATATATTAAGTCAGGGCGCTTTGCCGTCGTTTAAGGGATACAACGGCTATCCCGCCGCTATCTGCACTTCTATAAACGAAGAAGTTGTTCATGGTATACCGGGTTTAAAAACCCTAAAAGACGGCGATATTATTAGTATTGATGTCGGTGCATATATCGGCGGCTATCACGGCGATGCCGCAAGAACATTTGCAGTCGGCGAAAGCGTATCCCCACAAGCGAAAAAACTTATTGAAGTTACCAAACAATCCTTTTTTGAAGGAATAAAGTTCGCAAAAGAGAATTTTCATTTGTTTGATATTTCTGAAGCAATAGAAAGCTATGTTACAAGCTTCGGATTTAGCTGTGTCAGGGACTTTGTCGGTCACGGTATCGGTCGAAATTTACACGAAGACCCCCAAATCCCCCATTATAAGCAAAAAAGACGTGGTCCGAAACTTTATAAAGGAATGACTCTTGCAATAGAGCCTATGATAAACGAAGGCGTTTATGATATTGTTATTCTTGCGGACGGATGGACAGCAGTAACTAAGGATAAAAAATTATCTGCTCATTATGAGAACACAATCTTGATAACAGACGGCGAACCCCTTATTTTGTCGCTGCTATAATTTTTTAATAATCAAAATTTTAAAGGTGATAATATGGTTTCGGTCGGTCAGATTGTTTTTTCTAAAAAGGGGCGTGACAAAGGCCTGCCTTTTGTTATAATAAATATTATCGATGAATATGTTTATTTGGCAGACGGAAAACTGCGTTCTTTATCAAAATTAAAGAAGAAAAAATTGAAACATGTTCAAATTACTAATCATATAGATGAAAAAATAAAATCTATGCTTTTAAATTCCGAATACATTTTGGATTCGGATATCAGAAAAGCGTTGCTGTCCTATATAAAGGGTGTTCTATAATGAATTTATTTTATAAGAACTCTCTGAAAGTTTGGATTTTTTGTAAGGAGGCGTTGTGATTTGTCAAAAGACGATGTTATTGAAGTTGAGGGAACGGTTTTGGAAAAACTCCCGAATGCTCAATTTAGTGTAGAATTAGAAAATGGTCATAAAGTGCTGGCGCATATTTCCGGAAAACTAAGAATGAACTTTATACGTATTATTCCCGGGGATAAAGTTTTGCTCCAAATATCTCCTTATGATTTATCTAAGGGCAGAATTATCTGGAGAGATAAATAAAAGTCCGGCTTGTTTGAAATATAAAAGGAGTGTTTAAGATGAAGGTTAGACCATCTGTTAAACCTATTTGCGAAAAATGCAAGGTTATTAAAAGAAAAGGCGCGATAAGGATTATTTGCGAAAATCCTAAGCACAAGCAAAGACAAGGCTAAGCGTATTATATGATTAAAGAGGGTAAAACCCTTAATAATCCATTATTCAATCTCAGTACCGTAATATTATTTTTGGGGAGCGGCTGTCCCGAAATAATCATTTTTATTTATATAAAGTTAATGTATTTTTTATTTTGGAGGTGCAAGAAATAGATGGCACGTATTGCAGGTGTTGACTTACCGAGAGAAAAACGAATAGAGGTTGGTCTTACTTATATTTTTGGTATTGGCAGATCCAGCTCAAAAAGAATCCTTACTGCGGCTAATGTTGATTTGAACACCAGAGTCAGAGATTTGACCGACGACGAAGTCGGCAGAATCCGTGACGAAATCGATAAAACCCAAAAGGTTGAAGGCGATTTGCGCAGAGAAGTTGCGCTTAATATCAAACGCCTTACAGAAATCGGCAGCTACAGAGGAATCAGACATAGAAGAGGGCTTCCTGTTAGAGGCCAAAGAACTAAAACAAACGCAAGAACAAGAAAAGGTCCGGCAAGGACTATCGCTAATAAAAAGAAATAGATAAGGAGGTTTTTACTAAATGGCTAAAAAACAAGTTAAAAAAGCTGCCGGCCGTAAACGTCGCGACAAAAAATTTGTTGACCGTGGTCAAGCGCATATACAATCCACTTTTAATAATACAATAGTAACTTTGACTGATGCCGTAGGAAACGCTTTATCTTGGGCTTCTGCCGGACAATTAGGTTTTAGAGGTTCAAGAAAATCAACTCCTTACGCTGCACAGATGGCCGCTGATACCGCTGCCGCTGCTGCTATGGAATACGGACTTAAAACCGTGGAAGTTTTCGTAAAAGGTCCCGGAAGCGGCCGTGAAGCTGCTATCCGCGCGCTGCAGTCCGCCGGTTTGGACGTTACTATGATCAAAGACGTTACGCCTGTTCCGCACAACGGATGCAGACCGCCGAAACGTAGAAGAGTATGATTTTTTTGGAGGTGTATTTATAGAATGGCTAGATATATAGGTCCGGTTTGCAGATTATGCCGCAGAGAAGGCGAAGCTCTTTTCCTTAAAGGCGAAAGATGCTCCAAGCCCGTTTGCGCTGTTAGAAAAAGAGCAAAATCCGGAGTAGTTGCTGCGCCGGGTCAGCATGGCACAAGCAGAAAAAAAATGTCTGAATACGGATTACAGCTTAGAGAAAAACAAAAAGCCAAAAGAATTTACGGCGTTTTGGAATCTCAATTTAGAAAATATTATTCTATGGCTGAAAGACAAAGCGGAATTACCGGTGAAAATTTGCTTCGTTTATTAGAATTGCGTTTAGACAACGCTGTTTATAGATTAGGCTACGGACGCTCCCGTACAGAAGCGCGCCAAGTTGTTAGACATAACCATATTCGTGTAAATGGTAAAAAAGTAAACATCCCTTCTTATATCCTAAGAATCGGCGATGTTATTGAAATAAAAGATAATTCGAAATCACTTCAAAGATTTAAAGATATTGTTGAAGTAACTGATTTTAGAATCGTACCCGCTTGGCTTGAGGCTAATCACAACAATCTTAGCGGAACTGTTAAAGAACTTCCGAGCAGAGAACAAATCGATGCTCCTGTTCACGAAACTCTTATCGTAGAGTTGTATTCTAAATAATAATTTCTTCAAGGGAGGTTAGAGTGCGTGTTTGAATTTGAAAAACCTCGCATTGAGATTGATGAGACATCATCAGATGGTACTTTTGGTCGGTTTATTATAGAGCCTTTGGAAAGAGGTTATGGCACTACGCTGGGCAATTCATTAAGGCGGATTCTTTTATCCAGTTTGCCGGGCGCGGCTGTCAGCAGCATAAAAATTGATGGCGTGTTTCATGAGTTTAGTGTAATTCCGGGTGTTAAAGAAGATGTTACCGAGATTATTTTTAATCTCAAGGAACTTCATGTAAAAAACAGTTCAGAGTCTTTCGATCCGAAAATCGCTTATATCGACGCTGTTGGCGAATGTGAAGTTTACGCCAGAGATATTAAAGTTGATTCGGATATCGAAATCCTTAACCCCGATTTGAAAATCGCCACTTTAAGCGGTTCGGATTCTAAGCTTTTTATAGAAATGACAATTACTAAGGGACGAGGATATATCGGAGCCGAAAAAAATAAAAAACCGGAACAACCTATTGGATTAATTCCGATCGATTCACTATTTACACCTGTTAGAAGAGTTAATTTCTACGTGGAAAACACACGTGTAGGTCAGGTAACGGATTATGACAGATTAACAATTGAGGTTTGGACAAATGGTACTATTCTTCCTGAAGGCGCTATTAGCTTGGGTGCTAAAATTTTAAGCGAACATTTGAATCTCTTCGTCGACCTTACAGACAACGCTCGTAACACAGAGATTATGGTCGAAAAAGAAGATGGCAAAAAAGAAAAGGTTCTCGAGATGAGTATTGAAGAGCTGGATCTTTCAGTCCGTTCATATAACTGCTTGAAACGAGCCGGAATCAACACTGTAGAAGACCTTGTCAATAAAACAGAAGAAGATATGATGAAAGTTCGAAATCTTGGTCGAAAATCATTGGAAGAAGTATTAAATAAAATGTCAGATTTGGGTCTCAGTCTTAGATCTACTGAGGAATAAATTTTTTTAAGGAGGGTTTTGTGAAATGTCTGGTTATAGAAAACTTGGCCGCGCGGCGGATGTGCGTAAAGCTATGCTGAGAAACCTCGCTACCAATTTATTATATCACGGAAAAATCAGAACCACTGATACAAGAGCTAAGGAAGTACGCAAAATAGCAGAAAGACTTATCACAATTTCGAAAAAAGAAAAAGATAATTTTGAAACAGTGACCAAAAAAGTTAAAATTGCTAAAAAAGACGCTTCCGGCAAACGCGTAAAAGAAGTGGTGAACGGTAAAAAAGTAACTGTTTTTGAAGAAGTTGAAAAAACTTATAAAAAAGACTTGCCTTCAAGACTGAATGCAAGACGCAAAATTTTATCCGTTCTTTATCCTGTAACAGAAGTTCCGCTTAACGATAAAAACAAACCGTTTAAAAAGCGTTCGACTTCTAAAGAAATAGACATGGCGAATATGCTTTTTGACGATATCGCGCCAAAATATATCGACCGCAACGGCGGTTACACTCGTATAATAAAAATCGGACCTCGTAAAGGCGACGGGGCTTTGGAAGTTATTATCGAGCTGGTTTAGTAAAAATATAAGCACTCATACTATTTCCATTCAAAAAGATAGAAAAAAATATTTCATTCCGCGCCAGAAACATCGCGCGGAACGCTTCGCAGTGAAAAATTTTTTTCTACATATCAAAATGTAAATAGTATCACGTGCATAATAAATATTTTTCAGAATTAAATTCTACTTCTTAGGCGGGTAGAATTTTTTTCGTTCCCCAAAAAAATTCGGCTTCTTGATTTTTATATCGGATGTATTTATAATTATTTTTATGATACTATTTCTATTTATACTTTGGAGATGATAGTATGGATGAAAATACGGACAAAAGAGACAGTATAATCAGCCGAATGGCGAAGCTTTGGAAGGCTGACGAAATTTTGAGCCTAAAAAACATTCACCGCGCCAATCTTCCTTCTATGCTGATATTTCCTTTGGCAATTATATTGCTTGACTTGCGTTTTCTTGACCAAGAAATGAGTATGTTCGGCCTGGATTCGATTTTGCTCATGACTTTGGCTTATAGCTTGGCTTGGCTTGTTTCTATTTTTATAAAAAACATTTCACGGGCATTGCGGATATTCTGCGCCGTCTCAGCTTTCGCATTATTAATAATTTTGTTCCTTCCTAAAAGCGAAATAAGGCTGGGAATTATGCTTATTTATCATTTCTCTGTCGGGATTTGCATGGCTTGCGGCTTTTTTGCATTTTGCTTTTCTCTGAATAATTCCGAACGGTTTATTGATGTTTTAATTGTTAGTTTGTATTATGCCTTCATTGATATTTGCTGGAATATTGATACAGTAAGATTTTTTCTCGAAGTGCCCGGCATTATTTTTATTATGATAATTTTTGTATATTTAGCTTTCAAGGCAAACCCGGAATTACCTCTGCAAAAATCCGTCGAAAAGCAAAGCTACAGCTCTTATATTGTTTTTGCCATCTATTTTATTTATTTTATAATTGACCAGTTGAACGTCTATATTGACTATGAAATGGCGTTTACGATTGACAGCTTTGTTGGCTTGGGTTCAATTTTAGCAGTTCTGACTGCAATTGTTTTACAGCTTTTTCTAAACCGCAGCACTTGGCATTTGTGGAATCTCTTCATGGTATTCACGATTTTAGGGCTTTTAATTATCATCTGGAGCAACGAATCGGCGGCCGCACTTGGCTCGGTTATTTTCGGTGCCGCCGGAGGAATGGGATATATTACGGTCATGTATCTGCTTGGCTGTGTCGGAAGACGTGAAGCAAGTATCAGATTTTTTAAAATAGCCTGCATTATTTCTTTTCTGGAAAATTCTCTGGTCACTCTTGCTTTGGATAAAATATATGCCTTATCAGATGATAATTTTGAAACATTCGCATTCGGTTTTATTTTATTCTGCTTTTTACTTTCCTCATTGTTAGTACCGGCTTTATACAATCGTCTTTTTGCCGCCGAATGGTCAGGAGATTTCCATAAACTTGATATGGCTGAAGCGGCGAAAACCGTTGAAAAATACGATAGATATGAAAATCTCGGACTTACGCCCCGTGAAAAAGAAGTCGCAACTCTAATCCTACAAGGCTTGACCGGCAGACAAATTTCCGCAGAGCTTGGAATATCTTTTGATACGGTTAAATTCCACACAAAAAATTTATATAAGAAACTCGGAGTCGGAGGGCGCGCCGAACTTTTCTCTCGCTTTGGCATTATTAATAAAGAAAAAACTAATAAAGAATAAACTTACACGATTGGGTAGGTTTATTTTTTTTGCCCTATTTTCAGGCTTTTCCGCAACCTACCCAAAGAGGTAGCTGTTTATTTATCAAAAAGAGCTATAAAATTAATATACAGAGCATCGACTTGAAGATAATCATAAGTTTAGCACAATAGATTTAAAGGAGGGATTAAGACGAACGGATTAACGAGAAGAGAAAAACAAGTTTTTGTTTTGCTCATAGAAGGCAAAAAAGGAAAGGAAATCGCCGCTAGTTTAGAAATCAGCGAGTCAACAGTCCATTACTTTACAAAAAAGATATACAAAAAGCTAAATGTAAAAAGCAAATCGGAGCTTATTTTGAAGCATTTGCAAAATCAATAAATTCGCATAAGCACAAAAAAATCGGAGGGAATATTATGGAGAAAAAAATATTTTTGGCATTCTTAACAGCAATTTTAATTTTTGCGTTAATGCCTTTTTCGGCGTTCGCCGCCGATGACGGAAAACCCGTTGCAAGCCCTAAGGGCGGAACTATTTATGTGGTAACGGAAGTTAAATTAACAAGTTCAATTGCCACCGCAGAAATCCGCTGGACAACCGACGGTTCCGAACCGACAAACAAATCGGCTTTATATACAAAGCCTATCGAAATCAGCTCTACAACGACGCTTAAAGCAAAAGCTTTCTGGACTGCACTTGGTATCGCTGTCACAAGTCCAACCATGACCGAAAAATATACCTATGTAGATTCAACTCCAAAAGCTGAGCCTTCCGGCGGTACTTATAATTCGGCACAAACGGTTAAATTAAGCACTGTTTTTCCAAACGGCAACAATATTTATTACACAATCGACGGCTCTGACCCAACAAGTTCTTCAACAAGAAAAATTTATAACGAGCCTATAAAGATATCAAAAAGTACAACGCTTAAAGCCGCTTGTATATCTATCGGAAGTATAAAAGGCAAAATTATGACCGAAGAATATTATATTTCGCAAGGGCAATGCGCTAAGCCGACTATCAAGCCATCCGGCGGAACTTATGACGCTCCTTTGAAAATTACTTTGGCCTGTCCGACAGATGATGCGATTATATGGTATTTGCTTGCGGACGGAGACCCAAGAACAGATGATAATGCGGTTAAATATACCGGACCTTTTGAAATAAATAATAGTACGACAATTTCTGTTTGCGCTATGGCGAATTTTCATACACCAAGTGATGTTGTAAAAGCAACGTATCTTATTAACAAACCATCGCCTAAGCCTGATATCGTTTCTGCACCTGTCGCAAGTCCTAAAGGCGGAACTTATGACAAAGAGCAAATAATTTCGCTTTCCTGCCCTACTGCTGGCGCGGAAATATTCTATACATTGGACGGAACAAAACCGAATTCGTCATCTTACTATTACACTGAGCCGATTCGAACCTCATTGAGCATTACTGTAAACGCTATTGCAATAAAAAATGGAATATCCAGTCCGGTCATGACGGAGAAATATATAATCGAGGACGATATTGTTGAGCCGGCAAAAATTGAAATGGTTTTTACATTGGATAAGCCGACTTATTATATAGACGGAATTCCAAATTTAATGGATGTCTCCCCGGTTTCTGTAGAAAATCGAACGGTTTTACCGATACGCTATGTCGCAGAACCGCTCGGCGCAATAGTCCAATGGGATGATGCAACCAGAAAAGTTACGGTCATTCTGGACAGCACGAAAATCGAGCTTTGGATTGGAAGCAACACCGCCAAAGTAAACGGAAAAAACACCTCTATCGACCCTGAAAATCCAAATGTTAAGCCAATTATTTTGAATAATCGAACTATGCTGCCTATGCGCTTTGTTGCCGAAACTCTTGGCTGCAATGTGGAATGGATTGACGCAAGCAGAGAAATTCATGTAACCTACCCTAAATAAGATTTAAATGCATTGCTATTAATAGTTTTTAACATAAAAAAAGACTTTGGAGTCGGTCTCCAAGGTCTTTTATTTTTGCTTTTACGGCTTTTAGCCGAATTTTATAGTCCGCCTGATATCTCTGCCGAAAAAATACCATTGCTCATAACTTCCGACCAAACGTGAAACAACACGCTTTGTATAATGGTCGCCGAAATTTTTCAAATTTAAATTTGTCGAAATGATTGTGGAGCGTTCTTCCATAATCCTTGTATTCACAATATTAAAAAATTCGGCATCGGTTACCGAAGTTGAAAATTCTGTACCCATATCGTCCATTATCAGCAAATCCACATCATAAAGCATATTTATATAATCATTTGATATTTTTTTGCTGGAATCATCAAATCGAGCCTTTTCCACTTGTTTGAAAAGCTGAGCGGAGGTTAAATACAAAACCGTATATCCCTTGTCCATAACTTCTTTTGCGATACAAGAGCATAAAAAAGTTTTGCCCAAGCCCGGCTCGCCCGTCATCAAAATATTAATCGAAAGTTTTTTAAAATTATCTATAAAATAAATACTCCGTTTATAAATATATTCCATGTTTTTTCGGCTGGAAATGCCCCTATCATCCGAAATATCGGTCGGAAAATAATCCAGCTTAAAATTCGAAAAATTCTGCTTATTCAAAACATTTTTCAAATTAGAGAATTCGTAAAATTTATCTATCATTTTTTGCGAAAAACATCTGCATTTTTTATTACCGACATATCCTGTATCTTTACAGATTTTGCATTTGTACGCAAATGAATCGTCAATATATCCGTTTTTATGTAAAAGTTGATTTTTTTCTTTTATTAAATCTTCGTTCTTTGTTTTCAAATAATAAATTAAAGTATCCAATTCAGAATTATCCGATAAAATCTTTTTGGAGATTTGTATGCTTGTTTCGGAAAGAATTTTGTCTATTTCCCGAACCCGCGGAATTTTTTCATAAATCTCGTCTCTTTTTGCTGAAAGCAAATTATCAGCCCTAAGCCGGTCGTGTTCATATTCACGAATAATTTCCTTAATAATCAGCGATTTCATTATAATAATCCCTTCATATCATTTTCAAAAATATAATTCCTTTCCAAACGCTCCAGTTCATCATAATCGATTTCCGTGCTGTCAAAATTATTGAGTTTGGATTTCTTTTGATAAGCCGCCGGTTTTTTCTTTTTGCTTTTTTGATAGGCTTCATCGTATTTTTCCAAATCCTGAAGAGTTTTAACATTCGCTTCGTACCATGATTTTATAATTTTATTCGCATAGCTGAAAATATAATTCCCTCTGGAAGTCGCTTCAAAAGCTCGTTTGCAGGCAATCAAAATCAACTGCTCTGGCATCTGGTATTCCTTTAGCCAAATATCAATATAATTCCGCTCGAAATCCGCGGCAACTCTTCCGGCTATTCCGAATTGTTTCAAAACCTTTGTATAAAAATTATTGTATTGTACAAAAATTTCAGCTTCTTCTAAAGTATGTATATTGTTTTCAAACCAAGTGATTGCTACAGTCTCCATATAAGACAAAGATTTTTTGCCCTTTTCGTAACAATAACTAATGAGAAAATACGCAAGATCCGTCGGCATCCTCAGCCAATCCGTAAACCCATAAATAGTATAAATCTCTGTAGGGCGCAAAAGCCGGCCGAATTTGGTTTCTACAGATTTTAAAAGCTCCCGAATATCTTTTGATTTTTGGAGCGAATACTCAATTTCCTCTGCATCATAATCTGGTTTTATGCCGACTTTAGAAGAATTTTCGAGCAAAGTTAATTCTATTACCGGATTATTTGAAAACGAGCTTTGGTTTATAATATTGTTTTCTTTTTTAACTTCATCTATTGCAATGAGATTATTCTCAAGCGGCTTGATTTCCAGCAATTTTATATTTATCTGCCCGTTTTTATCTGAAAAATCAATAATTTGGCGCTCATGCCAAAATTTAAACGCCGATATTATATCCGATTCCAAAATTTGAAATTTCTCAGAGATTTTTTTAGTTTCAAGCTTAAAATTCTCATCATAGCCATTTCGCAATAAATAAAAATATATCAGCGAATACGCATGCGGCGCATGCGGCATATACTGGTCTATGAAAATATTCGGAACAAATGTAAATATTGATGAAAAGCCGAGCTCTAAATTAATCGAACTCATATGATAACCTCCAAAACAAAAATTCCTTACGAAATAAAGTATGTATTCATGTACATTCAGGCAGAACGCCCGAAATCCGCTCTTTTATAAAGTATTTCTTTAATTTCTTAATTCCGATTCTTATACTCTAAATATAGTATATCAAATGAGTCAAAAAAATTACAGTGAAAAAATATTTAAAGTTATCCCCAGCGTGTGGATAACTCTGTTGATAACTAATTTGTAATATTTTTGTGAAATTAATATAAATCAATCGAAAAAAAACGAATTACAATACATTAAGTATAACAAAAATAATTTTTTTGTCGCAAAATATAAATTAAAAAAGCCTATGAATCCGTTATTCGATAGGCTACATAATTCACTAAAATTATAAAATTTTCTGTGCACAAATAATTTTTTTAAAAACTAAAAATTTGTGGAAAGTGTGGATAAATCCGTTGACAATAATTTTTCACCCACTAAATACACATCTCCCGCACCCATAGTTATCAACAGGTCATTGGGGATACAAATATTGTACAAATATTTTACGCATAAATCAAAATTTTCTATATAAATTGCATCCTTGCCTTTTTTGACAAGTGCTTCCACTAAATCCTTCGAATGAATTTCTTTTAAATCCTTTTCGCGGGCGGCATATATATCCAAAATTATTATTTTATCGGCATCGTCGAAAGCATTTACAAAATCGTTGAACAAAAGTTTTGTTCTTGTATAAGTATGCGGTTGGAAAACTAAATATAATTTATTGTAATCCAATTTTTTTGCACCGTTTAAAGTCGTTGCTATTTCGGTTGGATGATGTGCATAATCATCCACAACCTTCATCCCGTTAAAATGGCCCTTTAATTGGAAGCGTCGGTCTGTCCCGGTAAAATTTTTAATCCCGCCTTTAATCACATCAGTAGAAATATTCAAAAAATCCGAAGCGGCATAAACCGCCAAAGCATTCAAAACATTGTGAAATCCTGGCACCGAAAGCTGAATATGCGCCTTTATTTCATTTTTATATAAAACATCGAATTCGGCGAATCCCAATTCGTTATAAACAAGGTTCTCATAATTGTAATCGGCATTTTCATTACCAAATGTTACAATCTTCGCAGATGCTCCGGAAATTATTTTCTCAATATTTTCTATATTATTGTTAATAACAATTGCGCCGTCTTTATCCACAAGTTTCGCAAATTTATTAAACGAATCTTCTATTTGATTTAAATCTTTAAAATAATCCAAATGGTCTTCTTCTATATTTAATATAATGCCAATATAAGGATAAAATTTCAAAAAGCTGTCAAAATACTCGCACGATTCAACTACAAAAAAATCCTCGGAACCGATTCGAAAATTTCCGTTGATTGATTTAAAATATCCGCCTACAGAAATTGTGGGGTCATAATTTCCATCCAAGAGGACTTGAGAAATCATAGAAGTGGTGGTGGTTTTTCCATGTATTCCGGACACACAGATAGGATGCTTGTAAGATTTCATAATCTCACCCAAAATAAAAGCCCTGTCAACAATTTTTATATTTTTCTCTCTTGCGGCAACAAGCTCCGGATTATCCTCCTTGACCGCCACAGTATAAACAATCAGGTCAATATCATCCGAAATATTTTCGCCGTTGTGTCCCAAAAAAATCTTTACGCCGATATTCTCCAAATGCTCCGTCAGCTTGGAATTAGAGCGGTCCGAACCCTGTACCAAAAAATTATTGGTATGTAAAATCTCCGCTATGCCGCTCATGCTGACTCCGCCGATGCCGATAAAATGAATTTTGTGTATTCCGTCAAAAAAGTCCTTTTTCAAATAAATCCCTCTATTCTAATAAGATTCCCCGAATATATTTCTAGCAAAGTCTAAATAGTATTATATACCATTATATATGAATATTTGATTATATTGAATATTTTTTAAAATATTTCACTGATAAATCCAAAAAAATTCAAGAACATGAAAAAAACCGGAGATTTGATTAATAGAATTTACGCTGTCTCTCTATCACAACATTGCGGTAAATTTTATATAGTTTGTATATCAATTAACAATTATTATATTAATAATTATAAATATATTCCTATGGAATTTCTATCATCCTGTTAAACAATATAAAACGTTACATATACCCTTGATGTTACCTAGTTTCTATTGTAATAATATATTATAAGTGCTATTATTATCTTAATATAGGTCAATCTCGTATTTTATGGACAATAAAATATAGCATTTTACTTTATACAGATTACTTTGCGGTTTGATTCTTTTTATCTGCATTCAAAATAAAAAGTCGGTAAAAAATCAAACCGCTATATTGTCCAAATTTTTATACGGAAGACAATTAATTCATAAATTATATTCATATTATTTCCAAAATCGAATATAATAGTATTCTATTTATTATTTTTGTAGTATTTTTCGAAAACTTGGGTATAAATTAACCTTAACTCTTCTTTATTACAATCACCAATGTTTTTGGAATAGCTATATAATTTTGCGTTACACGCATAGCTTGTTAGGAGGTAGATTTATGCAAAAAAAAGAAATACTGGCATTATTACTTGCCGGAGGGCAAGGCAGCAGATTAGGAATATTGACAAACAATAACGCTAAACCTGCTGTTGCATTCGGCGGTAAATATAAAATAATCGATTTTGCCATGAGCAATTGTATAATCTCCGGTATTGATACAGTCGGAGTTTTAACACAATATCAGCCGCTTTCTTTAAACAGGCATATCGGCATAGGCATTCCTTGGGATTTGGACAGAAAAAGCGGCGGCGTTACGGTTTTGGCGCCGCATGTCAAAGGAAATTCCGGCGAATGGTATTCCGGCACGGCCAATGCAATCTATCAAAACATAGATTATTTAGACTCATACAATCCTGAGTATGTACTTATTTTATCCGGCGACCATATTTACAAAATGGATTATTCGCTTATGCTGGCAGAGCATAAAAAGAAAAATTGCGATGTAACTATCGCCGTTTTGGAAGTTCCTTTGGAAGAGGCTTCACGTTTTGGAATCATGAACGCGAACGAAGATGGAACAATTTATGAATTTGAGGAAAAACCTGAAAATCCAAAGTCAAATTTGGCCTCTATGGGAATTTATATCTTTAACTGGTCGTCTTTAAGAAAAGCTCTCATCGAGGACAGCCGCATTCATCAAGATTCGGATTTTGGAAAACACATCATTCCGCTTATGCTTGATAAAGGCCTCAAGCTGTACGCTTATAAATTTAATGCGTATTGGAAAGACGTTGGAACTATTGAATCTTATTGGGCCGCAAATATGGAGCTTATAAAAACCTTGCCTGATTTTAATTTATACGAGGATTTTTGGCAGATATACACAAATTCCGAACATCAGCCTCCTGTTTACACCTCTCGCACCGCTGAAATTAGTACAAGCCTTTTATCCGAAGGCTGTGAGGTTTATGGAAAAGTATATAATTCTGTTTTGGGACCGGAAGTTTTTATTGATGAAGGAGCTTTTGTAAAAGACTCGATTATTATGGAGAATTGCGTAATCGGCAAAGGCGTGCGCATTGAACGCTCTATAATTGACGAAGGCACTAAAATCGGCGAAAACACCGTAATCGGCGAAGGCGAAGATATTCCGAACGAAGATTATCCGAAAATTTACGATACCGGAATTACTGTCATTGGCTCGAACAGCGTTATTCCGCCAAATGTCGTGATCGGAAAAAATTGCGCTATTTGGGGCGAAACCGATATCAGCAATTATCCTGACAAACAATTGCCAAGCGGCAAATCTATTATTAGCCAAGAGGTGATTTTATGAGAGCTATAGGTATAATTTTAGCCGGCGGAAATAGTGACAGGCTTGGTCAGCTTACATCATCGCGCGCAACCTCCGCAATGCCTATCGGAAGCTGTTACCGCACTATAGATTTCCCGCTGAGCAATATGACTAATTCGGGAATCAGAAAAGTTGCCGTAATAACACAATATAATTCAAGGTCTTTGCATGACCATTTGTCATCTTCAAAATGGTGGGACTTTGGACGAAAACAAGGCGGACTCTTTGTTTTTACGCCGTTTTTGAGCAACGATAACTCTTTTTGGTTCAGAGGAACGGCGGATTCGATATATCAGAATATTTCGTTTTTAAAACGCTCAAATGAGCCTTACGTGGTAATTGCGTCTGGCGATTGCGTTTATAAAATGGATTATAATAAATTAATAGATTATCATATTGAAAAAGAAGCAGACATAACTATTGCCTGCAAAGATTTAAACGGCGAGGATGTTCGTCATTACGGCGTTATGGATTTGGACGAGGACGGGCGTATTGTTGATTTTGAAGAAAAACCGGTAGAGCCGAATTCTTCGATTATCAGCCTCGGAATTTATATTATCAGCCGTACGCTTTTAATAAAAATGATTGAAGCCGTTTTGCCTGAATCCCGCTACGACTTTGTAAAGGATATTATTATCCGTTACCGCAAAAAAATCAGAATTTACGGCTGCCAATTTGACGGATATTGGCGCAGTATAAACAGCGCTAAATCTTATTTTGACGCAAATATGGACTTTCTGAACCGCGATATACGCTATAAATTTACGAAAGAATTTCCGTATATTTCGACGAAACCGAAAGACCAGCCGCCTGCAAAATATAACCACACCGCCGTTACGATTGATACGCTCGTCGGCTCCGGCTCAATATTAAACGGCTACGTGGAGCATTCTGTATTATTCCGCCGTGTCGTTACCGGCGAAAATTCAAAAATAAAAAATTGTATCCTTATGGAAGGCGTTTTTATTGGTAAAAACTGCGTTATCGAAAATGCTATTTTTGATAAAGAAGTTATTTTGCCGGATAACAAAACTATCATAGGAGACCCCGAAAAACCTATTATGATTACAAAAAACGACGCTTTATAAATATATTGTTAAGTTTGGCAGCGTATATTGATATTTTATCGTTTTTTTAGTATAATATATGTAGTTCCGAATTTTTTTCAGTTCGGAATATCTACTTTGTACTTCATGATACAAACAAGAGAGGGGAATTCTAATGGAGATCACTGACGTTCGCGTTAGAAAAGTAAGTAAAGAAGGCAAAATGAAAGCCGTAGTTTCTGTTACTTTTGATAACGAATTTGTCATTCATGACATTAAAGTTATCGAGGGTGATTCCGGTCTTTTCATTGCAATGCCTAGCCGCAAGACTCTAGATGGGGAGTTTAGAGATATTGCACATCCAATCAATTCTGGAACGAGAGAGAAAATTCAAACCGCCGTTTTAGAAAAATACCAGTCAGCTTTAGTATCCGATGATGGGGAGGCTACAGAAGGTTTTGACATGGTAGCAGAATCATAATACTGATTTTTATCTGAGCTCACAGTTCTTTTGTGAGCTTTTTTATTTTTCAATTTTTTAGAAATATTGTAATAGTTATGAGATTTTTTATTTATATAATATTTGTATAACATAATTTTTATACTGACGATTTTGATACTAGCGATTTTGATAAGTAGAAAGAAATAGCCGTAGATTCAAATAAAAAGGGGATAGATATGAAATACTTTATGATTTGTCTTGTGTTGTCATTCGCTTTGGTCGGGTGCAACGCAGAAGGAAACTCGAATCAAAACTCGACAGAAAAAACACAGGCTAAAAAAGAAGATTTTTCAGCCACATCATACGCTAACTTTCCGACAGTCCCGAATGCAGTTAAAAAGCTGAAAGTCGATATCGCTCAAGTTAAAGTTTTACAAGATAACGCAAATGTACTCGAGTTTGCAATCCCGATTTCTTTGACCGAAGCTGATTCTTCCAGAGCCGAGCTGATTAATGAATATATTCAAAGCTTGATAGTGGATGGATATTCTTTGGATGACTCCAACGGAGACGAGGGCAACGCAATTTTTTTATCAAAAGATTCGTTGACATGTAAAATTCTAAACGGTGATTCAAATTATTACAAAGAATTTAAAAAAGAAAATAATTCTTTTACGGAGCAAGATGACCAGATTTATGAGAACGGATTTTTGATTTTTAAAATCACAAATAATGCTTAAAAAAAACGGCGCGATTGCGCCGTTTTTTTTATCGATTTTCCGAAAAATCAGATTGGGCTGAAAGCCGATAATATTTTATACACTTGTATCTTCACGTTCATGTTCAGTTTTTTTATCACGTGTCATTAAATCATACACGGCATCATGCGGATTTTTACCCTCAAAAAGTGCAAGATAAACCTGATTGATAATCGGAGTATTAACATTGTATTTTTTTGCTAAGCTGTATGCGGCTTTTGCGTTCAAAACGCCTTCCACAACCATATGCACTTCTTCGAGAGCTTCGTTCAAAGACTTCCCTTGCCCGATCAAAATTCCCGCGCGGCGGTTACGGCTGTGCATAGATGTACAGGTAACAATTAAATCTCCGATTCCCGTAAGTCCGTTAAATGTATATTTATCAGCGCCCATTTTCACACCGAGACGGGCGATTTCTGTAAGTCCGCGCGTCATGAGCGCCGCTTTTGTATTATCGCCGTAGCCCATTCCGTCACAAATTCCGGCGGCCAATGCAATTACGTTTTTTAACGCCCCGCCAAGCTCTACGCCTATAACATCCGTATTTGTATAAATCCTAAAAGTTTCGGTCATAAAAACATCCTGTACATATTCCGCAACCGAGATTTCTTTCGCCGCGGCAACAACAGTCGTCGGAATTTCGCGCGAAACTTCTTCGGCGTGGCTTGGGCCGGATAAAATACAGATTTTATTTTCGGGCAGAATATCCTCGATTACCTCAGATAACCTCAGAAGCGTATTGTCTTCGAACCCTTTAGCAAGATTTACAATAATCTGGTTTTTATTAATAAACGGACGAAAATCCGAAATTGTAGAACGTACAAATTTTGAAGGAACTGCAACAACAAGAAATTCGCAGCCTCCGACGGCTTCCTGCATATCATTTGTTATTAAAATTTCATTCGGAATTTCAACTCCGGCAAGAAATTCTTTATTTTCCTTATCCCTTTTAATCGCTTCAGCTTCTTCTTTTTTATATGACCAAACAGAAACTTTATGACCCTTGTTATAAAGCATTTTGGCCATAGCCGTTCCCCAAGAGCCTGAGCCGATAACGCAAAGTTTTTTCATTTGAGCACCTCAATGTTATAAATAAATTTATTTGTCTATTTTAGGTTTAAAAGTAAATTTTCGCTCTTCGCCTTTCAAAAGCCGCCGGATATTTCCTCTGTGCTGATAGCAAGACATTGCGAAAATCGAAAACGCAACTAAAACGGATTCGATGTCGTATTTCAAAATCAAGAGCATAATAAAAAACACGAATGTAATTAATAGTGAAGCCAAAGAAATATATCTAGAGAAAGCTACGGTCAAAATTCCGACCAAAAACGATATCAGGGCCGCTACTAAATCCGTACAAAGTATTGTTCCCAAGCCGGAGGCCGAGCCTTTGCCGCCTTTAAACTGCATAAAAAAAGGAAAATCATGCCCGATTATCGTGCCGATTCCGGCATACAAACCCGGCAAAAGATTCGCATTTTCGGTAGAAAAGAAAGTTCCGCTTCCGTCAAATAAAATTGAACATACGGAATATGCAAGCACAGCTTTTAAAATATCCAAAACAAAAACCAAAAGCCCGAATTTTGTTCCGAGCGTACGCACAACATTCGTCGTTCCGGCGTTTCCGCTTCCATAATCACGGATATCTATTTTCCCGAAAACTTTCCCTACTAAATACGGAAATTGGATGCACCCTATAAAATATCCAATAATCAAACAAAATACCCTAAACATTCGCCTACTTCCTTTCCGACTTGTTTCGGACTATGAAATGAATAGGTGTTCCCTTAAATCCGAAAGCCAGTCTGATTTGATTTTCTAAATATCTTCTATATGAAAAATGCATTAGTTTCGAATCATTTACAAAAAGCACAAAAGTCGGCGGTTTTACCGAAGCTTGAGTTCCGTAATATATTTTTAGAAAACGGCCTTTATCGTTAGGCGGTTCGTTCATCGCCAAAGCCTCTACCAGAACATCATTTAAAACACCCGTCGAAATACGCATATTCGAATTTTCATAAACGGTGTTTATCATTTCCAGAAGATTGCTCACACGCTGACCTGTCAAAGCCGAGATAAAGATTTTAGGCGCGTAAGGCATATAAGCCAATTCACTTTCGATATCCTTTAGATATTTATTCATCGTCTTATCGTCTTTTTCAACCGCATCCCATTTATTCACGGCTATAATCGCCGCCTTGCCGCGTTCATGCGCTATTCCGGCGATTTTCGTATCTTGGTCGGTAACGCCCTCTTCAGCAGAAATAACTAAAATACATACATCCGCACGCTCAATTGCGCTGACGGCTCGAATCAATGAATACCGCTCAATATTTTCCTTTACTTTTGATTTACGGCGCATTCCGGCAGTATCGATAAAAACATATTTATGCCCTAATCTTTCAACATAAGAATCTATTGCGTCTCTGGTCGTTCCCGGAATATCGGACACAATCAGACGGGATTCGCCGAGAATCTTGTTTATTAAAGAAGATTTTCCGACATTCGGTTTTCCGATAATCGCAACTTTTATAACGCCCTCGTCTGCATCTTCTTCCGATTTTTTCTTGAAAAATTTCACAACTTCATCCAGCATATCGCCTAAGCCAAGACCTTGACCCGACGAAATCGGAATAGGCTCGCCAAGCCCCAATGAATAAAATTCATAAATATCCGGCGGAATTGTTTTCATATTATCGATTTTGTTTACAACAAGCACAACCGGTTTATGCGCACGGCGCAAAAGATTCGCGACTTTTAAATCCTGATCGGTCACGCCGGTTTTTATATCAACAACAAACATAATTACATCGGCTGTTTCTATCGCAATTTGCGCTTGGTCAAAAATCTGTCTTGTTATAACATCGCTCGAATCCGGGTCAAGTCCGCCCGTATCGATTAATGTAAAATCATGTCCTACCCAGTCCGCGTCGGCATAAACTCTGTCTCGCGTTACTCCGGGCGTGTCTTCCACAATCGAAAGCCTTTCGCCAACGATTTTATTAAATAAAGTCGACTTTCCTACGTTTGGTCTGCCAACTACAGCCACAATCGGCTTACTCATATTTCCCTCTCCTATTTACCGCAAATATTCTCAATAAAACATTTTCCGTTATTTTCACAAGAAACGGTTTTTACGCCGAATCTTTTTTCGATTTCAAAAATCCGTATATCATCCAAAAAAACATCTTCTCCATCACGCAGAGCATTTTCGGGTATTAAAATAATATCACCTATTTTTGAATTTAACAAACTATTTATAATATCCTCTCCGGTCAAAAGCCCCGAAACGGTTATTTTTTCACCAAAAAACTCATTTTTCACTTTTACAATATTTATGTCTAATTTTGAAAATTTATTGCATAATTCGTCCGCAAGTGATTTTATAAAATCATACGCCAAAACGCCTGTGACGATTGTAACGGATTTTTTTATTTCTTTCGGCTGAAAATTTTCTAAATAATCAAAAAATTCCTGCCTGAATGAGCTTATCATTCCTACGCCGTTCTCGATTTGATAAAAATCTTCATAAAAATCAGCGTTTGGGATTTCGCGCCCGGCCTTTAAATAAAATTCATCGCTTGCGTAAACGAAATTCGTTCCATATTTTTTCCGAAAGACTTCGGAATGTTTATCCAATTGCTGTAACAATGCTTCTGAATCCTCTTTATTAAAGCTATCCAGCGAAAACAAACCCTCACGGAATTTTGTAATCCCGACCGGCACAACCGAAAGTGATTTCGCTTTACCGATATATTTTGATAAATCAAGAATAGTTTTATCGAGATTTTCTTTATCATTTACAGATTTGCAAAGTACAATCTGAAAATTCATTTCGATATTCGCATTGTATAATTTTTCGATAAACGGAAGCAGATTATCCGATTTCGGGTTTTTCAGCATAAATTTTCGCAGTTCGCTGTCTGTAGTATGTACAGAAATATTTATTGGCGATAAATGATAAAAAATTATCCGCTCGATATCTTTTTCACTCATATTCGTGAGCGTTATATAATTTCCCTGCAAAAACGAAAGTCTCGAATCGTCGTCTTTAAAATAAAGGGTAGGGCGCATATTTTTTGGCAATTGGTCTATAAAACAAAAAATACATTTGTTTTTACAGGATTTCGCGTCGTCCATAATTCCGTCCTCGAAAATAATTCCGAGGTCTTCGTCCTCGTCTTTTTCGATTTCAAAAATAATCTCGTCGCCGTCTTTTTTCTCTATAAGCAATTCTAAAAATTCATTTTTTATTAAATAACGGTAATCAAAAATATCAAGAATTTCTTTTTCGTCAATACTAACGCAAAAATCTCCGGCTTCGATTCCCAATTCCTCAGCTATACTGTTTTTCTCTACGCCGATTATCAAATTTTTCATTTTATTCTCCATAAGAATTTAGTTCTATAAATCCTGCCAAGCTTCCCCGTTCGCCGCCGCTGTAACGGTGCGAATAAAATAAATCCGGTCTGCATTTTGTGCAAAATTCCGAAACTTCTATATTTTTCTCAATTATCCCTAAATCCAGAAACGTTCGCTTTATCAAGGATTTTGTATCGATATAATATTTTATTCCTTTTTTCACGCAGTAATCATCAATATAATCAAAGACCCCTTTAAATTCCAAATAAACCGGCTCGTCGACCTCAAAGCAATCCTTGCAGATTGAAGGTCCGATTCCGATTAAAATATCCCGAACGTCCGAATTATATTTTTCAATCATTTCATTCAATGTGGCTTCGCCGATTTTCAAAACAGTGCCTTTCCAACCGGAATGTGAAATTGCAATCACCCGTTTTTTTATATCAGCAAAAAACAGCGGAGTGCAGTCCGCATAAAAAGTTGTCAAAATTAAATTCGGAATATTTGTGATAAGCCCGTCGATATTTTTTATGTCAGATTCTTTAACAATCCCTTTGCCGCGGTCTTCCTGCTTGACATTATAAATTTCCTTGCCGTGCACCTGATCCGACAAAACCATATTATTATAATCAAAACCGATTTCTCTGGCGAATAAAATATAATTTGTGATAACATCGTCCGGGTCATCGCCGCGGTTCAGTCCAAGATTAAGGCTTTCATAGCAACCTTTGGAAACACCGCCGACACGCGTGGAAAAAGCATGCCGCACAAAATCCAATTTATCAAAAATTTCAAATGTAAGGTAGCTTACTTTGTTTTCATGTAAAATCATAAATTCACCCCTAGTCAAAAGCGTTTTGAATATATTCTGCATCGTTTTTTAAAAATGAAATGACATCGTATCTAAAACTTTTTTCCGTAATATTTTTTTCAGATATATAATATAAAGAAGAATTTTTTATTCTCGTTTGTTTGGAATTATTTACGTATTCTTTCGGAAGCCCAAATTTCGATGATTTTCTGAATTTCACTTCCACGAAAATAATAAATTCCTCATTTTCGCAAATCAAATCAATTTCGCCATACGGGCAAATATAATTTCTTTCTAAAACCGTGTATCCGCTTTTAATTAAAAAATCCGCAGCTTTTTGTTCATATAAATAACCGATTGCTTTATTTTGCATTTTTCTTGTACGATTGGATTTTGTCGAGGTCAGATATAAAAAGCAAAACCTCTGCCACAACTTGATATAATTCGGGCGGAATATTCTGCCCGATATCTATTTTTGTCAATTCCTCAACAAGCGCGGCATCCTCATATATTTCGATTTCATCTTTATTTGCTTCGATTATTTTTTCGGCAACAAAACCCTCACCTTTTGCGACTACCTGCGGCGCAGCCATGGTTGGGTCATATTTTAACGCTACTGCTTTTTTCTTTTGTTTTTTATCCAAAATATCCACATCCTAAATGTTTACTTCAATTTATCAATATGCTATAGATTTCAGAAAAGATTTCCTATGTATCGGGCAAGTTCCGAATTGCTTAATCCCGTCAATATGTTTCGCCGTACCGTACCCTTTATTATTCTCGAAATCATAAACCGAATATTCCTCGGCATATTTATTCATCCATTCATCACGCGTGACTTTTGCAATAATGCTCGCCGCGGCGATACTGATACTCAGACTGTCGCCTTTTACAATCGGATGCTGATTTGTAGAAATTCCGGGAATTCTAACGGCATCTATCAAAAGCATTTCCGGTTTAATTTTCATGGAATTTATAGCGATTTTCATGGCTTCAAAAGTTGCCTGCAAAATATTTATTTCGTCTATTCTGTAATTATCAACTGACCCGATTCCGATATCAAGTGCTTTTTCTTTAATTACTCCAAAAATCTCATTGCGCTTTTTTTCGGATAATTTTTTCGAATCGTCGATATACGGAATAATCGTGTTCTTCGGCAAAATTACGCAAGCGGCAACAACAGGACCCGCCAACGGTCCACGCCCTACTTCGTCAATTCCGCCGATTATCTCGACTCCGTGCTCATAATAATAATTTTCGTAAGTATTCAATTTTGTTACACGTTCGATTTCTTTTTCGTGAGCGAGAATTTTATTTTGTGCAGATAATAATATTTTTTTTACGCCGTCGCGCTCATCCGAAGAAAACTCAGCTATAAATTTCGGAAATTCATTTATTTCAGCATTCGAAAATATTTCTTTAATATCTTTTATATTCATTATAAACACATTCTTTCCGATTTTTTTTAAAATTCAGAAATTATTACAATCAGTAAATTATACAAACCGATTATTACTGTATTATAAAATAAAATTGTGAAAAAATATAGTTATCTTTTATGAAATGCAGAGAGTTAATATTTTATTGCTTGAAGAAAATTTACCCCATCTTATTGCGAATCCGGATAATTTTCAAATTAACTAACAAATAAATTAAGGATATTTTAATTATAATATAAATTATATCCAAAATATTTTTAAATACTATTGCATTTGTGTAAAAATGATGATAACATGTAATAAAATCGTTTCGATTTAGTAGGTGATGCTTATGAATAACATAAAAGATGTAGCAAAACACGCAGGAGTTGCTATCAGCACAGTATCTCGGGTTATTAATAACAGAGACAAGGTTTCGGACAAAACAAAAGCTAAGGTTCTTAACGCAATGAAGGCTTTGGATTTTCATCCAAACATGGCGGCGCAAAATTTGAAGCACAAACGAACAAATACTTTGGGAATTATAATAGAAGATATTTCTATTCCGCACTCTACGGCGATTATAAAAGGAATTGATTCTGCGGCCTCAAAGTCTAATTTAAATTTATTTTTATGTGACGGAGATTCTTCTCGTGTAAAGATAATAAATCATGCGGAAGTTTTGATAAAAAGACAAGTTGACGGAATAATCATTTCGAGCGATGTGGATATGGACGAAAAGTTGAAAAAAGTTCTGCTTAAAGCGATTTCGCTCGGAATTCCGGTTGTGCTGATCAGCATGCAGAGCAAAGATTTAGATGTAACCACGGTTATGACATCAAGCGCGAAGCAAGCGGAAACCGTTCTGGATTATTTGATAAAACTTGGACATAGTAGGATTGCTCTTATCGCAAGCCATGAACATTCTTATGTTTCAAAAGGCAATATTGATTTTTACATAAAAAAAATGAAAGAACTTGGGACTTATGACGAAAGCTTGATTCTATATTGCGATAAAAATTATGACCGTTCGAAAGGCAGATACAGCGATTTGATTTTGGACAAAAGTGCAAAATGCGCTATCGAATTAATGCAAATGCAGAATCCGCCGACAGCTATTTACGCTTTGGGTGATTTAATAATGCTCGGCGCTATGTCTGGCCTGAAAAAGATTAATATTGAATCACCCGAAAATTTATCCTTCATAGCCTGCTGCACGCCCGATTTTTTTACGAAAACTTTTATTGATTTAACTTATTTATCCATACCTTGCTTCGAGCTTGGCAAAACAGCCGCTCAATCCTTAATAAGCCAAATTAACAATAAAGAACTTTCCGGCAGAATGGATATTATTCTGGACTCTACCTTGATAGAAAAAAACTCTTGCAAAAGAAGCAATTGAATTTATAGCATTTTAACTATACATTGATTGTAATGCGGTTTGATTTTTCTTGATTTTATATGACACTAAAACAAAATCTTTTAATTAGTAAAAAATCAAACCGCTATATTCAATCGCTTTTTTATAAAAGAAAAATAAAAACGTTTTTATTTATTAGTAGAGTGAAAAAAATAATATACAAATATCATTTACATAAGTCAAATTTGATTACGAAATACAGCAAAATGAAAAAATAATGTGGACGCATATTATTTTCGCAAATTGCTTTATGGATATATATTAACGTTCCTTAATCATTTTTTAGTTAAAAGCTAAAAACTATTTTATTTAATGGAGGAGAATTTATGAAGTCCAAAAAATGTCCAGCATTAGCTCTTTTAATCACTTTAGCAATCGCGTTTACAGGTTGCAGCGGCAAGAAAATCGATGTTGATACGCCTGCAACCGAACAAACTACATCAGAGCAGTCCACCAATACCGAAGAAAAAACAGCAAGCGCAAAAAAAGTCGGCTTAGTTTTGACAACAGCCGGACTCGGTGACAAGAATTTCAATGATATGTCTTTTCAAGGAATGCAAATGGGTGAAAAGGAACTTGGTATTCCGTTTGATTACGCAGAGCCGAAAGCCGCTACCGATTATGAAACTGTTACGCGCCAATATGCCGAAAGCGGCGAATATTCTTTAATAATCGTACTCGGCGCTGACCAAATCGATTCACTCACTAAAGTTGCGACAGATTTTCCTGAACAAAAATTCACCATTATTGATGCCAATGTCGACCTCCCGAATGTAAGCAGTATTTTTACATATCAACAGGAGCAAACCTTTTTGTCAGGCGTTCTTGCGGGATTGGTAACCACAGATACCGCAAATTTTCCGCTTGCTAACCCCGAAAAACATGTCGGCATTATTGTTGGTATGGATACTCCTATCCAATTGGCAGCACAAGCCGGATTTGTGGCAGGCGCAAAATTCGTTGATAAAGATATTATTGTCGATCAGACTGTAGCTGGCTCTTTCAGCGACCCTGCAAAAGGAATTTCGCTTGCCTCCGGAATGTATTCTACAGGTGCTGATGTTGTTCAGCATTTCGCCGGTGCTACGGGTTTGGGCGTTTTTACGGCCGCAAAAAACGAAAACAAATATGCAATCGGAGCCGGAATGTCCCAAAATCCAATCGACCCTGAGCATATTATTTGTACAAGCGAAAGAAAAGTTTATGAAATAGTTTTTTCCGAAATCAAAAAAATCAATGAGGATTCTTGGAAGCCGGGCGTATTAAATCTCGGACTTGCTCAAAACGCAGTAGGTTATACTTTCGAGGGAACAAATATTGCAATACCCGAAAATATTAAGTCCCAAATGGAGAAAATAAAAGCATATATAATTGATAATAATATACAAATTCCGTCGAAATCAGAAGAAGTTGACGCATGGATTCAAGAGCATAATATTTCGAAAATCAAATAATTAAAATAACATACTGGGCGGAACTCGTCTCCGCCCTTGAATAATTAAGTATTGGTATTTTATGACTATAGTAATTTTCCCTCGGAGGAGGTGTTCATATGTATGCAGTTGAAATGCAGGATATATATAAAAACTATGGTGAAACCCCCGCATTAAAAGGAGCTAAACTCAGAGTAAATCCCGGTGAAATTCACGCAATTTTGGGCGAAAACGGTGCCGGAAAAACTACTTTAATGAAAATTTTATACGGAATGACAAGCTTAAACAGCGGAAGCATAAAACTAAACGGCAAAGAAACTAAAATTTCTAATACGCACGAAGCAATCTCAATGGGTATCGGTATGGTGCATCAGCATTTTATGCTGGCAGATGTTTTTAATGTAATAGAAAATATTGTGGTCGGTGCTGAGCCGCTTAAAGGCATGTTTATCGATAAATCCGTTTATGAAAAATCGGTCAAGGAATTGACGGACAGATTGAATTTCAAATTGGATTTTTATAAAAAAGTGGAGGACTTGAGCGTCGGTCAAAAACAAAGAGTTGAAATAACCAAAGCTTTGTACAGGGGTGCGAAAATTCTGATTTTGGATGAGCCTACGGCGGTTCTAACTCCGACAGAGGTTGATGAATTTTTCGCAATGCTGAAAGTTTTAAAATCCGAAGGCAAAAGCATAATTTTGATCACGCATAAATTGCATGAAATAATGCAGGTTGCTGACAAAGTCACGGTCATGCGTGACGGCGAATTTATTGACGAAAAAGAATCCAAAGATATGAACGAAGAAAAATTAGCTAAATTAATGGTCGGCAGAGATGTTGAGCTTGGACGCGTTTCGCCGCCGGAGGACTGCAACGAAAAACATTTTGAAATAAAAAATCTATCTTTGAAAAACAATGAAGGCGTAGAACTGAAGGATATAAATTTGACTGTACACAAAAACGAAATTTTGGGCATTGCCGGAGTTGACGGAAACGGTCAAACCGAATTGATAGAAGCGATAACAGGGCTAATTAAAGCCGATTCCATGAATATATTTTTGAATGGAAAAGAAATTTCGGGTACAGCGGATAATTTTATCGAAGCGAAAATCGGGCATATTCCCGAAGACAGAAACAAGCGCGGTCTGGTCGGCGAAATGTCTGTTTCCGAAAATCTGATTTTGGGATATCACAAAAAAGATAATTATCAGAAAAAAGGCATTTTTAAATCAAAGGAGATTGAAAAAAACGCAAATGATTTGATTTCTAAATTTATGATAAAAACCTCGGGTACAGGCGCGGAGGTCTCCTCGCTTTCCGGCGGAAATGCCCAAAAAGTAATAATCGGCAGAGTTTTTTCGCAGTCTCCTGAAATTGTGATTGCCGCTCAGCCAACCCGCGGTGTTGATATTTCAGCGGCCGAATATATTCATAATCAAATGCTGGATTTAAAAAAATCGAGCAAAGGAGTTTTGCTTATATCCGCCGATTTGAACGAAGTGCGAAAATTATCTGACCGAATCGCCGTGATTTTTGAAGGAAAAATTGTAGATGTCAGACGTTCGGACAATTATACCGAAGCCGAGCTCGGTATGCTTATGGTTTCGGGAAGAATAAAGAACGGAGGCGAAAAAATTGAAGCTTGATAAATTTTTGTATTTGCTTTTGTCCTTGGCGATTGGGCTTATTGTCGGCGGAATTTTCTTTTTGCTGAGCGGCTTCGACCCTTTTAACGCATATGCCGCAATATTAAAAGGCTCTTTCGGTTCTTTATCGGCCATAATGCTCACGCTTTCACAAGCCACGCCGCTGATGTTCACCGGACTTTGCTACGCGCTCGCGCTAAAAAGCGGAATCATAAATCTCGGCGCAGAAGGTCAATTATATATCGGCGGTTTTTGTGCGGCGGTTGTCGGCATTTATTTTAATGCGCCTCCCGTAATAGCGCTGCCTGCGGCTTTGCTGGCCGGAATAATCGGCGGCGGTCTTTGGTCGCTTTTGATTGCGTTTCTGAAAGTAAAATTTCAGGCAAACGAGGTTATCAGCGGAATTATGCTTAATTCAATTGCCGTCGGACTTTGCGGATATCTTTTAACCGAATTTTTTACGGAGGCCGGAAGCTGGTCCAGCCAAAGTGCAATGATTCAAGAGGCGGCAAAGCTTCCGCGTTTTGACCCAAGATATCAAACCGGCTTTGCAGTTGTAATAGCCGTCGCTTTATGTTTAGCGGCACAATGGATGCTCACGAAAAGCATTTTCGGCTATGAAATCCGTTCTGTCGGGTTGAATAAACCTGCGGCGGAGACTGCGGGTATAAAATCCGGAAAAATTGTTTTAATTACAATGTTTATATCAGGCGCGATTGCAGGTATCGGCGGTGCCGGTCAAACACTCGGCGTTGACTATAGGTTTATTGAAGGCTTTTCCAGCGGCTACGGCTTTGACGGCGTAGCGGTTGCGGCTTTAGCGTATTTAAATCCGATAGGCGTAATTTTTACATCAATCCTTTTTGGCGCATTACGGGCAGGCGCAATGACCTTGAACCGTGTTGCGAAAGTACCGATGGATTTTGTAACGGTTATTCAGGCGGTTATCGTAATCGCAGTTGCTTCCCCTTTGTTAATCAAACAAATTATCGAGTTTTTTCCTAAACTGTTTACGAAATTTAAACTATCCAAGGAGGTAAAATAGTATGAACGAATTTTTGCTTGCATTTTTGCAAAATACTATCCGTACTATCGTGCCTATCGCTTTAACGGCATGCGGAGCGGTTTTTTCGGCAAGAGTAGGAATAATGGCATTGGGACTTGAAGGCATGATGCTTTTTGGAGCTTTTGGTGCGGCGCTCGGTTCGTTTTACAGCGGAAGTGCAATTATCGGCGTGCTTACGGGAATGCTTTTTGGATGGATTATCGGATATTCTCACGGAATTTTGACTACAAAATACAATGTAAACCATATTATCAGCGGTGTAGGACTGAATCTTCTGTCGACCGGATTTACGACACTTCTATTGCAAAGTATTTGGGGCAACAGAGGAAACGGCGAAATCGTGAATTCCATAAAGCCGATTTACATTCCTGTGATAGGCAGGATTTCACCGATATTTTTTATAATGATAATTTTAATAATTGCGGCGCAGATATTTTTGTTTAAAACAAAATACGGCTTGAGGATGAGAATGGTAGGCGAAAATCCTATGGCGGCCGCAACCGTCGGCATAAATGTAAAACGCATGAAATATATCGGCGCGTCGCTTACGGGTTTGATTTCGGGATTAGCCGGCGCATATTTATCCGTTGATTTATTGAATATGTTCGCTAGGGATATGTCTGCCGGACGAGGTTATATGGCTGTTTGCGCAAATGTTTTGGGTAAATACACACCTGTCGGCGCATTTTTATCTTCGCTTTTATTCGGGGCCGCCGACGCACTTCAAATGCTGCTGCAAGGCAAAGGCTTGCCTACGAGATTAATTCAGCTTCTGCCTTATGTTGTAACGCTTGTTGCATTGGTGTTTGCCGGAAAATATGTGCGCGCGCCTAAAGGCATGGGACAAAATGCGGAGTACTAAAAAAATATTTACACATCTTTCTGCTTTTTGGGATTATGTGATTTGGAGGGGTATATATGATAGAAAAAAGATTGACAAATCCAATGGAGACTTCGGCTCAATATCCTTTAATAAGGAGTTTTGGCGATAGAGTGTTTCTTGCGTGGCAATCTATGGAAAACGTTGGGGAAACTAAAAAAGATATAATTGTCGTTGGCGAAATAATCGACGGCGATATTAAAAATACAGAAAAATTCGTCAGAGCAGGAGAAGCAAGCCGTCCGTATCTTTTAGCATGCGAAAAATCTTTATATTTGGCTTGGTCAGAAGCCTGCGGAGATTCATGGCAGGCTTATATAGCAGAATTCGACGGAACTAATTGGAACAATCCGCGCCGAATCGCTGAAAATAAATGCATTTCCGATATTAAAATGACAGAATTTGAGAACAGTATTTATATTTTTTATTCGGAGCTTAACGAAAAAGCTTCCGCTAAATGCTTGAAAATTCTCGAAAATTTTGAAACGGCTGAAATCGAAATTTCGGATTCCGATTTTGATAATTTCAGACCGAATCCGGCTGTCGGTGGCGACGGAAATCTTTATGTCCTTTATGATGGTTTTAGCGGTAGTTCTTATTCTTTGTATATCGCCGTTTTTGACAAAAAAAGCGGAAAATTTATTTCAAATGAAATCAGCGATAAATCCGGCTTTAATACTTCGGTATCGCTTGCAAAATCAAACAGCGGTGTTATCGCAATATGGACAGTTATTGGAAGAAATTCTCAAATAAAATATATTTGGTCGGAAATTAAATTTCTGGATAATAAGCCAATCTCAATGGGCGCAAAAATAGATATCGACAGCAATTTCTGGCATCTCAGCGCATCGCAGTCAATTTGCGGAAATTATTTAACCGAAAATTACGGCAGAGGAATTGTATTGCGCAAATTCACCGACGGAGAATATTCCGCTCCGTTTATTGTTACGCCGAATATCTTACAAAAATTCAGCCAACGTTCGTCTATCGCCATAAGCCAAAATAAAATTTATGTTGCATACCAAAACGCACAGGGCAACGGACATACTTGGACGAGAAACGCACATATTATGCTGGCGGTAATTGACGAAGCTGAATTTGCAAGCGGAATCCGCACGGACTTTGTGTTTGAAAAAGCGGAATTTAATAAAGCGGTAGCGAAAGAAAAAAATATCGCAAGAATTCCGGATGGGGATTTACAAGAATTTAATAAAAATTCTTTGGAATCACATAAAAATCTGAATTATTATTTTGGGGATATCCACGGACAATCCTCGTTGAGCGATGGTCTCGGCGAAATCGATCAGTACTTTTATTTTAATAAAAATACTGCCCTTCAAGATTTTTCGGCATTGAGTGACCACGACGCTTTTCCTGATGTCATTTCGCCTTCCGAATGGGAGTTAATGATTTCTTATTCAAATTATTTTAACAAAAAAGAAAATTTCGCAACTTTAATCGGCTACGAATGGACGAGCAACGAATTCCGCTACGATTACGGTCACAAAAATGTTTATTTCAAAGGCGACCGCGGCGATTTTTATCCTTGCACTTCAAGAGGCGGCTACACGCCCGACAGACTTTTTGAAACTTTCAAAAATACAGATTGCCTGATAATTCCGCATCATATGGGCGCTGTTTGGTCTGTCGTTTTAGCAAGCACCGACTGGGAATATCATTCTACCGAAAAACAGAGAGTTTGCGAAGTTTTGTCCCGTCATGCGATTTTCGAAACCGACCATGATTATTCGCCGTATACAAAAAATGTTGACCGTGAAGAAGCTAATTCGCTCAGAGATGTTTTAAAAAGAGGCTATCGAATCGGATTTTTGGGCGGAAGCGATTCGCATCAAATGGAAGCCGGAATCGAAGGCGGCGTGACCTGCGTTTTAGCGAACGATTTGAACCGAAGCGAAATTTATGACGGAATTTATAACCGCTCGATTTACGCTACAACCGGTGCCAGAATTTTAGTTCAATTCGAAATAAACGGAAATATTTTCGGCTCTGAAATTAAAATAAATAATGGCGGAAAACTAAATTTCAAAGGCAGAATTTTGGGAACTTCAAATTTAAAATCCGTTTCGATTATTTCAATGGATGGAATACTCGAAGAATGGAAAGATATTAGTAGACAATTTGATTTCGATTTTGATATTATTAAAGAAAAATCAAATTATTATTATCTGAGAATCGAGCAGGAAGACGAGCATTTAGCCTTGATTTCTCCGATTTGGGTAGATTAAAGGAGGACATTATGAAAAGCAATTTGGATTATATGAACAAAACTGAAGTAATGGAAGCGATTGAAGCGGCAAGTAATTATATTTTGTCTGAAATTGATGCAAAGCCCGAAATTGCGCTGATTTTGGGTTCGGGATTGGGTGCTTTCGCCGAAAAACTCGAAAATCCGATAATTATAAATTATACAGATATTCCGCATTTTCCGCACCCGACCGTGGAAGGACACAGCGGTAAGCTGTTTGTGGGAAAAATCAGCGGAAAATGCATCGCTGTTATGCAGGGCAGAAATCATTTTTATGAAGGCTATACGACCCAAACAATTACTTTTCCTATCAGAGTTTTCGCTAATTTAGGAATCGAAAAAATTATTTTGACAAACGCCTGCGGCGGTATAAACGAAAATTTCAGCCCAGGCGAATTAATGATAATCGAAGACCATATTGCTTTTTTGTGTCCTCCGGCACTGCGCGGCGCACACCTTGATAAATTCGGGCCGAGATTTACCGACATGAGCAAAGCTTATTATCCGGAATATGTTCAATTAGCGCAAAAAACAGCGGCCGAGTTAAATATAAAAGCTCAAAAAGGCGTTTATGCGTTTTGGCCGGGGCCGACTTACGAAACCGCCGCCGAAATTAGAGCATTTATGGCTCTCGGAGCGGATGTTGTCGGAATGTCAACCGTTCCGGAATGCCAAGTTGCCGTGAACGCCGGAATGAAAGTTCTCGGTATTTCGTGCATCACAAATATGACCTGCGTAATCTCGAAAGGCGAAACGAACCACGAGGAAGTTATCGAAATGGGCAAAAAAGTCGCCGGAGATTTTATGCGGCTGCTGAATGAAATCATCAAAAAGATATAAAAAATGAAAGATATTAAATAAATGATAAATGACGCAAATGTGATTAAGTTGAATTTTATGATAAAACATTATAGCATATTTGCGTCATTTGTAGATTTTAATGTAAAAGATTTCAGTTCTGAAACTTTTGCAATGCATGATACTGGCTTCTTAGTTTTTCCAATTCTTGAATCGGATAACTATTCCAAGCCAAATCGTACTCTTCAATCGAATAGTCATGCATGTATTTATCAAACATTCTCAATACTGCCTTTGCATATTGTTTTATAGACAAAGTTACAGTTATACCATCAACAGAAATATTGCAAATTTTACTTTTTGATATTTTTACCGACATTTTCGTTTTTTGTGGCTCGTTTGAAAAAATAATTGTTGAATCAATGCCATTTCCAATAACACGTATTGCACTGAGTAAAATCTCATATAATGCATCATTCGGTACTCTTTCGAAAAAATAAGACAGGCTCTGCTCTTCAAAATCAATACATAAGTCGTCACTGCGGTGGAGTTCATCTAAAACCGTTTATCCAGCTTTCCTCATAGTCAGCCGTTTCATCGAATTTAGAGAAAAACCTCATCAATTCCATATACGATTCATGTGGTATACCCAGATATTTGCCCGAATTATAATAAATGAAATTCCCATCACCTACAACGCCCACGCCAAAAGTATGAACAGCATCGACTGTATCAAAAACAATTTTAATATTATCGCAGGGACAACCGCATGTAAGTTCATCAAGTTCATATTCATTATCAAATAAATCAATAAGGTATTCTTTGTCTGTTGGGTCGGTTATCTCTTTTCTTGTATATTCGGCACTACCTCCCCCGTCCCAAAGCCTGTCTGCTTCAACAAATTCCAAATATACGCTCGTTACATTCTTTATTACAGGAGTCTTTTCTTTCCGAGATATAAAAAATATTGCAATCACAATAATTACGATTATTATAATTCCGAAAATCAAAATATATCTTTTTCTTAATAAAACCATCTCCAAATTCGGACGATATACGCCGGATTATATGAATTAACAATAAATCAGGCTTTATATCCTATAAAGCAACAATAAATTTCATCATTTACTATCAATTAATATATGGCTTTGCTCGCAGGTGAAACTGCGAAAATACAAAATAAATTTTTGAGGACGCTTTAAATGTATTCAGACAATCCATCCAGAATATCTGTAGCAAACGATGAAACATCCTCTATAGGATGTTCGCCCAATTCTTTAAAATAATCAATATTTTGAGCTAATTTATTTCTTAGTAAACCTTTCCAATTGTTTAATATTACATCATTCTGAGAGGTGCAGTAAGCAAACCCTTTTAATATATCTAATACCTCTATTTTCATTTGATCATCTAATGTTCTTAATGCCAACATCAATATATCAAAACTCGGAAGGGCGGCTGATAATACGTAGGCATACTGATGGCATAGACCACACCATAATTGATGAGAAGCATCCATAGCAATCTTTCTATCATCAGAAAATAGTTCTAATAAAGAAGTCCGAATTTTTGGAGTATATCCGCGCGAATCTCCGATATCAATATAATGTGGAATATCTTCGTTGGCATTTCCATAAGCCGTTTCATATTCATTCCAATTGATTTTTTGCAAGATTATTTCTACTTCATTCATCAGAGAGCTCCTCCTTGAAACTATTATATATTACAAATATTTTGTAAATCATAACAAAAACAGTTTTGAATTTCAATAATCCAACACCTACAGAATGTCATTAATATTTACTTTTCTTTAATTCATAAGCTGTACCCCTATAACACAGATTAAATATATTTTCTTCAGAAACAATTTCTAAATAGCGACAATTTAATATCTGGAATTTGTTTCTTTTAGAAAGTCGCCATAATTAGTAAAAATACTTTTAATGTATAATAGCGGATACCGATAAAATCAACTTATTCTATCCTGTTAATGATTTTTTATATCAAAGCCTTCAGGATAACGTTTTTTTAGCTTATTTATATTGTGCATTGCTATTTCTTCTAATGAAATGCCTAATCCGCTAGCAATAGTTGCTAAATACCATAAACAATCAGATGCTTCATCAAGTAAATGTTCCTTATCCAAGTCATGACCTAAAAACATATGTTTTTTTACTATATCAATACATTCTCCTGCTTCACCACATAACCCCATAACTCCGTCAAGAATCTGATTTTGCTTTGAAGCCTCGCTTGATGTTCTCATAGCTAAGCTCTGATATTCATTGAAATCCACTTTATCATCTCCTACATAAAATTTTTTCAAATAATGATTTAAATACTAAAAGCAGTATCCCATTTCTTTTGAAACACGCCGCTCCAGTTGTTGAATAGTAACCGATATATTCGTAGGGGCGATTATGAATCGCCCCTACACCAATCTTCGAAAATAATTTTGCGGCTTTGGCGAACCACAAAAAACTTAAACTATACCTCAAAGATTTTTATCAGTAATGCGCTTTCATCGGCTCCGTAGTCTCCATCTCCAAAAATTGATACATACTCGTCTAGCAAATATTCGTCCGGGCGTTTATCGGATTTTTTAAACCCGGCTTTTTCATATGATTTATTCGCCCTTATATTTTTTATAGACGGCCTCATAATTAACTCTTGAATATCCTGCGTTTTGTGTAAATATTCTCCAAGCGCAATAATAGCATCTGTGCCAAATCCTTTGCCGCAATTATCCTCACAATTCATCCAGATATCAAGTTCTGCTTTGCTATTCTGCAAGTGAAAACAGGTATAGCTAATAAAACCAACGGGTATCCCATTATGCAATATAATAAATCCTCCGCCGCGTTCGGGCTGTGAACCTGTAAAATAGTAATCCTCATAACCACCAATACCCTCGAAAAATTCTTTCCATGTTGCAATCGGCGCGTCGGGATAATCGGGCGGACCGGCATGAGATTTTGTGATTTCCGAATGAAAGCACCACTCATACACGTTTTTCTTATCATCTAAAGTGGAAGGAACTAAATTAACCTTGTTTCCATTAATCATAAAAAAGCCCCCTGTTCTAATTCGTATTTTCGTTCGTCGGTATCTCACTCATACTTATTAAAAAACTTAAAATTAATTTCTTTTCCCAAAGCAGCAATTTTGTTAACATCATTTATTTTTGTAATAAAAAGATGGTAGCAATCACTTTGTGTATCCAATCCCACAAGCGTATACCCTTGTTTTGCAAAGTATTCATTGATAACCCGAAGAGCCTCAAAGGTAAATTCATTTCCGCTAAATTCAATTTTTGTTAAATCCAAAGGATAATTTAAATTTTTGATTGCAGGCTCTAAATTCCAAATGATGTCCTCAGTCGCCTCTTTCCAGTCAATATAAGCCCCATATTTACAATCAGTGTCATATCCTGTAAGCCAATAGGCAAATGTTAAAAGAATGTCTCCGTCGAATCCCATTTCGTCACACCAATTCTTGTGCTTTTCATAAAACTCTGTATAATTTTCCACAAGCAAGGAAATATCTTTTACAGCGGTTTCATCATAATTTGTTATAATTTTGGTCAATTCAATGGTATTTTTATAATCCGGAATAATATTCTCGGACTCAATAACAAGATTTTCATTTTTCTTGGATTCTGATTTTTTTTTGTTTTTTGTAAAAAAATTAAAAATACCCATAACAAAGGTCACATCCTTTCCTGCAAGCTCAGCTTAAAGCATTTCACAATTGTAACAGTACAATCCATCATGCCGCTGAAACGGCAGACCACAGAAAATATCTATATCATTCATAAGCATTAGCAAATTTTTTTAGGGTATCTATATGCATTGGATAAAAAAAGTTTGGATGAGTAAATAATAATTCCTTCATTTCTAAAATTGACATCCACTTATAGTTCTTTGATTCATCAGAGAATGGCAGTAATTCGCCTTCTACTTGACAAATAAATACAAAAACCATTATTGGATACTTGCCAATAAGATTTTGCGAGCATGAAAAAGGTTTAAAATTTATGACTTTATAAGAATTACCCTCATAGAGCGTGGATAAATTTTCGCCTAAGATTTCCATCACTTTAAGCCCTGTTTCTTCTCTTACTTCTCTTCTTATGGTATCAAATATGCTCTCAAAAGCCCGAATTTTTCCAGCAGGTATCTCCAAAAGACCATCTTCGCATGGAGCATTAGGCTTAACTCGTATTTGAGTAAGGATATTTTTTTCTCCGTCAATATCTTTAACAATTATTGCACCCGCACCTGGTATAGAAAATTGTTCCATATATACACCGCCCATTTAATAAAATTTTTTCACCAGACATTTTTATTCATTTCCTGTATTGTATTCATCCTCCGTCCACCTTGCCGGATTTTCATCAATATATCGCCAGTGCTTTTGGTAATTCTCCATTGCGGATAATATGATCATAATATGAGCGCTGCCATATTTTCTGCATTTGGGTGCCGCAAATATCATTCCATTTCTTTGCTGTAAACGATGTTAATTGTCCCACAACGTTTGGTACGGGCGGGTTTCCATGCCCGCCCGTCAAAAAGATAATCATATATACATGGTTCGCATAATAACATATTCGTCTATGTTGACATCATGATAATTTATATCGATGTATTCAATGGCTTTTACAATTTCTTTCCCGATATCGGACAATTCTATTGCCGGGGCGGCATGGAATCCGCCCCCTACAACTCCTTTTGTAATTCAATAATATTCATCTTCCGTCCATCTTGCCGGATTTTCATCAATATATCGCCAATGATTTTGGTAATCCTCTTCATTGCGGATAATATGATCATGATATGAGCGTTGCCATATTTTCTGCATTTGGATGCCGCAAATATCATTCCATTTCTTTGTTGTGAACGATTTTAATTGTCCCACAAGGTTTGGTAGGGGCGGGTTTCCATGCCCGCCCGTCAAAAAGATAATCATATGTACATGGTTCGGCATAATAACATATTTGTCTATGTTGACATCATGATAATTTATATTGATGTATTCAATGGCTTTTACGATTTCTTTCCCGATATCGGACAATTCTATTGTCGGGGCGGCATGGAAACCGCCACCTACAACTCCTTTTGTAATTCAATAATATTCATCTTCCGTCCACCTTGCCGGATTTTCTTCAATATATCGCCAATGATTTTGGTAATCCTCTTCATTGCGGATAATATGATCATGATATGATCGCTGCCATATTTTCTGCATTTGGGTGCCGCAAATATCATTCCATTTCTTTGTTGTAAAAGATTTTAATTGTCCCACAACGTTTGGTAGGGGCGGGTTTCCATGCCCGCCCGTCAAAAAGATAATCATATGTACATAGTTCGGCATAATAACATATTTGTCTATGTTGACATCATGATAATTTATATTGATGTATTCAATGGTTTTTATGATTTCTTTCCCGGTATCGGACAATTCTATTGTCGGGGCGGCATAGAAACCGCCCCCTACAACGATCTACCCAATATTTCATGTCTGCCTTTAACACAAAACGTAATAAAATACGCGCCGTTTTGGCTGTAATCGTAACTTTCTAATCCATTTTGTTTTCTATTAGGCAACTCTTTTATCTATTAATCGCCTTCAGGTCAAATGCTTCACATATCCCAAAGTTAATATTTATACTTAAGACCGGGAACAGAATATCAATAGCTTGAGCTAAATTATTTAAATTTTCTCCGAATACAATTTTCAGGAGATATTTATATATTATTTTTTCGTATCGTACCTATTGAAAGCACGAATATAATACTGTATATAACAAATTCGACAGCAATCGTAAAATTGGATGCAAGTAATTGTGGTAATGTATCCGGAAGAAATTTCTTACCAACAAAAATTGTTGTCGGTCCGTCGGCACCGTCAATTATTCCTATACTTGAATCTGCTGATGTAAAACCTGCGATTGACGAAATTAAAATCCAAAACATACTTGCCAATTTATATATTGCCATAATTCCACTAAGAGCTACTATTATTTTCAATTGCTTCTTTAATAAGTTCATTTTATCAACTTCCTTCTTATAAAATATATAACAAAATAAATATATAAATATGTCTCTTGCCACAGTTCGCCGTATCGTTGAAACTGATAATCCAAAAAATGATTGTCATATACGTATATTACCTTGAGTTCGACGAACCCACGTTATATTATTGAATCTCTTTCATAAAAATCGTGTCAATATCTCCGCTATAATTTTCTAACGTATCAATCGGAACAAAACCAAATTTTTCATAAAAGCCTTTCATGTCAGATGGGATATAAACTTTGGAGAAACCTTGGGCACTAGCATAAATAATGACTGTCTCTATCATTTGACCGCTTAGTTTGTTACCACGTACCTTTTCATCCACAAAGATAGTGCTAATCCAAGGTGAGTATCTGTTTTCAGGGTAATAGTCATTTTTGAGAAAAGTGCAAAAGCCTGAAATTTTATCATTTTCTATTGCAATAAAGACGGATTCCCAATCAGAAAAGAGATTATCCTCCATAAGTTCAGCAAGGTGTTTTCCAACCTCTTTCCAAGAACAAGATTTTGCATATGATATTGTTCGTTGCCAATAGTCATCATTATGGTTTAACCGCACAACTTTCATCATAACACTCCTTTTGTAATTCAATAATATTCATCTTCCGTCCACCTTGCCGGGGCGGCATGGAAACCGCCCCCTACAACGATCTTGCTAAACAATTCATATTTTTGCTTGATAACAAAATATTGCGATGTGAGTTTTACGATAAAAACCTATTAATCATACCAATCTTACCATAATTAGCCTTAAATATCTATTGCTGAACAAAATTCGGCGAACACAAAATATTTTTCATCGTGATAATAAATCTCACTGCGCAAATATTTACTGAATTGAATTAAAAAAATAAGCAAAATTTTTATATATTTTTGTCTAAAACATGGCAAATAAGTATATGCGCTTTGTTGATAATAAAAATTCAATATGTTATAATCATCACAAATTGAATTCATATTTTGTTATATTTGATGAATTTGATTAAAATCAGGTTTATATTTTAAGGAGGTATAATTTATGAAGAAAATTATCAACGCCCCACAAGATGTTGTAGCCGAAATGATTGATGGTATGGTATTGGCTTATCCGGATTATTTTTGTAAATTAGACAATGCTAATGTAATTGTGCGCGCAAACAAAAAAGTAGATAAAGTTGCGCTGGTTAGTGGCGGCGGCTCCGGTCATGAACCTTCCCACGCCGGTTTTGTCGGATACGGCATGCTTGACGGCGGCGTTTGCGGCGCGGTTTTTACATCGCCTACTCCGGACGCTGTTTTTGAAGCGATCAAAGCTGTACAAACCGATGCAGGCGTTTTGCTTATTATTAAAAACTATACCGGTGACGTAATGAATTTTGAAATGGCTATGGAAATGGCCGAAGCCGAAGGCATTAAAGTTGACAAAGTTGTTATAGATGACGACGTTGCTGTTCAAAACTCTACATGGACTATAGGACGGCGCGGTATTGCCGGAACTGTTCTTTTGCATAAAATCGCAGGCGCAAAAGCTGAATCGGGCGCAAGCCTCGAAGAAGTAAAAGCTGTTGCCGAAAAAGTTATCGCTAATGTCCGCTCTATGGGTATGGCGCTCACTCCTTGTATAATTCCGGAAGCAGGCAAGCCAGGCTTTGAAATCGCTGACGACGAAATGGAAGTTGGTCTTGGTATTCACGGCGAACCGGGCGTTCGCAGAGAAAAAATCAAAACCGCAAACGAAATCGTTGACGAATTGGTTGGCAAAATCTTGGAAGATATGAATCCTTCCAAAGGCGACGAAGTTGTTGTTTTAGTAAACGGACTCGGCGCAACTCCGCTTATGGAATTATTCTTAGTCAACAAACATGTGAATAAAATTCTTACAGAAAAAGGAATTAAAATTTATAAAACAATGGTCGGCGAATATATGACTTCTATCGAAATGGCTGGATTTTCAATATCTGTATTGAAACTCGACGACGAGCTTAAAGAGCTTTTCGACGCAAAAGCCGACACTGTGGCATTAAAAGTATTTTAGTATTGGAGTTTTTTTATGAATGCACAAGATGCAGTTCTTCTTTTAAAATTAATTGCCAATGATATAGAGCAAAATAAAGAATATTTAACCGAACTCGATACGGCTATCGGCGATGCCGACCACGGTATCAATCTTTCCCGTGGTTTTAATGCTGTTTTGCCGAAATTAGAAACCGAATTTGCAAATGTTTCGGATGTTTTAAAAACTCTTGCAATGACTTTGATTTCTACAGTCGGCGGTGCTTCAGGACCGCTTTACGGAACTTTGTTTTTAAAAATGTCCGGAGCTTTGAAAAAACCGGAATTGGATTTTGCAGATTTTTGTGAAATTTTTGATATCGGAATCGAAGGCGTAAAAGCCCGCGGAAAAGCAAACAAAGGCGAAAAAACTATGCTTGATGTTTTAATTCCGGTTTCCGATTCTTTGAAAAACTCACTCGCTGAAGGACTTTCCCCGAAAGAGGCTTTTGATAAAGCTCTGGAAGTCGCAAAAGAAGGCTACGAATATACAAAAACTATTATTGCATTAAAAGGGCGCGCGTCTTATTTGGGCGAACGCAGTCTCGGACATATCGACCCGGGTTGCATGTCCTCGTATATTATGCTGAAATCTGTTTCGGAATTTTTGAACGGAAGGAGATAATATGGTATCTTTGATTCTTCTTTCGCATAGCGAAAAAATAGCTGAGGGCCTAAAAGACCTTGCTTTCGAAATGGCTCGGGAAATCCCGATTTACTCAGTTGGCGGCGATGGCAGCGGCGGACTCGGCTCGGACTACGAAAAAATCCGCGAAACGATTTTAAACGCCTATACCGACGACGGAATTATTATTCTCTTTGACTTAGGTTCTTCCCGAATGACGGCTTCTTTGGTTTTGGAAGAGCTCGATGAGGAGATGAGCCAAAATATCAAAATACTGAATATTCCGCTTGTGGAAGGCGCAGTTACGGCGGCAGTCACAATCAGCTCCGGCGCAAGCCTTAATGATATCGTTGAATCTCTAAAAGAAATTGAAATGATTAAATAATATTTTTCTATAAATGCCGCGGAATTCCGCGGTTTTTTTAGTCTGACGAGCGAAAACTATATTGAATTATCTCCAAATTTCCTTTATAATATTTAATATCTCTTGAAAATCGTTCTAAAAATAACTATGTCGTCATTTCTAAAATACTTTCCAACAAATTTTATCTTAAAGTATATCCAAATTTTTTCTCAAATACTTTTCCGTGCTTAATTTAAAAAGGGTGGTAAATATGAGACGGCCTATTTCAAGTTATAACCCGTTTTTATGTTTTATTGTAATTAAAATAAAGCGCTTGGCAAGATATTTAAATTGGTATTTAGGCGATCAAAATTTTGCCAAGACCATTTCTAAAGAACATTTGAAATACAGAGTTTATAAGCATCAATCCGTTCTTATCAGAAAACTCGGCGACGCTGATTTGAGATTGCAGTACAACAAAGTGGAAAATTTAAAGCTTGCTACAGCGAAATTGGACGGAATTTTGATACATCCAAACGAGACTTTTTCTTTTTGTTATTTAGTCGGGTGCGCCACAAAGAAAAAAGGATACAAGGAAGGAATTTTATTAACAAACGGCGAAGCGATTGCCGGCGTTGGCGGCGGAATTTGCCAAATTGCTAATCTTATTCATTGGCTTTGTCTGCACAGTCCCCTGACAATCACAGAACATCACCATCATTCTTTTGACCCTTTTCCGGACGAAGGGCGGGTTGTGCCTTTTGGAAGCGGAGCGACAGTTTATTTCAATTATATCGATTATCAATTCAAAAATAACACTGAGCATACGTTCCAATTATTATTCTGGTTCGACGAAAAATGTATCAACGGTGATTTGCGTGTTGATACAGATTTGCCGTATAAATATCACGTCTATGAAAAAAATCATCAATTTGTAAAAGTCGGAAATGATTTTTACCGTCAAAACGAGCTTTGGCGCAAGAAATATCTAAAAATGAAAGGCGGCGAAGTTATCGAAACAGAATTGATTCAAAAGAACAATTCGCTCGTAAAATATACGCCTACCGAATATTTATAATAGTATCAATTATCAGTACATGCCAAAACAATGCTCGGAAATTAATTTTCTTTCGCTATTGTCAGAATTATTGCGTTATGATATCATCAAATTAGCGGTTTTTTCTGCATTCCAAACAATTTATACTTTCTGTGATGTGGAATATAAAATTTAAGTTTAGGAGGAAGTATTTATGATATCTAAAACTTTTCTTATCAAAAACAAATCGGGCTTGCATGTTCGGCCGGCCGGAGTTCTGGTAAAACTTGTACAACCCTTTGGATGTAATATTATGATTAAATATAAAGATAAAGAATATAACGCAAAATCAGTTCTTGGAATTATGAGTGCTTGTATAAAAGCCGGCGAGGAAGTAGAATTTGTATGTAACGGAGACCGTGAAGAAGAGGCTATCAAAGCGATTGAAGAAGCTATCGAATCCGGACTTGGCGAATAATACTATTTTCATTTAGATAAGTAGAAAAAAATTTTCACAGCGGAGCGTTTCGTGCAATGTTTCCGGCGCGAAATGAAATATTTTTTCTATCCTTAATATTGAAAATAGTATAAATATATCAAAGGGTGTTCTATAACACTCTTTTTTACTTTGAAGAGTTTTAAGAAAGAAGTGATCGAATGGATATTTCTTTTTCCGATTTAATAATTTATTTTTACATTTACAGCGTCTTGGGATATATAACAGAAGTAATTTATTGCTCTTGCATAAACAGAAAACTTACAAACAGAGGATTTTTTTATGGGCCGTATTGTCCGATTTATGGCTTCGGTGCGATTTTTTCAATTATTTTTTTATCGGATTTTGTAAGCGAACCGATTTTACTTTTTGTAGTCGCTTTTCTTTGTATGAGTGTTTTGGAATATATAACGACTTATATTTTTGAAATGTTATTTAATATAAAGCTTTGGGATTATTCTGATATGAAATTTAATATACAAGGCAGGGTTTGTTTATTAAACTCCGCTTTGTTCGGGCTGCTGACACTTTTTTTGGCATATTCTCTGCATCCGTTTGTTTCTTCTTATGTAAATAAAAGTTCCGGAGTTTTCAAAGATATCTGTGTTTGGACAATCGTTCTGACTTTGATTTATGATTTAATAAAATCTATTGAGTCTATTCATAATTTTGAGGATAAATTAACGGAAATTTCGACGAATTTATCGGATATAAAAGTTCATCTGCAAGAAAAATACGAGATTGAATTGGAAAATATTATTACAAATCTCAGCGAACTTAAAAAGACTGCTCTTCTAAACAATGACTCTGCTTTGCACACATTAATTCAAAATTTTGAAAAAAGGATTTCAAATGCAACAGCAAATCCTTCTCGAATTTTTAGCAAATTCAAAAATCTCAAATATAAAAAATCCCCCGAAACAATTGAGGCGTTTAAGTCATATTTAAAATCTAAAATAGAAAAAATCAATGATAAAATTCTATAAAATTCGGCAAGTTAAGGGCAGGCTCATGGCCTGCCCCGTTTTATACTATTTTCAATATAAAGGATAGAAAAATGAAAATAGTATTAGATTTCGCTTAATATATCAGCGAATTCTTTATTTTTTTCAAAAAATTTAATTGCATAAGAGCATGTAACTTTCGCTTTTTTATTGGCCTTTTTAATTTCATTATAAGCTTCTTTTACAAGCATGCCGGCCACACCTTGTCCCCTCAGCGAATCATCTACAAAGGTATGATTTATAACAACGCAGTCGCCATAAGGCGGAAAAGTTATTTCGGCAATAATATTATTTTTTTCATCCAGCGAATAAACCCTGTTTGACTCGTGTATAAAATTCAAAATATCACCGTTTCCTTCCATAAAATAAATATTATTTCAAAACCCTAATACGTTCGGAAGCCGGAACTACGGATTTTGCATCCGGACCGGCGGTAGGCAATCCAAAAGGCATTTGCGCAACCAACTGCCAAGATTTTGGAAAATCAAATACTTCTTTAACTTCGTCGTCAATAATTGGGTTGTAATGCTGAATATTAACGCCTAGACCTTCGGCCTCCAGCGCCGACCAAATGATTAATTGAGCCATGCCGTTTGACTGCTGCGCCCAAATTGGGAAATTATCTTTATACGACGGAAATTTTTCTTGCAAGCCTTTTGTAATTTCGGTATCGTCAAAAAATAAAACTGTTGCATAACCTGCATCAAAGCTGTTTATTTTTGCTTCTGTCCCGGCAAAATTATCAGGCGGAACAATTTTTCTGAGAGTTTCTTTAACAATAGACCAGAGTTTATTGTGATTCTCTCCAAACAATACAGCAACCCGAACGGATTGGCTATTGAAAGCTGTCGGCGCACAGAGTAATGCATTTTCTGCGATTTTTATAATTTCTTCATCGCTTATAGTAGATTTTCCGCTTATAAAATAATATGTTCGTCGATTTTTCAATGCTTCAAAAAATTCCATATTCCATCCTCCTAAAAATTTCAATTTAGTTTCTTTAGAGCAGATACAATTTCATTTTTTTCGATTTCGGAAAAACAAGAGAGAGAATTTTGCAAATCCTCAAGATATTCAGGGAATATTTTTTCAATCAAACCCTTGCCTTTGGCGGTTAAGCTAATAATACAGACTCTATTGTCGTCACGGGCGCAATCCTTTTTGACCATCCCTTCCTTTTCCAGATTATTGATAACAACGGTCATGTTTCCGCCGGTAGAAAGAACTTTTTCGATAATTTGACCGATACTCAAATCGCCTTTATGATACAAAGCCTCCAATACAGCAAATTGCTTATTTGTCAAATTATATTTTCTGAAAATACAGTTCGCGCGCTTATTCAGCAGGTTGATAGAGCGGCTGAGCGCAATAAAAAATTTAAGGTCAAGAGCTTTTTCGGCTCCATATAATATTTTTGTTTCGTCCATAAAATAATTATATTACTAATTAGTAATAATGTCAAGATACAGAAAAACCGCCGTACTTTTTTTAAAATACGACGGCTACAGCATTGCTATCTTTTAAATTTTATCCTACGCTAAAAGCAATTTTCAATTTTATCCTACGCTATTTCGCTATAATTTATCGGCCGATTCCTTGGAATCCAATGCCTTTAAATCCTACTCTAGGCTGAAAATTTAAAGGTGTAGAAGTAACAGCTCTATTTGCAAGGGAATTTTGATTCGTTTTTTCAATAACATTCTTGGTTCCGTCTGTATTTCTGGTGTAATCCATTTTTGTATTTACCGGATTATAATCCCCATTATTAGCATTTGTGTTTCTGTTAATTCCGTTATTAATATTGTTATTTAGTTTAGCGGAATTATTTAGGGAATATCTATCTTCAGTTCTATAATCTCTGCTTGTCAGATTGTTATTAGCTGTTGCATTTCTGTTTGTAACAGAGTCCATATTATTTGTGATTCTGTTATTATAAGTGCCTGTACCGTTATTTGTACCGGTCACTTTGTTTGTGTTATAAACTCCGGAAACATTATTTCTCAAACTATTATTAATGGGAGTGCTGTATACTCCATAACCGGTAGCTCTGTTATTTAGATAATCTCCGTTTGTGTCTCTGTCAACGATTGTATCTCTAATCGAAGTCCTCATTCTATTATTTGTATAATTATCGGTCGGATAAACTCTTCCTACAACGCGCGAATTATTATAATTTCTGTTTCTATAAGAATAATCGTCGTAATCGTCGCGAACATCCGTTATCGAGTTTCGAAGTCTCTCGCCGTTCGCGTTATTCTCATTATCATAATAACTGTCGTTATACGCCGCGCAAGCAGTCATTGTCAGCATTAAAGTTATAATCCCCGGTGCAATCAATTTTAGTTTCAATTAAATTTCCCCCTATTATATATTCTTTAGAATTTATAAAGAAAAATTATCGCAAATATAGTATTTGATTTTCGCCTCAAAAAATTCTGTATTTAAAATGGGTTTGCTTCAAAAATATTGCTTTTCAACTCTGTAATGCATATTTTTCGTTATTCAAAACTAGGCGGTTTTTGTCGATTATATATTAGTAGAATCATACAATTGACTTTAGAATACAATGACCATATAATAATCAAAGAAAATTTTCCAAATATCGTTAAATAAATTTGGAAATCGTAGTATGTATTGTCGAATTTTTAATTTTATACTAAGGTGGTAAATATGTTTGACAGCAGAGAAAGTGGAATTTTAGTTCATCCTACCTCGTTTCCGGGCGAATACGGCATTGGAGATTTTGGCGGCGGTGCTTATGAGTTTATTGATTTTTTAAAAAAATCAAACCAAAGGCTTTGGCAAATTCTGCCGCTCACACCTACATCCTCCGGAAACTCTCCGTATTCATCGTTTTCATCTTTTGCAGGCAACTATATTTTAATCTCTCCGGATATATTGATTAAGAAAAATTTGCTCACAAAATATGATACTCTCCATGAAGAATTTAACGACAGAAAAGTTAATTATGACAAAGTCATTTCTTTTAAAAATAGTATTTACAGAATAGCATTTGAAAATTTCAAAAAAACTAATAAGCCAAATTATACCGAATTTTGTGAATCGAACTCGTATTGGCTCGATGATTATTGTATTTTTATTTCGTTAAAAAATTATTTTTCGGAAAATAGAAAATCCGATAAATCTGATTTATTTGAATTTGAAAATAAATTTTCCGGAAAACTAAAAAAATTCGAAATTCAGGATTATTATATGGGCGGTTCTTGGATAAGCTGGCCGAAAGGCTTGAAAAACCGCAATGCTTCCGAAATCGAGAAATATAAAAAAATCTTGGCTGACGAAGTCGATTATAATAAATTTCTGCAGTTCGAGTTTTTTGAACAATGGACTTCTTTAAAAAAATATGCAAACGAAAATAATATAAGAATAATCGGAGATTTACCGATTTTTGTGGCGTATGACAGCTGTGACGTTTGGGTAAATAAAAATATATTCCAATTAGATGAAGATTTTTTGCCGGTAAAAGTGGCCGGAGTTCCTCCGGATTATTTTTCGAAAACCGGTCAGCTTTGGGGAAATCCTTTGTATGATTGGCAAGCAAACCAAGATTTGAAATATGGATGGTGGATTAAACGAATCGAACATAATTTTAAGCTTTATGATATTTTGCGAATCGACCATTTCAGAGGCTTCGAATCTTATTGGGAAGTACCTTTGGGCAGCGAAAACGCAATAAACGGAGAATGGGCGAAAGGCCCGAGGCAGGCTTTTTTCAACGCGGTGAAGAAGGCTCTCGGCGAAAAGGCGATTATCGCCGAAGATTTAGGGCTAATGACACCCGCTGTGGAAGAATTGCGCTGTGAGCTCGGGCTTCCGGGAATGAAAATCCTGCAGTTCGCGTTTGGAAAAGACCGCAAAAACGCTTATCTTCCGCATAATTTAAAAGACCCGAAAACCGTGATTTACACCGGCACGCACGATAACGATACATGTTTCGGCTGGTACGAAAAAGCGGACGAGGACGCAAAACATTATTATAGGAAATATCTGAATGTCAGCGGCGAAGATGTTGCTTGGGATTTTATACGCATGGCGTTTAATTCAATCGCCAATTTCGCTATAATTCCGATTCAGGATATAATGTCTCTCGGCACGGAAGATAGAATGAATATACCCGGGACTTGTTCGGGAAATTGGGAGTTCCGATATACCCATGAAATGCTCTCAAAAGATTATCAATTTTTCGTTGATAGGCTGAATGAATATAATGAGTTTTTTAATAGAAATATTTGAATTGATGCAGGGACGATTCTTATACTATTTTCAATACTAAACCACTACCGCCTGAAAGGCGGTAGGTTCGGATTGGCGGCTGGAAGCCGCCTAAAGTTCTGATATACTGAAATTATCCGATTTCATGTTTTCGGCTATATCTTGATTTTTAATATATTCTGCAATAACTTCATCTGTAATATTGCCACTGCTTGCTACAAAGTACCCTCTCGCCCACAAATGTTTTCCCCAGAATTGCTTGTTCAATTCCTTGTATTCCATTTGTAGTTTTCGCGAGCTATAGCCTTTGAGATACTGCACAAGTTTACTGGCGGATAGATGCTGCGGTACCGACACCAACAAGTGTATATGGTCTTTTGATACGTGCCCGGCCAATATTTCCACTTCATTTTGTTGACATATACCTCGCAGTAGTTCTCTTGTCCTTTCCGCAATCTTTCCTGTCACTACCGGCTTTCTATACTTTGTTATCCATACTATGTGATATTTTATGTCATACGTACAGTGTGCCGACTTCCTGTAATTTTTCATCAAATTCACCTCTTGAGTATTTTCTCTCAAGTCCTGAATTTAATCCTCGTTTAGGTGGTTGACCTAAAGGTTTCGCCTGAAAGGCGAGGGATTTAACCCCATTATACAGACATTAAGGATAGAATTATCCATAACACAAAAATGAGTGCCACAGCGCACTTTTTTTGTTGACAAAAAACTGTATTAATAATATAATACAGATATAAATGTATTATACTATTAATACAGTTTGGAGTGAAAAGCATGAAACAACCTTTTGAAAACTTTGTTATCGATGATTCAGCTCCCGTTTATTTACAAATAATAAGGCATTTTAAAATTTTGATACTCAGTGATTTTTTTGCGGATGGCGATGAAATTCCCTCTCGCCGCTCGATTGCTGTTTCGCTTGGCGTTAATTTAAACACGGTGCAAAAATCTTTTTCCGAGCTTGAAAAGGAAGGCATTATAGAAACGCCGCCAAACGCAAAAAGCATTGTTCGTGTCAGCGGAGACTCTGTAAAAAAAATCAAAGAAGAAATTTTAAACAATGAAATCACAGAATTGATAAAGCTTTGTAAACAAGTGGGATTGAACGCTCAAGATTTATGCGGCCTAATAAAGAAAAACTGGGAGGAATAAATATGCTCAAGATTATCAAATATGATTTTTTATCAGAAATTCTTCATATTCTGATTATTATATTAATTTCGCTTTTTTTACAAATATCAATTTTTTTATTAAACATGAACAGCATAAATCTAAAATGCGATTTTAACGCAATACTGGTTAGTGCAAATTTAAATTTATTTTTTCTCGCAACAATTGCCTGTATAATTATTTCAGATTTAATAAATACATTGGGCCTTTTTTCTAAAACAAAGAGTTTATATACTTATCTGACTTTGCCGCTTTCAAGGCGAAAAATATTTTTTGCGAAATTATTTGTCCGTATATCTTATTTACTCTTGTTTATTGCGCTGGAAGTGCTTCTGGTATTGATTTTCTTTTCACTTTATGCAAAATGGGAATATGCTTTAAATCTTCCCGGGGAATTATATTTGGCTGTGAATAATAACTTTTTTACTAAAATTTGTTTTATCGGATTCTCGCAATCTGCGTTTTTCAATGTTATTTTTATTTTTATATCGGCGGCAATGCCAATGTGTTTTGTGATCCTGCTTAAAAGCGGCAGGTACTTTTTTTCAGCATTGGTTGTAATTAGGCAGTGATTGAAAATAAACTTTACAAGTTTTTATATTGTGGAGAAATAGTATAATTCCACTCTCCATGAAAAGCATGACGAGTAATATTAATAGATTCAAACATCTCATCAGGTACTTTGATTCCTTTTTGATAGGT
>JAVBOA010000006.1:0-159335 GCA_031551135.1 Eubacteriales bacterium | reverse complement strand
ACACAGAGCCATACTAATCTCCTCCTTGTAGTTATCTAATTATACCACTACATACAGATTTTGTAAAGAGATATTTTGCCCAATTTACTCATTTTTTGCAATTATCTAAATGTAGATTGCTAATTTTTGCGGAATTTAGGTATTACGTTCATTAATTGAAAAAAACAGTCCGGACGACCTTAAATTCATTATGATTGATACAAAAGTGGTTGAGCTTGGAATGTACAGAGGTATACCGCATTTAATGACACCTATTGCAAATAAACCAGAAACGGCTTTAGAGCTTTTAAATGATGCTATAACCGAAATGACGAACCGATATAATACATTCGCTTCTGTTACGGTTCAGGATATCGAAAGTTATCGGGATAAAACAGGCGTAAAAATGCCGGATATCATAATCGTAATTGATGAATTAGCGGATTTAATGAAAAATTCGAAAGATAAAGTCGAAAAAAGAGTTAATCGTCTTGCAAGTTTAGCAAGAGCAGCCGGAATATATTTAATATTTGCCACACAACGACCATCAACAAACGTTATATCCGGAAGTATAAAAGCAAACCTACCTTCAAGAGTAGCTTTAAAAGTAGCAGGTGATCGGGATTCTATAACAATATTGGATAAAGGCGGCGCGGAGAAGCTGACAGGGCAAGGCGATATGCTATTTAAGCCGACAGGATACAGCAAACCTAAAAGATTACAAGGTTTGTTTTTATCAAAGAAAGAAATTCGGGATATAGCGGATATTTATCCACCGGCGAATCAAAACACTATTTATGAAAAAGAGCCGCTTATTCGAATAATAAATGCTTCTGACAATGTTTTGACAGGTGTATTTTCGGAATCTAACAATGACAATTCATTGAAATGTGATCAAGAAAATGGAATAAGTGAAAAAGCTGAAAAAGCTATTAAATGTGCTATTGGAGTAGGAGAAATTTCAAAAAACAAGGTTCAAGAATGGATCGGAGCTCGGTTTAATGAAGCACAAGAAGTATATCAAGAGATCGAAAACTTAGGTATAATTGATAGCTCCGGCAAGCCTAAGAAATTAACGATCAAAACGCTTGAAGAGTTGGAGGAATTTAAGGCGAATTTCAAAAAAGGAACAGCCGCTACACTCAAAGAAATGTAAGCGGCTACTAAATAGGACTTGCCCATATCAGGAGATTATACGTATTCATTTACGTAAACGCAAGCAGAACCAAAGCCCTACTATACCTTTAATTATACGTATAGTAGGGTAAAATTACAACGATAAAATTTAAAGGAGATTAACTTATCATGAGTGACAATATAGATAACAAATCTTTACAACCATCAATATTAAACACAATAATTAGAAATTATGTTTACAGTGACGATTATTGCAAGATTTTTGATAAAATAGCTGATTTCGACTTTTTGCAAGCGGAAAGAGTTTTAGGTGAATTTAAAAATGATATAGATAAAAATTATGGTCGAGAACTCCTTTTTTCAGTCGAAGACATTTTTGGAAAATATGTTTGTTACAAAAAAGAAGTTGATTTTAAACTTGGTTTTCGATTTGCTTTAAGGATTGCCAAAGAACTTGGCTCAATCAGTGCCGGCAATATCGAAAATTTATTATAGTATTTAAGATCAATCATCAAATAAAGTTTGACAAATTTAATCGAGGTGAAAAAATGTTATCATTAGTAAACGGCAGTAAAATTGAAATAGATACAAAGAGGTATGAACTTGCAAAGATTTATAGTAAAGCTTGTAAAAACGCAGGAGACTCATATTCTGAAAGCCATAGCAGAGACGACTATTACAAGATAATTTACTTTTGGGTCAAATATCTTAATTTGACTTGCAGTATATCCGAAACAACATCAATTGCATATTTACAAGAACTATTTAATGCAATGGAATTTGTAAAAATGTCTATCAAGGAACTTACACCAAATGAGTTAATTAGAATATTTCCCATAGATAAAAGATTCGACGGCGAACGTTATCAAAATAAAGACTATTTTTATACAATGGAAGCCTTAAATAAACATGGGCTTGATAATCTGATCGGCGAGGCTATAGAGCATATTTTATGGGATTATACTAATAAAGATGTTTGCAGTTTTATATTAAATTTATTTGATATTGTGGGCGAACTTCATAAATCACAGACAGGGCGTAATTTGTTTGATGACTTTTTAGACAGCCAAAACGTAAAGCTTACAACTTACAAAATGGCTATTGACCCTAAAACAAAAAAGCAATACATAATCAACTGCGGAAGCGGCAAAACAATGCTAATAAAGAAAAAAATACCACGATATTTAAAGCCGCTGAAACATTAATTTAAATAATTCCTTAGAGCCTAAAACATATACGTTTAGGCTCTTTTCGATATTAAAATGCGAATCGAAGCCTGAACGAAGCTAGAAAATCTTACAATCAATCTGATGGAGAAAAGACAAAATCAATCAAGTTTTATATTTTAGAACGGAAACGGAAATAACATAAAAATTTTTTATAAAACTGGACAAGATTTGCGCTCACCGTACCCGCATTTCCAGTTTTGGGTTGGAAGTACCTACAAACACCGCTATTATGGGATTTGTTGCACTTTGAAAAATTTATCTGAATCTAACATATCTTATCATTGTGTTATATTCGTTTAATATTTTCTCTACATTAAATACAGCTATAATTGACAATCGAATCTACCATAATTTATTATGTAACATTGATATCCAATCGATATTTTATTACCGAAAATATATTTTTATTACAGATGATACTGCTTTCAATAATAATTCTATATAATAAAAATGTACTATCCTTAATCGAACAGTACTTTAAAAGGGCTTCCGCCCCAAACGTAGAGCAGAAATATTATTTAAATACATTTTAATTATAACATTTTGATAAACATGCGTAAAGGAGCGGAAAATTTGACAACTAAGGAATTTCTAATGCAGGCTTTTGAGCTTGATAGACTTGTTAAATCTAAGAAGTATCAAATAAATCTATTAAAAGAGCAGCTTATCAATATAAAGTTGATCATTGGCGGCGCGCATCAAGCAAACCGTGATTCTGTAGATATACTAATATCATTGATTGCTGATCTAGAAAACGAATATTTGCAAGATGTAATAAGGCTGCTATATTTAAAGACTTCAATTGCTACAGCTATTGAAAAGATAGAAAACCCGACACAGAGGCTGATATTAAATGAGCGATATGTTCATTTAAAGCATTGGAATGATATTGCAATAGATACTAATTACTCTTGGAACGCTGTACACAAAATTCATAGAACAGGGCTAGATTCGATAGTTATTGATCCTGAACTACTCAACGAAAAACATGTTCCAGAATCATAAAAATTTATATTTTATAATGCTGACATTTGCGGACATTTATATAAAATAAAGCTGTAGTTTTCTGTAGTAGTTTCTGTAGAATTAATGTTGCGATAAGTTGCGCCAAAAAGAAGTAATTAGCATACAGCATCATAAATAAAAGCATTTGAGTATATTGAATACAAAGATTATGGTTACAAATGTACCACCCTAAAAGAGATTCGGAAATATTGAACGCAAAAGCTTATGGCGAGGAAGGTGAGCCCCTAAAAAGCATTTGGACAAATCGGACAAGCTAAAAGAAGAATGTTTCTTCTTATCTAAAAATTTTTTAGGTGATTTTTTGTAATAATAGCGTATACCCATTTGACACAATAAAAGATATTGAATATATGTGTCATATAAATTGATTTCTGCATTTTGAAACGTCACATATAATTTGCACACCTAATTGACATATAAATCATATTAAGATATTATAAAAACATGTAAAAATACTATTTCGATTTCTATTATAAAAAATAGTCTATTGGTACAGTTAAATTAAAAATATCTTGTATAGCTTATACTCAAGGAAGGGAATTTTATATGCAGAAAGATTATTATACAGTAAGAGATATAGCCGAAATACTTCAAGTAAAGGAAAAGTCAGTTCGTCATTTAATTACTACCGGACAATTAAAGGCAAGTAAGGTGTGTAATAAATGGATTGTCACAGCTGAAAATCTCAAAAAGCTAATAGACGATAACGAGACTACTATTAGCGAATAATTTTCAAAAAGTTCTTATAACTTATAATAGTACGTTTTTAGTACGATTAATAAAAAATAAAGCTTGCAAACCTTGATATTAAAGGCTTGCAAGCTTTTCATCTTTTATTCCCACTCAATAGTTGCCGGTGGTTTTGAAGTTATATCCAACACAATTCTGTTTACATGCGGAACTTCGTTGACAATTCTTTTTGAAATAATATCAAGGATGTCAAAAGGAATAGGATACCAAGTTGCGGTCATGGCATCGACGCTTGTGACAGCGCGCAAAGCGACAGTGTACGCATAGGTTCTTTCGTCTGCGAAAACTCCGACAGATTTTAGTCCGGTCAAGACAGTAAAGTATTGCCAAATAACTCTATCTAAATTTGCTTTTTTAATCTCTTCACGATAGATAAAATCAGTGTGTCTCAAAATATCCAATTTCTCTTTTGTGATTTCACCGATAACTCTGACACCGAGGCCGGGGCCGGGGAAAGGCTGGCGAAAAACCAGAGACTCATCAATACCGAGTGCCAAGCCGACTTTTCTAACTTCATCTTTAAATAAATCTCGTAACGGCTCGATAATTTCTTTAAAGTTAATAACATCAGGGAGTCCGCCTACGTTATGATGAGATTTAATAACAGCCTTGTCTTTTGTTCCGCTTTCAATAATATCCGGATAAATAGTGCCTTGAACAAGAAAATCGATATCGCCGATTTTTTTAGCTTCTTCTTCAAAAACTCGAATAAATTCTTCGCCGATAATCTTGCTTTTTTTTTCATGGTCTATCACATCTTTAAGCTTGTCCAGAAATCTATCCTGAGCGTTCACGCGTATAACATTCAATCCGAATTTTTTGAAAACTTCCATTACTTCGTCGCCTTCATTTAGGCGCATTAAGCCGTGGTCGACGAAAATACAAATCAGATTATCACCGATGGCTTTTTGAATCATGATGGCGGAAACTGTTGAATCCACGCCTCCGGAGAGGGCACATAAAGCCTTTTTAGAGCCAATCTTTTCTTTGAGTGTTTCTATCATATTCAAAGCGAATTCATTCATTTCCCAATCGCCTTTTAAATTGCAGATATTAAATAAAAAGTTTTTCAATATTTGATTTCCAAGCGGAGTTTCGACAATTTCGGGATGGAACTGAAAAGCATACAATTTTTTAGATTTATTTTCAATCGCGGCAATAATACAATTTTCGGTTTTTGCAGTAATTTCAAAGCCACTTGGAGCTTCTTTCAGAGCATAAGTATTACTCATCATAACATCTGCATTTTTATTTATATTCGAAAAAAGTTCGGCAGAATCGGCAAATTCAGCGTTGTAAACGGAGTTTTCATTTAATTCTACAGGCATAACATCAGAACCGAAAGAATATCCGATAAACTGACAGCCATAACAAATGCCCAATATAGGAATCCCAAGCTCAAAAATGCCTTTATCCGCTAAAGGAGCTTCTTCGTCTGTGGCATCGACAGGGCCGCCTGTAAAAATAATTCCTTTTGGATTTTTTGCTTTTATTTCCGACAAAGGAGTATCGAAAGGCAAAACTTCACAAAAAATGTTGTTGTCTCTGATTTTTCTGGCTATTAGCTGATTATACAACCCACCAAAATCTAGTATAATTACTGTCTCGTATTTCATAAATTCCTCCAATATAGCAGTTTCATTTTTTATTGACCATATATCTTATTTTGCTCATAAAATTCAGAAAAATGAACCTGCAGCATAATAAATATTTATTTAATACTATTTTCATTTTTCTATCCTCTATATTGAAAATAGTATAAATTGAAATAAAACACACGAATTTTTTTTGCGATAAAATATATTAATAAATCGCCGTTCTCATGCTGTTTGAAAAAATTTTTCCAATAGCTATGAAATAAAGCAATATGTAAAAATATTTTCAATCAAGGAATGGCGCAATTGCGCCATTCCTAAAATTATTGCGACAATTTTCTTGAAAAATAACTTGTGATTGAAAGACATTTTGTTATTACTTATATGTTTAAAGCAACTCGACAGAATAATTGGGAGATTCTTTAGTTATGTGGATATCGTGAGGGTGACTTTCCTTAAGACCAGCAGATGTGATTCTCATAAACTGACCGTTATCAATAAGATCTTGAATTCGTTTTGTTCCGCAATATCCCATACCTGCTCTCAGACCGCCCATAAGCTGATAAACCGTATCCATAACAGGACCTTTGTAGGCAACGCGGCCTTCAACGCCTTCCGGAACAAATTTTTTATCTTCTTTTTGGAAATATCTATCATTGCTTCCGCGTTTCATGGCAGATAGTGAACCCATACCTATATAAACTTTATATTTTCTTCCTTGGAATAACTCTATTTCGCCGGGGCTTTCTTCGCAGCCCGCAAAAAGACTTCCAATCATAACCGAATGTGCTCCGGCGGCAATCGCTTTTGTAACATCACCCGAATATTTTATTCCGCCGTCTGCAATAACGGGGATTCCGTAAGGCTTAGCCGCTTCTGCGCAATCATAAATCGCTGTAATTTGCGGAACACCGATTCCGGCAATAACCCTAGTTGTACAAATAGATCCCGGGCCGATTCCGACTTTAACAGCAGAAGCACCGGCTTCGATAAGGGCAAGCGTACCTTCGGCGGTAGCCACGTTTCCGGCAATAATTTGCGCATACGGATATTCGCGGCGTATGTTCTTTAACGCATTAATCACTTTAACTGAATGTCCGTGAGCGGTATCAAGCGAAATTACGTCTGCTTTTGCTTCTATTAAAGCGGCTACACGTTCCATAATATCGTCGGTTATGCCAATAGCGGCTCCAACCAAAAGTCTGCCTGTTTTATCTTTTGCTCCGTCAGGATATTTTATAGCTTTTTCAATATCTTTAATTGTGATTAAACCTTTTAAAATATAATTTTCATCTACTATCGGAAGTTTTTCGATTTTGTGCATAGTCAGAATTTTTTTTGCTTCATCTAAGGTAGTGCCTTCCGGCGCAGTAATCAAGTTTTCGCGGGTCATCACTTCGTATATTTTTTTATTATGATCTGTTTCAAAGCGCAAATCACGGTTAGTGATAATACCTATCAATTTGTCATTTTCGGTAATCGGAACTCCCGAAATATGGTATCTTGACATAAGGCTATTCGCTTCATAAACATAGTGGTTTGGCGAAAGGAAAAAAGGATCGGTAATAACTCCGTGTTCCGAACGTTTAACTTTATCAACTTCGCTGGCTTGTTCTTCTATAGTCATATTTTTATGGATAATCCCAATACCGCCTTGACGAGCCATAGCAATAGCCATTCGTGATTCTGTAACCGTGTCCATGCTTGCGCTGATGATTGGAGCGTTAAGCTCGATAGTTTTAGTAAGTTTAGTTTTCAGGACAACATCTGAGGGCAGAACTTCTGATTTTGCGGGAATCAATAAAACGTCGTCAAAAGTCAAGCCTTCTTTAATCAATTTGTGCATAACATTACCTCCAATAAAATAAAATGAATCTGTAAAAAACAAAGCCGCTAGATTTATTTCTTTATAAAAAGCTTTCTTGGAGTTAAATATCTTGAAAAAGCTTTAAGCATATTTTCGTTGGGTTCTATAATGAATTTTGTTTTTTTACCTTTATATACAGTCAGCAAACAATATGTGTTTTGATTAACATTGCCGCCGGAATAGTCTTTGGTTTCCTGTGCAGTATTAAATTGCGAAATATTATTTTTGTCATCGATATGCGCCATAATCTCAACATCTGCCAAATTAACTGTACACATTCTTTTTCTTCTGGATTTGCTGTAAATGCAGTCGATATCTAATTCACCGTTAGTAAAGATATATTCGTACTCGACATTAAGCATTGAATTAAGATAATAAGCGCCCAAATAAATTACAAAAATCAGAACTATTCCTAATGGACCTAAAAATAATATTCCAAGCATCATTAATACAACTGCAAAAGTGTATAAACCAACCCTCAATGTAATATCTCGTTTTGTAGCTCCTCTTTTAACCAATTGTTCATTAAAAATATCATCCATAATATGTCACTCCCAACAAATCTACAGTGCTCCATGTCTTGCCTTAAGGTTTTGGTTTAAAAAATGTACTTTATAAACTATTTAACGTGAAATAGTATATCACAATTACAGATGATAAACAAATATTATCATTGAAAAATTTATTTGTGATTTTTTTGTATTAATTAGAAGAAGTACTGATTGCCGTTTCCAAAGCGATTTCCATCATGTCTGTAAAGGAATTCTGTCTTTCTTCCGCCGAAGACGCTTCGCCGGTGAAAACCATATCCGAAATTGTCAATATAGCCAAAGCGTTTTTGCCCAATCTTGCCGCGTTCATAAAAAGAGCCGCCGCTTCCATTTCAACACATAATATGCCCATTTTCTGCCACATTTTTGCGGATTCGGGGTCGTCGCCGTAGAATGCATCAGATGACAGAATATTTCCGACATGATAATCCAATTTTCTCTCTTTTGCAAAAGAGACTGCTTTATCTAATAAATCATAAGAGGCAAGAGGGGCAAATGTGCCGTTTAATTTGTATTGAGCCGCAAAATTTGAATCTGTGCTTGCGCCCATAGCAATAACAAGATCTCTTAATTTAAGCTTTGGAGAAAAACCGCCTGCTGTTCCAACTCTGATAATATTATCAACTTCATAAAAATTAAAAAGCTCATAAGAATAAATTCCGATAGACGGAATACCCATTCCGGAACCTTGCACGGAAACCTCTTTGCCTTTGTATTTACCGGTGAAGCCAAGCATTCCCCGTATACCGTTATATTGTTTGATATCAGTTAAAAAATTCTCCGCAATAAACTTTGCCCTAAGGGGGTCACCCGGCATTAAAACTGTTTTTGCGACTTCGCCTTTTTGTGCTCCGATATGTGGTGTCAAAATAATCTCTCCTTTGAATATTGATACACAGTTTGTTTACAAACTGCAATGACTATGTCTTGTAAAAGCATTATTAAATAAGATACATTATTTTTTTAATAAAAGCAAGAGCCGCCGATAAACTCTCGAATTATAGAATTTGTGGGTACTTCTTCGGAATTCACGCCGAAAAAGCAATCTAAAAATTTTAATAATCTCCTTGCTTCAAGGTATTCATTATTCGAAGTATCGATATCGAATAAAATCGGCTCGGCAAATTGTTTTAGAATACATAGCTCGTAAACCAGAGCGGAATTAAAAATCGCGTCAGCGTCCTCTTGATACGGGAAAATATTTTCGGCTTCTCCTTTTAAAACGGATGGCCACATTTTTATTGTAGCGATAGCGTCCAGTTTTCTGAAATGATAATCCCGCACTATTCGCCTTAGCATTCGGGTATCGCCCGTGGAAATTCTGTTGTGGTCATCAACATTGAGCTGTGTTAAAGCAGATACAAATATCTTAAATTTTATATTTTCTTCTATTTCTTCAGCTATTTTTTTGTTTAAGCCGTGAATTCCCTCTACCAATAAAATTCCGTTTTCGTCAATTTTCAACGGATTACCTTTTGCCTCGCGCTTTCCGCTTGCAAAATTAAATTTTGGAATTTTTACTTCTTCGCCGTTCATCAAGGCTTTTAAATCAAGATTGAGCTGATTAACATCGATTGCGTTTATGGATTCGAAATCGAATTCATCTTTCGTCTCGCCGGGCGTTTTCTCTTGATTTTTAAAATAATCGTCTATCGAAACGATATACGTTTTAAAACCATTTACCCTTAACTGAATTGCAAGCCTGTTGGAAAAAGTTGTTTTTCCGGAGGAAGAAGGTCCGGCTATCAGCACAAGCTTGCGGTTCTGCTCTTTTATCGAATCAGCAATGGAAGCAATTTTCTTTTCGTGCAGAGCTTCTGAAATCCGAATGATTTCTCCCAGCTTTCCTTTACAAATCTCCTCGTTCAGCGCGCCGACCGTCGCGATATTTAAAATCTTTGCCCATTGTGAGGATTCCATAAAAACATTTGATATTTTTTCAAAAGGCTTCAGCGGTGTCATTTCATTTGGATTATCGGCATCGGGAAATTGCAGAATAAAACCGTTTCCTTGTTTTGAAAGTTTAAAATTTGTCAAAACAGACGTATCGTGAACCAAATAACCGTAGAAATAATTATAAAACCAAGAGAGTCTATAAAAATTAACTTTTCGGGTTCGCCGAAATTTCAGGATTGCAATTTTATCATTCAAACCGAATTTTCTGCACAATTTAATACAGGTCGGCAAGTCCATCGAATATTTTTTGAGGGGATAATTTTGTTTGGCTATTTCGTGCATTCGCTCCTCGATTGCTTTTATCACTTCATTCGATAAATCCTCCGATTCATCAACAATTTCTACATAATAATTTTTATTTATCGAATGTTCAATCACTACTCTTTTTTTTATTCCCAAAATTTCTTTTACAGCGCAGAGCATTAAAAACACAATCGACCGTTGATATGCCCGAAAACCGTGGATATTATTTATATCCAAAAATTCGACTTTGGAATTTGTTACAAGCCTGCGGTTTAATTCGCAAAGCTCGTTATTAACTTTAGCCAGTAAAATCGGATAATCGAAATATTTTTGATAATCACGGCTTAATTCGTATAGAGTAGTTTTTTTTGATATTTTTATTTTTTCATTGCCCATAATTTCTGCGTATACATAGTTTTCCATGATATTCACGTCCTTTTTAAATCAAAAAATTAAGTTTCGTTAATCTTCTTGTTATGCGTTAAATTTGATTTTACATACATTATAAATAAATATTGACTAAATTTCAAAAAAAATATAAAATTGAAGTTGACCGCCCGGTCAAAATTAACCGGGCATATTATTATGTTCTTCAATTGATTTTATACTGTTCTTGATAGTTCTTGAGGTGTGAGATGCAAAAAATACTTGAAGCAAAAGAGATTACAAAAGAATACAAAATGGGAGAAATAAATGTTACGGCTTTAAATGGAGTTTCTTTCGAGCTGTATGAAGGCGAGTTTGTTGTTGTATTGGGGCCCAGCGGCTCCGGCAAATCGACAATGCTTAATATTATCGGCGGAATCGATACGCCTACACATGGTGAGGTTATTTATAAAAATAAAAATATCGGAAAAATGACTGAGCGTGAACTTACAAAATACAGAAGAGAAGCGATTGGTTTTGTTTTTCAATTTTATAATTTAATACCGAATTTGACTGCACGGGAAAATATTATGCTGGCTTCGGAGCTTTCTAAAAATCCGATTTCTCCGAATGATTTATTGAAAAAAATTGAATTATTTGACAGAGCGGATCATTTTCCGTCACAAATGTCCGGCGGGCAGCAACAGCGTATCGCTATGGCGCGTGCGCTTGCGAAAAATCCGGATATTCTTTTGTGTGACGAACCGACGGGCGCTTTGGATTTCAAAACGGGTATACAAGTTCTACATTTATTAAAAGATTTTAATGAAGAATATAAAAAGACAGTCGTTATAATTACTCATAATTCCGGTATAGGACAAATGGGAAATAGGATTTTTCATGTTAAAGACGGTCTTATTGATAAAATTACAGTAAACCAAAAACCGATTCCGCCGGAAGAGGTGGTTTGGTGATTTTTTTTAAAAAAGCTATTCGTTCTATGCTTGACAATAAAAAAGCTTATATTGCGTGCATAATTCTGATTGGCGTAGGTATTTTCGTCTATGTTTCTCTTGGAATATCATCTTTTTCTTTGGAGCGTTCCAAAGATATTTATTATAAAGAGCAATTTTTCCCGGATGCTTTTGCAAGAGTCGGCGCTATCGCAAATACAGAAGTAGAGCTTTTGACAAAAGTAGAAGGCGTTGAAAAAGCGTCGGGCAGGCTGACGTACGACAGCCGGGTTTTGTTTGAGGATAAAGACGAAATTGTTACTTTGAGAGTTTCGACGGCAAAAGACCGAGAGGCTGAAATAAATAATTATTATTTGATAAAAGGTCAAGATTTAAAAGATACAAATGATATTATGATTTCGGAAGATTTTTTAAATGCGCATAATTTAAAAATCGGCGATAATATCGGGCTGAATATCGAAGGAAAAGAGTACAAACTTAATATTTGTGCGGCTGTCCAGAGTCCTGAATATATTTATGCGATAAAAGACCAGACGACTGTTTTGCCGGATGCCGCGAATTTCAGTTTTGCATTTGTAAAAGATGAGCTTTTGGGTTCGGCTTTAGGGAAGCAAGGTTTGTATAATGACCTCTGTTTTATTTTAGAGAACAATGTCGTTTTTGACGATATAAAAATTGAATTGGAAGATGCTTTGGAAAGATATGGTTTGATATCGCTTTACGATAAAGAAGACCATATTTCTTATGCCATGCTGGATGCGGAGATTGAATCCAATAAATCTCTGGTTACGGCGATTCCTTCGGTTTTTATTATGATGTCAATGGCTATTTTGTATATGATGCTGAAGCGTGTAATTGAGCAGGACCGCACCCAAATCGGAACGCTGAAAGCCTTTGGATATTCTAATTTTAAAATAATGACGCATTATCTCTTTTACGGAATAGTTACAGGTTTTTTGGGCGGCGTATTGGGAATAATAGTAGGATATTTCGCGTCCGCATCTTATATTGTTCTATATTCTATGAATTATAAAATTCCGATTTTGGAAAGAATCGTAACTCCTTTTTATATAATTACAGGTCTTGTAGTTTCTGTAGTGGCCGGAATGATTGGCGCATTTATGGGTGCACGCGCGGTTTTAAAATTAACTCCTGCCGATTCAATGCGTTCAAAAGCTTCGAAACTTATAAGAAATGATATTTTATTGATGTTTCCGTTTTTAAAATATTTATTGACATCACGCGGCGCAATGGCAATCCGTTCGATACAGCGCAGTAAATTTCGTTCTTTTTTTATCGTTATCGGAATTATGTTTTCTTTTTCGATAATGGCTTTTATGGGCTCGTATAATTCGATGATTGACCAAATGCTGCTCGACCAGTTTCAAAAAATTCAGGTTTATGATGTAAAGGTGACTTACAAAGTTCCGGTTGAATACGACAAAGCTTTGAGTGATATATTAAATATTGACCATATAAATTATGCCGAAGCGCTTTTTGAGGTTCCTGTTGTTTTGAAAAACAGACATATAAATTCAGGCGTAAATATAATCGGAATCAATCAAAATTCAGTACTTTATAAAATTTATGATAATGAGCTGAATTCTACCCTCAGACCGCCAAAAAACGGGATTATTTTAAGCAGTACCATGGCGGATTCTTTGAAAGTGAAAAGAGGGGATGTTTTATATGTTTCCTCACAATTCAGCAGTGATGACCAAGAAATTTTAGTTTGGGATGTCGTAAATCAAAATTTAGGCAGCGGATGTTATATGGAAGCCGGCGCGATGGCGGATTTTTTTGAAACAGAAAAACGTGCGACTTCGGTTATTTTTCGTTCGGATGATATCGGCTTTGTCCGAAACAAAATCATTGACGGAAAAAATATCGCCGCAATAGAAAATTCTTCAAAAACCTTGGAATCGTATTTGGGTATGCTCAATTCTTATCAGGTTTTGATTTATATAATGGACGTAATGGCTGTTGCCGTAGCGTTCGCAATTATTTATAATACAACGGTTATTTCGCTTTCCGAGCGTGAAAGAGAATTTGCTACGCTCAGGGTGCTTGGTTTGCAATTATATGAAGTTTCCGAAATTATGTCATTTGAATATTGGATTTTGACAACAGCGGGAATTATTTTGGGATTTCCTTTTAACAATTTTTTAAAACAACAGCTTTCGAATGCTATCGACGTGGAAATGTTTTCTATCCCAATTTATACTCCGCCCGTAGCGTATCTTTATGCCTTGATTGGCTGCGTCGCCGCTGTTTTTATTTCGAATTACGCCGCAGCAAAAAATATTGCTCATTTTGACATGGTGGAAGTTCTAAAGGAGAGAGAATAGATGAAAAATATTGTGAAAATTATATTGCTTATTGTGGCGGTTGTTGCTTCTGTGGCCGCAATTTATTATTATAGCTCTAAGCCGCTGGCTGTTGAAACCGTTACTGCCGAAAAATCCGAAGCCGAAATGTATTTTATTGAAAAAGGTGAAGCGGTTTCGTCGGATGAAGTTGATATTTATACAATGATGACGGGAAAAATTCAAGAGCTTTATGTAAAAGAAAATGATTATGTGGAAGAGGGCGGAGTAATTTGTGTTTTGGATACCTCCGAATTGAGTTTCAAAATAGATGAGCTGGATGCCACAATAAAATCCTACGAAGCTCAAATATCTAATCTTTCTTTGCAGGAAACAAAAGAAAAAGATTCTTTGAAGACCAGTAAATCTGATTTGCAAGCTCAATTGAAAGGAATCGACGCACGAAAATCTTCTACGGATTCCACAAAAACCGATCAAGCGGGTTTGCAAAGAGTTATAAACAGCCAGTATTCGGAAAATTTATCGTATGCGCAAGAAAAGCTTACTAATTCATATGACAATATAAAATACGCAGAAGAGAACTTGACATTTGCGAAAAATAATGTAGAATACGCCGAAAAAGATTTGGTGAACGCCGAAGAAGATTTTGAAAAGTCGAAAGTTCTATTCGAAAACGGTGTTATTTCGCAATTTGAATATGACAACGCAGAACGTACAATAGATAATTACCGCAAAGCTTTAGATGCGGCAAAAAAATCTGTTGAGGACGCAGAAAAAGCGCTTTCTGATTCTCAAAAAGCCATCACGGATTTCGAAAAACAAGTGGAAGATTCTAAATATATGATTGAACAGGGAAATAAACAATTATCTGTTATTGAGACAAGCGACCCGACAAGCTCGGAAGATTACTATGCCTCATTGAAAGAACAGCTTCAGGTTCAGATAAGCGGAATCGATTCGCAGATTTCTAAGACTTACAATGCCTCAATGACGGATTATTATTCTGCTTTAATCGGAAGCTGCCAAGTAAATATTGACTCCTTGAAAGATAAAATCGAGGACTATACGATAACTTCTCCGTCCAGCGGTGTAATTGACAAGCTTTTTATAGAGAATTGGAATTTTGTTTCGCCGCAAGCTCCTTTGGCCAAAGTCCTGGAAACTCGAAAAGATGAAATAGAAGTATATATTACCACAAACAATATCGATGAAATAAAAATCGGACAAGAAGTTGAACTGATTTTAAAGCGCCGCGACGAAGATAAATATTATAAAGGAAAAGTAACAAAAATCGATGATAAAGCCACTACCAAAATTTCCAGCCTTGGTATAGAGGAAAAACGTGTTAAAATCACGGTAAAACCTGATAATCCGGAGATTTTCAAGGGTGGCTACGATGTTGATGTAAAATTTGTATATTATAAAGCACCCGACGCAATCACCGTTCCAAAGACGGCTTTATTTAAAGTTGATGATAAAGATATGGTTTGGGTTATAAAAGACGATAAATTAAAGCTTACACCTGTAGAAAAGGGCAGGGAACTCAGAACGGATTTTGTTATCGATACCGGACTTTCCGAAAACGATATCGTCGTTAAAGACGCAAACGAGAAAGACCTTGACGAAGGGAAAAAAGCAAAGGGAGCAGAATAAAAAAATAGGGCTTGCGCTGATGCAGGCCCTTGTTCGTTTATTCAAAATCTCTGCTAGTAATGCTTTTTACAGTTTGCCTGTAACTGAAAAATACAATAATAAAAGTTATCAACAAGCAAAATACATCGAATTCACGATTGATTATAGAATTAAAACTAAAGAACTTAAACGGTGTAAAATATTTCAAATAATCGAAACCGGAGGTATATTCAATAAAAACATAAAGTGTAAAAGCGATAACTAAAAACGACAGACTATAATTTAGCGCCGATGATGTATCATTACATATAACCGAAATAAAAAAACTCAGCGCCAGAAAAAGCATTTGCCCAAAAAACATTGCGATTATTGTCATAAATATAGATATAAAAATATCAATATTCAAAACACCGAATATCGCAAATGACATTAAAAAAAGGAGAATTATTATATCCAAAATAACAAAAAACAAAATTGAAGAAAGGATTTTTCCATATACAATTTGCTCTCTGGTTACGGCTTTCGTAAACAAAAATTCAGAGGTTTTGAATTCAGATTCTTTAGATAAAACAATAGAACCTAAAATACATGCGAAAATAAAAGTTATAATACAATATCTGAAATATACTGATTTATAATAAATAAAAAAATCAGCGATTGAAATTTCTGTGACTCCAAAAATAATTTGTATAATTTTCGGCCAAGAATTTATTGTTTCTAAAATAAATTTGCTTCCGTGAGCCAACGAATAATATTCGAAAAGACTGTAAGCAGAGGCTAAAAAAATAAATGTTATGCTAATGATCAATAGCTTAAAATTAATCTTGGTTTCGTTTAAAATAATGGTTTTTATGTAAATCACCCCGTCTTAAACTGCTTATTTTTAAAAATTATGTACGCTGAAATTACGAAAAACATTATAATAGCGAACGTGATTAATAGAAATTTACCCTCCAAAGAGCCGTTATCCAAAATATGATTCCCAATAAAATATTGAAAAGGCGCAAAATATCGTACATAAGAGTTTTTTGTAGTTACATAAACTATCCCGAACAAAAAGAACAAAAGTACAGTGTTTGTGGATAATAATATAGAACCGTACGCGCGGTTGATTAAAACTCCGAAAAAAACTCCGATTGAAATAAAAAGAATATTTATTATTGGGAAAGTTATGAAAATCAAGATGAATGTTGTAAATGAAAAGTCAGTACCGGTTGCTATTAAAATCGAGACCAAGGAGCCGAGGAAATATATTATGCTGGAAATAACTATATGATATACTGCATTTAAAACTTTGCTGAAAAAAATCTGATCTCTGGAAAAAGGTTTCGTTAATAAAAAATCGATGGTATTGTTTTGGTTTTCTCTAAAAAAAGCATTTACACCCAAATTCATAGCGAGTATGGAGAAAAAAATTATGGCAAAAGAGTTCAAGTATGCGTAAATCCCGAGCGGATCCACAAAAAATCTTTGATTTACGCTAAAAATATCCGCAATCGCCGAACCTTCAAATACTTTAAAAGTTTCGAGCGAATATTTTTCAATTAATTTGAAAAAAAACTGCTCCATAATTATCATCAAAAACGCTAATAACACAGAAATTCTAAAAATACTTTTCTTATTAAATAATTTTTCAAAATTAAAAATTTGCAAACATTCACTTCCTTTGCAGCAGATGGATTTATCATACAAAATAATTTTTATAAATCTCATCCATAGACTGTTCTTCTATAAAAATATCATGTGTGTTTATACGCATAATCCGCTTCAATAATTGGTTCATATTGCCGCGAAACATGAATTTTACCGTATCTTTTTCCTGCTCAAACTGCGAAATTTCTTCAATATTATAGAAAAAATCTTTGTCAATCCTGTCGTTTGTAGTTATACAGATTTTTTTCAGCATTTTGTCCTTCAGCTCTTCGCCTTCCAAAATACGCACCAACCGGCCGTCATGCAAAAATCCTATTTTATTGCATAATTTTTGCGCATCGACGAATTCATCGGTTACGAATAAAACTGTCATTCCGTGAAGATTTTCTTCTATAATCAAATCTGTAAAAATTTTTTTTGTATGTAAATCCATATTAAAATATGGCTCGTCCAAAACTAAAAGCTTTGGCTTATGCATCAGAGCAGATATTATATTCAACTTTTTTATCGAAACAACAGATAAATCGTTCAGACGCATGGATTTATCCAGCGAAAATAATTCACAAAGCTCAGAGCTTCTCTTTATACAGTTTTTTTGATATAAGCTTTCGGAATAGTCAAGCATTTGCCGAACTGTAAGATTTTTGTAATAATAAATTTCTTTTGGAAGATAGCCTATGTCCTTCGCATTAAGATGAGCAAATTTTACACAGTCTCTGCCAAATATATTTGCGCTGCCGGATGTTGGATAAATAAGTGATAGAAGTGTACGCACAATCGTTGTTTTTCCGGACTCTGCCGAGCCTACCAATCCAAAAAAATCACCTTCGGAAACATTAAAGGTTATATTTTCAACCGCTCTTTTTTTGCCAAAAAATTTTGACAAACTATGTACTTCAATAATAATGATCCCCCCTATATGTGAGCATATTTATATCAATATAAAATATGCATTATATGTAATTTATAGGCAAATTATAAAAATAATATATCATGAAATTACCAAATAATCAAATAAAACGTATATAATAAATTAAATAATTAATTTCAGCCAATAATCGCGCGCAAAAAATTTTATTTTTTTGAAAGGATTCGCCTTGCTGAATCGTATTCATATTGAAAACAAAAAATTTTTAGGAGGATTCAATATGAAAAAATCTATTTCTTTAATCGGTCTTGTCTTGGCATTCTGTCTTGCGCCTACGGCTGTTTTTGCTCATGGCTGCGGAAATGCAAGATATTCAGGCACAAAATATTATCAATGCAATGTAGCGAACTGCAACTTAACAGGAAGACATTATCACAATGGAATTTGTTATAATGGGCATACAGCTTATGACGGACATTCATATCATCAAAATTGTGCTCTTCAAAATTGCACAAAACTTGGCATACATTATCACACACAATATTAATATAGATTTTTGGTTTGATGAAATTTTAAAAAGCTCATGGTTTTCTTGGATTAGAGGAAAATCATTAGGAAGGTTTTTTAATGAAAACTGAAGCGGAAGCCAATAGAGCTGTAGATTTGTATTCTGATACAATTAGGCGAATATGTTTTTTGCATTTAAAAAACTACTCCGATGTTGAGGATGTATTCCAAGAAGTTTTTTTGAAATACATCCTCCATGAACGTCCATTCGATAGCGATGACCACGAAAAGGCATGGCTTATTCGTGTTGCAATTAATTCCTGCAAAGATTTGCATAAATCTTTTTTTCGCCGAAAAGTAGGGAACATTGAAAATCATCAACACGAATTATTTTATATACAAAACAACGATAAGGAGCTTCTTTCGCATATTTTAAATTTACCCGAAAAATACAAAAACGTAATATATTTATTTTATTATGAAGGCTATTCGGCCGTAGAAATTGCAAATATTATAAATAAAAAAGAGAACACGGTTTACACTTGGCTGAAACGTGCACGTGAGCAATTAAAAACACAGTTGGGAGGCGATATGATTGAATAAGAAGATTAACAGAATTTTTGACAATGTACATGCCGAAGATAATCTGAAAAATTCTACCAAAGATTTTTTGCATAAAGAAATCAAACGCCACTCCGACAAAAAAGTTTTTATTTTTCCTAAAATTGCATATGTTTGCGCTTCTCTAATAATATTTTTTGCTTTAGGCGGCTTTTCATACAAAATTTATTCTGAGCCGAGCGCTTATGTGGATATGGATATCAATCCTTCCTTTGAATTGGTTTTAAATCGGTTTAACAGAGTTATCGGTACAGAGCCGTATAATGATGATGCAGAATTTCTTTTATCCGAAGTTGATGTAATAAATTCAGATTATTCTGAAGCTGTTAAAAAATTAATTTTCGCTATGAATGAAAAAGGTTTTTTTTCGAAAGATCAATTGATTTCTGTTACAGTTCAGTCCGACAATAAAGAAAAAGAAAATATATATTTGGGCGGTCTCGAAAAAACAATAAATTCTTCATTAGGGAAAAATGCAGAATTGAATATATTTTCCGTCAGCTCTGAAATAAAATTATCTTCACACGATATGCATTGCTCTCCTGCGAAATTTTTAGCGATTAAAGAGTTGCAAAAATATGATTCTACAGCAACTTTTGAAAATTGCAGAGGACACAGCATCGGACAAATTAATTCTTTGATAAACAAACACGCGGAAAATCATCATTCGGAAGGCAAGAATACAGAAAGCGAAAATTCGAACGGTCACGAAAATGCGGAAAGCGCCGATGGATGCATGGAATCCGAAGAAAATCAAGATTCCGGAAATCAAAATTCTCATGGAAATAAGGAACATTGCAATGAACATTAATACTATTTCCATTTCTATCTTTTAGAATGGAAATAGTATAAAAATTATTTTGAGCGTACCTCAAACGGAACGCTCTTTTTTATTGCATGCAAGTTTCAAATCCTTTCAATAAGACTCTACACATTTTACATATTCTCACAATATACTGAAAATATAATGTAACGTGAGTTCGACGAAGTCGAACAAATCCGCGCAGAGGATTAAAACCAAAGGTTTTATCACGTTACGAATACATTTTTATAATGCTTTATATAAAAATGTATGAATATAAGGAAGACTTAAATCTTTATATTGGAGGTAAAGTTTTGGATTTAGTAGAGATAAAAAATGTATCTTTTGCATATCACGATGAAAAAAAAGAAACACATTGTTTGAAAAATATTACATTTAATGTAAAAGAGCGTGAGTTTTTGTCTATAGTCGGCCCGAGCGGCTGCGGAAAATCAACTCTGCTTTCTTTGATTGCAAAGCTACTTAAGCCCTCCGGCGGCGATATTTTTATAAAAAACAGAGATATTGAAAAATCTGATGTTACAATCGGATATATGCTTCAAAGCGATAATTTGTTTAATTGGCGCAGCATTTATAAAAATGTTCTGCTCGGACTGGAGATTCAGAATAAACTAAATGATGAAAATATAGAATACGCAAATTATTTGCTTGACAAATATGGACTTGCCGAATTTAAAAATTTCAAACCGAATGAATTATCGGGCGGACAAAGACAGAGGGCGGCTCTGATACGAACACTGGCGATAAAACCCGAAATCTTGCTATTGGATGAACCTTTTTCGGCTTTGGATTATCAGACAAGACTTTTTGTATCGGACGAAATCGCGACAATCATCCGAAACGAAAAAAAGACAGCTATTATGATTACGCATGATATAAGCGAATCCATAGCCGTATCGGATAGGGTAGTGGTTTTGTCGAGGCGGCCGGCATCTGTAGTTAATATCCACGAAATAAATTTAAACACAGAAAAATCACCGATGAAATCCAGAGAAGCACCTAAATTTAAAGATTATTTTAATTTGATTTGGAAGGAGCTTGATTATAATGAACAATAAAACATCTCCGGATCATGAAAAATTTTTAAACAAAGTTAAAAATAAAAAGAAAATTATTTTTATATCACAAATTTTTATATTTGTAGCCTTTTTTGCAATTTGGGAAATTTGCGCCAATCAAAAAATCATTGACCCGTTTTTATTCAGCAAACCATCGACAATTCTTGAATCTCTCGTAAAAATGACTAAAGACGGCAGTATTTTTGTGCATACCGGAATTACTATTTGGGAAACATTTTTGGGATTTATATTAAGTACAATTTTGGGAACGGCTTTCGCGGTTCTGCTTTGGTGGAATGATTTTATTCGAAAAGTTTTAAATCCGTATTTAGTAATTTTAAACAGCATACCAAAAACGGCATTGGCACCGATTATAATCGTTTGGGTAGGAAATAATGTAAAATCTGTAATCGTTACGGCTGTTATGACTTCAATTGTTGTCACGATTATAAATGTTCTGACAGGATTTTTGGATGCTGACAAAGAAAAGATTAAACTAATTCAAACGTTTGGCGGCACAAAAACCCAAATTCTTTTAAAAGTTGTTTTTCCGTCGAGTATTTCAACAATAATCAGCACAATTAAAATAAATATCGGTCTGTCATTGGTCGGAGTAATTGTCGGAGAATTTCTGGTTGCAAAATCCGGACTCGGATATTTAATTGTGTATGGAAGCCAAATATTTAAAATGGATTTTGTAATGCTTTCTGTTTTAATGCTGGGACTTTTAGCAGCGCTTTTATATCAAATAATAGTGGTATTGGAAAAAAGAATCATCAAATATTTTTAACTAAATTACAATGTCTTTTAGAAAATTGCTATATCTTAAAAATATATGATATAATGAATCTTATTCTGACGAACGAAAACGACATGATATTCGTTCCGCTTTGTTTGCATTACTAGTCGGAGTGAATACAATTCTAATTGTTCGTCAGTATATTTCAATCAATTTATTTTGAATTCAGAACAAATTATTTTGTCAGTTTATTGTCATAATTCTAATATATAATACTAATATTCTCGATAAAAAACATAATTAGATTTAGACTTTACAATTTGCGAATATTTTCATACAATATTTTTGTTTACACTGAGGTTTTATATAAAATGCTATATCATAACAAAGGAGATTTAAAATGCCGCTATTATATTTTCTTATTTCCGGATTTATATGTGGATTATTAATTTTTTATATTTCGAAATTTCGCTTTAAAAATATATTTACAAATAATTATTTGATAATTATTATTTTAGGATTTATTTTTAGGATTACTTTTTCACTTATTTTTCCCGGATTTGCAGGCGACATTGAAGCTCTAAAAAATGCGTCGATATTTTTATTTAAAGAACCGCAGTCGGAGTTTTATAAGAGTTTTGAAATAGTAACAGTTTCACCCACTTATTCGTATATTTTATATATAATCGGCCTGATACAAACAGTTTTGGGACTTAAATCAGACGGATTCTTTTTTAATACATTAGTAAAGCTTCCGCCAATCTTTGCGGATTTATTGATGGGCATTTTTATATACAAGCTTCTTTATTCACGTACAAATGAAAAGAAGGCTTTATTTCTTTCATTGGCATATGTCCTAAACCCTGCCGTAATTGTTATATCCGGAGTTTGGGGCCAATATGACTCTGTTTTCGCATATTTGCTGGTCTTGTCATTATATAATCTCACAAACAAAAAATATTTAAATTCCTCAGTACTATATGTACTTGCTTTGCTAGCAAAACCAATGTCAATTATTTATTTGCCGATTTATTTATTTGCGGTATACGCATATTTTTCCGAAAGTAAAAATACTTTTTCTGCCATAAAGGATTTCTTGATTAATATTATAATCAATGCCGCAACAGCTCTCTTGGTATTATCTCCGTTTATATCCACAATTATTGCGGATCCCGGAAAATATTTTGAACAGATTTTGGAACTAAACATGAATTATGCAACAATCAATGCCTATAACTTTTTTGCGTTTTTAAATGCAAACTGGGTGCCGGCAGAAAATAATTTCCTATTTATCAATTTCACTGTATTCAGCAATATAATGCTTACGACAATTGTTGTATTTTCAGTATTCTTCTTGTTTTATATAAAGAATGAGGGAAAATATTTTATTTCAGCGCTTTTTGTTTCGGTATGCTATTTTATGTTCACCACAAAAATGCATGAAAGATATTTCTTCGTGTCAATACCGCTTCTTTTAATAGTATTTATTTATATGAGAGAAAAATTTATGCTGCTTTTATATGCGCTTTTTTCGTCGACCTTTTTGATGAATGTAATAGATATTATTTATGTTTCGCTAAATGATAATAAATATGAGCTTATAAAATATTCTTTAATTATTTTCTCGACATTAAATGTTATAATCACAATTATATTAATTGTTTTGATATTTAAAGAAACTTCACGTGAGCCGAAAATAGTTATCGAGGCCAAACCGAAACCGCTGATTAGATTTGATATAAATAATATTGTTTTAGAAAAGACCGAAAAACCGGAAAAAATAACAAGAACAGATTTGATTTATATAGCGGCGCTGACTTTAACTTATGCGATTATTGCTTATATTAATTTGGGCAATACATATTCGCCGCAGACTCGCTATGATAATTTCGAAAAAGATTCTTATATTACATTCGAGCTTGAAGAAGCTCAAAAAATTAAAAAAATTCAATATTTCTTGGGGCCTCGGACTGAAAGAAAAATATTTGTTGAAGTTTCCGAAGACGGACAAGTTTGGACGGTTTCGCCGGAAATTAAATTAGAACCCGTTTTCGCTTGGAAGGAATTTGATGTGAATTTAGAAGGCAAGTATGTGCGGATTTTAAACAAGAACGATGAACTCATGATTATGGAAATGGCGGTTAGAGGCGAAAACGACGATTTATTGAAAATAAAATCTGTTGATGAATCCGCAAAAGCTATTTTTGATGAGCAATATCTTGTGCCATACACTTATACTTATATGAATTCAACATATTTTGATGAAGTATATCATCCGAGAACGGCTTACGAATTTGTTGAAAAACTGGAAGTTTACGAATGGACACATCCGCAGTTGGGTAAAATCATAATGTCTATCGGTGTAATGCTTTTTGGAATGACACCTTTCGGCTGGCGTTTTTCCGGAACAGCCATAGGAATATTAATGCTTCCCATTTTATATTTGTTTGCGAAAAGAATTTTTAAAAACAGTAATTGGGCACTTTTTGCAACAATGATTTTTGCTTTTGATTTTATGCATTACGTTCAAACACGGATCGGGACTATAGATTCTTACGTTACTTTCTTTATAATTGGTATGTATTATTTTATGTATCAATATTATAAAACAAGTTTTTATGATACAAAACTCAGCAAAGGCTTAATGCAATTATTTATGTGCGGATTATTTACATCCTGCGCCATTGCTGCAAAATGGCAGGGCATTTATGCAACAGTCGGGATTGCGATTTTGTTTTTTATTACATTAGGCAAACGCTGTTTGGAATTTTTGCACGAAAAAGCGAACGGCAACAAAGAGATACAAAAAGTTTTCTTGAAAAATTCTTTGATAACAATTATTTCATGCGTTGTATTTTTTATTCTGATGCCGGCAGCTGTGTATATTTTATCTTATATACCGCATTTTATCGCCGATAAAGGCTCTAATTTTGCAGATGAGGTAATTAAAAATCACGGTTCTTATAATTTATTGGGATTTGTAATTGATAACCAAATTCGGATGTTCACATATCATGCGCATTTGAACGACACCCACGTTTATTCCAGCCGATGGTTTCTTTGGATGCTGGATTTGCGTCCGATGGCGTTTTACAGCACATCGCTTACAGAAGGCTTTAGAGGTGAAATTTTCACTTTTGGAAACCCTGCGCTTTGGTGGGGAGGTCTTGCAGCGATATTTTACTCGATATCAGAATTTCTGAAAACAAAATCAAAGACTATTTTATTTTTATTAGTAGGCTATTTTTCGTCTTTAGTTCCATGGATGATGATAACAACCCGTACATCTTTTGTGTATCATTATTTTCCATGCGTTCCGTTTTTGGCTCTTTTCGCGACATATTTTGTAAAAAATTATTTTTATCCGAAAAAGAAAATTTATGCTTATATTTATGTCGGGCTTGTGCTTTTACTCTTTGTACTTTTTTACCCGACACTTTCGGGAATGCAAGCTCCTAATGAATATATTAGATTATTGAAATGGTTTCCAACTTGGTAGAATTACTGAAGAACGGAGGAATTAATTTGAATCCTGTATACTCGATTATAGTACCTGTTTATAATGAGGAGGAGGTTATTCGGGAATCTTATTCCCGCTTGACTTCTATAATATCGAGCCTAAATAAAGAATACGAAATTATTTTTATAAATGACGGAAGCAAAGATAAGTCTGCAGAGATTATTTTTGATTTATACAAAAATGACAAACATATAGTTCTGCTGAATTTTTCGAGAAATTTCGGACACCAAAATGCAATTACCGCAGGAATGGATTATGCGCGCGGCGAAGCGATTGTTATTATAGATGCTGACTTGCAGGACCCTCCGGAAGTGATTTTAAAAATGATTGAGCTTTGGGAGCAGGGTTTTGAGGTCATTTACGGCAGGCGTGAAAAACGGGAAGGTGAGACTTTTTTCAAACTTCTAACTGCGAAAGTTTTTTATCGGATTTTATCGAGCCTTACGGATATCGAAATTCCCGTAGATACGGGCGATTTTCGCCTAATCGATCGAAAAGTTTGCGACGCTATGAAAAAATTGCCCGAAAAAAACCGCTATGTGCGCGGATTGGTAAGCTGGGTCGGATTCAAACAGACAGATGTAAAATATATTCGTGAGGAACGTTTTGCAGGCGAAACAAAATATCCGCTTAAAAAAATGCTTAAGCTTGCAATTGACGGTATTACTTCATTTTCTTATAAACCTCTGCGGTTAGCGACGATGCTTGGATTTTTCTTTTCTGCCTTTAGTTTCTTTTATTTGATTTATGTTTTATATTTGAGGCTCTTTACCGATAAGGCCATCAGCGGCTGGGCCTCCACTGTTGTAATTATACTTTTTTCACAAGGTATCGTTTTGATTATTCTTGGGCTAATCGGCGAATATATAGGAAGAATTTATGAAGAAGTAAAAGACAGGCCTAATTATATCGTGAAGGAAGTTATTAGAGATGAAAATTAAAAAAGCTGTGCCATTCGAAATTTTTCCGGATGACACAGCTTTTGTTTATGCTTCTTTTGTTGTAAATTGCTGAATCAAAGTTTGAAGAGTTTCAGCTTGGCTTGCAAGTTCTTCACTTGTTGCCAAATTGGATTGCACAATTCCTGTATTGTCGTTATTGATTACATAAATATTTTCGATATTTTTTTGGATATTTGTAATATCTCTTGCCTGTTCTTGCGATGCATTTGCGATTTCGGATACAACCGAAACGGCTTTTGTTATCGCACTAACGATATCGAGCAATGCCGAAGATGTTTCGACCGTTATTTCTGCGCCTTTATTAACTGAGGATAAAGATTTATCAATCTTTTGGGTTGTTTCTTTAACGGCTTCCTGACTGCGTGAAGCAAGACTGCGAACCTCATCAGCAACAACGGCGAATCCTTTCCGTGCTCACCAGCTCTGGCTGCCTCAACAGCCGCATTTAAGGCTAATAAATTAGTTTGAAAAGCAATATCTTCAACAACTTTAATGATATTGGCGATTTCGTTCGAAGCTTCTTTTATTTCTTCCATCGCTAACGCCATTTCTTCCATCTGCCTGTTTCCGCTTTCAGCGGCATTTTTTGCGTTTTCAGATAATTCATTTGCATTATCGGCGTTTTTAGCGTTCGAATTTGTTTGTTGAGCTAAATGCTCAATATTCTTTTTAACTTCGGTAATTGCGTTTATTTGAGTATCAAAACCGAACATCAGCTTTTGGTTAGCTTCCGCAACTTGAGAAGCACCAATCTCCACTTGATCCGAAGATGTGGAAATTTCGTTCAAAGTTCGGTTCATATTATAAGAAATCTGTTCAATCGAATTTTTTATCGAAGCAAAGTCACCGATGTAATCACGGTCAATATTGATATCAAAAGATTTATCAGAAATCTGACCAAGAATTAAAGTCAGCTCGTCTATATATGACTTAATCGTTGTAAAACTGAGGCTCAAGCTATCATCAATTTTAGAAAAATTATCATGTGCATCTTTTGTTTCATTATCAAAATTATCCGGAGAATAGTTAAATTCCAAGCTTCCGTTAGAAAGATTTCTCAATTCATTTATAATTTTTACAACTTCAGAGTTTTGATAATCCCTAATTTTTTCGGTAGCTCTTTGAGACTCAACTATATCACTGATATCATTAAAGAATGATATAAATCCAACAACATCTCCTGCTGAATTTTTATTCGGCAAGCATTTGTATTCGTAGTAGCGTCTTACATGATTTACATTTTTGGAAACTTTTATTCCGTTTTCATCGCCGGACTCCAAAACATTATTTAAGCATTTCTCCAACTCAGCTTTATTATCAGGGAAAGTGGAAACAAAATCTTTATCTAATAAATCAGATAAATCATCTATTCCGTATAAATTTTTGCAGGCATGATTGGCATATAATATTTTTCCTTCCAAATCCATAATCATAATTGAATTTGAGAACATGTCGAGATACTCGGTCAAATTGTGAATGATTAAATTAACATTTCCTACAAGCTCTGAGAAATTTCCTTTTACAATCTTTTCGTTGCATCTTTCAAAAAGATGACCTATAACAATTGTGTTGCTGGTTTCGGAAAAAGTGTCCTCGAGATTTTTCACACTATTCTGAATTTCTCGGAATGTATTCCCTAATTGTCCGATTTCGTCGTTTGAATTAATATCAATATTTACATTTGTATTTCCTTCGGCAAAAGATTTCGCTAAAGAATTTAATTTTGAAACCGGTTTTAATATTTTCGAAATCAAAAAATATAGGATAGCGGAGGCAACTATAATTTCAGCCAAAGCTACTGACAATGCCAATAATAGATTGCTTAATGAGAAAATTGTATTTTCGCTGAGAATCCAAGCTGTCCAATTTGTTTCCTCAAGGAATTCGGATTTCATCATGATTCTTTTACCGGAAGTATCTACGGCTTCGACAAGCTTTCCTATTTCCGTAGGAGTAAAATCAATACCTGTGTTTGCCAAGTTTTCTCCGAGAAACTTTCCGTCGGATGATGCAATAACATTATTAGATTCGTCTGCCAATAAAATCTGGCTTGCATCATCTATTGCAGCATCGGTTTTATTAAAATAATATTCAATCATCTCCATATAAGAAGGAAGGGCGATCATACCAATAACTACATCGTTGTCAATAATAGGCGCGGTATACCAAACTTCCATTTTTCCGTTCACGGGCGATGGCGTAACTATTGACCTAAAACTCTCTTTATTCAAGGCTCGATTGACATTTTCCAAATAAGGAGTTTCTTTTGCGTCAAGCCCCATACCTTCATTTTCTTTACCAACCATTACTACAACGCCATCAGTATTTAAGAGACAAATATTTGCGAATAGATGTATATCACCAACAGAAAGGCTGGAATTATAAGCCTCATTTAGAAAAGCTCTTGCTGATTCGGGATCATTATTTCGCATACTTTCTTTTATGGCTTCATTATTCGATACTGATTTTAAAATTGAATCTATATTGTCTTCCCATTGTATTGCAATGACTTCTACAGAATTAAGAGCAGATTCTAAATAATTAACCGCGTTTTCTCTGGAACGTTTCGTATTTGCATAATTAACCAATAGAATTAAGAAGATTATAGAAACAAAGATAATTCCGATGGTTGGAATAATCAGCTTTGTTTTTATACTATTTAGTTTTTTCATAATTGTCCTCCTGTAAGCAAAAATTTATTTATAAGGGGTTCCGTGATTTCTATGCCATCAAATAAGTTTCTATGCAGCGCATGGTATCCGCCAAAACCGTTTGAGCTTCTTCCATAGATTCGGAAGTATTTCTTCCGTCCAAAATTTCATGCTCTATAATATTTATAATTCTGTAAATTGCAATTAATGATAAGTTTGCGGCGGCACCTTTTATGGAATGAGCGGTTTTGAAAGCCTTTTCGTATTCATTTCTTGATATTTCGCTTTTTAAAAGCTCAAATTTGCTATTTTTCATAAAATTACCCAATAAAGCTTTGTATACTTTTTCGTTGCCGCGAACGCGCGTTAAAGCTTCTTCAATATCGATATATTCCGAAATCTCGATTTTATCGCCGTTTCGATTATTGGCCGGCAAAAATTCCACAAGCTTTTCGATAAGCGAATCAAATTCGACCGGTTTTGGTACATGGCTGTTCATTCCGCATTCGAGACATTTTTCAATATCTTCGGTAAAAATATTTGCGGTTAGGGCGATTATCGGTATATCTTTAGCTTTTTCGGTATTTAATGCCCGAATGGATTTCGCTGCCTCAATACCGTCCATCTCCGGCATATGCACGTCCATCAAAATCAAATCATATTTTTCGGATTCCTGCTTAAACATTTCCAGCGCTATCAAGCCGTTTTCGGCATAAGAAATATTTACTTTCGTATCCCTCAGCATTTTTGCAACAATTTCCTGATTTATATCTACATCTTCTACTAATAAAATATGCCTGTTCGAAAAATTATATTTATCCGCAATATATTGATTTTGACCCTTGTTTGGTATAGAAATAATCTCATTTATAGTATCCAAAATCAAAGAGGGGAAGAGCGGTTTTTTTATGAATTTCGTGAAGCCTGCCTCAAGAAATTCTGATTCATCTTCGTCTTTTGATTTCATTATAATAATTGATGTATTTTCAAACTTTGATTTTATAGATTTCGCTACCGCCAAACTATCCATATCGTAGGCATCTTTGTCCAGAAAAACTATATTGTAGGGTTTATTGTTCTGTTTTGCATCATCCAGTTTATCCATAACACCTAAATAAGTAGTGCTTGTATCACATTCAACCTTAAATCCGCGCATTATTTTTCTGAAATATTCGCAGGTTTCAAAAGAACTATCGATTAAAAGAACATTGAGATTTTTAATATTCGTGCCAGGCAGAAGCTTTCGGTCAAAAAAACGGCTCTCAAACACCTCCAGTTTTATTGTAAAATAAAATGTCGAACCGATTATTTCATTCGAATAAACTCTGAGCTCGCCGCCCATTTTATCGACAATCGATTTGCAAAGCGGTAAGCCTAAGCCAACTTCTTGATATTGACTTAATTGACCCAAATCCTTTTCTTCGAAAAGAGCTATAATATTGGACAATTGTTTTTTCGAAATCCCGAATCCGGTATCACTTACGGATAATTCGATAGTTGAAACATTATTTACAAGTGAAATTTGATTTACTTCCAGCTGAATTTTACCGCCATTCGGAGTAAATCGGGTTGCATTATTTAAGAGGTTATTTAATATCTGCGAAATTCGAAGCTCGTCGCCGACAAAATAGGCAGGCATTTCCATATCCATTTTTATTTGAAACATCTGAGATTTTTCACTGCATTTCGGGCTGATATTATTCGAAACCCCAATCAATAAATTCTCGATGCTAAACGGTTCTTTTACGAGTTCGAAATCATTGGTCTCGATTTTCGCCATATCAAAAACATCGGAAGTAAGCTGCGAAAGCGATTTTGTCTCTTTTGATATTTTTTTCAGGCATTTTTGAATTTTCGTTATGTCAAATGAATCATTGGCTATCTTTGTAAGTCCGATGATTGTGTTAATCGGCAAGGTTATATTCTTACTCATTCTGTCAAAAAAATCAGTTTTTGTTTTGTTTGTTTTATCTGCCAGCTTCCTGCTTTCCTCAAGCTCGGCTTTTTGTTTATAAAGCTCGGTAACGTCGTGAGCTTCTCTTAAATGAGCCATTTTTCCGTCCGTCCATTCTATAAATGAATCCGTATTTCTATAATATTTATCCAATTTAGAATTATATTCATCCCAAGAACAAACAGAGAAAGATTCATCCGAAGCGTTTTCAACATAGCAAAGATCGCAGTTTTTACCTTTTGAGCCATCAAAAACATTGAAACAAACTTTTCCGATAACATCATCGGTCAATGAAAATTCTTTTTTCATGTTTTCATTTATGAACAAAATTTCACAAGTCTCAACGTCGGATACGTATACAAAAGTTTGAAGGTCATTTAAAAGATTTAGGGTTAGGGAATTTTTAATCGGGTTCATTTATTAACCACCTTTCAATACATTTATAAAGCTCAAAAGGATCAATCGGTTTGTTTAAAAAGTCGTTCATTCCGGCAGACAAACATTCGAATTTATCTTCTTCCAGTGAGTTAGCCGTCAGCGCGATTATCGGCAAAGAGCTAAATTCACGGATTTTATTGGCGGCAGCTATACCGTCCATTTCGGGCATATGTAAATCCATTAAAATAATATCGTAATTTTTATTTTTAGATAAAAAAACAGCCTCTAATCCATTTTCGGCAAGATCAACATAAAAACCTTCGGCTGATAAAATTTCTTTTGTAAGAGTTTTATTTATTTCATCATCCTCAACAAGCAGAATCTTTTTGTTTTTTAGATTTTGGGGCAGTACATATGCATTATAGTCAGGGTCATTTTTTGATGTATCGATAAAAAAATCAGCCGTGAATCTAAAAACCGTACCTTGTCCGGATAAACTATCGCACCAGATTTCGCCGCCGATTATTTCCGCCAATTTTTTGCTGATCGCCAAACCCAAACCGGTTCCGCCATATTTTAAATTAATCAAAGAATTTGCTTGTGAAAATGGTTCGAAAAGCTTGTTAGTCTCTTCTAAAGATAAACCTATTCCCGTGTCTTCCACATTAAATAAGAGTTTAATTTTATTTTCAGCCTGTTTCTGCTTAATGATTTCTATTTTGATATATCCTTCTTTTGTAAATTTTATCGAATTACTTACAAGATTAAGTAATATCTGTTTGAGCTTTAGTGAATCACCAATTAAATTTTTTTCAATGCTGCGGTCTATTATAATTTTAAATTGCAGATTTTTTTGTAAAATTTGGCTATGAAATAAAGTATCTATTTCGTCCAATAAATAATGCAACGAAAATTTCGTATTTTCAATTTTAATTTTTCCGGATTGAATTTTTGAAAAATCCAAAATATTGTTTGCAATCATCAGCAATGTTTTAGCGGAAAGTTTGGTTTTGTCCAAATAATTTCTTTGGATTTTATCAAGTTTTGTTTTGTTCAAAAGGTGAATGGTACTCAAAATAGCATTTATAGGCGTTCTTATTTCATGAAACATAGAAATTAAATATTCACTATCCGATTCTCTATTTTCGTTTTTCTTAATTCCGCCGATAATGCAAAATCCATTCTCGTCCGAATAGGGTGTGCCGAATATCTTCCAGCCATTGTTTTCAATTTTTATGTCTAAATCAAATTCTAAAGCATTTTCAAAAGAGCTTAATATTTCTGATTTAATCTTATGTCTGTTTTCGACAATTTGGGCTATAAATCTATCAAGATGAATTTCGTCGGCTTCTATTCCGACAATATTATTAAAAATTTCCGATCCGTCTATATAAAAATCCCCGAATTTTTTATTTATTTTAAAAACTCCAACATCCGCTTTTTCCAAAATTCTCAAAAGCTTCACTTCTCTCATCCGATACCACCTTGTTTACTTTTCAATGCTAAATCCTAAAAATCATAATTCAAGATATAATTTATATCGGAATTAGTTATGCATTTGATAAGTATTTTCGAATTTGTCGAAAGATAAAAAGAGAATATTTGAATATCATTTGCTTTGAAAAAAATTGCTTTTGCGGCTTTTTTATCGTAAAATTGTTATTGTTTAAAATTCTATAAAGTATTATACTAATACTATTTCCCATTTAATTTGTAGAAAAAAATTTTTAAAGCGGAGCGTTTCGCGCACGCTTCAAGCGCGAAATGAAATATTTTTTTCTATTCTTTAAAAGGGAAATAGCATAAATAGCAGTTTAATTTTTTTTAAATGATATTTTATGAAAATGTTTTGCAGTATCAGGAGGAGGTTTTTATGTCTTTAATGATTCCTACATATTATGATCCTAAGCTTAGTATTCGCCAAACGGAGCTTGCTATAAAATTTGTAAAAGATAATTTTGAAAAACTTTTGGCTCAGGAATTGAATTTGACAAGGGTATCGGCACCGCTTTTCGTATTTCCGCAATCAGGTCTAAACGATAATCTGAGCGGAATCGAGCGTCCTGTTTCCTTTGAGATAAAAGATATTTCAAATCAAGAAGTTGAGATTATTCATTCTCTTGCAAAATGGAAACGGCTTGCTTTAAAAAGATATGGATTTTTGAAAAACGAGGGTCTTTATACAGATATGAATGCAATCAGACGAGATGAAGAACTTGATAATTTACATTCAATTTATGTGGACCAATGGGATTGGGAAAGAATTATCCCGAAAGAAAGCCGAAATCTCGAAACTTTATATTATACAGTACGAAAAATATACAAGGTTTTTAAGAAAATAGAAGCACTGGTAAAAGAAGCTCATCCTGTTTTGAAATCTTACTTGCCAGATGAAATTAAATTTATTACATCGCAGGAATTGGAAGATTTATATCCCGGATTAAGCCCGAAAGAGCGTGAAAACGAAATTTGTAAAAAATACGGAGCCGTTTTTTTATCGCAAATCGGCAGGAATTTGAAATCGGGGCAGCCGCACGACGGCCGCGCGCCGGATTATGATGATTGGGCTTTAAACGGTGATATTTTATTTTATTATCCGATTTTGAATCAGGCGTTCGAGGTTTCTTCTATGGGAGTTCGCGTTGACGAGAACTCTTTATTGGAGCAGATAAACGAAAAGAAATGCTTTGACCGGCTTGAACTTGACTACCATAAAGCTGTTCTTAATAAAAAACTGCCTTACACAATCGGAGGCGGTCTTGGTCAAAGCCGTATATGTATGTTTTTATTGAATAAAGCTCATATCGGTGAAGTTCAGGCTTCTGTTTGGGATGATGAAATGATTGAATTATGCGAAAAAAGTAATATCCAGATTTTGTGATGTAAAATTATAATAAGTTATCCAATTCTTATTTCAGAAAAAAACCTTCATAATAGATTTAACCATGGTTAAATTAATTAAAGGAGGTTTTTTTTTGGAAGAGATTTTTAACGCTATCGCAAACGTAGGGTTTCCTACAGTGGTTTCCATTTATTTACTAATGAGGTTTGAGTCGCAAATAAGTACGCTGACTCAAACGATTTTGAAATTGGAAAAAACTATAGAAAAGCTGAGTTTGATTAGCGGTCAAAGCAGCTAAAAGCCTAATAAAAAATAGGTTTACAGCAATTTGATGATTTAATACTACTTTCATTTAGATAATAGAAAAAATTTTTTCACAGCGGAGCGTTTCGCGCAATGCTCCTGGCGCGAAATGAAATATTTTTTTCTATCCTTAATATTGAAAATAGTATAAGTTTAAGCAGAAATAAATACTGCCTTGATTTTTTAATCAAGGCAGGGTTTTGTGATATATATTTAATTTGTAATTTATTTATTGAATTTATACGAATCTATTTTCAAGCCTTTCAATATGCGGTCAAAGCACTGTTTTACATTAACGTAAAATAGCTTCCCTTCATTTCAAGGTTTCAAATTGAGATTAGTATTAGATCGCGTTGTGTACAAAACTAACTATTTTACAAATAGGTATTTCGGTAACGGAACCTAGAAAGTTTTCGCAACAGTTAAATCTTTTTCTTGGCATGCAGCATCTTCTATGGCCGCAATCACATGAACTGCCAACCGGACAGCTAGGTGGAGCGCCGATATCTGTGATTAATTTAACAGTATCACAAGAAACTCCGGCGAGTATGCCTGTAAAACCGGATCCGGATAAACCGCCGCTTTCAGTAAAAATAGTAACGGTTTGACCAACATATCTAAGCATACTTTCGATTAAAACATTTTCTTTCATGTCAAAGCCTCCTGAATTTATTTATAAATTCCCAGTCAAGGGGAATGTTTGTATTTGGACCAGTGTTCATGTCCTAATACTATTCTATGAGACTTTATACATATTTGTTACATTGAGGAAAATCAAAAATAGAAATTTATCTTCAGTCTGTCTGAAATTATTTTATGCTGATAGTTTTGGCGGCTTCTGACCAGCCAACGGTATAGCCGAGCTTTTCGACAACGTTTCGTATTGGTATCAATATTCTGCCGTTGATATTAACGGGCGGCTGTTCATCAAAAATAACAGCTTCATTGTTTACATAAACATTAATTTCGTTTGACTTAACAGCTTTTTTCTGCAAAGCGACATTGCTTTTATTTATATAAACAGTCTGTGTTTTTTCATCCCATTCAACCTTGCAATTCAGCTTTTCTGCAACTAATCTTATCGGCACAAGCACACGGTTATTAATCGTTACAGGGTCTTGGTCAAAAACAAGTTCTTCGCCTTTAACCGTAACTTTTATTTTATCGGAACCGCTGTCCTCAATACTGTTAAGTTCGGAAATACAGATTATAAAAGTAGATTCGTATTCATAAAAAGACAAAACCAATCTTTTGTTGCACAAAGAGGTCAAAAAATTATATGGTTCACCGCTTAAAAGATTAAAAGGCGGGTCGGTCGGTATAAAATCATTTTCTTTCAATTCTGATATATAATTATCAATTTGTTTCGTATTTTTGCCTATATCATAGAAATAAATATTCTTTCCGTTTTCAGAATGCTGAAAATACAGTGGTATGTCAGAAAAATCTTCAAAATCAATAACATCGGGATATTCATCATAGTGAACAAAAGCATTTTTGTTGTTATTAAAGCCGAATAGCGGCTTAGCGTATACGGTATTTGAAAAAGCCAAAACGAATACCAATACCAAAGTTAAAAACATTAAAATATCCTCCTTAACAGCAATTTGATTTTTTATACATTAATATTCTGACTATCAATAGAATCAAATTGCACTTGAATCAATATATTATGGAAACGCTATAAGTATTAATACAAAATTTGGCCAATATAAAAGAATAAGTTTCTGATTATGTACTACAATTTCATTTGCAATAAAATCATGTCTAAGAAATTGAGAATTATAAAAAGCTCAAACTCCTATACTTTATTTTAACATACTTTTGTAAATTTTTTATGAATGTATTAAAAATTTATTATTAACATTTCTTGATAATACAATCAAAAAAAACTTATCACAAAAAATGAAACTCTTTAATAAGTATTTGAAAATGATTATTGATACTGTATACTATAAATGCTTGGCTTTTATAAATCGCTTTGATTAAAGCTCTTTCATTTTTTACTGATTAAGCCGAGTTATCGAAATATTTTATTCTAGAGGTGTTTTATGTATCTAAAAAGATTAGAACTTCACGGTTTTAAATCTTTTCCGGAGAAAATTTCATTGGATTTTAAAAGCGGAATAACCTGTGTTGTAGGACCGAACGGCAGCGGAAAAAGCAATATTTCGGATGCTGTACGATGGGTTTTGGGTGAGCAGAGTGCGAAATCTCTCAGAGGCAGCAAAATGGAAGATATTATTTTTGCCGGAACTCAAAACAGAAAACCACTTGGTTTCAGCCAAGTTTCTATTGTTATAGACAATCACGATAAAAAAATCCCAATAGAATTTTCGGATTTAATAATCAGCCGAAGAGTATACCGCTCCGGTGAAAGTGAATTTTTGATAAATAATTCCAATTGCAGATTAAAAGATATTCACGAGATTTTAATGGACACCGGCATTGGGCGTGAAGGCTATTCAATTATCGGGCAAGGCAGGATTGATGAAATTCTCAATGCCAAAAGCGAAGACCGGCGTTTTTTATTTGAGGAAGCGGCGGGTATAGTTAAATTCAGGTCACGGCGTGAGGAATCATTGAATAAACTCGAAAAAGAGCGTATAAATTTAATTCGGGTCGAGGACATTTTGTCAGAACTTGAGTCGAAGCTGGAGCCGCTGGAACAACAGTCGGAAACCGCAAAAAAATATCTCGCTCTGATTGAAGAACAAAAATTTTTGAAAATAAATATATTTTTATTGGATACGGCACGTTCGGAGACCGAATTAAATTCTATCGAAGAAAAAATTCTGATTGCCTCCGGTCAGCTCGAACAAGAAAATAAAATAAAGCAAATTTATATTGATGAAATTTCCGAACATAAAATTAGTTTAACCCAAAAAGACGAAAAATATAAGAGTTTCCAAAACGATTTAATTGAATTAAACAATAAATTTACTCAAAAACAAGCAGATATAAAAATTGTTGAAGAAAAAAATAATTTCATAAATCAAGAATTATTTAGGCTCGAAAATGAAAAAGAAAATAATTCGAAAAGCCTGAAAAATTCGAAAGAACAAATTTCTGCTTTGGATGAAAATATAAAAAATCTAAAAGAAAATATTGACAGCGAAAATTCAATTTTAGCACAAAAACAGCAGGAATTTAACTCCATCAGCGAATCTATGAAAACAAAAGAGTCCGAAATTGAGAATTATAATATAAATATATTCGAAGGTTACAAAAATGTTTCGGATATTAAATCGAATATAAATAAATTGAAAAATAATATCGATTCGCTGGATTCAAGAAAAAACGAGCTTCGAAACGAAATTTCTCAAAATAATGAGAAGATTTTATCAAAAGAAAAAGAAATAAAAGAGTCGGGAGCTTTGCTGATTGATGCCGATAAAATTTACAAATCGCTTGGTGATGATATCGAACGGCTTTCAACGGAACGGGATTCGCTTTTGAACGAGCTTGAAAAAAAGACAAACTCATATGTTTCTGTGACAAATGAAATAAATGACAAACAATCCCGCTATCGTGTTATCAAAGAATTAGAAGAGGATTTTGAAGGCTATTACAACAGCACAAAAGCTGTTTTAAAACAACGAAAAACCGATAGTAATTTCCAAGGAATACACGGCGCGCTGGGGGAATTAATCGAAGTGCCGCAGGAATTTGAAACAGCGATAGAAATTGCTCTCGGCGGATATATTCAAAATATTGTCACAAACAACGAAAATGATGCTAAAATAGCCATTGAGTTTTTGAAAAAAAATAAACAGGGACGAGCAACTTTTTTGCCGATTTCATCAATAAAACCGTATAATCGAAAGATTGATATAAAAGAAAAAGGTTTTATCGGCATCGCAGAAAGCCTCGTAAAATATGACGATATTTACAAAAATATTATTTCGTTTGCGCTGGGTTCTGCCGTGATTTGTGATACTTTAAATAATGCTATCGCTTTAAACAAAAAATACAATAACTCCTTGAAAATTGTGACTTTGGAAGGTGATTTGCTAAGCCCGGGCGGCGCGATGACAGGCGGAAGTATAAATAAAAAAACAACTAATATTTTCGGCAGAGCCAGAGAAATAAAGCAACTGGACGAAAAAATAAATGAGCTGAAAAAAATTCAGGCAGTATTGAAGAATGAAAACTCTCAAATTAATCAGGACCTAGAAAAAATAAAAGCTGATATAAAAGAAAAAAAGACGCTTTTTTATGATAAAGAAAAAGAAATAAATAATTTAAATCATTTTATTAAAACAAGCTCTGAAAATCTGGATGGATTTTTGGAAAAATCCGACGACCAGTCGATTGAAAATAAACAACTGGACGAGCAGATTTTTGAAATAAATAAGGACTTAAGCCTCAAAGAAATTGAATTGCTTGAATTCGAGAGTGAAATCGAAGCTATAAAAACTAAATTATCTGATTTTCAAAATGAGATTTCCTCTGAAAAAGATTTTAGAGAAGATAAAATTAAGGAAATAACTAATATTCAAATTAATATTTCGGCCTTTATGGAAAATTTGAAATCAAAAGAAGAACAATTAATAAAGCTTAATAATGAATTTTTGAAATATCAGGAAAACATCGATAATTATATTAAAAAGATTGAAGAAAATAAAGTTCTTCTTTCGGAAAATAAAACGAATATTGAAAATATAAAATCTGATACAGATAATTTTGAGTTGTTAATTATAAATTGTAAGTCGGATATTTCTAAAATCGAAAATGAAAAAGTGATGATAAATAAAGCTCTCGAACAAAAAGAAGCTGAGGCCAATAAAAATAACGATATAATTCATAATTTAGATAAAGAAAAAAACAGGCTTGAGCTAAAAAAAGAGCAAATAGAGGAAAACAGGCGAAATTTATTCGATAATATTTGGGAAGAGTATAATATGACTTATCAGCAGGCTTTGAAATTTCCAAAATCGGAAGAAAGCCTCAGCGCGCTGAACAAAAAAGAAAATTCGATTCGAAATCAAATAAAAGAAATGGGAAATGTTAATGTTTCGGCTATCGAAGAATTTAAAGAAGTAAAAGAAAGATACAGTTTTTTGAAATCCCAGAAAGACGATATTGTGTCCGCCGAAGAATCTCTAAAAAAGCTTATTTCAGAGCTTACGGAAATGATGGGCGACCGGTTTAAATCTCAATTTAAAATAATTTCGGATAATTTCTGTGTCGTTTTTGCGGAAATGTTCGGCGGCGGTAAAGCATATTTAAATTTATTGGATGAAGAAAATGTTCTGGAATCCGGAATAGAGATAGTAGCACAGCCGCCCGGGAAGCGCCTGCAAAATATGAATTTATTATCCGGCGGCGAAAGGGCCTTGACGGCAATCGCGTTATTGTTCGCAATTTTGAAAATGAAACCTTCTCCGTTTTGTATTCTGGACGAAATAGAGGCGGCCTTGGACGATTCCAATGTTAAGCGTTTTGCCGATTATATTAAAAATTTCTCGAAAGACACGCAATTCATTGTCATTACCCATAGAAAAGGGACTATGGAATCGGCAGATGTTTTGTATGGCGTAACAATGCAGGAGCAGGGCGTTTCTAAATTGGTTTCTGTTGAATTGAAAGAATATAGCTAGTATTATTTTTACTATTTTCAATATTAAGGATAGAAAAAAATATTTCATTTCGCGCTTGAAGCATTGCGCGAAACGCTTCGCTGTGAAAAATTTTTTTCTACTTATTAAATGAAAATAGTATTACTTATAAGAATATCAAAATTTTTATATTGATAAGGAGAAAAAAATGGGCTTATTTGATTTTTTTAAAAAGAACAAAACAAATGAAATTATTGAGGAACAAGAGATTTTAGAAAATTCCGAGATTGAAGAAATATCGGAAGAAAATGTTTTGGAATCGGAAGAGGGCGGGCTTTCTCAAAAAATTGATGAAATCGACCGTATTGAAGATTTAGCGGAAGAAATAATGGAAGAAGATATTGAAGAAATTACAATTGAAAATACAGATTTTGAGGAAATTAATCAAGCAGAATTGCTTGATGAGCATATCGAAGATTTGCCGGAAACGCAGACGAAAACTGGTTTTTTCAACAAAATTCTAGGCGGTTTAGATAAAAGCAGAAAAAATACTTTGGAATCGGAAGAGGCAGAGCTTTCTCAAAAAATTGATGAAATCGATCTTGTTGAAGATTTAGCAGATTCTTTACCTGAAATAATAATTCAGGAAGATATTGAAGAAACTATAATTGAAAATGCAGGTTCTGAGGAAATTAATCAAGCGGAATTACCCGTTGAGCATATCGAAGAAGAAACGCAGACAAAAACCGGTTTCTTCAATAAAATTCTAAGCGGCTTGGACAAAACCAGAAAGAATATTTTGAACAGTGTTGATAATGTTCTAAAAGCATTTGTAAGCATTGATGAAGAATTGTTTGAGGAATTAGAAGAAGCTTTAATTATGTCCGATATTGGCGTAGATTCTTCTTTAAAAATTATTAACGGCGTGAAAGAGCGGGTTAAGGCTGAAAGAGTGACTGAAGTTTCAAAAGTAAAGCAGTTGATTGTTGAAGAAATTACAAAAATTTTGACAGAGAACAACGAAGAATTTTCTTTGCCGAATCCTTCGGTAATACTTGTAATCGGCGTGAACGGTGTTGGAAAAACCACAACGATTGGAAAAATCGCTTCTATATACAAAAAGCAAGGAAAAAAAGTTTTGATTGCGGCGGCGGATACATTTAGGGCGGCGGCCATTGACCAATTGGAAGTTTGGGGCAAACGCTCAAATATAGAAGTTATAAAACATCAAGAAGGTGCTGACCCGGCGGCGGTTGTTTATGATGCGGTTCAAGCTTCGAAAGCAAGAAAAATTGATTTGTTGGTAGTTGATACGGCGGGGCGGCTTCATAATAAGAAAAATCTTATGGACGAGCTTTCTAAAATATCAAGGGTTATCGCGCGTGAATACGAACAAGCTCATACGGAAGTTTTTTTGGTTTTGGATGCTACAACAGGCCAGAACGCTATGCAGCAAGCTAAATTGTTTAAAGAAGCTGCGAATATTACAGGTATTGTTTTGACCAAGCTTGACGGAACGGCAAAAGGCGGAATTGTTATCAGCATTAAGAATGAATTGAATGTACCGGTGAGATTTATCGGTGTAGGCGAAGGAATAGATGATTTACGTGAATTTGATGCCGAAGAATTTGCGAAAGCTCTTTTTGCGGAATAGATTTGAAAATATTCCCAACGGAATGTCGAAAATAAATAAAAAAAATTACTTTCAGATAATGACAATTTATATTTTTTATTATATAATAATAATTATTATTAAAATTTTAATATTTTTTAATAATTAAAGTATACTAACGAATGAGAACAATTTGCTTATTCGTTCCGGTAGGTAGGCTGGGAAGACATTTGTGAAAATTTAATCATTCGTTGGTATAATGCGTAGGATTTATTTGTCTTGTGTTGATTGTTATTATAGGAGGAAACTATATGAAAGTAATCGTAATCGGATGTACGCACGCAGGAACAGCGGCCGTAAGCAAAATGGCTCAATTATATAAAGATATTCAAATAACGGTTTATGAAAGAAATGATAATATCTCTTTTCTATCTTGCGGAATCGCTCTCTATGTAGAAGGTGTTGTTAAAGATATAAACGGTTTGTTTTATTCATCACCGGAAAAACTTGCGGAAATGGGCGTTCAAACAAAAATGAAGCATGATGTTCTTTCTGTTGACGTTAATTCCAAAAAAGTACAAGTTAAAAATATGATTACTAATGAAGTTTTTGAGGATAGTTATGATAAATTAGTTGTTACTTCCGGCTCTTGGCCGATAAATCCGAATTTTGAAGGCAGAGAATTGGAAAATATACTGCTTTGCAAAAACTTTGACCACGCAAAAGAAATTATTGAAAAATCTAAAAATGCAAAATCTGTTGCGGTAATCGGCGCAGGGTATATCGGAATCGAATTAATAGAAGCTTTCGAGAAGCAGGGCAAAAAAGTAACAATCATCGATTTGGAATCTCGAATTTTGGCAAAATATTTGGACAAAGAGTTTTCGGATATAGCGGGAAATGAATATGTAGGTAAAGATATTAAGATTGCTTTGGGCGAAAAAGTCATGAAATTTGTTGGCGATGGAAAAGTTGCAAAAGTTGTGACCGATAAAGCCGAGCATGAAGTTGACCTTGTTGTGCTTTGCATTGGTTTCAGACCGAATACGGATATATTTAGAAATCAAATCGATATGCTCGATAATGGCGCAATTATAGTTGATGAATATATGCATACCTCCAACCCGGATGTTCTTGCCGCGGGCGATAGCTGTGCTGTATTTTATAATCCAACTCAAAAGCACATGTATATTCCATTGGCGACAAATGCAGTCAGAATGGGAACTTTGGCCGCAATAAATTTAGTCTCCAATAAAATTAAACAGATTGGCACTCAAGGAACTTCGGGAATTAAAATTTTCAATCAGCATATTGCATCAACAGGGCTTATTGAAGCAGAAGCGAAAAAGCATTTCGATAATGTAAAATCGGTTTTAATTACAGAAAACTTCCGTCCTGAATTTATGCCGTCTTACGTGCCGGTAAAATTAAAGCTTGTATATAATGCCGACAACAGACAAATTTTAGGCGCACAGCTTTCTTCGACAGCGGATTATACGCAAACTATAAATACACTTTCGATATGTATCCAAAATAAAATGACTGTAGATGAAATTGCGTTCGTGGATCAATTCTTCCAGCCGCATTTTAATAAACCGTGGAATTTGATAAATACCGCAGGCTTGTCTGCCGAATAGAATCAGTAAAAAATAAAAATGCTATAATAAAAAAAATCGATGGGAGATTAATCTCATCGATTTTTGATTTCATAAACTAAAAATATTTATAAAGGATATGTTTTTATATTAGAGAAGCGTACAATTCTTTAATGTCGTCAATAGAAGTTTCTCTTGGGTTTCCGCCTAAGCAAACATCAGCAAACGCCGAATCTGCAAGAAAATCAATATCTTCTGCTTTTACGCCGACATCAGATAATTTTTCCGGTATCTGAACATCTTTGGAAAGTTGTTTTACTGCATCAACACAAGCAGTGCGGGCAGCGTCGAGATCCATTTCGTCAACACCGGCTACACCCATAGCTTTTGCGATATCACGATATTTTTCACCGGAAGCAGGAGCGTTAAATTCCATAATCGTCGGCAATAAAATAGCGTTTGCAACACCGTGAGGAGTGCCGTAAAATGCGCCGAGCGGATGAGCCATTGCGTGAACAAGACCAAGACCTACGTTAGAAAATCCCATACCGGCAACATATTGAGCAAGAGCCATGTCTTCTCTGCATTTAGGGCAGTTTTCCAAAGTAGCGCCTCTGAGCGAACGTCCGATTAATTCAATAGCTTTAATATGGAACATGTCCGACATTTCCCAAGCGCCTTTTGTGATATATCCTTCGATAGCATGCGTAAGCGCGTCCATACCTGTAGCGGCAGTTAATCCTTTAGGCATACTGGACATCATGTCCGGGTCAACTATAGCTACAACAGGGATATCGTGAGGATCGATACAAACAAACTTGCGGTTTCTTTCAACGTCTGTAATTACATAGTTTACGGTAACTTCGGAGGCTGTTCCGGCAGTTGTAGGAACGGCAATTATTGGCACAGAAGGATTTTTTGTAGGAGCGAAGCCTTCGAGCGAACGAACATCTTCGAATTCAGGGTTTGCGATAATAATACCGACAGCTTTAGCGGTATCCATCGGAGAGCCGCCGCCGAGAGCGATAATATAATCGGCATTACTGTTTTTGAATAATTCTACACCGTTTTGAACATTTTCGATTGTAGGATTTTCCTGAACGTCGTCAAAGCAAACATACTCCATTTCATTTTCTTTAAGCAGGTCTAAAACTTTGTCAGCAACTTTTTTTTCAATTAATATTTTGTCGGTAACAACGAAGGCTTTTGTAAAAGCTCTTTTTTTAACTTCTGTTACAATCTCGTTGATTGCACCGCTTGAAAAATAGGATGTTTCGTTTAAGATAATTCTCATTGCCATAAATTAAATCCTCCTCATAAATATTAATTAGTTTATGTCAAAATATTCTGTTGTAATAATGATATATTAAAAAAGAAAAATATTCTATAAAATTCTTGTATAAAAATATTGTGATTAATTAGTCAATATTTAGACAGATTTAAATAATATTACATTTAGTTTAAAACTGCCATAAACAAAGAATAGACCGCCTTTTGAGGCGGCCTAAAAATTAAAATTATTTTGCAGGAATTGTTAAAACTTGACCTATAGATAAAACGTTAGGGTCTTTTAAAATATCTTTGTTAGCGTTGTAAATTGTCGACCAATCAGCAACGTTATTATAATATTTTCTTGCAAGCTTGCATAATGTGTCACCGGATACAACTGTATGTTTTGTGCCTGTTTTTGCTGTCTCAGGTGCTTTTTCAGGGGTAGTTTTAGCAGGTTCTGTTGGAGTTTGCGGAGCGGCAGGCGCAGGAGTACCGCCGGCAAGAGCTTTTGCAACATCATCTTTTGTTACAGGAACTTTAAAATCGGTTTTAATTACTTCGCTGTTAATCAATTCAATTGCTTTAGCTCTTAAATCCTTGTCCCAATTTAAGTTTACGAATTGCCAGTTATTATCGCATGTGTTTTTGATAACACCGTTCGGTTGTTTTTGAATATAGTCTATAATTAAATCCATCATCGAAGTCGAGCCGTTTGGAGCTTGAAGATCAGAAGCGATTAACTCAGCTGTTTTTTCGCCCGGTTTGAAAACTCCGTTTTCAGATGTAACCAATAATTGAGTCGAAGAACGGTAATTATTAGCGGCAACGATATATTCTTTGTTTTTATCAAAAGCTTTTCCGTCTGCCATAGAAATTACATTTATTCTTTGACCAACCGGTTTTGTTAAATCAACTGTATATTTTATTCCGGAGAATTGGTCTTGGTTGTAGCCTTGCATTGTTCCGATCGGAATAGTTAAATCTGTAGCGAGATTTACCGCCGGTTTATTATTATCGAATTTGCCGTTTACAGTCGAGCCGAAATAAGAATAAGACCATTCCATCCATTTTATAACTTGTTCGCCGGTCATTTTCAGCTTGTACAAAGTATTGTTATCATATTTATAAATTTGGACAACTCCGCCGATTGTGATATCGCCCGGCAAATGGTTTGCATTTGTATCAAGCGGTGCAGTTCCGGCGATTTCAGCATCTGTGTAATAAAGTTGAACGTTGTTAATTAAATCAACTAAAGCTGTGTCTTGAAGATAGCCTTCGTATGTTCCTTTTATTTCAGGTTCGGGAACAAGCGGACCGCCTTCGAGTTTTCCGATAACAGTTCCGGTAATATAGCTTCTTGCGGCTGCGTCAGCGGCTTTGAAAGAATTTTCTACCGTTTGATTTAAAGGAGTATCTTTTGTAACCGCAATAACATCTGTTTTTACATCAGAATTATCATAATCGGCTGTTTTATTTTTAACAATCCAAGCGCCGTTTTCAAAAGTAGCGGTAATCAAAACTTTGCCCAAAGAGCCGCCGGCGTTTTTATTTTCAACAAATTTTACATTATCAGCCAAAACGACTTGTTTATCTTTAGTTCCGGTAATTGTGTGATAATGTGCGCCGAGAATTACAGCCAATTCAGGATTTTTTGCGGCAACATCATTCGCGCCGGAGCCTTCTCTGCCGTATTCCACAGTTTCGCCCATATGATTAACACCAACAAAAATATCCGCTTTATTATCTTTTTTCAATTCATCAATAGCTTTTCTTACGGATTCGCTTGCACTGATAGCTTTTAAATTGGCTTCTTTAAGTCTTGCTGTATCCCAAAGGTCGATATTTGGAGTAACTGCGCCGATAAACGCAACACGCAGACCGTTATCAAGAGTTTTAATGCTGTAGGATACGAATCCATCCATTAATTTTCCGTCTTCTGTCATTACGTTTCCGCAAATTTTATCGCCGGTAAATCCTTCATAAGCATTGTATAAAGCTTCAATGCCGAAATTGAATTCATGATTACCCATTGCAACAATATCGTATCCAACTGCTTGCATAGCTTTTACTAAAGGATAAGGTTTATATTCGGGGTTATTAATAAAATATGAAGTTCCGTTGCCCTGAATTAAATCACCGTTATCGATAACAATAGTTTTGCCGTCAAAGGCTTTTTTCTCTTGTTCGATTAAAGTCGCTACTTGCGAAAAACTTCCAACGAGTTCTTTTCCGGTTGCGTAATTATAATTTGTCATTGTTCCGTGCAGATCGCTTGTAAATAAAATTTGAAACGTTACTTGATCGCCTTCTTTTGGTGCTGCCGCCACGGTTGTCGTCATTAAACAAGAAAATAGCAAAGCAACTACCGCAAATAAAGATAAAAGTTTTTTTTGCATACAGAAATCCTCCTAATATTATGTATATGAATTTAATATAACAGAAAACTTTTGCATTGTAAATATTGTATATAATTTAAATTTATTAACAGTTTTGTATTTTATATTCGTCAATTTACTCGTTTATTTCCAAAAATTTGTTTTAGAATTGTAATTTATGTTTAAAATCGCTAAGTTCAAAATCATCTTGTTATACAATTGATATTTATTTTTTTTTGAATTAATACTATTTTCATTTTGATAAGTAGAAAAAAATTTTTCACAGCGGAGCGTTTCGCGCAATGTTTCTAACGCGAAATGAAATATTTTTTTCTATCCTTTATATTGAAAATAGTATACTATTTGAATAGGAGCACAAAAAAAATAAAAAAGATGGAGTGAAGATATGAAATTAAATGAAATAATTAAAAGGATGCATGACCGTAAATTATATTATAGTATGGATGAATCATTATTGAATGAACAGTTGAAACGGCTTGATTTATTGTATGATTTTAATATGACACGCCCGACGGAGCTTGAAAAACGCTCAGAAATGCTTAAAATAATGTTTGCGGAAATTGGCGAAAATTGTTATGTCGAGCCGCCGCTTCGTGCAAATTGGGGCGGAAAACATGTTCATTTCGGAAATAATGTTTATACAAATTTCAATGTTACTTTAGTGGACGACACTCATATATATATCGGCGACTTTGTTATGATTGGACCAAATGTTACAATTGCCACAGCCGCACATCCGGTTCATCCCGAATTGCGCAAAAAAGCGGCGCAATATAATTTGCCGGTTTATATCGAAAATAATGTCTGGATAGGTTCTAACGCTGTAATTTTGCCCGGCGTTCGTGTTGGAGAAAACTCAATAATCGGAGCGGGAAGCGTGGTTTCAAAAGATATTCCGCCAAATGTAATTGCCGTCGGTTCGCCGTGCAGAGTTTTGCGCGAAATAAACGAATCGGATTATAAATATTTCGACAGAAATCAATTGATCGATATTGATTAAAAAAATCGGCAGAGCAATCACATGTGCTCTGCTGAAAATTTCAAAATATCATTTTTTATCTTTTAAAAATACCGCTGTGTCCGGTCAAAATTAAATCAGATTTCGAAATAATCCCCTCATCAATAATATTTTTGAGGGATTTTTTTGCCTCTATGTGATTCATATCAATAAAAAACATAAAAGGCGATACTCCGCCGGATTTTGAAACTAAAAGAGCGTCGCCGGAAATTAGGATTTTATTGTTTACTAAATAACAAGCAGAACCGAGCGTATGTCCTGGGGTAAAAATAATTTGTATTTCACAGTCTCCGATACGGCGGATTTCCCTGTCCCTTAAAGTAGAATAAGGTTTTTTGATTTTATTATATTTAATTAAAAGCCGAGCCTTCGAACCGTTTATCATTTTTTCTTCTTCGGCAGAAATATGGATTTCTGCATTTTCGAATATATTTAGTCCACCGACGTGGTCATAATCGGAATGTGTCAAAAATATATCTGTGAATTTTTTTGGGTCGAGATTTAATTTTTTAAGCCCATTTGAAGCTAAGAACGAGTTTATGCCGGTGTCGAACGACACAAGGCCGCTGCCGGTATCTATTACATAAAAATTACTGATACCCGTTCTGACAGCATAAATATTTTTTGCTATCTCTGAAGTAATAACAGGAATTCCCATGTTTTTGCCTCCAATCAAAATATTTCTATTTTGTTATTCGAAAGTGACTGTATTTAGTTAATATACACATAATTATAAAATAAAAAAATAATTACTACAAGGTAATACTTGATTTTTATTAAGAATGGTTATATTATAATATAAATCATTTACAAAAGTAAATGTTATTGATACTATTTTCATTTTGATAAGTAGAAAAAAATTTTTCGCAGCGGAGCATTTCACGCATGCTTCAAGCGTGAAATGAAATATTTTTTCAATCCTTAATAATGAAAATAGTATAAAATGTTGTTTTTATAAGTTTTAAATGAAAATCATTTTTTTTAACATAAAAAATTTTACTTATATGTTTTCGGTATTCACAAACAAAAATGGGAGGACTTAATTTGTTTAAAGATATAAGGAGAAAAGATAGAATAATGGATAATGAGAAAGCTTACGAAATTTTAAGAAATGCGGAATACGGTGTTATGGCAACAATCGGTGAAAATTCTTGGCCGTACGCGACACCGCTTTCGTTTGTACTTATCGAAAATGAAATTTATTTTCATTGCGCTACTTCGGGACATAAATTAGACAATATATCTTTTAACGAAAAAGTTTGCTTCAATGTGGTTGGTTTTACTAAACCGGTTTATGACAATAATTTTACTACATATTACGAATCAGTAACAGTCTTTGGCAATGCCTCTAGAGTCGTTGACGAAGAAAAAAAATACAAAGCTCTATATTTATTATGCGAAAAATATTTGAGCGATTATATGGACAAAGCAGACGAGGATATAAAAAAATCCCTGCCTAGGACAGAGATTTACAAAATATCAATCGAGCATATTTCAGCAAAAGAAAAAAAGGTTAAGTAATACTATTTCTATCTGTTAAAAGGGAAATAATATTACGTTAGAATATTCATGATTTCTCTTAATTTATCAGCATCTAGCTGACCGGGCGCGGAAGAATAATTTAAACTCCCAAAAGTTATGCAAGAACCGAAAACATTTGCTGCTATTCTTGAGACCGCGCCTAGTTTACCCATAGATATCGCCGCTATCGGTATATCGAATTTTTTATTTCCTTCTGAAAGCGCCAATAACAGGCGCAGTACATCATCCGAAAATTTAGGCATAAATGCTATTTTTGCAATATCAGCTTTCATATCGCTCATTTTATGTATTCGTGAAACTATATCTTCTTTATCGGGAGTTTTTTCAAAATCGTGATTCGATACAATAACGAGAACATTATTTTTTTTGGCATATTCGATAATTTCGCGAGCAAATTTTGACTCCATTTCAACATCAATTATTTCTACCAATTTGGAATCTATGGCTTTTATTATATTTTCTTTTCTAATATCATCCGGTATTTCTATAAATCCGCCTTCGCTGTACATTCTGCAAGTAAAAATTAAGCTCTTATCAGTTATAGATTTTATTTCTTTTAAAATATTTTCCGGTGAAAATTTATTTTCTGTATAATAGTCAAAACGCCATTCTATTAAATCGGCGTTATATTTATTTGCTAAATTTACTTCTTTCTTTATTTCTTCAAAAGTATGCGCCGCTATCGGCACGCAGATTTTCGTTTCGTTTTTTGTAAATATCATGATATAAGTCCCTTCGAAAAAAGATATAATACTATTTTCATTATTAAGGATTGAAAAAAATATTTCATTTCACGCTTGAAGCATGCGTGAAACGCTCCGCTGTGAAAAATTTTTTTCTACTTATCAAAATGAAAATAGTATAACATAAAAACGGCGTAAATACGCCGTTTTTAGTGGATTCTTTTTGTTTTTAATAAATATTTCGGATTTGGGCAGGAAGCCCAAAAAAATTTTTATTTATAAACATTTTCATATATAGCATCGCCAATATATGGTACTTTAAATTCTATACCTTTGTAAGCGGTATACATCAAATAGAAATAGGAAGCAAGCGTAACAATACTTAATAAAAACTTAATAAGTCCGCCAATCAACGGCAATGCGCCCAAAATTAATGTTGCTAAAAACAGTACACCGAAAAATATAAATGACTGCATTGCATGGAATTTTACTTTTTTATTGTTTTTTTCAACAACTAGTAAAATAAACCCTGTTACAAAGAAACCTAAATACGCCAGAACGCATAAATATTTCTCATTGATAGTTTTCATTCAAAATCCCTCCGTATAAATAATATAAATTTTATTTTTCACGATATTGAAATATGTAATGCAAATTCACATCAAAATAATTTTAAGTTATACTATTTTCAATATAAAGGATAGAAAAATGAAAATAGTATTAGACGAATATTTGCTATCAATACCGGAAAACAGATTTCGTTTTTTAGAGATTTATACATATATCCTAACCGTTCGTCAGTATAGGTATAAAAATCAAAATGCTCTTCTGTATGTTTAATTCTATATAATATACGTTGGTTTTTAAAAAAAAGTCTTAAATTTTTTGAGTAAAAGGGTAATAATATTTTTTTACGGTATCTGAGCGGATGTTTTGCGTCAAATCAGCAGAAATTTTAGTGTTTTTGTAAAAATCCGCAACTGCAGTAATCGCATCTACCCATTCGTAATTTTTAGAAAGTTTTTCGGCAACAAACCAGTTGTTTTGTGTATCTTTATTGTTAGTATAAATATAAATTCTGAATGAAATATTCCGAATTAATCCAATATATTCATTGTCAGTACCATTCAGCTTTATTATTTTTTCAAAATCCTGTCGGTTCAAAATATTGTTTCGTTCCAGAAAACATGCAATATCTTCCGAACAATACCAAATTTCCAAAGTATTTTTATATCCGGTTGCTTCCCATATAAAATAAGCTGCTTTGTTTACTGATTCAAGCAAATCCTTTTCCAAAATAAACTCACCTCAACAAGTCATGGGCATTACAATAAGTGACGAAACTCTGCTATAAATCTGCATTTATAGGCAAGCAAAGTATCGTATTAATAATTTGAAATAAATTCCTGCTATTTTTAAAGTTATTTTGTACAAGTTTATATATCGGTTCAAATCTATACTAACTGGAGAATTAAATTTTAAGTATCGACAGAATCAGAAGAATCAAACCGAATTTGCATCAATGTATTGTAGAAATGCTGCGAAATCCAATAAAATTTTGAAAAAAGTTATTTTAAAAAGCAGTCTAAAATCTCGAATCCAATCTGTTTGTGGCAACCCAATAAAAGTTAGATGCCGGATATTCTGCAACGACCTTTTCAAATAATTGTTTGCTTTTTTCTTTATCCTCTTTTATATAGTATATTTCGGCGAGATAATAATATGAATCACCGGCAAAATTTGAATCTATATCAGCATATTTTATACAATCCAAAAATAATGCTTCGGCGCTGTCATAGTCTCTGGATCTATATCTGGAAGCGGCGCGGTTGTATAAGCTGTTGCAAGCGCGCGGAAAAGTCTCTGCAACCAGTTGAGAGCGGGTGTCTGACAAATCTACCGGCAGACCTGTTGGGTCAAGATTATATAGAACATTCGCTGCTTCTTCATATTGTGCGTTATTAATTAAGTTCTGTGCTTCATTTAAAACTTCACGTTTATTTTGGATATTTACTTTTTCTTCCAAAGATTTTTTCTGTGATTCAAGTTCTTTTGACGCTGTCTGTAATTCGAGAATTGTTTTTTCATTGGACTCCTTTAATTGATTCAAAGTCGTCTCAAGAGTTTCGTTTTTTACGGTTAAATCATTTATAATTCCTGCATTTGATTTAGTCATTCCCGGGATAATCAACACAAAGAATATCAGAAAGCTAATAACAGCTCCGATGAGAATATATAAAACATTGAACATTGCAGAACCACCAAAGCCGCTCATTTTTTTAGAATCATCCACAAATCGGATATTTTTCTGCTTTGTCACTTTTTGTTCAGAGGTTTCACTTCTTCTGTTAGGTATCGTGTGTATAATTTGGCCTCTGTAATTCTGGGCTTTTGGATTCAAAATATCAATAGCAAGTACTTTGTCTAAAATCTGCAAAGCCTTTAGATTTTCTTTTTGATAAATATAAGTTGCGGCAAGCAGATTCATTGCATCTATAAAAGCAGGGTTGATATCTATTGCTTTTTTGAGCTGAATAATCGCCATATCATCGCTCTTTTGGCATAAATAAGTAAGACCTTGATTATATATTCGTACAGAATCTTTTAGTGCATCAATCTTGTGAGAGTCTTTATTTATTATATCGATATATTTTTGGGCTTTATTATCGTCTTTTTGATAAACAAGTGACAGAACAAAATGTTTATACGCTTCTCCTAAATGTCCGATTTCAAACAGAATCAAACCTAACAGATTTCGTGCCTCAATATTTTTTTTGTTATATCTAAGCGATTTTGTCAGACAGTCGATTGCAGACGAAAGGTCTTTAGATTTTGCTTTGGCCAAACCGGAATTGTACAGCGTGTTAGAAATACTGATTATTTTATTGTAAAGATTTATATTAACAGAGCAATCGGAGCATATATTTCCATTTATATTTTCTCCGCCGCAATTTGGACAATTCATAGCACTACTCCTTATTCGTGTTGCTGATTTGTTTTGAGATTTCCGCTAAAACATCCAACATATCTTGGGTTTCGTCGAGACTATCGTTTTCGCCGATATTTTCTATTGGTGCAAATGTTTCCAGTTCGGATTTAAAATCAATCATATTATCACCTTTTCTGAATTGATATTTTATAATTATTGTTTATATATTGCCTTATGTTTCCGATTAAATAGAGCGAGCCTGCAACACAAATCACATCGGAATTTTTATTTAAAAGAGCTGCGCCCAGAGCCTCTTTATAATCGTCAAAAATAAAATTACTGCTTACTTTAGATTCACTGAAATTTTCAAAATTTGTAATACAATCAAAGAGTTTTTTTGGTTCTACACTCCTTTTGGAATCCGGCTTTGTGATATAGATGAAATTTGCAGCTTTATATAAAATTTTGAACATCTCATAATAATCTTTATCAGCCAAAAAACCCACAACCATATGTATTTTTTTGTTTCTAAAATAAATATCCAAAGATTCTTTAAGCTTTAAAACACCGTCGATATTATGCGCACCTTCCAGCAGAACGGTTTTCCCGTTAATATTGAAAATCTCCATGCGCCCAAACCAATTGGCTTTTAAAAGCCCTTTATAAACTGAATTTTCGTCAATAATAATTCCGGAATCTCGGAGAGCCGCGACCGCCAGCAAAACATTAGAGGTATTATAAATCTGATATTTGCCCAATAAATTTATTACAATATTTTTATAATCAAAATATTTGTGCTTTACCGAAAATTTCGTGTACTGAAGTTTATATTCGACATCCGAAATATTTAGCGAATCATCTAAATAATAGATTTTAGAATTTAGTTCATTCGCTCGAAAATTAATTACATTATACACTTCTTTAGTTTGCGAATACAAGACCAAAGGACAGGATTTTTTAATAATTCCTGCTTTTTCGGCAGCGATTTTCAAAATATCGCCGCCTAAAATATTTGTATGGTCCGGAGAAATGCTGGTAATTATTGATAAAATGGGCTTTTTGATTATATTTGTAGAATCGAGGCGGCCGCCGATGCCTGTTTCCAAAATTACATAATCGACATTGTTCGCATAAAAATAATCCAAAGCCACAATTGTTAATATTTCAAAAAAAATTAAAGAGCCGCCGTCCAATAATTCATCAGAGATTTTTTTTATTTTCGAAATCCCGTTTTCGAAATCCTCGTCGGAAATATCGGAATTGTTTATTTTTATGCGTTCGTTATATTTATGCAAATGCGGAGATGTGAAAAGTCCAACTTTATAACCTTGCTCTATCAATATTGAATTAAGCATAGCACAGCAAGAACCTTTTCCGTTTGTTCCGGCTACATGAATTATTTTTAATTTATCATGCGGTGAATTTAGGAGTTTCAAAATTTTTTGCATTATCAAAAATCCTTTTTTATTTTCAGCTCCATAAGATTTTTCTAAATATTTATACATTTTTTATGTCCTTATAAATTTTTTTGATATTCTCCATTTTACAAAAAGTATTGGCAAATACTAAATCAACCAAAACGAGACAAACCATAGCTTCAACAACAACGACGACACGTGGAACAATTGTCGGGTCGTGTCGGCCTTCGATTTTAAGTTTTATATTTTCTCCGTGGGAATTAATCGAATCCTGCTCCGTATAAATTGAAGGAGTAGGTTTGAAAGCCGCCCGCATTATTACATCAAAGCCATCAGAAATTCCTCCCAAAATCCCACCGGAATTATTCGTGTTTTTTTTCAGAACGGAATCTGTATAATAGAAATTATCGTTATTTTCAGAGCCGAAAATTTTGGCGGATTCAAATCCGCGCCCGATTTCAAAACCCTTGACTGCGCCGATAGAAAAGATAGCTTTGGCTAAGTTTGCGTCCAATTTATCGAAAACCGGTTCGCCGATTCCGGCAGGCAGATTTTGAACTTTGCATTCAACAATTCCGCCGAGGGAGTCACCGGCCTTAGAAGCTTTTTCGATTAACTCCATTGCTTTTTCCGCCGACTTTTTATCGGGCATATATAATGGATTTCGGAAAATTTCTTCTTTGTCAAAATCGGAAACTTCTATATTTTTTATCGAATGTGTGTAAGCAAAAACATTTATATTTAATTCGGATAATATTTTTTTTGCGATAGCTCCGGCGGCTACTCGTGCTGCGGTTTCACGTCCGGATGAACGTCCGCCGCCGCGGTAATCCCTAAAGCCGTATTTTTTATCGAATGTAAAATCAGCGTGTCCGGGTCTGTAAACATCTTTAATATTTCCGTAATCTTTGGATTTTTTATCTGTATTGTAAATCAACATCGAAATCGGCGAGCCAATCGAAAAATTTTCGAAAACTCCCGATAGGATATTGATTTTGTCTTCCTCATTACGCTTTGTCGTAAATTTATTTTGTCCGGGTTTTCGCCTGTCCAATAATTCCTGGATATCACTTTCGCGGATTTCAAGTCCGGCTGGGCAGCCGTCAACAACAACGCCGATTCCTGCGCCATGACTTTCTCCCCATGTCGAAATTTTAAAGTATTTACCAAAATTCGAGCTCATAATTCCACCTGCATTTCTAAAAAAATTATATAAATTTTATCACAAAAAAAATCATTTCGCTACAATTTATCACTTGTCAAAATATCTGCCGGAAAAATAAAAAAATTATCGTAAAATTTCGCTCTAAAACTTTTGAAATTATTCTAGAAAATGTTATACTATATATTGTCCGATTAAAATAAATTTTCGAAAAACTACATATCATAATCGGAAATATTTTTTTCCATCCTTTAGAATGGAAATAGTTAAAACAAGGGTGTTATAATGGTAATTCTAAGCAAGGATAATAAAATCGTTAAACAAATAAAATATTTGCATACAAAAAAGGGCAGAGATGAGCTGAATCTTTTTATTGTGGAAGGAATAAGATTTGTTCAGGAAATTACAGATGATTTTATATGTAAATACTATGTTTTTTCGCAGACTTTTGCGCTGAAAAATGAGATTGATGATTTTAAGGCAGATCATTATGTTGTGTCGGACAATATTTTTAAAGAAATATCGGATACAATCACTCCGCAGGGAATTTTGGCTGTTGTAGAAAAAAAATCTTATACGCTTGAAAATCTTTCAATTGATAATTCCTTTTTCTTAATTGCTGAGAATATTCAAGACCCCGGCAATCTCGGCACTCTTATTCGCACGGCAGATGCCGCCGGAGTGGAAGCGGTTTTTCTTTCAAAAAATTGTGTAGATATTTATAATTCAAAAGTAATTCGCTCAACAGCAGGTTCTATTTTTCATCTTCCGATAATAGAAAATGTCGAGCTTGAAAGCGTTTTATCTTATTTAAAGGATAACGGAATTAAAATCTATGCGGCGCATTTAAAAGGAAAAAAATTTCCTTATGAGATTGATTTAACAGGGAATCTAGCTATTATTATCGGCAACGAGGGTAATGGGCTTTCACAGAATATATCCGAAAGGGCGGATTTATTTTTAAAAATACCTATGATTGGCAGGGCAGAATCTCTAAATGCTTCGATTGCCAGCGGAATTTTACTATATGAAGTGGTTAGACAAAGAATACATCATGTGACATAACAAAATGAAAATGGTATTAATATAAAAAATCGATATAAAGGAGACAAATAATGGCAAATCCTATTTGTACTATTGAATTAGAAGACGGTAATTTTATAAAAATCGAACTTTACAAAGAATTGGCTCCGAACACGGTGAGCAATTTTGTAAGTCTCGCAAATGATGGTTTTTATGATGAAAAAATATTTCATCGTGTAATTAAAAATTTTATGATTCAGGGCGGATGTCCGGAAGGAAGCGGAACCGGCGGACCGGGCTACACAATCGACGGTGAATTCAGTTCTAATGGATTCGATAATCCTTTACAGCACACTCCGGGCGTGATCTCTATGGCGCGCACCAATTATCCGAATTCGGCCGGAAGTCAGTTTTTTATAATGCATCAAAATGCGCCTCATCTTGACGGGCAATACGCCGCTTTCGGGCAAGTGGTTGAAGGAATGGAATTTGTAGATAGAATAGCAAACGAAAAAACAGATTTTCAAGATAAACCGCTTAATCCTCAAAAAATTAAAAAAGTTTCTGTAGATACTTTTGGCGAAGAAATTGAAAAACCAAAAATCAATAAAAAGTAGAAAAAGGCGCGCTGATTTTATTCAGCAGCGCCTTTTGGCTTGTAAGCACAGATTCTTATTCTGACATAATCTGCGTACCATTCATTATCAATGAATAATTCCGTTTCTTTCAAGGAATTTTCGGTTTCTCGAATCAAAGATTCTTTTATATTATCGCTAAGATATTGGTATTGCGGCAATGTAAACATTTTCAGCCAATTTGCCAAACCATTTTGGGCATCTGATAATTTTGTTTTGCGCTCAAATAAAGCTGCGTATTTAAAGTCAAATCCGGCATTTTCTAATATAGCTCCATATTGAGAAATGGTTGGAAAATAAAACTCTCCGGATTTTTCGATTCCGCATTTCACTAAAGCTCGTTCAAATGCCTTAAATATTTTATCGCAATTTCGAAATCCGCCAAACTCGGCAACAAAACGGCCGCCGGGAATAAGGGCATTTAATACATTTTTGGCCACCGTAAGTTGTTCTTTTTCGTTAATCCAATGCAAAACGGCATTTGAGACAACAGCATCAAATTTTTCAAAATATCCTAAATTTGTGGCATCTTTGTTAATAAAAGGAATGTCCTGGAATTGCTCTTTTGCTTTTTCAAGCATTTCTAAAGAAGAGTCGATACCGATAATTTTTGAAACATACTGAGATATATATTGAGTAAAATTGCCCGTACCGCAGCCTAAATCTAAAATCACATCGGTTTTTTTCGGCTTCAATAGAGATATCAAATCATTTCCATATTCGTAAACAAAGGAATGTTTTGTGACATAATCAGTTGGATTCCAATAATTTTTACGCATATAAAAATCCCCCCATGATTTATTTACAGACTTGAAGAACGAATAGATTTTCACAGTCTTTCCGAGATTTTTTGTAGCTTAGAAGGAATGAGTGCGAATTTTTTTCGTTCATTGTTATAAAAATGCGATTTTACAATTTAAAAAATCGTTGATGTTGAAATTCTAATCCAAAACCTTATTCACCGGCAATATAATCCAATAATTCAATAATCCCTGATTTATCTATCGATGAAGTCAGAAAGATTTTTCTGCATCCTGCAAATTCCAAAATTTGCTCGGCGCGCTTTACATCTTTTTCAAATAAATCAGTCTTTGTAACAACGCCGATAACTTCAGCGTTAAACATCGTAGATAAAAGGGGCTGAAACATCGTATCCGGATCATCAGAAGCCTGCACAAAAAGCACAATGTCCGCGTCGGAAGAGGTTACCAACAAAGAATTTTTGAAAAATTTGTTATCAAAATATTCGCCCGGAGTATCAATAAAATTGCCGTCAAAAACCAAATCCAAAGTTTTTCTGTAAATCAGCTCTTCGCCTTTTAAAGCTTGGAGCAAAGTAGTTTTTCCGGAGCCTTGGGTTCCGACCATCATAATTTTTTTCATTTTATGACCTCGTTATTTTTGGTTTTGCAAATCCCATATTGTCGCAAATAAAAGAGATTATCTCTTTTGTGGCACTTTCGCAGCTGGACATATCTCCCATAATCATTAATGAACCGCTGAATCTGTCAACGAAAACAATATTAACATTAGCGGATTTTTTTGCTACATCAGCGGCTATAATAGAAGCTTCGCTTGGTGTGATGGTTAAGATTGCCAGTGAGTTTCGCTGTTCTTCTTTCAAACCCAATTTTTTGCAAAGCTCAGGTTCGGGATTGGATATAATATGTGCCAATGTTATTTGTTTTCCAGGTACATATTCTTGAATCATTCTGTCTATTTGCTCCATAATTCAAACACTTCCTTATATTTTATGAAATATACTTTGATCGAAAAAAGATTTTTTAAAAATCTAACGAAAAAAATTCGTAATTCATTACAGATATAAAAGTGAAGATATTAAAATTAATTTAAATAAGCGAAGTGGAACTTTGCTGTAATAATTTCCGAAAATTAAGCAAAGTCCCGTATTGAATTTTATTTGTTCACATGATGTTCCATAGATAATAATAATTCATTATTAGCGTTGTTTACATTTTCAAGCACAGCATTTAGGCGTTCGTCATAATTGATTTGAACTTTGTTTGAGTCTAAATAGATATTTTGCAAAAAAACACGAACAAAATCCTTAGTATCAGTCAACGCGTCTTGAATAAGCAATAATGATTTTTTTATTTCTAATTTCCCATCCTTCGCAATTTTATTCAAGATTAAAACCTCCCGAGAACCTTAATTTTTTTTGTGGCAAGTCTGGTAAAGGAAAAGTAATAAAATGTCACGATTTAAAGTAAATCCCCGTTCATTTTTTTAATCCGATCAATGATATTATAGGTAAATATACTGACGAACGATAAGATTTTCGCATTCTCTCCGCAATTTTAGGCAGATTGGGAGGAACGGATGTAATTTCGTTCTTCAGCTAATGATTTATATATATTTTTGCATACAATTTAGATAAAAATCGCAAACTAATAGAGCACTAAAAAATGCACAATAATAGAGCAAATGAAATACCCGGCATCATAAATACTAGATCAGTCTTCAGTAATTCTCAGTATTTATAGGCTCTTTTGTAATTTTATGAAATATTATATACAAAAGCAGATGACATTTTTTAAAGATTATTGAAATTTTTTGTACGATATTTTCTTATCTAGAGTCTATCAGATTATTAATCAGATTTCAATAAGCAAAAAGGCATTTTCTACTACGATTTATTGACACTAATTTTCGCTAAAATCCTATTTTATTTTTTATATTTCTGTAAAATAGAGCATTAATTTTTGTTTTTTTCAATGGATCCGTTTTCGAATGAAAGTATATTTTTTCATTTCTTTTGTCTTGAATTGGGTATTTTATTCTACAAAATATCTTAAATCACAAAAACTGAAAAAAATAATCGAATTATAAAATAATTAGTATAATAAAATCGATAAATGGATATTATTAGCATTAATATACTGAGGAGAATATAGATAAATTTTTGATAAACGTTTTTTTCGCATCTAATACTATTTTCAATATAAAGGATAGAAAAATGAAAATAGTATAACTTTCATTATTTCACAACTTATTTTGGAGATTGCTATGGACAAAAATAAATTTATTAATAATTGTAATGATGAAAATATTTCCGAATCAAAGGAAAATATTAAGGAACTTGGAGTAATCGAAATTTCGAAAACAACAGAGAATCCAAGAGGGAATATTCAATTTTTGCCGATTATCGGTCAAATCGAGGGACACACGGTTTTGTCGCCCCAAACAAAAACTACAAAATACGAACATGTTATTCCGCTTCTAATCGGGGTGTCACAAGATGCAGATGTGGACGGACTTTTGGTTATTTTGAATACTGTCGGCGGCGATGTCGAAGCCGGTTTGGCGATATCGGAACTTATTGCGCATATCGGAAAACCGACGGTCAGTCTGGTTATCGGCGGCGGACATTCTATCGGGGTGCCGCTTGCTGTTTCGGCGGATTATTCTTTTATTGCGCCGACGGCTACAATGACAATACATCCTGTACGTGTGAACGGAACCGTTATAGGCGCGCCGCAGACTTTTGATTATCTCACGAAAATTCAAGACCGGGTTTTGGATTTTATAATCGATAATTCTAAAATTTCCCGCTCGGAATTAAAATCTCTTATGTTGGATTCAACCAAGCTTGCTTTGGATATCGGGACGATTTTAATCGGAGAAGAAGCTGTAAAAGCTAAAATAATAAATAAGGTCGGCGGTTTGGACGAGGCTGTGGAAAAATTATATACTTTGATTGAAAAAGACAGAAAAAGAAGAAGTAAAGAAGAATGAAAAAACTATAAAAAGCTCTGACATTTCAAATTTAATTTTGAAGTCCAGAGCCTTTTTTAAATTCAGCTCTTATACTATTTTCAATATAAAGGATATAAAAAAATATTTCATTTCGCGCTAGAAACATTGCGCGAAATGCTCCGCTGTGAAAAATTTTTTTCTACTTAATCTAAATGAAAATAGTATTAGTTAAATTTTTCACACACATTGTTTGATTCAAACATCTAATGTTCATTTATCACTTGCTATTGATTGTTTCAAACAATTTAATTATAATTGCTTAAAGGAAGTGATTTTTATGATGGAACGAAGGGAATTGATGAAGCATTTTATTGACTCTAAGGGAGAAGTCAGTATATATGAACTTTTTGCTGAATTCAGCGATAAATCCGAAATGACAATAAGACGCGACTTAAAATATCTTGACGAGATTGGCGCAATAATCCGCACGCATGGCGGCGCGCGCACAACAAAACAATTTCAAGGCCCTCTCGAGCCCCTTTATTCGATTAGAGAATCTGAAAATATTGCATTAAAAGAAAGAATAGCAAATTTGGCTGTAAAATTTATCGAGGAAGGGCGTTCAATTTTCATTGATGCCGGAACTACGGCGATGGCTTTGACATCGGTTCTGCCGGATAAAAATTACACAATTTTGACGACTGCGCCGAACGTTGCGTTACATATTGCAACAAGCAAAAATTCTTGTTCGGTGCTTTTGGCAGGAGGAAATCTAAACCGCAAAACTCTATGTTGCTCGGGCTACGGAAGTACGGAGCTTATCAAATCTTTAAATATAGACATTGCTTTTATTGCGACTTCCGGTTTCTCAAAAGAAGGCGGTTTCACTACCGGTGATTATTTTGAATGCGAAATAAAAAAAATGGTAATCGCAAAATCCACAAACCGTATTTTATTGATGGATAGCTCAAAAATCGGCAAAAACATGCCGTATACTTTTTCAATGCCGAGCGATATAAATTATTTGATAACAGACAAAGGCCTCAGCAAAGAGTATAAAGAACTTTTTGAAAGCCAAGGAGTAAATATAATTCAATAAGGAGGATACAAAATGGCAAATTTTGTTTTGATGCCGCAGATGGGAATATCTGAGGAAAGTGCAATTTTGCAAGTTTGGAAAGTGAAAAAAGGCGATAATGTGAATGTGGGCGATGTGATTTTTTCTATCGAGACAGGCAAAGCCGCATTTGATATCGAGTCCGAATACGCCGGTGAAGTTTTGGCGTTGTTGGCGGAAGAGGGCGACGAAGTTTTGATAAAAGTTCCGGTTTGCGTAATCGGCGAAAAAGGCGAAAAATTCGATATGCCGGAATCCGGAGAAAAAGCGTCAGAGCCTCAGCCGGAAGCGAAAATCGAAGAAATCAAAGAAGAAATTAAAGTAGAAGAAAAAACACCGGTATCGGCAGAAGCAAAACATGATGGTGAATTGAGAATTTCTCCGCGTGCGAAAAACTTAGCAGAAAAATCCGGAGTTAATATAAATCAAGCAAATCCAACTGGCGCGGAAGGCAGAATAATTGAGCGTGATATTCGCCAATTGATTGAGAATCCGCCTGTTAAATCAAATGAAAATCTTGTTGCAAACCAATCAAAACCGGTACAGGAAGAAATAAAAGTTCCGACAGCGGCATTTGAGGACAAGGCTCTTCCGTATATGCGTAAACTTATCGCTAAAAATATGATGAATTCTTTGGCAACAACAGCACAGCTTACGCATACATCTTCATTTGATGCATCTAAAATCAAAAAATACCGTGAGCTTTTGAAATCCGACCCTGAATTATGCGGAATAAATTTAACCGATATGATTTTATTTGCGGTTACACGTACTTTAAAAGAATTTCCGGAGCTTAACGCTTGGATGATGGAAGATAAAATGCGCTGCTTTAGCGAAGTGAATTTAGCTTGTGCAGTAGATACAGAACGTGGATTGATGGTTCCTGTAATATTTGATGCTTCTAAAAAATCACTTTTGCAAATATCCAATGAACTGAAAAAACTTGCCGAAGCTTGCAGGAACGGAAGTATTTCGCCAGATTTATTGTCGGGCGGCTCTTTCACGGTTTCTAATTTAGGCGTTTATGGAATAGAACATTTTACACCGATTATAAATGCACCTCAAACGGGAATCCTCGGTGTAAACACAATTACTACAAGAATCAAAGAGGAGAATGGCGCAATAGTGCCTTATCCTTGTATGTCGCTTTCTTTGACATACGACCATTGTGCAATTGACGGCGCACCTGCTTCGAGATTCCTTCAAAAATTATGCAAGAACTTAGAAAATTTTCCGAAACTTTTAGCTCTTTAAGGGGGATAATATGTTTGATTTAATTATAATCGGCGGCGGTCCGGCGGGCTATCACGCTGCTGAAATATCTTCTAAAAATAATCTGAAAACCGCTCTATTTGAAAAACGTGCTTTGGGCGGGGTTTGCTTGAACGAAGGTTGTATACCTTCAAAGGCTCTGCTTCATTCGGCGAAAGTTTTTGATTATTCAAAATCTAAAGCTTACGGTGTTAGCTGTGTTTCTTATGAAATTGATTATCCAGCCGTAATTAAACGCAAAGACGGAATTGTTCGAAACCTCGTTACGGGAATAAAATCCACTCTAAAAAAATCCGGTGTTGAAATTATTAAAGCGCAGGCTCTTATTAGCGGAAGAACTGAAAACGGATTTGAAGTAGAAGCAGACGGAAAAATTTACGAGGCGAAAAATATTTTGATTGCCAGCGGCTCGGAAGCAATGATTCCTCCGATTGACGGACTCAAAGACGCTGTCGAGAGCGGTTTCGCAATTACTAACCGCGAAATTTTGGCTTTGACGGAAGCTCCTAAAAAAATTGCGATTGTCGGCGGCGGCGTAATCGGTCTGGAAATGGCATCTTTTATGGCTTCGGTAGGTGCGGAAGTCGTTGTCATCGAAATGCTTGATAAAATAGCCGGTCAAACAGACACGGAAATTTCTGAATTACTGCAAAAAGTATATACAAAAAAAGGCGTTAAATTTGAGCTGGGTGCTAAAGTTAGCGGCTTTGAAAACGGAATTGTTTATTACGAAAAAGACGGAAAAAAAGAATCGTATAATTGTGATAAAGCTTTGATTTCTATCGGCCGCCGTGCTGTCACAAAAGACATGGGATTCGAAAAATTAGGAATTTTGATGGAAAGAGGAGCTATTGTAACTGACGAAACTCAAAAAACTAATATACCCGGAATTTTTGCCACAGGTGATGTAAACGGAAAATCAATGCTTGCGCATACGGCGTACCGTGAATCGGAAGTTGCGATTAACACGATTTTGGGAATAAAGGACCGCATGGAATACAATGCGATTCCTTCGGTAATCTATACGAATCCTGAGGTTGCAAGTATAGGCGAAACTCTTGAAACCGCTCAACAAAAAGGAATGGATGTTCACGAAATAAAATTGCCTATGGTTTACAGCGGACGCTTTTTGGCGGAGAATTCGGAAACAACAGGAATCTGCAAGCTTATTCTGGAAGGCGAAAAAATCGTTGGCTTGCATATGATTGGTAATTATTCATCAGAAATTATTTCGACGGCTTCGGTTGCGATTTCAACCGAAATGAGTGTAAAACAATTTAAAAAGGTTGTGTTTCCGCATCCGACGGTTGGTGAAATTATACATGAAGCCTTATTTCACATATAATACTATTTTCATTTTGATAATAAGTAGAAAAAATTTTTCCACAGCGGAGTGTTTCACGCATGCTTCAAGCGTGAAAATAGTATAACAATTGAAAATACTATAACATCAAAATAGTTTAAAAGGAGAAAATTATTATGCCACAATCACAATACGTAGATCCTGCGAAAAAACGTGCAAAAGGAAAACTTACATTTAAGGATATTCCGCTTAACGAATATCAAAAATCATTCAAACAATCAATGAAAGAAGGATACTCGAAAGAAGATTTATTGGGTATTTTTAATGATATGCAAGTAATTCGAGAATTCGAAACAATGCTTTATCAAGTTCGTACAACAAAACAATATAACGGCGTTGAATATGTTTATACAGGACCGGCTCATTTATATTCGGGTCAAGAAGCGGCGGCTGTCGGAATGGCTTATTCGCTGACAATGGATGATATTATTTTCGGTTCGCACCGCAGTCATGGCGAAGTTCTTGCAAAAGGTCATGCCGCAATCAAAAAATTAGACGATAAATCGCTTTATGATATTATGAAATCTTTTTTAGGGGGCGTTACGCTCTCACCTGTTGAAAAAATAAATAAAAGCGGAAATGTAAAAGATTTAGCTGTAGACTTTTTGCTTTATGGTTTTATGGCTGAACTTTTCGGAAGAGATAACGGATTTACACGCGGTTTAGGAAATTCCATGCATGTTTTCTTTACGCCTTTTGGAATCTATCCAAACAATGCGATAGTTGGCGGTTCGGCAGGAATCGCCACGGGTGCGGCGCTTTTCAAACGTGTTAATCAAAAACCTGGTTTGGTTGTTTGCAATATCGGTGATGCTTCGCTTGGATGCGGACCTGTTTGGGAAGCTCTTAACTTTGCTTCTCAGGATCAGTTTACAAAACTTTGGGACGACGCTCATAAAGGCGGACTTCCTTTGATTTTCAATTTCTTTAATAATCATTACGGAATGGGCGGTCAGACTGCGGGCGAAACCATGGCTTATGATATTCTTGCGCGTGTCGGCGCAGGTATTAACCCTGACCAAATGCATTCCGAACGTATCGACGGTTACAATCCGTTTGCCGTAATCGACGCATTTAAACGCAAGCGCGCCGTTATCGAAGAACGCAAAGGCCCTGTGCTTTTGGATACAGTTACTTACCGTTTTGTAGGACATTCCGCTACAGACGCATCAACATACAGAACTAAAGAAGAAATCGAAGCATGGCAAAAAGTTGACGCTATAGCGACATTTAAACAAAATTTAATTTCGAATGATATCGCAAGTGCTGAAGAATGTGAAGCGATTGAATCCTCGATTCGTGAGCGTATTACAAAAATCATGCGTATTGCGATTGACGAAAATATTTCTCCGAGAATTGATTTATTTAATAATCCTGACGGAATCAGAAATTTTATGTTTTCGAATACAAAAATCGAAAAAATGGAAGACCGCAAGCCTGATGTTTTAGCTCCTATTGAGCAAAACAGCCGTTTGGAAAAATTAAAATCAAAATCCCGTTCGGCGTTTGATAAAGACGGCAAAGCGGTTTCGAAAATAAAACAATTATCGCTTCGTGACGCTTTGTTTGAAGCAATTATCGATAAATTTTATACTGACCCGACTCTTATCGCTTTCGGTGAAGACAACCGCGACTGGGGCGGAGCTTTCGGCGTATACGGCGGCTTGACAGAATCTATACCGTATCACCGTTTCTTCAACTCTCCGATTTCCGAAGGCACAATCGTAGCCGCTTCTGTTGGTTATGCTCTTTGCGGCGGCCGTGCGATTCCGGAATTAATGTATTGCGATTTCTTGGGCAGAGCAGGTGACGAGGTATTTAACCAAATGGCAAAATGGCAGGCTATGAGTGCCGGAGTTTTGAAAGTGCCAATGGTGCTTAGAGTTTCGGTAGGCTCAAAATATGGTGCACAACACGCGCAAGACTGGACTTCTTTGACTACACATATCCCGGGCTTGAAAGTTGTTTTCCCTGCAACGCCTTATGATGCAAAAGGTTTGATGAATGCGGCGCTTTCGGGTTCTGACCCTGTTGTTTTCTTCGAATCGCAAAAACTTTATGATATCGGAGAAATGTTCCACGAGGGCGGCGTACCGGAAGGCTATTATGAAATAGAAATCGGCGAGCCTGATATTAAACGTGCGGGAAATGATGTAACTATTCTTTCTGTCGGCGCAACTTTATATAATGCTTTGGAAGCCGCTGATTTATTGCAAAAAGAACATGCTCTTTCGGCAGAAGTTATAGACGCAAGGTCACTTGTACCGTTTAATTATGAAAAATTGATTGAATCCGTTAAAAAGACAGGACGTTTAGTTTTGGTTTCCGACGCTTGCGAACGTGGCGCTCATGTAAACGATATTGCCAGAAATATTACGGAATTCGCTTTCGATTATTTGGATGCGCCGCCGGTAGTGGTTTCTGCTCCAAACGTAATTTGCCCTTGTCCGGAACTTGAATCCTATTATTATCCTCAAGCATCTTGGATTTTAGACGCTATACATGAAAAAATATTACCTTTGAAAAATTATACATCCAAAATGAATTTCACTACTTTGGAGAAAGTTCGCAGAGAAAAATTTGGAATATAAATATTTTGATATATGGAGGTGCGTAGAATGAAAACAAAAGCTGTTAGATTATACGGGAAAATGGATTTGCGGCTGGAAGAATTCGAGCTTCCGCCGATTAAAGAAGATGAGATTTTGGCTAAAATAATTTCGGATTCGATTTGTATGTCATCATATAAAGCATCTTCACAAGGCGAGGAACATAAGCGTGTTCCTGATGATGTAAAAAATAATCCGATTATTTTGGGGCATGAGTTTTGCGGTGAATTAATTGAGGTCGGCGCAAAATGGACGGGTAAATTTAAAGCCGGAGATAAATTCTCGATTCAGCCGGCGATTAACGAGCCTTCAAATGTACACGCCGCGCCGGGATACAGTTTTAAATATATCGGCGGTAATGCGACTTATGTAATTATTCCGGCGGTTGTTATGGAGCGTGACTGTCTGCTTCCGTATTCGGGAGAGGCGTATTATCACGGCTCTTTGGCAGAGCCGATGAGCTGTATTGTCGGCGGATTTCATGTAAATTACCATACAAAAGCCGGTTCGTATGTACATGAAATGGGAATTGTAAACGGCGGGAAAATGGCACTTTTAGCAGGTGTTGGGCCGATGGGTCTCGGGGCGATTGATTATGCAATTCACAATCAGCGCAAACCATCGCTTTTAGTTGTAACAGACATTGACGAAACGAGAATCGAAAGGGCGAAAATGCTCTATTCACCTGAAGAAGCTGCCGAAAACGGAGTAAAATTAATTTATGTAAATACAAGTAAATTTGACGACGCTGTTTCGCATTTAATGGAATTATCCGGCGGAACAGGCTATGACGATGTATATGTTTATGCGCCTGTTGCGCCTGTTGTTGAACAAGCCGACGCAATTTTGGGTTATGACGGCTGTCTGAATTTCTTCGCCGGACCGTCGGATTCGAAATTCTCGGCGAAATTCAATTTTTACAATGCGCATTATATGGCGACGCATGTTTCGGGAAATTCCGGCGGAAACACTGATGATATGCTTGAATCACTGGATTTAATGTCGAAGGGAATTATTGACCCGTCGTCGATGGTTACACATATAGGCGGTTTGGATTCAGTTATCGAAACAACTTTGAATCTTCCGAAAATTCCGGGCGGCAAAAAATTAATTTATAACCAGATTTCAATGCCGCTGGCAGCGATTGCAGATTTTAAAGAATTGGGCAAAAGCGATAAAGTCTTTGCGAAATTAGCCGAAATGACCGAAAAAAACAAAGGACTTTGGTCAGCCGAATGTGAAAAATATTTGCTGGCTAATGCGAAACAGATTAATTAAAGAGGTGTTTTTGTGAACATAATAGAGGCATCGATAGCGATAAGACAAAAATTATATAAAACAATGCCGCGGGTTACATACCGCGGTAATTCTCCCGAAAATACGGTAGATACGACGGTTGAGGAATTTTATAAATCTTTACCGGAGGATATATCGGGAAACTTCAATATACCGGAATTAGGCGATTTTGAAATTGCGAAGAGCCGTGAGGGCAGACTCGGCGGCAAAATTGCAATTGTTACAGGAAGTGCGCAAGGCTTTGGAGAAGGAATTGCGGATGAGCTTTTGAAGCATGGCTGTTTTATGGTTTATGCGGATTTGAATCTCGATTTGGCTCAGAAGAACGCTGACCGCATTAATCGTGAATACGGCGAAAATACTGCAATTGCATATAAATGCGATGTTGCAAGCGAAGAATCAGTTTCAGAAATGATTGATTTTGTTGTGAGATCCTTCGGTGGTTTGGATATTTTTGTTTCCAATGCCGGGATTTTGATTTCGGGTTCGATTGAGGATTTATCATTAAAGAGCTTTGAACTTGTTACTAAAGTGAATTATACAGCGTTTTTTATTTGCACAAAATACGCTTCAAGAATAATGAAAATTCAAAATAAACTGAACCCGAAATCGTTCGCTGATATCGTTCAGATTAATTCGAAATCCGGACTTGAAGGCTCTAACAAAAATTTTGCATACGCAGGCGGAAAATTCGGCGGAATAGGGCTTGTGCAAAGTTTTGCTAAAGAACTTGTGGAATATAATATAAAAGTAAATGCAATCTGTCCCGGTAATTTTTTTGAAGGTCCGCTTTGGCAAGACCCCGAAAAAGGACTTTTCGTTCAATATTTAAATGCGGGCAAAGTTCCGGGCGCTAAAACTATTGAAGATGTTCAGAAATTTTATGAAGCTAAAGTTCCGATGAACAGAGGATGTTACCCTGTTGATGTAACACGTGCTATTTTATATTGCTGCGAACAGCAATACGAAACAGGACAGGCTATTCCGGTAACGGGCGGACAAAATATGCTGAATTAGTTTTATACTCAAAGCGGTTTGATTTTTTTAATTTACATGTCGGAAAATTTGCACTCTTAAAAATCAAACCGCTTTTAAATTCGTGAAACAGGTGATATTTATGTATTCAGAAAAAATTAGCGCACTAAATGCAAATACGAAAGAAGAGCGGCTTGCCGCACTTAAATATTTAAAATCCGAAATCGATTCGGGAAAAATTGAAAAACCGGCAAAAGGTATAGATATTAATAATCATATCCACACGATTTATTCGTTTTCGCCGTATTCGCCGGCAAGAGCCGTTTGGGAATCGTATCGGGCAGGGCTTTTGACAGCCGGAATTGTGGATCATGATTCGGTTGCCGGTGTCGAGGAATTTATTGAAGCCGGTAAAATCTTGGAAATGCCGACAACGATCGGTTTTGAGCTTCGTGTAACTCATTCCGCTACGGCGCTTGGGGATGTGCGCACGAATAATCCCGACCAAAACGGTGTATCCTATATAACATTCCACGGAATACCGCACACAAAAATTAATACGGTTTCCGAATTTTTAAAACCCATAAATAAGGCCAGAGGCTTAAGAAACCGCAAAATGTGTGACCGACTTTCGGAAATTTTTGATATAAAACTGGATTATGAAAATGAGATTCTTCCGCTTTCGCAAAAAGGCGGCTCTGTGACCGAAAGACATTTATTGTTTGCCTTGGCTAAGAAATTGATAAAGCTTTATGGCAGAGAGAAAGAATTATTCGAGGTTCTGCAAAAACGAGTTGAGCTTAATGATAAATTTAAAGCTCAAATGCTCGATAAGGACAACCTTTTTTTCGAATATGATTTGTTGGGATTTTTGAAAGCTTTTTTTGTTTCGGAATTTTATTTGCCTGCAAATATTGAAGAATGTCCGGATATCAGAGACGTTGTTAAATTTGTACATTCGCATGGAATTATTGCAACTTATCCGTATTTGGGAGATATAAAAGATTCGGTTACTGGCGATAAAAAAGCTCAGCTTTTTGAAGATTCATATTTGGACAAACTTTTTGATGTTCTGCATGAGATAGGGATTCAAGCGGTTTCGTATATGCCGACCAGAAATACAATTGACCAATTGAAGCGTTTACGTGCGCTTTGTGAAAAATATCAGATGTTTGAAATTAGCGGCGAAGATATAAATTCTCCAAGACAGAGTTTTGTTTGCTTAGCAATGCGTGACCCGCTTTTTGCGAATCTGACGGATTCGGCTTGGGCATTGATTGGGCATGAACGCGCCGCGACGGATGATATTAAAAACTCTTTTATAAATTTAAATATGAGCTTGCAGGACAAGATTAAGTATTTTATAAACTATTTAAAATAAAATATACAAAAAGCAAATTTATATTTATACAAAAGGATAGATTATTTTTATTAAGCAAATGTTGAATATTTTTTTGTATTATAAAAAAATATATATTCATATAAATATTTAAACAATAATCCTTAATATTTAAACTAAAAATTATGAGTTTTTATCAACTCTGTAAAAAAAGTCCATGTTTAATTAGTGATTATGCATTTAACTTTTACTGAAAAAAAAGTAAAATAACTCTATCGATATTTTGTATTAGCAAATGGGGTGGCTATTTATATGGCTCAAAATGAACTGCTTGTTAGAATGGAACATATTGAGAAATCTTTTCCCGGCGTACACGCTTTGTCGGATTGCCAGTTTGATTTAAGACCGGGCGAGGTGCATGCTCTCATGGGCGAGAACGGTGCCGGAAAATCAACTCTTATGAAAATTTTAACGGGCGTATACACAAAGGACTCCGGTTTGATTGAAGTCAAAGGCAATCCTGTTAATATAACAGGACCGAAACATGCTCAGGAATTGGGAATCTCAATAATTCACCAAGAACTTAATATGTGTCAGCATTTGACTGTGGCTCAAAATATTTTTATCGGACGTGAGTTTAAAGATAAAATGGGATTGATGATTGACGAAAAACGCATGAATTTGCAGGCGCAGGCTTTGCTAAGTATGCTGAAAGTCGATATTTCTCCGATGGATAAAGTCTCGAATCTTTCTGTTGCCAAAGAACAGATGGTTGAAATAGTAAAAAGTATTTCTTATAATTCTGAGGTTTTGATAATGGATGAACCTACGGCTTCATTGACAACTTCGGAAATCGAAAAACTTTTTGAGATTATTGATTATCTTAAAAAGAAAAATGTTGGTATTGTATATATATCACACCGTATGGACGAAATTATGCGCATTGCCGACAGGATTACCGTCATGCGTGACGGTCAGTACATAAAAACGGTTAATGCAAATGAAACGAATATAAACGAAATTATTAAAATGATGATCGGCCGGGAGCTTAAAGGAAATCTGAAACCGGAAGGTTTTAAACGTTCTGACGAAGTCGTTTTGGAAGTAAAAAATCTTAACCGCGGAAAAATGGTTAGAGATGTAAGCTTTAAATTAAAGAAAGGCGAAGTTTTGGGGTTTGCGGGGCTGATGGGTGCCGGACGAACCGAAACCGCAAGAGTTATTTTCGGTGCCGACAAATTGGAAAGCGGCGAAATTTTTGTAAAAGGGCAGAAAGTAAAAATCAGTACGCCGAGAGATGCTGTTGCAAACGGAATCGGCTATCTTTCGGAAGACAGAAAGAAATTCGGTTTGGCACTAGGACTGGACGTTGTTACGAATTCCGTCCTTGCGTCTTTTGATAAATTCTCTACACCTATCGGCGTTGTCAAAGAAAAAGAATGTAATAAATCCGCAGATGAAATGGTTAAAAAAATGGATACAAAAACACCATCTCTGGCGCAAAAAGTAAAAAACCTTTCCGGCGGCAACCAGCAAAAAGTTATTATCGGAAAATGGTTGATTCGTAATTGTGATATTTTGATTTTTGATGAGCCTACCAGAGGGATTGATGTTGGCGCAAAATCAGAGATTTATAAACTTATTGCAGAACTCGCGGCAAGCGGCCGTTCGATAATTGTTATTTCTTCCGAATTACCTGAAGTAATTAGGCTTAGCCATAGGGTATACGTAATGTGTGAAGGGCGTATAACCGGAGAAGTTTTATCTGAAGTCGCTGACCAAGAAAATATTATGACCTTTGCAACAATGCGTGAGGGAATAATAGAAAATCAAATAAATACTTCCGGAGAGGAGCAATAATATGAATGTCCAATCACTCGCTAAAGGCGGAGCTATGCAAAAAATTCTTGCGTTTGCAGGTTTAGTAGTAATATTTATTATGTTTTCAATTATGTCGCCAAATTTCTTCACCGCACCAAATGTTATAACTATTCTTTTATCCAGTGCGTCTATGGGAATAGTTGCGGTTGGAGTTACTTTTATAATAATTACAAGCGGAATCGACCTTTCTATCGGTGTTATTCCGACTTTCTCAGCGGTTATTTTTGGTACTGCTTTGCAAGTGCTACATATGCCGATGTTTATTTCGGTTATAATGGGATTATTGGCAGGTGCGCTTTGCGGATGCACAACAGGTTTTTTGGCTTCTAAATTTAAATTGCCTCCGTTCATTGCCTCGTTAGGCATAATGATGGTTGCCAGAGGATTATCGCTCGTAATTTCCGGCGTGCGTCCGATTTATTTTGATGCCGCTACACAAAGCGGATTTACAAATTTTGCTTTGGGTACAATTTTTCCAAAATTCTATGGCGTTGCTTTTCCAAACTTCGTACTTATTTTCTTTATCATAGCTATTATTGCCAGTTTTTTATTAAACAAAACAACTTTCGGGCGTTATACTTTTGCTATCGGCTCTAATGAAGAAGCTACCCGGTTATCCGGTGTTAATACTTCAAATTGGAAAGTTGCAATTTATACATTTTGCGGTTTTGTTTGCGCAATCGCCGGAATCTTAGTTGCGTCAAGGCTTACTTCGGTTCAGCCGCAGCAGGGCCCGGGTGATGAGCTTAACGCTATTGCGGCTGTTGTTATCGGCGGAACATCATTAAACGGCGGTGAAGGCAGTATTTTAGGAACTGTTATCGGAACACTCTTAATGAATGTTTTGCTTAACGGACTTCGTATGAACAATGTGCCGCAGGAATGGCAGTTTGTTTTTACGGGAATAATTGTTCTTTTTGCTGTATTGGTTGATATTGCACGCAGAAGAAAAAATGCGTAACTGCGTTTCAATATATTTTATTTAAGCAAACATTTCTTAAAAAAATAAGGAGGCTTTTAAATGAAAAAGTTTTTAGCAATTGGTATGTCACTAATAATTTCTTTTGGTGCATTGACAGCTTGTGCATCAAATCCGCCTGCGGAATCTTCTGCACCTGCTACATCTGCGGCAGCGGAATCTTCTGCGCCGGAATCTAAAGCGGCAGAATCTGCTGCACCTGAAGAAATCTACATCCCACTTGTGTCCAAAGGGTTTCAGCACCAATTCTGGCAGGCAGTTAAACTTGGTGCAGAAAATGCCAGCAAAGAATTTGGCGTAAAAATCAACTTTGTTGGTCCTGAATCGGAAACTGAAGTTCAAAAGCAAATCGACATGCTTACAACAGAATTAGGTAAAAATCCTCAAGCTATTTGTTTCGCGGCTCTTGATACTAAAGCGGCTACAAACCTTCTTCAACAATGTAAAGACAATAATATTCCTGTAGTTGGTTTTGACTCCGGCGTTGATTCTGATATTCCTGTTGCTACAGTTGCAACAGACTCTCGTAATGCGGCAGCAGCAGCGGCAGACAAAATGGCTGAAGCTATCGGCGGAAAAGGCAAAATTGCTATCGTTTGCCACTCTGATACATCTGCAACAGGTATCGACCGTAGAGATGGTTTTAAAGACCAAATCACAAGCAAATATCCTGATATTGAAATCGTAGCTATGCAAGTAGGCGACGGCGACCATCAAAAATCTGCTGATATCGCAAAAACTCTTATAGCTCAAAACCCTGACCTTGTTGGTATTTTCGGAACAAATGAAGGTTCGGCTGTTGGTGCGTATAACGGCGTTAAAGAAGCTGGAATGATCGGCAAAATTACTTTGATTGGCTTTGACTCTTCTAAAACTCTTAAAGATGCAGTTCGCTCCGGCGAAATTTATGGCGCAATTTCTCAAGACCCTGTTGGTATGGGATATTTAGCTGTTGAAACTGCTCTTAAAGCTTACAAAGGCGAAACAGTTGAAAAATTCGTTGACACCGGTTTCAAATGGTATGATAAAACTAATGTAGACAGTGAAGAATTGAAACCTCTTCTTTACGATTAATATTTAATTTTTTTGGCTGTTGCAATTGTGTTTGCAGCAGCCTTTAATAAATATGCTTATTTTAAAATTTTCTTTTCATGTGGTACAATAATTATTAGTATATTTGGAAAATCGGCAAATTCTTGCTAAACGGCGGATTTTCTGAATTGATTCTAAAACTTGTATTTAAGCAAGGAGTTAATAATTATGAATTTACCTCATGGAAATTTTTTTACCGATCCCAATGGAATAATTCGTAGCGAAATTTTTTCACAGTATATAAATATACTTAATGTTCAGATTTTAGATCACGGCTATTTTAATGGTGACGAACGTTGGAATCAATTTGGGATTTCGTCGCCGTATTCCAGAATTTATTTTATGGAAGAAAATAGCGGCTGGATTGAAGAAGATACAAAACGAACCGATTTAGTACCCGGAAAAATGTATTTGATAACTCCGAACACAATGGTGAATTTACGTACAAAATCTAAAATTAATAAATATTTTTTTCACGTGCGTGTAAATATTTACGATTATGATATTTTTGAGAATTGCAATAATTGCTTTGATTTGAAAATGGAGCCTTGGATTTTAAAAGAGCTTTCGCAGGGTTTTATGTGTCAGGATTTTTCGGGAGTTCTGCGGCTTCGCTCCGTTATAACTTATTCACTTTCAAGATTTATAGATACTTATATTAAAGATATTACTTTAAAAATAAAAATAGCAACCAAATATCAAGAGATGCACGCTTTTATAGAAAAATCTTTACATACCAAGTTTAATGCCCAGATGGTTGCGGATCATTTACATATTCCGCTTTACAGGCTTAACCGAGAGTATAAACAAGATACAGGAATCACAATAACTCAATATATTCATTCACAAATTCTTTCTAAAGCAAGCATAATGCTTTTGCTTACAAAAAAGACTATAAAAGAAATCTCTTACGAGCTTGGTTTTACAGATGAATTTTATTTTTCGCGTTTTTTTAAAAAAGAAATGAATTACAGCCCAAGAGAATATAGGCTTATAAACGGGCAAATGAATAATAAAATCAATAAGGAGATAGAAAAATGAAAAACTCATTAATTGGAACTTTGCCGAAAATAGGAATCCGTCCGGCTATCGACGGACGCAGAAAAGGTGTTAGGGAATCACTGGAAGCTCAAACTATGGGTTTAGCGAAATTAGCGGCAAATTTTATAACTGAAAATTTACGTCATGCTTCGGGAGAGCCGGTTGAATGCGTAATTGCCGAAACTACTATCGGCGGAGTTGCGGAAGCGGCTCGCTGTGCCGATTATTTCAGCACACAAAATGTTTGTGCTACATTAACCGTAACTCCATGCTGGTGTTATGGCACAGAAACAATGGATTTAGACCCGCTTATGCCAAAGGCTGTTTGGGGATTTAACGGAACTGAACGCCCGGGAGCTGTGTATCTTGCGGCGGTTATGGCGGCGCACGCCCAAAGAGGATTGCCTGCGTTTTCTATTTATGGACGTGAAGTTCAGGATATGGACGCAAAAGAAATTCCTGATGATGTAAAAGAAAAAATTCTTGGATTCGCAAAAGCGGCTATAGCTGTCGGTACTATGAAGGGTAAATCTTATTTGAGCATCGGCGGCGTAAGTATGGGAATTATGGGTTCTTTCTTAGAGCCAAGCTTATACCAGAAATATTTGGGAATGCGAGCCGAATGGTGCGATATGAGCGAAATTACCAGACGCATCGAGCGGGGAATTTATGATAAAGATGAATATAAAAAAGCTTTAAAATGGACAAAAGAAAATTGTGTTGAAGGTATCGATAAAAATAAAGAAAAATCAACTGATAAGCAAAAAGCTAAAGACTGGGAATATTGTGTAAAAATGACTCTGATTTTCAGAGATTTGATGATTGGAAATCCTAAGCTTGCCGAAATGGGATTTGAAGAAGAAGCTATGGGAAGAAATGCTATTGCCGCAGGCTTTCAAGGACAAAGAAACTGGACAGACCATTCTCCGAACGCTGACTTTTCCGAATCTATTTTAAATACAAGCTTTGACTGGAACGGCGTGCGTGAGGCCTTTGTATTTGCTACCGAAAATGATAATCTCAATGGCTTGGCAATGCTTTTTGAGCATTTATTATCTCAGACAGCTTCTGTTTTTGCGGACGTTCGTACATTCTGGAGCGGTGAATCCGTAAAACGAGTTACCGGCTGGAAACCGACCGGAAAAGCTGAAAATGGTTTTATTCATTTAATAAATTCGGGTGCAGCCGCTTTGGACGGTGCCGCTCAAATGAAAGACGAAAAAGGAAATCCTGTATTTAAAAAATATTGGGATATTAATGATAATGATGTTAAAGCTACTTTGGAAGCAACTACTTGGTGTCCGGCAAATAATGAATATTTTAGGGGCGGCGGATTTTCTTCGAGATTCGAAACCCGTGCGGAAATGCCTGTGACTATGGCGCGCATAAATCTTATCGACGGACTTGGCCCTGTTTTACAAATTGCAGAAGGATATACCTGCGAGCTTCCTGAAAAAGTTTCTCTTAAATTATGGGACAGAACCGACGGAACTTGGCCTTGTACTTGGTTTGCACCGAATATTACAGGCGAAGGCGCTTTTAAAGATGTTTATTCCGTAATGGCTAATTGGGGCGCGAATCACGGCGCATTCTGCTATGGTCATATCGGCGCAGATTTAATCACGCTTGCTTCTATGCTCAGAATTCCTGTTGCTATGCATAATGTTCCAAACGATAAAGTTTTCCGTCCGCATGTTTGGGGCGCTTTTGGTACACAAGATTTAGAAAGCGCAGATTATCGTGCTTGCAAAAATTTTGGACCTTTGTTCGGCTAGGAGGAAATATTTATGCTAAAAAATATTCCTGATATCTTATCGCCTGAGCTTCTGAAAATTCTTATGGAAATGGGACACGGTGACGAGATTGTTATCGGTGACGGTAATTTTCCGGCGGCGGCGCTTGCGAACAAATTGATTAGATTGGACGGACATGATGTTCCGGTAATTTTGGAAGCTGTTTTAAAATTATTTCCGCTTGATACTTACGTTCCTGCACCTGTTGCTTTAATGAAAGTAGTTGAAGGTGATAAAACCGTTCCTGTTATCTGGGATAAATTTAAAGAAATTATTAATTCCACAGAACCGGCTGAGATTGAATATATTGACCGTTTTGAATTTTATGACCGAGCGAAAAAAGCTTATGCGATTATTGCAACTTCCGAAAAAGCACTTTATGCTAATCTCATATTGAAAAAAGGTGTTGTAAAATAGTTCTATGCGATTAAAAGCGCAGAACTCTAAAATACTGACGAACGAAAACAAAGTTCACACCCATTCTCTACCTAACCGCACGGAATGGGTGTGAAAATCTAATCGTTCGTCAGTGTAGTTATAATTTTTCGGGGATGGTAATAGTATTACCATTCCTGAAATTTTATTTTGAATTGTTGGGAGGTATATTGTGAATTGTTTAGCATTGGATTTTGGTGCGTCCGGCGGCCGCTTGATGCTTGGAAAATTTGAAAATAAAAAAATTGAAATAACGGAAATACACAGATTTGCCAACGAACCCGTCAGTTTACATAATCATCTTTACTGGGATTTTTTGCGCTTGATTCATGAAATAAAAGTCGGGCTTAAAAAAGCCGCGGCTCTTAATATAAAAATTGATTCCATCGGCGTGGATACTTGGGGCGTTGATTATGGCTTGATTGATAAAAATGGATATTTGATTTCAAATCCGCTGCATTATCGAGATTCCAGAACAGACGGGATTTATGAAAAAGCAGAAAAATATTTATCACTGAATGAAATCTATAAGGAATCCGGAATTCAACATATGCAATTGAATACAATTTATCAACTCTTGGCCGAACAAGACAGCGAAATTTATAAGATATCCGATAAAATCTTGCTTATGCCGGATTTGTTTAACTATTTCTTATGCGGTGTTATGAAAAATGAATATACCGAAGCAACTACAAGTCAATTAGTCAACCCTAAAACAAAAAAATGGAATTACGAACTCATGGATAAATTTAATATTAACAAAGATTTATTTGGCGAAATCGTATTTCCGGGTACAATTTTGGGGAATTTGACCGAAGAATTTGAGAGTGAATGCGGATTATCGGATGTTAAAGTTATTGCCGTAGGCGGTCACGATACGGCTTCTGCTGTTGCCGCAACTCCGCTCGCTGACGAAAATTCAGCTTTTTTGAGTTCGGGTACATGGTCGCTTTTGGGCAAAGAGCTTGATGCTCCGATTGTTTCAGATGAATCTATGAAATACGATTTTACAAACGAAGGCGGAGTGGAAAATAAAATTACATTTTTGAAAAATATCACGGGTTTATGGATTATTCAGCAATTGAAAAAACAATGGGATACAGAAATTTCTTTCCCTGATATAATTTCAGCGGCGCGCGCGGAACTTAAAAACTCTGAGAGCGAAAAATTTATTATTGATGTAAACGCGCCGGAATTTACTTTGCCGCCGAATATGCCTCAGGCTATACGAGAGCATTGTGAAGCAAAAGGCTTAGGAACTCCGAAAAATCTCGGTCAACATGCAATCGGCGTTTATCGTGGACTTGCAAAAGAATACAAGCGTGTATTGGCGGATTTAAAAAATATAACAAAAACAGAAATTTCTACGATAAATATTGTCGGCGGCGGCGCACGTGACGAGTTGCTTTGCGAAATGACAGAAGAAGCAACAGGCTGTAAAGTCGTTCGCGGACCGATAGAGGCAGCTGTTGTCGGAAATATTTTGATGCAATTAAAAGCTTTAGGTGAAATCGAGAATTTGGAAGAGGGCAGAAAAATTGTACTCTCATCTGAACTTTAAGGAGTGGATTATGATAGATTATATGCAATTTTTAAGCGGTTCGGATGTGCGCGGGATAGCCGCAGAAGGTGTTGTTGGCGAAGAAATAAATTTAACGGATGAAGTTTGTGAAAATATTGCGGCGGCTTTTGTTCATTGGCTTTCAAAAACGCTTAATAAAAATATATATGAATTGAAAATCGCTGTAGGGCATGACTCCAGAATTTCGGCAAACAGGCTTTTAAATACCGTATCACAGGGAATTAACCACACAGGCGCAAATGTAATGATTTGCGGTTTGGCTTCAACGCCTGCAATGTTTATGTCAACTTTGAAACATGCAGACGGCTCAATCCAGTTGACTGCAAGCCATCATCCTTTTAACCGCAACGGGCTGAAATTTTTTACAAAAGAAGGCGGACTTAACAGCAAAGACGTTAAAGAAATTCTGGAAAATGCTTCGAAAAAACCGGAAACCCTTGATTATATGAGCGAATATAAAACGTTTTTGACTGATTTGGTGAAAAAAGAAGTAAATGATTTCGAAAAGCCTCTCAATGGTTTTCATATCGTCGTTGATGCCGGAAACGGCGCAGGCGGTTTTTATGCTTCGGTATTGCAAGAACTTGGAGCAGACATCAGCGGAAGTCTTTTTCTTGAGCCTGACGGAATGTTTCCGAATCATATTCCGAATCCCGAAGATAAAAAAGCAATGAGCTTTATTACAAAAGCTACCCTTGAATCAAAAGCCGACCTTGGCGTTATTTTTGACACTGATGTGGACAGAGCCGGATGTGTTTTATCTGACGGAAGCTCTTTGAACAAAAACCGCCTGATTGCCCTTGCTTCTGTGCTTGCTTTGGAAAAATATCCGCACGGAACGATAGTTACCGATTCTATTACAAGTGATGCACTAAAAATTTTTATTGAAAATCTTGGCGGAAAGCATTTAAGATTCAAAAGAGGTTATAAAAATGTTATAAATGAAGCGTTAAGGCTGAACGAAAACGGCGAAACTGCGCCACTTGCGATAGAAACTTCGGGTCATGCCGCTTTTATGGATAATTATTTTTTGGATGACGGTGCGTTTTTGGTAACTAAAGTCATTATTAAAATGGCTCAGCTTAAAAAAGAAGGAAAATCTTTAAACGAGCTTTTGAACGGATTTAATGAAGCACTGGAAACCGCTGAAATAAGGTTTAAACTTACAGGTGAAGATTTTGTTAAAGACGGTCAGAATATTTTGGAGAATCTAAAAAAATTCGTAGAATCCGAGAGTGATTTTGTTCCGGAAGAAATTAATCATGAAGGTTACAGAGTGAATTCAAAAGCCGCAGACGGCTGGTTTTTATTGCGTATGAGTGTTCATGATCCGGTTATGCCTCTGAATATCGAGAGCAATAAAAAAGGCGGTGTAATGGAAATTGCAAAACGGATTGCAGTTTTTATGCAAAAAGAAAACGTAATAGATATTTCGAAATTAATTGAATTTATTGATTAGAAAAAGCTTTGGCTATCGGTTTTATCCGAAAAGCCAAAGCTTTTTTAAGTATCAACCGCCGCCAACGGGTGGAAAAATAGCGATTATATCGTCGTCTTTCAAATTCGCATCTAATTTACTATGACGGCCGTTTATTAAAAATATAGCAATTTCTTCTTTCGGGATTTTCAATTTTTCGGCTAAATCAAAACCATTTTTTATATTTATATCGGAAATATGAAATACTTTTTCACGACCTTCACGCAAAGTCGCAAACAGCCGTATTTCCATAATTATATTAACTCCAAGCGTTTTAATGTATTCTCGGTAGGGAATCCGTTTTCCCAACCGCGCACATTATAATATTCCGGCAGCATAATATCTAATTTACTTACCATGCCTTTCGACGGTCCTTCCGGAATCGGCTCTTCGAGAATGCGTTTCGGCAAAGTATCGTCTTCCGGTTTCATTCCGGCTAATTTATTATAGAGTCTTTCGAGATTATAAATTCTTTCTCCGGCTTCTAAAATGCTTTCAACTGTAAAATCAGTACCGATAGCGGCATTAAGCAAATCGGCATAGGAGTCTGCTCCGAGTGCGAATGAAGTAAACAAACACATGCCTGTAGAATCGATTACCGCTGTAAGGTCTTGGAAAATTTTCGTCCAAGTAGCTTTATTTTCGGTTGTGGTTCTGTCCAAAGCTTCCGGCAAGCCTAAAATTTCCGGTGAAATCATATATCCTCTAACATGGCATCCGCCGCGGTTGCTGGTTGCGTAATTCAATCCGATTCCCTGAATGCCGCGTGCGTCGTAGGCAGGTATTTCCTGTTTTTTAACGCTCATTGAAAATTCCGGATGACCGTAATGTTCACATAAGCGGTAAGAGCCTTGAGCCATTAATTTGCCGAGAGCGGTTTCGCCTCTGCCCATTCTTTCTGTCCATTTAACAATGGCTTCGGAATTTCCGAAATTCAAAGGTACGCCTTCGCAATCTTCTTCTTTTATAAAGCCTTTTTGATAAAGTTCCATAGCGGCGGCGATTGTCGTTGCTACAGATATTGTGTCGTTGCCCATTTCATTACACATTAAATTAGCTTTGTTTATTGCATCCAAATCATGTATTCCGCAATCCGAACCGAATGCCCATAATGTTTCATATTCGGGACCGCCGCAGATTTTGCCGTCGATATCAACTATTCTTGCACAGCCGATTGGACATCTATGGCAGAAGCCGTTTTTCACAAGTTTAGTTTCCTTTAGGGTTTCGCCGGATATTTTGTCGGCATCGTCGTCGCTTGCGCCTTGCCAGTTATTTACCGGAAAAGAACCAACTTGATTTATAATATTTACTAATACAGCAGTACCGAAGGTCGGCAAACCCGAGCCGGTTACTCCGTTTTCCTTAATTTTTGCCAAACATGATTTAGTTACTTCTTTTAATTTTTCCGAATCGTATACAGGAATATTTCCCCTTGTAGCCGTAACGCAGATGGCTTTTAGGTTTTTAGAGCCGACAACTGCGCCGACTCCCGAACGTCCTGCGGCTCTGTCTCCGTCGTTCATAACCGACGCAAGCAATGAGAGAGTTTCTCCGGCAGGCCCTATATTCATAATGCATGCGCCCTCATGTCTGGATTTCAAGATTTCTTCGGTTTCTTCGGTAGTTTTGCCCCATAAATCACCGGCATCCAAAATTTCGATTTTGTCGTCGACAATATTCATATAAACAGGGGTTTCAGCTTTTCCTTCTAAAATTATAGCGTCATATCCGGCATATTTGAGCTTTCCGCCCCAATGTCCGCCAGAATTTGAGGAAGCAATCATTCCTGTTAAAGGAGATTTTGTAACAACCATATATCTTCCGCCGGTCGGAACAGAAGCTCCGGACAGTGGACCTGTAATTATAACAACTTTATTTTCCGGTGAAAATGGGTCGATTTCCGGTGAAACTTCATCCATATAGATTTTTGTTCCCAAGCCGCGCCCGCCGATGAATTTTTTAGCAAGATTTAAATCGAGTCCTTCGATTGTATAATTTTTCTCCGTTAAATTTACTCTTAAAATTTTTTCATTGTAAGATATTGACATAATATTCACTCCTTATGTATTACTATATATTGAATTTGTATAGCCGCAATAAATGATGCTTTCAGATTAAAAAATGCAAATCAGCCACCGGCAGATAAAAATTTTAATCTGAATTTATCTACAAATAAGATACATTCTTCACGTGTGCCTTCGATAATAATTGTATTCTGGGGAATTAATAAATTCGAAAACACAGGATTGTAATCTTCTTTGATAGTTATTTCCAAACTATTGAATGTATAATATCCGCCGGAATTTTTTTGTACTCCGATTTCATCAAAATACTTGAGTATTTGTGCTATTGGTACTGCAGATTTTATTATAAAATCATTGTTATAAGCAAACAAAAAAGAAGCCTCCTTAAAAAGAAGCTCCTTTGCAAACACGGCAGGCTGCTGCGCAGCCCATTGGTTTGGCTTTCGCCAAACTCGGAGTATATTATTAGTATATATTATTGTATTTAAGTTGTCAACTTGATGTTTAAATTCTACATAGAAACCAAAAAATCGATTAAATTTTTGTTAGAATTGTTGACACGATTATATACATTTGTTAAACTTTATTTGGGAATTAATAAATAATACCATTTTCAATATTAAGGATAGAAAAAAATATTTCATTTCGCGCTAGAAACATTGCGCGAAACGCTCCGCTGTGAAAAATTTTTTTCTACCTATCTAAATGAAAATAGTATAAGTGGGCGTTATACGCTTATCAAAAACACTGGAGGTTATTTTATGAAAAAAGGTATTTTTAGTATTTTTATCGCAATGTTATTATCTTTGGTTTTCTTTACAGTTCCGGCTATGGCAGCGGATATTTCGGTTAAGGTAAACGGGAAAAATGTAGAATTTTCTTTGGGCAAACCGTTTATCGACAGTATGAGCAGAACTCAAGTTCCTGTTAGAGATTTAGCCACAGCTTTGGGAATTGACACATGTTACAATGACCAAACTAAAACAATTACTTTCGTATCTCCAAAAACTTATGTAATTACTACTATCGGCGATAAAAACGTAAAAATCAATAAACAATCTAAAACTTTTGATACCGCTCCGGTCATCATAAATAACCAAACTTTTGTACCGCTTAGATTTGTATCCGAAGCTTTTGACGCTAAAGTTGAATGGAATGCGTCGAGCAGAACGGTAACCGTTTCCGGTGATATCGCAAAAACAAATTCAAATAAAAATATAATTCTTTCCACAACAACCAGCACTCAAGACAGTGGCTTATTAGATTATTTATTGCCTGTTTTTGAAAAAGAAACCGGCTATAATGTAAAAGTTGTATCTGTGGGAACAGGAAAAGCTATTCAAATGGGTAAAGACGGCGAAGCTGATGTTTTGCTTGTACATGCGAAAGCTGATGAAACAGCGTTTATGGCATCCGGCGATGGAATGTACCGCTCCGATGTTATGTATAACGATTTTATTCTTGTTGGTCCTGCAAAAGACCCGGCCGGAGTTAAATCAACTGCAAAAGATATTTTAGGCTCGCTTAAAGCGATTGACAAAGCTCAATCTAAATTTGTTTCCAGAGGAGACGATTCGGGAACAGATAAATTGGAAAAGAAATTATGGAAAGAAGTTTCGATAACTCCAAACTCTAAATATTATGTATCGGCCGGTCAAGGTATGGGCGCTGTTCTTACCATGGCTAACGAAATGCAAGCTTATACACTCACAGACAGAGCAACTTATTTGAGCATGAAAGATAAATTAGACCTTGTGGTTCTTTGCGAAGGCGACAGCAAATTATTTAATCAATACGGCGTTCTTGTAGTAAACCCTACAAAAAATGATTCTATTAACGTTAAAGGTGCTGTAGATTTTGCAAATTGGATAATTTCTGAAAAAACTCAAGATTTAATTTCAAAATTCGGCGTTGATAAATACGGAAAAGCTTTATTTATACCAAACGCTAAATAATAAGATATGAAAAGATTGGGATTAATTAAATGAAATATATTATTGAAGGTTTTTTCGAGGCTTTTAGAATTATTTTTAGTTTTAGCCCGGACTTCATTCAGATTGTCGCAAGATCGCTTTTTGTATCAATTTCAGCAACCATATTGGCTTCTTTGGTTGCTGTTCCGATTTTTATTTATTTAGGCAGTGTTTCTTTAAAAGGCGAGAGATTTCTATCTCGCCTTTTAAATACTTTTATGAGCACGCCGTCGGTTATTGTTGGTTTGATTATAATGTTATTTTTATCGCGCCGCGGGCCTTTGGGTTTTTTATCGCTTTTATATACAAACAAAGCGATGATTATTGCGCAATTTTTTTTAGTTTTGCCGCTCATTTCGGCTATGACTTATGATTTATCCAAAACCAACGGACGTGTAATAAAAAATCTTGCGAAGACTTTGGGAGCCAATAAATGGCAAACAACTCTTTTGATTATATCTGAATTAAGACCGACTTTATTTATTTACATAATAACAGCTTTTTCGAGAGCGATTTCAGAAGTTGGGGCTGTTATGATGGTTGGCGGAAATATTGAAGGCGAGACAAGGGTTATGACCACGACGATTTCGATGTTAAACTCGATGGGCGATTATCCTATGGCAATCGCATTGGGAATAATATTGATTTCTGTTTCGTTCGGGATTAACTGGATTTCGTATTCGTTTAAAGAAAGCAAGGAAAATGATGGAACTTAAAATTATCGATTTATCAAAAACTTTGTCCAAAAAATTTTCATTGAATATAAAGGAAATGGTTTTTCCGAGCGGAGAAATTTCGTCGTTGGAAGGCGATAACGGCACGGGAAAAACGACATTGCTTAAAATAATTGCCGGCTTGGATACTGATTTCAAAGGTAAAATTACATACGGTGGTTCCGGGATTAATCCAAGCTTTGTAACTATGGTTTTCCAAACTCCGATGCTTTTGGATAGGTCTGTTTATAAAAATATTGAATATCCGCAAAAATTGAGAAAAATCAATAAGGATTTGATAAAATCAAATACCGAAGAAATTATTAGGCTTTTGGGTCTGGAAAAACTCGTTAAACAGAATGCAAGAAAGCTTTCGGGGGGCGAAGCGCAAAAGGTTGCATTGGGCCGGGCGTTTGTCGCCGCACCGAAACTGCTTTTGCTGGACGAGCCTTTTTCGGCGATTGACGCAAATACAATAACTCAATTGGAAGATTGTATTTTGGAATATAATAAGAAAAATAAAACAACAATAATTATTGTTTCGCATAATAAAGCTCAAATATCCAGAATTTGCAAAAATCGATTAACGCTTAATTAGAGGTGTATTGTGGGATTTTTAAATTTAATGAGTATTGATGAAGTAAAGCAAAAAATTAAAGATGAATTTTATAGAGAGAATTTGGAATCCGAAAAAGTTCAGCTTTCTAAATGTATTGGGAGAGTTTCTTCAAAAAAAATATATTCTTTTGAAAATACGCCTTTATTCGACCGTTCAACCGTAGACGGATACGCCGTGCTCGCCGGCGATACTTTCGGGGCTTCTGAAACCGTGCCCTGTTTTCTAAATGTAATTGATGAGATTTTTATGGGCGAAGGCAAAGAAATCTCTATAAAAAGCGGCGAATGTGTAAAAGTCCCTACAGGAGGAATTATTCCGACAAATTCTGATGGAATAGTTATGATAGAATATGTCGAGCAGATTGATGAAAAAACTATAGCCGTGAATAAATCGATTGCGCCGAATTCAAATATAATACGTGAGGGCGATGATTGTAAAATTAATCATTTATTATTGGAAAAAGGAAAAATAATAAATGAATTGGATATTGGAATTTTGTCGGCGGCCGGAATATTCGAACTCGATTTAATAAAAATGCCGAAATGCAGTATTTTGTCGACCGGTGATGAAATTATTGATATTGATGAAAAAATAGCAAAAGGCAAAATAAGAGATACAAATTCATATGTAATCTCAGCCGCTTTGCAAAAAAGAGGAATCGAAATTACTTCTCGAAGAATAATCAAAGATAATTTTTTGGATATAAAAAATGCTATAGAGGAATCGCTTGCGGATAACGATTTTGTTATTATGTCCGGTGGAAGCTCTGTCGGAGAAAAAGATTATACTTACAGCGCAATAAACGCCATAGAAAACGGAGAAGTTTTGGTTCATGGAATCTCGATAAAGCCGGGAAAGCCGAGCATAATCGGAAAAGTCGGAGAAAAGCCTGTTTTTGGACTGCCGGGGCAAACCGTGTCTTGCTTGATTATTTTTAAAATTATTGTAGAATATTATCTTGATTTAATTTATGGTACAAGAAATCCTAAACCAGTTTTGGCGCAATTAACCGAAAATGTACATTCTTCTCCCGGAAAAATGACCTTTCAATCCGTTCAATTGATTTATGAGAAAGATAAAATTTTGGCAAAACCGGTCTATGGGAAATCCGGACTTATAAGTCAAATTCAAAAATCGGACGGGATATTTTCAATACCCGAAAATATCGAAGGTTATATGGCAGGCGAAAAAGTTTTTGTTGATTTGTTCTGACTAAAAAAATAGTAAAGGTGCGAATATGAGAAATACTTATATAGAGAATAACGACCCTGCAGATGCGTTTGACAGATATATTTCTTTGTTTGGAATACGCGCTGAAAAAGAAACTGTTGATATAGATTCGGCGCTTGGCAGATATACTTATAAACCTGTTTTGGCAAAAATCTGTGACCCGATGTATAATGCCGCAGCCATGGACGGAATTGCTGTTCATTCAAAAGATACATTCGGAGCGAATGAATTAAACAAAATCAGATTAATACAGCATGAAAATTTTGAATATATTAATACAGGCGGGCAAATTAAAGCTCAATTTGATTCTGTAATTATGATTGAAGATTGTATTCTTATTGATGAAAATACGATTGAAATAATCGAAGCCGCCGCGCCTTGGCAGCATATCAGAGTTGTTGGCGAAAGTATTGTTGCAGGAGAAATGATTCTGCCGTCGAAACATAAAATCCGTCCGCTGGATATGGGTGCGCTGGTAGCCGGCGGCTACAAAGAGATAGAAGTTTATAAAAAACCGAAGATCGGAATTATTCCAACAGGCGCTGAGCTTGTAGAGAACCCGAACGATATCGGCGAAAATAAGCTTATGGAATCAAATTCTCATGTTTTTATGGCTTTGGCTGATCAATATGGTGCAGAAGGAAAAAGATATCCGATTGTCAGAGATAATATTGACGATTTGAAGAAAACAATATTGCAAGCTATTTCTGAAAATGATATTGTAGTTATAAACGCCGGAACTTCAGCGGGAACTAAAGATTTTACATTGAAATGCATAAAAGAGCTTGGTACTCTGCATACTCACGGAGTTGCCATAAAACCCGGAAAACCGACGATTTTGGCTGAAATAATGCAAAAGCCCGTAATTGGTGTTCCCGGTTATCCCGTTTCGGCTTATTTGATGTTCGATAAATTTGTCAAACCTATTGTGATGAGATTTTTAGATAAGCAAAACGACGAATCAGCTGATTTTATCGAAGCTAGCGTTACACGTTCGATTGTTTCGTCGATTAAAAACGAAGAAATAATACGCGTCTCGTTAGGATATGTAGACAATAAATTTGTTGCTACTCCTTTGGAAAGAGGCGCGGCGGCGGTGATGAGCCTTATAAAAGCCGATGGTAAAATGATAATCCCTCGTAATCTCGAAGGAATAGAAGCCGGAAAAACTGTAGAAATAGAATTATTGAAGCCGGTTCATGAAATAAAAAAAACATTGGTTGTTACCGGAAGCCACGATTTAATAATTGATGTGATTTCGGATAAAATGCCTCTGTCTTCGGCTCATGTCGGCAGTATGGGAGGAATCACCGCTATCAAAAGAGGCGAATGTCATTTAGCTCCGATTCATCTTTTGGACGAGGAGAGCGGCGAATATAATTTATCTTATGCAAGAAAATTTATAAAAGATAAAAAAATGCTGCTGATTAAGGGTGTTGGCAGGGTTCAAGGCTTTATTGTTCAAAAAGGAAATCCGTTCGGCATTAAAAATTTCGCCGATTTAAAAAATAATATTAAATATGCAAATCGGCAGAGAGGTGCGGGCACGAGAATTTTATTTGACTATAGCCTGAAAAAAGAAAATATCGAAATTAGCGAAATTTATGGATACGAAAAAGAATTCAACACACATTTGGCAGTTGCGATAGCGGTAAAATCGGGTCAATCTGATGTCGGTCTTGGTATATACGCCGCTGCAAAAGCTATGGATTTGGATTTTGTTCCGCTTTTTAATGAAGAGTATGATTTTTTAATAGCGCAGGAATATTTGGAAGATACTAGGGTTCAAGATTTTATTTCTATAATAAAAAGCGATGAATTCAAAACTCAATTAAATGAATTTTCGGGTTATACTTACGATAGAATAGGCGAAATTATTGAAATATAAAGGCAGTTGATTATATGTTTGAAAACAGATATGCCAGAAATTATAATTCTCTGTCTTCGGAAGATATGAGGATTCTTCATGGAAAAAAAATCTGCATAATCGGCGCAGGCGGATTGGGCGGATATATTGCCGAAACACTTGCAAGAATAGGCGTGTTGAATCTTACAATTGCAGACGGAGACGTTTTCGAAGAATCAAATTTAAACCGGCAATTATTTTGCACAGAAAAAAAAATCGGTTTGCCGAAAGCTTATGCCGCTGCCGAGAGAATTAAAGAGGTAAATTCTGACGTAATTGTAAATCCTGTTTATGAAAGAATAGACGAAAATAATGCCGAAAAAATAATTTCCGGAAATGATTTAGTGATTGACGCACTCGATAATATTAAAACCAGAAGAATTATTGTCCAGATATGCAGAAAACTTTCGATTCCGGTAGTGCATGGCGCAGTCCGGGGTTTTTACGGGCAAATTGCTGTTTTTATGCCGGATTCGAATCTTTTCGAAAAAATATACGGAAATCTGGAAGATGATTATATTGACAGTTCGCAGGGCAATCTGCCTTTTACGGTGCAGGCGGTTTCTGCGTTTGAAACTTCGGAAGCAATTAAATTACTGCTGAATCGCGGCAATATTCTGGATAAATCGATTATGCGGATTGATTTGCTGAATAACGAGATTTTTATTATCGAAATTTGAGTATAGTGCTATAAAATTGAAATAGGAGAAAGATATGTTTGAATTAATTAAAACATTTTTAAAAATCGGTTTAATTGGTTTTGGCGGTGGCAGTGCGCTGATTCCGGTTATTGAAAAGGAGGCTGTTATAGATAAAAACTTTGTTTCGTCGGAAAAATACACAGAGGAAACAATAATTGCAAATATTACACCGGGTGCTTTACCGGTAAAATTAAGCGCCGCTATCGGAAAAGAACATTCAGGAGCTTTGTTTTCGCTCTTATCCGCCTATACCTTGGCATTTCCGGGAGTTTTTATTTCGGTAATTCTTTTATCTTTGATAGCGACGATGGATAAACAAGGCTTGCTTTTAATTGAATATGCTTCAATCGGGATTTCTGCGTTTATTATTTTTTTGCTTGTACATTATATTCTTAAAGTTCTGAATACTTCCAAAACCGAAAGAAATTATAAAATTATAATTATGCTGGCTTCAGCTTTTTTGACATGCGGAAAAGAAATACGTGCGTTAATTTATGAAATATTTGCAAATATTCCGCAGGATTCATTGGGAAAAGCATTTTTGGATATATCAACAATCGACCTTTTACTGTTAGTGTTTTTTATAATATTCACAGTCGGGGATTTTTCAAAATACAAAAACTCGATTTTAAAATATATACGAATTTCGCTTTGTGTAATAATCTCGGTCTTTTTTGTGCTTCTTTCGGGAAAGGGAACAGGTTTTAGTTTTCCGCTGATGAAAAATATTATTATGTATACAATGCTTTTGCTTTGTGTTGTATTTACATATTTAGACGCAAAGAGTGAAAAAAGAAGTACAAATAAAATTGATATTAAAGGCACTCTCATAGTTTGTTCATATTTTCTCGCCGCTATATTGATTTTTGCCGCAATCGCTTACATTTTGTTCGGCAGTGAAATAATAGATTATTTGAAATTCGGCATAATCTCTACAGTTACTTCTTTTGGCGGTGGCGAAGCATATTTAACCGTAGCGCACGGATTATTTGTGGACGGCGGTTTTGTTTCTTCTGATGTTTTCTATAGCCAAATGCTGCCGATTACAAATGCTCTGCCCGGGCCGATTTTGGTCAAACTTTTATCCTGTATAGGATATTCTTTTGGTGCCGGAAAAATAAATTCAATCGGAGCGGCGTATATTTTGGCGATATTAGGATTTACTATAGGAATAGGCTTTTCCTGCATTTCATATTTTTTGGTTGAATTAGTTTATAAAGCTTTTTCCGAAATAAAGGTTTTTATATCGCTTAAAACTTGGATTTTGCCCGTAATTTGCGGAATGCTAATAACGACAATGATTTCTATGCTTTCCGAAATGATAAAAATTTCTATAACAGCGGGAATATCAAATTATCTTTCTTTAGTAGTAATTGTCGGAATTCTATTTACGGTTTATTGTTTACATAAATTTTTAAAATTGAATGATTTAATTATCATTCTTATTTCGGGAGCTGTTTCGATTTTTGCAATGCTGATTTTATAATATACTGACGAACGACTAGATTTTTACACCCATTCCGCGCGGTTAGGTAAGTTGGGAGGAATTGGTGTGAACTTTGTTTTAGGTCGTCAGCATAATTTAAAAAAAAACTGAGCATAATATATTTGAGGTGATATTATGGCTAAAGCAGGAATGCGCAGACCAGACCCGAAAGAACCTCATGGAACAGAGAGCAATCATAAAACTCACATAGAAAAAAATGATGTTGAACCTGTTCCGGAGATTCAGGGCAAAGCAAAAAATTCAAGCAAAAAAGCAAATAGAATTGATTAATTATAGAAATATTTTTTTCTACTTATCAAAATGAAAATAGTATTATATGCAAAGAAATGGTAAATCCAAATCTTTGCATTTTTTTATTTTTCTTGACTTTATCGTTTATATAAATAAAAATGGATATAGTATGATTATTATACTATTTTCAATATAAAGAATAGAAAAAATACTTCACTTCGCGCTAGAAACATTGCGCGAAACGCTCCGCTGTGAAAAATTTTTTTCTACTATCAAAATGAAAATAGTATTAATTGGAGGACAAATTAATGAATTTTTCAGAAAAAGCACTTAAAGCGCATAAAGACTGGAAAGGAAAATTAGAAATAAAAAGCAGGGCAAAAGTTGAAAACGCTGAAGAATTATCGATTGCGTATACCCCGGGCGTTGCAGAGCCTTGTTTGGAGATTCAAAAAGATACTGATTTATCTTATGTATATACAAGGCGTTCGAATCTTGTGGCGGTAATTACCGACGGAACGGCTGTGCTAGGGCTTGGAGATATCGGACCGGAAGCCGGAATGCCTGTGATGGAAGGAAAGTGCGTTCTTTTTAAAGAATTTGGCGATGTTGATGCTTTCCCGATTTGTATTGATTCGAAAGATACGGACGAAATTGTAAATACAATTAAGCTTATTTCAAAAAGCTTCGGCGGTATAAATCTTGAAGATATTTCTTCTCCGAGATGCATTGAAATAGAAAAACGTTTAAAAGAAGAATGTGATATTCCGATTTTTCATGACGACCAACACGGTACGGCTATCGTAACTTTGGCGGCTTTGATTAATGCAATGAAAATCGTTAAAAAACAGCCCGAAAAGGTTAAAGTGATAATCTCCGGTGCCGGTTCTGCCGGTTCTGCGATTTCGAAATTGCTTTTGGATTTCGGCTATAAAAATATTATTGTTTACGACAGAAAAGGTGCTTTAGTCCGCGGTGTTGAATACGATAATGCTGTTTACAAAAATATAGCAGAAATTACAAATCCCAACAACGAAAGCGGTTCGCTTGCCGAAATTCTTAAAAACAGTGATATTTTTATAGGGGTTTCGGGGCCGGGAATTGTTACAAAAGAAATGATAGAATCCATGAACAAAGATGCGATAGTTTTTGCAATGTCGAATCCGGTGCCGGAAATTATGCCGGATTTAGCTTTTGAGGGCGGTGCAAGAATCGTAGGGACAGGACGCTCGGATTTTCCTAACCAAATCAATAATGTCTTGGCTTTTCCGGGAGTGTTTAGAGGTGCTTTGGATGTACGGGCTTCTGATATTAATAATGAAATGAAAATCGCCGCGGCCATAGGCCTAGCGGAAATGATTGACGAAAGCGAATTAAAAGAAGATTATATTATTCCGAGTCCGTTTAATAAAGATGTTTGTATTTGCGTAGCAAAAAAAGTTTCCGAAGCGGCAATAAAAACCAATGTTGCAAGAAAATAATAAATATAATATAGAAATACTATAAATTATGGGCAGACCTTGTGTCTGCCTGCACTGAAATTACAAAATTTACTTGATTTTTGACTCGAAATAGAATTTAATATTTAGTATAGTATAGTAGAATGTTAATACAAATGAAAGCGGTTGACTAATGTACAATACAAGTTTAAGTAAAATTTTGAATATACGTGAAAAAGCTGTATTATCCATTGTTGGAGCAGGCGGGAAAACCAGCATTATGTTTTTGATTGCTGAAGAAAATTTGCATAAAAAAGTATTATTGACAACATCCACAAAAATTTTTAAGCCGACTGATATTGATTTAATTTTAGGTGACCGCAATGCTTTTGAATACATAGAACACAGAGGAGTAAATATTCTTGGGAATCAGGATGAAAATCCCCGAAAACTAAAATCCCTTTCGTTTCATACATTGGATAAGATAATTCAGCGCTATGATATTTCGCTTATCGAGGCCGACGGCTCGAAAGGGCTTCCGCTGAAAGGCTGGAATGAGTACGAACCGGTTATTTATAAAAACACAACGCACACAATCGGCGTTATCACTTTAAATGGTCTGGGAGAAACGGTTTCGGAGGAAAATGTTCACCGTGTGAATTATTTTATAAAAAATACATGTGCGGATTTAAATTCAAAAGTCAGTATTAAGGATATTTCCAAAATGGTGAGCGGCGATTTCGGAATGTTTAAAAACAGCGTCGGAAAACGAATTTTGATAATCAATCAAATTGAAGAATTGGAAGAATTTAATAATGCCCAAAAATTAAAGAAATATATTTTGGACGACGGAATTAAAATAGATTTAATTTTATCCGGAAGTGCGAAACAAAAAAAATGGATTGAATTATATAGAGGTGACTATGAATAAAGATTTAATTATAATTCGCGGCGGCGGCGATTTGGCAACGGGTGTTATACAAAAATTTTTTAGAGCAGGGCTTAAAATATTGGTTCTGGAAACAGAGCGGCCTACAACAATCCGCCGGACTGTCGCTTTATCTAGTGCGGTTTTTGAAAATAAAGCCAAAGTTGAAGATTTGGAAGCCGTAAAAATTTCTGACATTTCGGAAATTGATAATTGTTTTAATCAAAACTTAGTTCCGATTTACGTTGATGAAAGCGGAAAATCCATTGAAGAATTGAAACCGGCAGCGGTTGTTGACGCAATCATAGCAAAAAAAAATTTAGGAACAAATAAATCTATGGCAGGAATAACAATCGCAATAGGGCCGGGATTTGTTGCCGGACAAGATGTCGACATAGTGATAGAATCTATGCGAGGTCATGATTTAGGGCGTTTGATTTTCAGCGGCGCGGCATTTCCGAATACAAATATTCCCGGTGATATTGCAGGAAAATCCGCAGAGAGAGTCGTACATTCGCCGAATTCGGGAATCGTTCGGCATGTTAAAAAAATCGGCGATATCGTAGCAAAAGGCGAAATTTTATTTTATGTCGGAGATACGGAAGTAATTTCGCCGCTCGACGGACTTTTACGAGGATTGATCAGCGAAAATTTATACGTGAAAAAAGGCTTAAAAGTTGCGGACGTTGACCCTCGAAAAGATGTTGATTGGAATACAATTTCGGATAAGGCGAGATGTTTAGGCGGCTCGGCTTTGGAAGCGTATTTATATTTGCGCAGAAAATTGGATAGGTGAGAATATGCTTAAAACTTTAAAATTTATTGAGGAAAGAATAAAATCAGGGCAAAAGGTTGCGTTTGTAACAATCACGGATAAAGCATCAGGCGCACCCGGAACGCCCGGACAAGTTATCGCTGTTGATAAAAACGGAAATATCAGCGGAACGGTCGGCGGCGGAACAACAGAATATTTAATAATTCAATTAGCGAAAAATTCGATTCTGGAAAACAAAAAGACTTTCGAATTTGATTTCAAACTGGAAGAAAAGGGAATGATTTGCGGCGGAGGCATAAAAGGCTTTGGCGTTGTTTTGGGCGACGACAAGAAATTATTAGTTTTCGGCGGCGGACATGTTTCCCAAAGTATTTATAGCATTGCCAAAAACACTGCTTTTAATATTACGGTTGTCGACAGCCGCGAAGAGTTTAAACCATTATTCGAAAAAGCTAATTATGTTTCTGAGATTCCGGAAAAATATGAATTTGATGAAAACACTTATATTATTATTTGCACATCGGGGCATAAATACGATTATGACGCTTTGTCACATTGCATAAACAAAAAATACGCTTATTTAGGGATGATTGGTTCAAAAACAAAAGTAAAGACTTTGCTTGAGCGGTTGAAATCCGAAGGAGTATCTGAAGAAACGATTGCTCAAATTTATGCGCCGATAGGAATCGATATATCGGACGGAACGCCCGGAGAAATTGCAATTTCTGTTATGGCGGAAATTCTGAAAATAAAAAATAACGGAAATTTAAACCATATGCGTAAACATTAATTGACAAAAATGCTTTTTTAACGATTAGACATTATGTATAATATAGTGTATTTTTGTTTAAATTTTCTTGCTTTATGTTGACATAGTGAGCGTATTTTGATAAAATTTGTTCAATATTTCTTAAATTGCTGGTCAAAAACCTCGTTTTTAGCTTTGGCTAAGCGAGGTTTTTTTTCAAATAACTTCAGGAAGGTGAATTATGAAAAGGCATGTGCTTTCGATTTTAGTTGAAAACCATTCGGGGGTTTTAAGCAGAGTCACCGGGCTTTTTTCTCGAAGAGGGTTTAATATAGACAGCCTAAGCGTGGGAACCACCGAAGACCCAAAAGTTTCTCGAATTACTATAGCGACAACAGGTGACGACCGTATTGTTGACCAGATTTCTAAACAAGTCGATAAATTGGTCGATACTGTAAAAGTGATTGAACTTTTACCGGATGAAGCTATTTTCAGAGAGATTGCGCTGATAAAAGTCTCCGCGAATTCTAAAACACGCCCGGAAATCGCAGGAATTGTTGATATTTTCAGAGCTAATATTATCGATGTTTCATCAGAAACTCTGACGGTGGAGATGACCGGCGATCAATCAAAAATATCTGCGTTTACAGAGCTTATGGAGCCGTATGGCATTAAAGAACTTGTAAGAACGGGAATTACCGGACTTCAGCGCGGAACAAATTTAATAAAAGAATATAATAATTTGGAGGAATAATTTTTATGGCAAAATTATTTTATCAGGAAGATTGTAATTTAGGATTATTGAAAAACAAAGTAGTTGCGATTATCGGATACGGCTCTCAAGGCCACGCACATGCGCTTAATCTTCACGAATCCGGCGTAGAAGTTATAGTTGGATTATATGAAGGAAGCAAATCTTGGAAATTGGCGGAAGAAGCCGGGCTCAAAGTTGATACTGCCTTTAATGCCGCTAAAAAAGCCGATATTATCATGATTCTCATAAACGATGAAAAACAAGCAAAGCTTTATAAAGAAAGCATTGAGCCAAACCTTACAGAGGGCAAATACTTAGCGTTCGCGCATGGTTTTAATATTCATTTTGGTCAAATAGTGCCTCCTCCAAATGTAAACGTATTTATGATAGCTCCAAAAGGACCGGGACATACCGTTAGATCCCAATATCAAGAGGGGCGCGGCGTACCTTGTTTAGTTGCGGTTTATCAAGATTATTCCGAAAACACAAAAGATGTCGGGCTTGCGTATGCGGCAGGTATCGGCGGCGCACGTGCCGGTGTTTTGGAAACAACATTCAAAGAAGAAACCGAAACTGACCTTTTCGGCGAGCAAGCTGTTCTTTGCGGCGGCGTTTCCGAGCTTATGAAAGCCGGTTTCGAAGTTTTAGTAGAGGCAGGATACCAGCCGGAATCCGCATATTTTGAATGTATGCACGAAATGAAATTGATTATCGACCTTGTAAATCAAGGCGGATTATCATATATGAGATATTCTATTTCTGATACTGCCGAATACGGCGATTACGAAGTAGGCAGAAGAATTATTACCGAAGATACAAAAAATGAAATGCGCAAAGTTTTAAGAGAAATCCAAGAAGGTACATTTGCGAAAAAATGGATTCTTGAAAATCAAGTAAACCGTACAAATTTTAATGCCAGAAGAAGACTTGAATCCGAGCATCAAATCGAAGTTGTCGGCAAAGAATTAAGAAAAATGATGAGTTGGCTTAAAAAATAAATAGAGCAGTAAAAAATTTATTTTATATAAATGCGGCCAGCAGGTCGCATTTGCTTTATGGAGGAAATTTTTATGATGACAATGACCCAAAAAATTTTGGCCAAAGCCGCCGGACTCGATTCGGTAAAAGCCGGTCAGCTTATCGAAGCAAAACTGGATTTACTTTTGGCAAATGATATAACAGGTCCGGTTTCGATAAATGAATTTAACAAAATCGGAATAGGGAAAGTTTTTGATAAAGATAAAATTACGCTTGTGCCTGACCATTTTACCCCGAACAAAGATATTAAATCTGCCGAAAACGCAAAACAATTGCGGGAATTTGCGAAGGCACAGGAATTAACAAATTATTTCGAAATCGGAGAAATGGGAATTGAGCATTGCCTGCTTCCCGAAAAAGGGCTTACACTTCCCGGCGATGTAATAATCGGTGCAGATTCGCATACCTGTACATACGGCGCTGTCGGAGCGTTTTCAACAGGTGTCGGAAGCACGGATTTGGCTTGCGGAATGGCTAGAGGTGTATCTTGGTTTAAAGTGCCTTCTGCTTTGAAATTCGTTTTAAAAGGCAAAAAAGCTAAATGGATTTCCGGAAAAGATATAATTTTGCATATAATCGGAATGATCGGCGTTGATGGTGCACTTTATAAATCAATGGAATTTGTGGGCGAGGGCGTTAAAAACCTTAGCATGGACGATAGATTTACGATAGCGAACATGGCTATCGAGGCCGGCGGCAAGAACGGAATTTTCGAGGTAGACGATATTTGTCTGGAATATTTAAAGGGCAGAGCAAAACGGGAATTCGAAATTTTTAAAGCGGATGAAGATGCGGAATATGATGAAATATTTGAAATAGATTTGGATAAATTAAGACCGACTATAGCTTTTCCGCATTTGCCGGAAAATACAAAAACTATCGACGAAACGGGCGAAGTGAAAATCGATCAAGTTGTAATCGGCTCTTGCACAAACGGCAGATTGGAAGATTTAAAAATAACTTACGAAATATTGAAAGATAAAAAAGTTGCTAAAGATTTGCGTGTAATTATAATTCCGGGAACTCAGCAAGTATATCTGGATGCCCTCAAATTAGGCTATATAGAGGAATTTATAAAAGCCGGTGCGATTGTCAGCACGCCGACTTGCGGCCCTTGTTTGGGCGGATATATGGGTATTTTGGCAAAAGGCGAGCGTGCTCTTTCTACGACGAACCGAAATTTTGTCGGCAGAATGGGGCATCCCGAATCGGAAGTTTATTTATGTTCTCCTGCTGTGGCGGCGGCTTCGGCGATAACGGGCAAAATAACAGATCCCGATTTGGTTTAAGGAGGAGAATTATGGGTAGAGTTTTCAAATACGGTGATGATATAGATACAGATGTTATAATTCCGGCTAGATATTTAAATTCTTCCGACGCTAAAGAAATGGCGGCGCATTGTATGGAAGATATCGACAAGGATTTTGCAAAAAACGTAAAAGAGGGCGATATAATCGTTGCACTGAAGAATTTCGGCTGCGGCTCGTCCAGAGAACATGCGCCTTTTGCAATAAAATCTTCAGGAGTTAAATGCGTTATAGCAAAAACTTATGCACGGATTTTTTACCGCAATGCGATTTGTATCGGGCTTCCGATTTTGGAATCCGATGAAGCGGCAGAGAAAATCGAAAACGGCGACGAAATTGAAGTTGACTTTATTACCGGAAAAATTAATAATAAAACAAAAAACGAAATTTATTACGCTGAGCCTTTTCCTGAATTTATGCAGGAAATCATGTCATATGGCGGACTTGTAAACCAAACAAGAAAAAAACTAGATTTATAGGTGGTGTAAATTTGAAATATAATATAGTTGTGCTTCCCGGTGATGGTATCGGCCCGGAAATTACGAATGAAGCCGTTAAAGTTTTGAATAATGTGTCAAAGCGTTTTAATAAACAATTTGATTTTAAATATCTTGATATGGGCGGAATTGCGATTGATAAATTCAACGATCCGCTCCCGAAAAATACGATTGGTGAATGTCTTAGTTCCGATTCTGTTTTGTTAGGCGCTGTAGGCGGCCCGAAATGGGATAATTATTCCGGCGAACGTCCGGAAAAAGGCTTGCTGAAATTGCGTTCATCTTTGAAATTATTTTCAAATTTGCGTCCGGCTGTTTTGCATGAATCTTTGAAAGACGCTTGTGTTTTAAAACCCGAAATTGCGAACAAAGGCATTGATATTATGGTGATTCGCGAATTGACAGGCGGAATATATTTTGGCGAACGCGGCAGAAAAAATACTGAAATGGGCGAAACGGCTTGGGATACGGAAGCGTATTCGTTTGAAGAAATTAATCGCATAGCAAAAGTTGCTTTTGAAATCGCCGCAAAACGAAAAAAGAAAATTGTTTCCGTTGATAAAGCGAATGTTCTGGAATCTTCACGGCTATGGCGCGAAACCTTAATTTCGATTTCAAAAAATTATCCCGATATCGAATTAAGCCATATGTATGTTGATAATGCCGCAATGCAAATTGTAAAAGACCCGTCGCAATTTGATGTACTGCTGACCTCGAATATGTTCGGAGATATTTTATCGGATGAAGCAAGTCAAGTTACGGGTTCTATTGGGATGTTGCCGTCGGCAAGCTTGGGCGTTACTTCGCTTGGAGTTTATGAACCGATACACGGCTCTGCGCCGGATATCGCCGGGCAAAATATCGCAAATCCGATTGCTACGATTTTATCGGTTGCCATGATGCTGAAATATTCTTTTGATTTAAAAGAAGAATCAAATGCAATTGAATCCGCTGTCAGCAAAGTTTTGAACAGCGGCTACCGAACACCCGATATTTATACAGAAAATACAAAAAAAGTAGGCACAGCGGAAATGGGAAATTTGATAGCAGAAAATATTTAGGGGTGAATTTATGGAAATAAGAGTAGAGCTTAGTAAAAACTTAAAAACAAAGCCTGATCAGAAAAATTTAGGATTCGGAAGATATTTTACCGATCATATGTTTATAATGAATTATAAAGACGGCGAATGGCGAGATCCGCGCATAGTTCCGTACGCTCCTCTGGAGCTTGACCCCGCTTCTATGGTTCTGCATTACGGTCAATCGGTTTTTGAGGGTTTGAAATGCTACAGAACAAAAGATGGTAAGATTAATCTTTTTAGACCGGAAAAGAATTTCGAACGCTTGAATAAATCCGACGAAAGACTTTGTATTCCCGAAATAGACAGAGATTTTGCGGTACACGCGCTTAGCGAGCTTATTAAAATAGAAAAAGATTGGATTCCGACCGAGCCGGGAACTTCACTTTATATTCGTCCGTTTACTTTGGCGACGGAAGTCGGAGTCGGCGTGCATCCTTCTTCTGAATATCTTTTTATAATTATTCTTTCGCCGGTTGGCGCTTATTATAAAGAGGGTTTAAACCCTGTAAAAATTTGTATAGAAGATGAATATGTTCGGGCTGTTCGCGGCGGAATCGGATTTACTAAAGCTACTGCAAATTATGCGATTAGCTTAAAGGGACAGGAAAAAGCCAAAGAAATGGGATATTCGCAAGTTTTGTGGCTTGACGGAATCGAAAGAAAATATATCGAAGAAGTGGGAACTATGAATGTTTTCTTTAAAATAAACGGAGAAGTTTTAACCCCCGAATTAGGCGGCTCAATTTTGCCGGGTATTACGAGAATGTCAGTTATAGAACTTTTGGAGGATAAAGGAATAAAAGTTACTGAGAGAAAAATCACAATCGATGAAATTTTTGAAGCGGCTGAGCAAAATAAACTTGAAGAAGCTTTCGGAACAGGGACAGCCGCAGTTATTTCGCCAATCGGAGAATTGAATATGAGCGGCAAAAAAATAATTATCAATGACGGAAAAATCGGTGAGTTTTCTCAAAAACTATATGATGAATTAACCGGTATTCAATACGGAATTATTGAAGATAAATTTAATTGGATTAAAGAGGTGTAGCTTTATGAATAGTGACAGAATTAAAACCGGTGCGGAGCGCGCGCCTCACCGCTCTCTTTTTAATGCAATGGGTCTTACAAACGACGAGCTAAACAGACCGATTATCGGAATCTGCAATTCTCAAAATGAGCTGATTCCGGGACATATTCATTTGGATACAATTTGTGAAGCCGTAAAACATGGCGTTTTGGCGAATGGCGGAACACCGCTTGAATTTCCGTCAATCGGGGTTTGCGACGGAATCGCCATGAATCATATCGGAATGAAATATTCTTTGGCAAGCCGTGAGCTTATTGCGGATTCTATTGAAACAGTCGCAATGACTTACGGCTTTGACGGACTTGTTTTGATTCCGAATTGCGATAAAGTTGTTCCCGGAATGATTATGGCGGCAGGAAGATTGAATATACCGACTATAATTGTTTCCGGCGGACCGATGCTTGCCGGAAAAGTCCAAAACAACAGCGTTAGTTTATCTTCTATGTTCGAGGCTGTCGGCGCGTTTAATTCGGGAAAAATTGATAAACAGGCTTTGGATGATTTTGAGGAAAATACATGTCCGACTTGCGGATCGTGTTCGGGAATGTATACTGCAAATTCCATGAACTGTTTGACCGAGGCTCTGGGGATTGCTTTGCCGGGCAACGGTACAATTCCGGCTGTTTTTTCAAAAAGAATCAGACTTGCAAAAGACAGCGGCAAGCAAATTATGTATTTAGTAAAAAATAATATCCGCCCGAGGGATATAATGACGGAAAAAGCTTTCAAAAACGCACTTACTCTTGATATGGCTTTGGGATGCTCGACAAATTCGATGCTTCATTTGCCGGCAATCGCAAACGAAGTTGATTATGAAATTGACTTGAATTTAGCAAACGAAATAAGCGAAAAAACTCCGAATCTTTGTAAACTTGCGCCGGCGGGATATCATCATATTGAAGACCTCGATGCGGCAGGCGGTGTTTACGCCGTGATGAAAGAACTTGATAAGAAAAATTTACTTGAAACGGATTGTTTGACCGTAACAGGAGAAAGTATCGGAGAAAATATAAAAAAAGCTGTAAAATATAATAATGAAGTCATTAAAGATATAGAAAACCCGTATTCGCAAACAGGCGGAATTGCTGTACTCAGAGGAAATTTAGCTCCTGATTGCTGTGTGGTAAAACGTTCGGCGGTTGCACCGGAAATGTTGAAGCATAGCGGCCCGGCCAGAGTTTTTGAATCGGAAGAAGAGGTAATTGAAGCGATTAACGGAAATAAAATCAAAGAAGGCGATGTTCTCGTTATTCGCTATGAAGGGCCGAAAGGCGGCCCCGGAATGCGTGAAATGCTTACACCGACATCGGCTTTGGCAGGAATGGGACTCGATAAAAAAGTTGCATTAATAACGGACGGACGCTTTTCCGGAGCTACGCGTGGAGCGAGCATAGGGCATGTTTCACCGGAAGCGGCACTTGGGGGAACGATTGCGCTTGTTAAAGACGGCGATATTATCACGATAGATATAAATAATTATTCGATTAATTTAGAAGTATCTGAAGCGGAATTGGAAATCCGTAAGCAAAATTTCAAAAAACCTGAACCAAAAATAAAATCGGGATATCTTGCGCGCTATGCCTCTATGGTGACAAGCGCGAACAAAGGTGCGGTTATAGAAAGGAAGTTTTGATATGCAGTTGAATGGTTCTGAAATTCTACTGGAATGTTTGTTAGAGCAGGGTGTTGATTCGGTTTTTGGATTTCCGGGCGGCGCAGTTTTAAATATTTATGATGCTTTGTATAAATATAGAGATAAAATAACTCATTATTTGACTTCGCATGAACAAGGGGCTTCTCATGCCGCCGACGGCTATGCAAGGTCAACGGGTAAAGTTGGCGTTTGTTTGGCGACCAGCGGCCCGGGCGCAACGAATCTTGTAACGGGAATTGCAACCGCTTATATGGATTCGGTGCCGCTTGTTGCGATTACCGGAAACGTAGCGTTGAATTTATTGGGAAAAGATTCTTTTCAGGAAGTTGACATCGCCGGTATAACAATGCCGATTACTAAACATAATTTCATTGTCAAAGATGTAAATGAATTGGCGGATATTATTCGCCGAGCTTTTTATATTGCAAAATCAGGAAGACCCGGACCGGTTTTGATAGATATTCCGAAAGATATTACAGCGCAAATTTGTGAATATACAAAGTTTGACCCAAGCGAAACAGAAATTCCTAAAAAGAAAATCAGCAGTAAAAATTTAGAATTGGCTGCAAATTTGATTAAGGAATCAAAAAAACCATTTATTTATGCAGGCGGTGGAGTTATCGCTTCCGGCGCAAGTCAAGAATTATTGAATTTCGTGGAAAAAACCGATTCTCCGATTGGACTTAGTACAATGGGATTGGGGGCTATTCCTTCCGATAATAAATATTTTACGGGTATGATTGGTATGCATGGCTCAAAAACTTCAAACACAGGAATTACAGAATGCGATTTATTAATTGCTATCGGCGCAAGATTTTCGGATAGAGTTGTTTCGAATGTTGAAAGATTCGCCAGAAACGCTAAAATAATTCATATAGATATTGATGCGGCCGAAATCGATAAGAATATTTTGACATTTTGTGATATTGTAGGCGATGTAAAAGAAGTTTTAGAGGAATTAAACGCTGCAATCGAACAGCAAGACCACAAAGAATGGAATGAATATATAAATTCAATTAAAGAAAAATATCCTGTTGGCTATAAAACTGACGGGCGGTTAAAGCCGCAGTATATATTGGAGCGTATTTCCGAATTATCGAATCGGGAAGCGGTCGTTGTAACTGATGTCGGACAGCATCAAATGTGGTCGTGCCAATATGTAAAATTGAAATACCCACGAACGTTTTTGACATCGGGCGGACTTGGTACAATGGGCTTTGGTCTTGGTGCGGCAATCGGTGCAAAGATTGCTAATCCGGACAAATTTGTTTTCAGCATTACCGGCGACGGCTGTTTCCGCATGAATAATATCGAGCTTGCGACTGCTGTTGAATATAATGTTCCTGTAATTGTGGTAATTATGAATAATCACAGCTTGGGTATGGTTAGACAATGGCAATCTTTCTTTTATGATAAACGATATTCGCAGACCGATTTGAACCGCTCAACAGATTTTGTTGCACTTGCGAATGCTTATAAAGCAGAAGCTTTTACGATAACGAAAAACGAGGAAGTCGATGATATTATTAAAAAAGCGATGGAATGCGGAAGACCTTGCGTTATAAATTGCGAAATTAATAATAACGAAAATGTTTATCCGATGGTTTCGCCGGGTGCCGGAATTGACGAAATGGTTTTGGATAGCGATAATTAGGTTTTTGTCTTAGGAGTTGATTTTTTTGGAATTATTTTTTTTAGAGCCTATATTTAAAGAAATGCCTTGGGGCGGAAATAATTTGGAAACAAAATTCGGCTTCGAATCCGATTTGAAAAATATCGGCGAGGCTTGGTGTATTTCCGCGCATGAGAACGGAGATTGTTTGATAAAAAACGGTCAATTTAAAGGATATAAATTATCGGAACTTTATAAGGAGCATAAATATCTTTTCGGTGATATAAAATCAGAAAAGTTTCCGCTTTTAATAAAAATGATTGACGCAAAAGAGGATTTAAGTATTCAAGTTCATCCGGATGACGATTATGCGAGGAAAAACGAAAATAATTCTCTTGGAAAAACCGAATGTTGGTATATTTTGGATTGCAAAGAAAACGCGGAAATTGTAATCGGACACAATGCCAAAACAAAAGCTGAATTAAAATCTATGATTGATGAGCAGAAATGGGATGATTTAATCAATGTCATTCCAATAAAAAAAGGTGATTTTTTTCAAATCAATCCTGGAATCGTGCACGCTATAAAAGGCGGAACTATGATTTTAGAAACTCAGCAAAATTCGGATATTACTTACCGGATTTATGATTATGGCCGAATCGTGAACGGCAAGACGCGGGAACTGCATATAGAAAAATCTCTGGATGTAATAAAAACGCCATTTGAGATGGACGAATGTAAAATCGAAAATTTTAATGAAGATCCGGGGATTTATTCTTGCGACTATTACGATGTTTGGCATGTTATTTTTGATGGCTCAAGTACTTTGGGAAATATGGATATCTTTACAAATGCCACAGTCGTGAACGGCGAGGGGTTTGTAGACGATTTGCCGGTAAAAAAAGGCGATTCGTTTATTATTCCGGCTAATTTTGGAGATATCAAAATAAAAGGTAATTTGGAATTTATATGCTCTAATCCTCATGAATAACCGATTGCTCAATTAAATTACAAAAAGATATATAATGACCATTATTTTGTGGTCATTATTTTTTGTGTAATCGTTCTGTGTTAAAATTGTATATAATAATTACGCATAGAAGAAAAATTAAAAAGAGGAGAAATGAAAATGCTTGAACGACTAAAACAATATAAATCTTTACTTATTTCCCTTTGTATGGTATTACCCGTTTTGCCGGTAATGCAAATTTTTGCGGAACCTGTTAATTTAGTGCGTGGATTGACTGCATATACCGAATCTGCTCCGCATTATAATCAAGGCGGCTTGGATTTAAAAATGACATTTGCTTTTGATGGTGTACGGCAACCGGTAAACCCCTTTGACCGTTATGCAACATATGCGGCTGACGGTGTTTCTATAACTCTCGATTTAGGTACTAATAAAGAGTTTAACAAGATAGATGTTTATGAACCAAATAATTCGGACCTGCGCCGTATAACAGGTATAGCATATACATATGCTGCAAGCAGTTCGGCTTTGTCATCCGCTCAATATACTACAGTGAATTTTGATAAATCTCTAAACTGCAAAACAATTTTATTGGATATTCCGGCAAACGCGCGCTATCTAAGATTAAAGTTTTTAGGTGATTCACGCGGATTTAATTTTAATGAAATTGAAGTTTATAATGATCCCAATGCGGTTGCGGTTCAGCCTTTAAAATTAAAATATTATGATATTGTTTCAGATGGCGTTAAGCTTTATTGGAACGACGCTGCAGCAAAGGAATATAATGTATATTTTGCTCCCGCTGCTCTGAATTTGAATGTCAGCAAAATGACAAAACTGGCAACTTTACCGGCCGGTACAACAAAATATCAGGTAAGCGGATTATCACCTGCTTCGGAATACCGCTTTCTTGTCACGGCAAAACTTTCGGAAACTGCAATTTCTGAGAGTAATCAAGTAAATGTTCCGACTCCAAAAGCACTTAATGACATATGCCTCGATAGTGCATCAGGTAAGGCTTTGCTTATGCCGTATAATCCGATGGCTTTAAAAATGTCATATAAAGGGCCTACACTCTCTGATGACACATGGTTTAATTGGTGTGTTTCTCCGATAGAAGTGGACGGTAAATTTCATCTCTTTACTTCGCGTTGGCGTGAAAACATGAACAATTGGGCTTCAAAGGGTCAGATTATACATTCGGTAGCAGATAATGCGGAAGGCCCTTTTAAATATGTGGAAACTATTTTGAGTGATCCAAGCGTAGAATATCCCATAAATCAGCAGCCGAATGCTGTTATTACAGATTTGCCGGGCTACGCGCCTCATAATGCGAGAATTAAAAAAATTGATAACAAATATGCATTGACGTTCATTCTTCAAAATTCCGGATATTCTGGTGTAAAAGGCCAAAAAATTGCGCTTTTGCTGTCTGACAGCATTAACGGCCCGTGGAAATGGGCAGGCGGCTCAAAAGGCTATGTTGTGGCACCGTCTGCAAATCCGTCACACTGGACTTATGATTCCGTTGTTGGTGTAGATAACCACGATATTATAAAAGTCGGCAATGAATACCGTATTTATTTCAAGGCAGGCAAAGCACAAAATTCGGCAATGAGATACGGATACGCATATTCCGCTTCTTTGGAAGGGCCATATAGATTGAAGGATGCTCCATCAATAGACCAAAATAAAGGTTATATCGAGGATGCAACAGTTTTTGAATGGAAGGATAAAATTTATCTTCTTAGTACCGATAACAGCGGAAGCAATACAGGTGTCTTAGGTTATGGAATACTTTGGAAATCCAACGACAATGGTGTTACATTTAAATATGCGGATGCTGAAATCGGTTTTGGATTGATTAAAGATTACATAAAATGGCCGACTGTCGGCGCAGTAGAAGTATATAACGGTGACACGGCTAAATTTGAACGACCGGCGGTTTTGATAAAGAATGGAGTACTTACGCATTTCTTTGGAACTTTGGGTAAAAACTTGGATGGTTACGCTACTGCATCAAGCGTAATGCTGGAAATTAACCTTGATGATAATAAAACTATTCAATCTGTTGCAGGCATAGACACAAGTAAAATTGCATCAAAGGGAACAAAAACTGCTCCTGTTGCCAAAGATTTAAATATTTACAAAAAATCGCTGACAAAATCTGATTTTATTATTGGCGGTGAAAGCGTTGAGCTTTACAGTGACAATGCTTTTAGTCAAATTACATCAAATTTTATTTTTACAAAAGGTACAGTAAAGCATGTTTATGCCAAAGTTATCGCTGAAAACGGTTCTATGGCTTATTATGACTTTAATATAAGATATACTGACAAATTGCCTTGGGATGGCGTAATGGTTGCTGACAGCGGAAACTATGGCAACGCATACCTACCTCAAAATACTATTGACGGCAGTATAAGTAATGGCAAGAAATGGGCAGCAACACTGATTGGTAATAAACCAACGTGGTTAGCCTATAAATTTCCGGAAGAAGTAGTTTTTGATAAAGTCAAATTATATGAAGATCCCGGCAAAGACGGAAACCGTATTAATGAAATTGCGCTTCAAACCTCATTTGATGGAATCAATTGGGTGACTGCACAAAAATATACAGGATTACGCAATAACGGGCAAAACGAGGAGACGATGGTCTTGAATGCTCCTGTAAAAACTAAATATCTTCGTCTTTTAATAACTACACAACATCAAACAAAAGCCGGTCAGCCCGGTGAACCTAACGTTATGGAAGTCGAGCTTTACAGAATCACTGATTCCGCCGGCCGGCTTTATCAATAAATAAAAAATCAAAACAAGCGGCTCCTCAGCTTTATGTCTGTTGAGCCGTTTGTTTTGCAATGACCACTCAAAACGCTTTCTTTCTTGATTGTAATCGATATGAGTCAAAATTATATATTTTCTTTCATATAATTAATTATAAACGGAATTTAAGGAATGATTATATGAATGAAAAAATAAATAATGACGCGAAAAAAATATTTATTTCTTTATCAGAATCGAAAGACGAAAAAGAAATATCGAAATATTCGGACAAATTATTTGAAATTCATAAAGAAAATAATTACACTTTGCTTATCTATGCAAAATCGCTTGTAAATCTATCTGCGTTTCAAGAGCGTTTGGAAAATAGGGAAGATACACTGATAAAAATGCAGAGGCTTTACAAAGAAAATAAAATTGATTTTATTGCGTGTGAATATGCAAAAGTCCTGTTTAATATAACTATAAAGCAGACTAAATTGCGGGATATTTTTGATGTAATGGAAGATTTTGATGATATATATAATAAATTTAAGCTTGAAGATATTGCGGTTGAATTTTCGAAAGCAATTGTAAATTTTTCTTGTGTACAAAAATCCATCTCTGATAAAAAATATACAATCGTAAAAATAGAAAGGCTTTATAATGATTTTAAAAACGAAATAATTGCTCTCCAATTTGCCAAAACGCTTTTTAATATCAGCGCGATAAATAAAAATCCAAAAGATTTATTTTTGCTTGTAGAAAAATTCGAAAATCTAATTTCGGATTTTCCACATAATGAGATTATTGGATTTTACGCTAAATCAATCATAAATCTATTTATAATCCAATCTTCGACAAAAGAAAAAATAAATTCATTTTATATATTGGAAAAACTTTATATAAGATATTATTCTGTAGAGATCGCAGAAGAATACGCAAAAATGCTATTTAATCTGACATTGATAAAAGATAAACCTTCGGATATTGATATCCAAAATAAATTCTTTGATTTATATAAAAATTTTCCTTGCAAAAGTATTTCTGAAGAATATTCAAAAGCCTTATTGAATTTATCTTTTTTTGAATTGGATTTTGAGGCAAAACTTAATATTTTATCAAAGATGAAGGAAATATATAAAGAATTTGATAGTGAAATTAATGCGTTGGAGTATTCTAAATTGATTTTTAGCTTTATCGGAATTTATTTTGAAAATTATGATTTTAAAAATCTTGCTGAGAATTATAAAATTTTATATGATATTTATTTGAAATATAATGACTCGTTCGAAATTGTTTGCACGGCGGCAACCGCTGCTTATTTAGTAAAAAAATATATCGATGATCCCAAGATTCTTGAGCATTTAGAGGAATTTGAGATTAAAATCGATTCTTGCCTAAAGGAAATTTCTATCTACAATGAGGTTTCAGAATATATATTGTTTAAGAAAATAAAAACACTTTCTGTATGAATAATCGATTGCTCATTTATATTAAAAAATTACTAAACACAAAAAACTTAACACATAAAAAAAGGCGGAGATTGTCTCTGCCTTTAATCACCAATAAAACTAATTTAATAAATTTTCAATATCATTAATTAAATCTTCCGGTACATATGCCGGAGAATAACGTTCAACAACATTTCCGGATTTATCAATGAGGAATTTTCCAAAGTTCCATTTTATATCCGAATCCGATTTGATTTTATTAAACAATCTTACTTTCTTTTCAAAAGAAGCGGCCTTTTTGTCAAAAAGTTCTTTTGGCTTTTCGGATTTCAAATATTTAAAAAGAGGGTGGGTATTTTCGCCGTTTACATCTATTTTGCTGAAACGAGGAAACGTAGTGTTATATTTCAGAGTGCAAAAGCTTTCAATTTCCTCGTCGCTGCCCGGTGCCTGCTTCAAAAATTGATTGCATGGAAAATCCAGAACTTCAAAGCCTCTGTCTTTAAATTTTTGATAAATATTCTCAAGTTCTTCATATTGCGGAGTTAAGCCGCATTTTGTCGCTGTATTCACAATCAGCAATGCTTTTCCTTGATATTCTTTTAAAGAAACATCATTTCCTTTGTTATCTTTAACCGTGAAATCATAAATATTCATTTTTTTCTCCTCATTCCATCGTTTTTACAATATCTTTAGCAAACTCGGCAATTTTTTTCAAATCGTCTTCTGTCGGGCGGTTTTTATTTGCAAACAGAAATTCTCCCGGGCAGTGATAAAACTTTTCGCTTACATTTAGGCCTTGTTCCTCCAATAATTTTTTGATTTTCGGATAAGGTGAATTTGGGCTTGCGGATGTAGTAAAAATCACAACATTTTTTATTATTTCAGGTGAAAGCGTTTTAATAAATTCGGAGATGTTTTTGTCAGGCTGCCATGCATACAGTGCCGAACCCAAAAAAAGTATATCAATAGGCTCGGTAATTTTTTCACCGGTCGTATGCGCCATTACATTTAGTGCGCCGGCAACCGCCAGAGCAAGTTTTTTTGTGTTTCCGCCGCGTGAATAATACCTAACTGCTAATTTCATTTAATCACTCCTCAATTTTATTATCTAATTTTTAAATAAATCATCAAACAACGACTGCATTTCTTTTTTGCGCTTTTCGGTTAGTTCCTGATCAAATTTCAAGGCTCCGCCGCCATAAATTAAAACATCACCTTCATTATACTCTCGGGAATCGGAAGATAAATTGAAATTAAAAATTTTTTCGGTCTCTAATTCTTGGCATACCAGTTTGTTTTCGACAATTCGATCTACTACTAAAATTTTAAGATCCTGATTTTTTAAATCCTTCATTAAGCGCCTCTTGTTCCGTTTTGAAATATTCCTCCGCGACCGTTTTCTCATAGTGATTGCCTCCCGGCATATGATATATTTTTTCACCTTTTGCGTTAATATTTCCCTTTATCAAGGCATTTCCGTTTTCATCAACATATTCTTTATTCAATAGTTCATGTCGTGTTTCTATCGTCTCACCATTTATAGTTATATGTTCGCCGTCTGAATTAAGAGTAATTGTGCCCAATAAATCTGTTCGGTATGTTTTTATTGATTTTCGGTTAAATTTATCAATTGTTTCTTTATGAGGGTGGCCATAATCATTATTTTTGCCGCAGCTGATTATCGCCGCAAGCGGATTCGCTTTATTTAAAAAAGCTTCGGTCGTGCTTGTGGAAGAACCATGATGTCCGGCTTTATAAACATCCGCCAAAACATCAATTCCAAGACTTAAAATATTTTTCTCAACTTCTTTTTCGGCGTCACCCATAAATAAAAAGGAAGTATCTTTGTATACCATTTTAAGGCAAATTGAGTAATTATTCAAGTTTTCATATCTGTCGTAAAGAGGATTAAGTACAGTAAAAAGCAAATCGCCCATTTCGAAGGTATCATTGGATTTAACTAATTGCGGTGTAATTTTTTTCTTCTTAATTGCTTTCAAGAAGTTTTCATATGATGTCGTTTCATTAATTCCGTTTGTCATTAAAATATTTTTTACGTTAAATTCTTCAATTACTTTATCCAATCCGCCGATATGGTCGCTGTGGGCGTGGGTTGCAACAACATAATCCAGAGTATTAATTCCTTTTTCGGAAATAAATTTTACAAGTGAATTCTCGGTCTCATTTTCGCCGCCGTCAATCAGCATATTTCCAAATTCTGATACAATTAAAGTGGAGTCGGCCTGACCTACATCTATATAATAGATTGTCACTCCATCCTTATAATTTGTAATTGTTTTTGGTGTGTTTTCAGTATTTGTTGTTTCGGTACTTTCAGAATCTTCATTGTTAAAACCGGGTATTACATCTTTATCAGATAAGTAAGCAAAAATTGCAATAAACACGGCAAGTATTGATGTAATAATTTTCTTTATATTTTTTTTAAAATCCATTTTTAATCATCCTTTTAAACGAAACAACATTGAAATTCTCTATTAATACTATTTTCATTTTAATAAGTAGAAAAAAATTTTTCACAGCGGAGCGTTTCGCGCAATGTTTCTAGCGCGAAATGAAATATTTTTTTCTATCCTTCATATTGAAAATAGTATAAATATTAAATTATTTTAGTATAACCGCAAGTATCTTGAAATCTCCCAAGGGTGAATATAATTTGAATATTCGCTCCATTCGATTTTTTTCGCCTTTATATAATTTAACAAAACATGGTTTCCCAATGCCGACTTTACAAAGTCATCAGCCAATAAAGCCTCGATTGATTCATTAAGATTTGTCGGCAATTTTTCGATTCCGTTTTGCAAAAGTTGCTCATCTGTCATTCTGTAAATATTTTCGTCAACAGCCGAAGGCGGAGAAATTTTTTCTTTTATTCCGCGGAGGCCTGCGCGCAAAATCACAGCCAATGCAAGATAAGGGTTACACGACGGATCAGGGTGGCGCAATTCAATTCTTGTTCCGGTTTTTCGTGCAACCGGAATCCGGATAAGCGGAGAGCGGTTTGCGTAAGACCACGCGATATATACCGGCGCTTCAAATCCCGGCACAAGCCTTTTATAAGAATTAACAAGAGGATTTGTAAGTGCAGTCATGCCTTTTGCGTGTTTAATAATTCCACCGATAAAATAAAACGCCTCTTTTGAAAGTTGATTTTCTCCGTTTTCGTCATAAAACGCGTTTTTTCCATCTCTAAAAAGCGACATAGTGCAGTGCATTCCGGAGCCGCATTGATTATTTAAAGGTTTTGGCAAAAAAGTTGCATAAAGATTGTGTTTTTTGGCAACAACTTTTACTGCAAGCTTAAATGTAACAATATTATCCGCCGCGGAAATTGCGTCGGAATATTTAAAATCTATTTCATGCTGACCCGGAGCATTTTCGTGGTGTGCGGCTTCGATTTGAAAGCCCATGTCCATAAGAGTCTTAACCATTTCGATACGTGCAAGCTCACCATTATCAATAGGAGCTAAATCAAAATAAGAAGCTTCGTCGTGAGTTATGGTCGTCGGATCGCCTTTTTCGTCTGTATGAAAAAGAAAAAATTCGCATTCGGGACCGACGTAAAAATCGAATCCCATGCTTTTTGCTTCTTCAATGGCAAGCCTGAGTATATGGCGCGGATCGCCCTCGAAAGGTGTTCCGTCCGGTCTATGAATATCACAAATCATTCTGGCGATTTTTTGTTCCTTATACCACGGAAAAATTGTAAATGTAGATAAATCAGGATACAGGTACATATCAGATTCTTCAATTCGGACAAAACCTTCTATAGAAGAACCGTCAAACATCATTTGATTGTTTAGAGCACGGTCAAGCTCGGTATGAGGTATTGCTATATTTTTCATATGCCCGAAAATATCTACAAACTGCAATCTGATAAACTGAATATTTTCTTCCTTTACAATTTGCCTTATATCATCAGCAGTTAAATTTTTTGTATTCATAAAAAACCTCCTATGATTTTTTACGTATTATAACACAGAAAATACTGCATCGGCAAAAAAACAAAATGCTGTTTTTTTAAACAATATTTTAGCAAACGTGCATTATTTTCGATATATATATTAATTAATTACAAATTTCAGGAATAAATAAAGCTACTACATAATCTGTACTTATTTTAACATTATAATGATTTAAAATATTATGATACGGCGATATGAGGATATTTTATACTATTTCCATTCCAGAGGATAGAAAAAAATATTTCATTATGCACTTTAGCTTGCGCGAAACGTCCCGCTGTGAAATAACTTTTTATATATATAAAAATGGAAATAGTATTGCTTTATTTATTAATCAAATTTTGATATAATTGTTTAGTATTCTCATTTATAACCATAGCCAAAAATAGAATACTCTTTTTTATCAATATAAGGAGGTTATATTATTAATGAACTATTCTAAAGAGAATAACTCTCGAAATACCCAAAAAAAGAATAAGAACGTTAAGCGAATACGAAATAAAGGCTTAATAATATTTTTCAGGGTATTGCTGGCGGTTGTTCTTATTGGAGGTTTCGCGCTGTGCGGCGCGGTACTTGGTGCGTATATCGGAATTATCGAAAGCGCAGAAACTATCCGTATCGAGGAAGTAAGGCCGGAGAAATTTTCAACAAAGCTTGTTTATGCAAGCACAGGCGAAGAATACGATACTTTTAGGGCTGACGAAAATAGAGAATATGCTACGTTTGACAAAATTCCGCAAAATCTGAAAGACGCATATGTCGCAATTGAAGATGAGAGGTTTTATAAACATAACGGTGTGGATTTAAAAGGTATAGCAAGGGCTGCATATGTAACAATCACTTCTGATGACAGCGAGGGCGCAAGCACTATAACTCAGCAGCTTATCAAAAATACTGTTACAAATGTTATGAGAAATACTTTAATAACAAAGCTTCAGGAGCAGTTTTTGGCTGTAAAGTATGAAGCCGCCGTTGTCGAAGTTACCAAATCTAAAGAAAAAGCAAAAGATTATATACTTGAACAATATATGAATACAATAGGCTTGCATTATAACATAAACGGCGTTCAAACCGGCGCTCATTATTATTTCAATAAAGATGTTTCAGAGCTGAATTTAACAGAATGCGCTGTTTTGGCAGCTATAACAAACAGGCCGGCAACTTATGAGCCTGTGAATCATGCCGAAAATAATAAAAAAAGAGCAACCTTGATTTTAGATAATATGCTGACTCAAGGTTATATAACCGATGATGAGTATAACACATCATATGCCGATTTAGGCGAAAATGGTGTTTATTCCAGAATCACCGGAGAAATGATACAAGAAAGAAATTCGCGTATTCATTCTTGGTATGCAGATGCTGTTTTTGAACAAGTAGTTTTGGATTTACAAAAACAAAAAGGCTATACTGAACCTACAGCTATAAAAGAAATAAGTAATGCCGGATATATTATTCAAATCCCTTTAGACCCTAAGCAACAAGCTATAGTCGACGAAGTTATGATGGATGACAGCTTTTTTCCGGCTGAAGGATACAGAATAGATGTTGAATATAGAATATCTTTCAAAAATAAATTAACAGATAAAGAAACTCATAAAAGTTTTAAAGGAACTGTTTACAGTCAAGAAGAAGTCGACGAATTTGTAAAGAGCAAACAAAACGAAATTTTGGGGCCTAATGACGAAATTACGGCCGAAAAAGTATACGATATTCCGCAGCCGCAGGCTTCTTTTGTAGTCATGGATCAAGAGACCGGTTATGTAACGGCTGTTTCCGGCGGACGCGGCGAAAAAAAGACAAGCTTATCCTTTAATAGAGCAACGCAAGCGAAAAGGTCTCCGGGTTCGGTTTTCAAGGTTTTGGCTTCTTTTGCTCCCGCGCTTGATATGGGAAAAATTACTGCCGCTACTCCGATTGATGACAGACCTTATACTTATGGTACAGGCTCTGATCCATATTCTCCGAGAAATCACTGGGGCGATCAGTATAGAGGGCTTACCACAATTCGTGATGCTATAAAGACTTCTGCGAACGTTGTCACGGTACAGAATATGTTTCAAACCGGTGTAGACGCTTGTTTCAGTTATTTATTGAATTTTGGATTTACGACTTTAGTAGACCAAATGAATGAAAATGGTCAAACAGACCGGGTTTTATCAACAGCACTCGGAGGATTGACTTTTGGAATTTACAATTCAGAAGTTACGGCGGCATATGCCTCAATCGCAAATCACGGCAATCTTAACCGTGCTAAATTTTACACAAAAGTTATTGACCGTGAAGGCAATGTTGTTCTGGATACAACAACAGAACAGCCAAAACAAGTTATAAAACCGGGAAATGCTTATATTTTGACAGATATGATGCGTGACGTTTTAACTCCCGAAGGAACCGGTATTGCCGCTAAATTCCAAAACTCTGAAATGCCGATTTCCGGTAAAACCGGAACTACATCTGATAACAAAGACTTATATTTTGTAGGCTACACTCCGTATTATACCGCCGGTATTTGGTTTGGATATGATGATAATAAAGAGATGTTTTTGAATAACCAAAGATATCACCTTGTTATTTGGCGTACCATTATGGAGCGTATTCATGAAGGAATGGAAGTTGTAGAATTTGAAAAGCCGGATAATATTATAGAAGTTGAAGTTTGTAAAGATTCCGGCATGCTTCCGACTGATTTATGCGCAAGTGACCCGCGCGGCGGAAGAGTTATTACAGAATTATTTGTATCTGGAACACAACCGACGGAATATTGTGATGTTCATTCGGCTTTAACTGTTTGTACGGTTAGCGGAATGCGCCCAACTGAATTTTGTCCGACAACTACTATCGGCACAAAAGTTGGTATTGTGAAAAAAGATCCATATAACGGTACTGCGAATATTAAAGACAGAGCGTATGAAATTCATCTGGGAGGGTATTGCAATGTGCATACCGCCGCACGAAGTACGCCTATCGAAAATCCAACGCAAACACAAAATCCTGACCCAAATGCCGCTGGCGTAAACAACAATAACAGTAATAACAATAACAACAATAATAGTAACAACAATAACAATCAGCCTTTTAATAACAACAACAACGACAATCATCAAATACCTACAACGAATATTATTCCCGAACCGCCGCCGGACGATATTATTATTTTTCCGGATGACAGTGGCTCGGAAGTACCGTTTGTTGATGATTTCATTAGTCCTTAAATCTTTAGAAACAGTCATGAATTTGTCATGGCTGTTTTTCTTTATTTGTACTATAATAGTAATTAAAGACATAAGCCTATTTTAAATCCGATACATTCTAATTTTTCTTACAGCAATTCTCGTCAAAAAATATTCATATTAATACTATTTTCATTTTTTTCTATCCTTTATAATAAAAATAGTATAATATTTTGATTATTCTAAAAACTCTCTTTGCGATTGGAGGCTCACTAATGAAAAGAAGGACTATGATTTTAATGATATCATTTTTTTTGCTCATTCTGCCTATAGTTATTTTTCTGATATTCGCCATTTTATCACCGGAGCCGAACCCGGAAGCTTTGGAAGCCGAGCAAGTTACGAGAGATATTCCAGAATTAATAATATCCGCTGAAGAGAGACAGATTTTTGAATTATTCCGAGCCGACAGTGAATTTTTGAGGGCTATGAACGTCAATGATTACTATGTTGTAATAACACAGCGCGCCAGAAATATTTCAAAACCTTTTATGCCTGCAAATACAGAAATATTAGAATGCACAATTTATGGAAACGAAATCGCTTTTTCATATCAAATTGAAAATAAAAAATTTAAAATAAAAAATTCTGACAATGGTGAAATAGAAAAGACTCTCGAAATTTATAACGAGAAGAATAATTTAGAATCACAATATCTTAATAAATCGGACAAAGAATTCTTTAAATCATAAACTCGTAACTCTATTGAAGTTTTTTACAGATTTTTTTGGTGTTTGCAATATACAACGACAAGTAGTATAATATTTTGCGAATTATTTTTATATAATTGCCTTAGATTTTATTGACATCATGCTATTTAACAAGTATCATTAAAAATAATGCATGTTGCGTATACTTAAAAAATCAGTCTAGAATCGTTTTGCTTTATTAATACTATTTTCAATATTAAGGATAGAAAAAAATATTTCATTTCGCGCTTGAAGCATTGCGCGAAACGCTCCGCTGTGAAAAATTTTTTTCTACTTATCTAAATGAAAATAGTATAAGTAATTGTTTTTATTGTTTAAAAAGTACATTTTGATAAATTCCGGCGTAAACATTTAATTGCTAGGGAGTGTAAGTTTTTGAAAAAATCATTTAAAATCGTAGGAATAGTTTGTGTTGTTATAATTGCTATGGTTTGTGTTTTCGCATTGCCGGTTTTTAAAGTTAAGAATATAAAAATTAATGGAAATTCAGTTATATCTGCCGAAGAAATAAAAAGCGCTCTGAACTACGAAAACAAAAGTATCTTCACGCCAAGTACTCAAAATGCCAGAGCTAAGCTATCTGAAAATGTTTATATTAAAGATGTTGCTGTAAAAAGAAAATTGCCTGACAATATTGAAATAAACATAATCGAGCGCATACCAAGCGGCTATGTCAAATACTCGGAAGATACATATTTATATATTGACTCGGAAGGTGTTATTTTAGAAGTAGTTTCGGGCTTTAAGGATAAACTTCCTATTGTTACGGGGCTTGATTTTAAAAATTTTAATCAAGGTCAAATACTGAAAATTGAAAATAAAGAGGCTTTTAATGCGGTTTTGGTTTTGTCCAGATTAATGAGCAAATATAATTTAACAGAAGATACAACTATTGTTAATTTATCCGATTTGGACGATATACATTTACTGGTTAATAATGTCGATATATTATTTGGAGATATATCTGATGCCGATACTAAAATCCAGACCATAAAAGAAGTTATTATAAAATTACCGAATTACAAAGAAATTAAAGCGACAGTAAATTTGAAAAGCAATACTGTTTCTATTGATACATAATTCAATGATTTTGTCGTTTTTATAGCAAAATTAAATCTTAATTTTAGTATATTAGGAGGGAAAAACTTTGATAGATATAGCTACATCTGAAAACAGAACCGCTCGTATAAAAGTAATAGGAGTTGGCGGCGGCGGTAATAATGCTGTCAACAGAATGATTGAAGATAATGTGCAATCAGTGGAATTTATTGCTGTTAATACAGACCACCAGACTTTGATGGGCTCCAAAGCAGCTAATAGAATTCAATTAGGTGATAAATTGACTCGCGGTCTTGGTGCAGGCGGAAATCCGGAAATCGGAATGAAAGCTGCGCAAGAGACTAAAGAAGAAATTGCGCAGGCGATTAGCGGTGCAGATATGGTTTTTGTAACAGCCGGAATGGGAGGCGGAACAGGAACCGGTGCGGCACCTGTTATTGCTTCGATAGCCAGAGAGCAAGGAATACTGACAGTCGGTGTTGTAACAAAACCTTTTAGTTTTGAAGGCAAAGTTCGTATGCGAAACGCTGTAAACGGAATTGAAGAACTAAAAAAAGCTGTTGATACTTTGGTAGTTATTCCTAACCAAAAATTATTGGAGATTATTGATAAAGATACTACTTTATTGGATTCTTTTAAAAAAGCAGATGAAGTTTTGAGACAAGGTGTACAAGGTATTTCGGATTTGATAAGCAAGCCGGGTACTATTAACCTTGACTTTGCCGATGTCAGAACAATTATGTCCAACAAAGGCGTGGCACATATGGGCGTTGGCCGTGCAAACGGAAAAAACAAAACCTCTATGGCCGCTGAGCTTGCTATAAAATCTCCGCTTTTAGAAACTTCCATTGCGGGCGCAAAATCTGTTTTAATAAGTATTGCGGGCGATTCCAGCCTTGGTTTGTTTGATACGGATGTGGCTGCAAATATTATCGGCGAAGCGATTGATCCGGAAGCTGAGATTATTTTCGGTACAACTATTAACGACGATTTGAAAGATGAAGTTATTATCACAGTTATTGCTACTGGTTTAGACGATAATGCCGATACAGTTAGTGTATTAAAAAATAAGCAGACTCAAAACCAAGCTAAAGAAGAGCAAAAAGAAGAAGCGCCTCAATCAGACCAGAAGTTTCCGAATTTTGTATATTCCGATAGTTCTAATAAAGATGTTCAAACCCTTAGACCAATCAGAGATATAAATGAAACGACTTTTGATATACCTATTTTTTTGAGAGGCAGAAGAAACTGATTTTTTGCTGAAAATATTTAATAAAATTCGCTTTGTGAGGTGTAGATTTATTGTTGATTTTTGGTTTCGGTCATAGAACCGTTAAGGATTTTGGTACGGTAGGTAAAGATCATTGTAAACATTGTAATAATAATGTGGACATGCACAAGCTTAGAGTTACCACATGGTTTACTTTGTTTTTTATACCCCTTATTCCTTATAGAACCATTTATTTAATTGCTTGTCCTATTTGCAATAATGCTGTGCAGGTTTCGAAAGAAGAGTTCAATTCTACAAATGTTACCGAACATGATATTTATGCCGGTAAAACAGAAACCCAAATAAATTATTTAAAACAAATGGATGAATTAAGAAGATTAAAAAACGATACCAATTAATTTGATATATTTATACTATTTCCATTATAATGAAAATAGTATTAAATAAGATTTTGAAAAATTAATGATTATTAAGTATATTTTGTCAAAAAAAGTCCAACCTAAAATTAAGAATAAAACATATTCTAATTTAAGGAGGACTTTTATGTTTTTTAAGAGAAAAATATCACTATTGATATCGATTGTTTTGATTTTGTCTTCTATCGGCACAGTATTCGCAGAAGAAGTTCCGTCACTTAATGTTGACGCAAAATCTGCAATATTAATTGAGCCGACTTCGGGAAAAATTATTCTTGACCAAAATTCTCACGAAAAATTAGCTCCCGCAAGCGTTACAAAAATTATGACAATTTTGCTTATTTATGAAGCTCTCGAAACCGGAAAAATAAAATGGGAAGATATTGTTACGGTGAGCGAACACGCAGCCGGAATGGGCGGCTCCCAAATTTTTTTAGAGCCTTCGGAACAACAATCCGTACGGGATTTAACAAAATCTGTTTTAATCGCTTCTGCAAATGACGCGTCGGTTGCGATGGCTGAATTTATCGCCGGAAGCGAAGAAAATTTTGTTAATATGATGAACGAGAAAGCAGCGGTTTTGAATATGGAAAATTCGCATTTTATGAATGCCTGCGGTCTTGATGCAGATGACCATTATTCTTCTGCGTACGATATTGCTTTGATGACAAAAGAATTAATAACAAAATATCCGCAGGTTTTCGAATATTCTAAAGTATGGCAGGACACGATTACCCATAAAACAGCGCGCGGCGAATCCGAATTCGGTTTGACAAACACAAATAAATTAGTAAAAAAATATCAAGGCGCAACGGGATTAAAAACCGGCTCGACCTCAAAAGCTTTATATTGTTTATCCGGAACAGCGGAACGCGACGGAATGTCGCTTATCGGGGTAATATTGGCTGCTCCCGACCCGACTGTGCGATTTCATGAAGTTATGAAAATGTTCGACTATGGTTTTGCAACTTTCGCTCTTGCTTCGGGTGAAGCACCGGGAACGGTTGTCGGGAAAATTCCTGTATTAAAAGGCAAAGCCGAAGATGTTGATGTTGTTGTAAAAGATATGGTAAATACAATTGTTGCCAAAGGAAACAGCAAAACATTGGCACAAGATGTTCAAATTTTGACCGGCATAAACGCTCCTGTTAAAAAAGGAACAAAAGCCGGAGAAATAGTTTATTCATTCAATGATAAAGAAGTCGGCCGAAGCGATTTGATTGTTGCAGAAGATGTTGAAATCGCCAGCAATTGGGAGATTTTGCAGAAATCATTAAAGAATTGGTTTAAAGGCGATAAAGAAGAAAATAAAGAGAAAAATATAGAAGAGAATAAAGAGCAGGAAAAGTAGAATAAATTTTACGGCAGGCAAAAATATTTCAGATTTTCGCCTGTCTTTTTTTGATTTAGCCCCTACTGTACTATATTTTAAAAATAATATATAATATAATTTGAAATGTTTTTTAGTACATTTGATAAAAATCTTTAGGAGGAAATATATTGGATGCATTAAGCTTAATCAGCCGATTAATCTGCGCGGCGCTCATAATCACAATACACGAATTTTTAAAATGTTTTATTTCTTACAAATTTGGAGACGAAGCTCCAAAAAAGGAAAAACGCCTTACTTTGAATCCCCTTAAACATATAGAGCCTATCGGTTATTTGATTTGTGTGTTTTTTGGTTTGGGCTGGGGAAAGCCACTGTATAATCAAACTCATTTTTATAAAAACCGAACAAGAGGGATTACATTGACTTATGTTATTCCGCCCGTTGTTAATATAGTCTTAGCGATTTTATTGGCCATTCTTTATTTGAATATAAATTTAAACCTCTATCTTTATGCATTTTTTCAAGAATTTATACCTATGAGTATTACTTTTGGTGTGTTGAATTTTATTCCGATCACACCGCTGGACGGCTCAAAAATATTAATGTGTTTTTTAAAACCAAATCAGATTGTAAAATACAGCAATATGGAAAAAACTTTGCAGATAATTCTTATTTTGCTTGTATCATTCGGATTTATAAGCGGAGTAAATGATTTTATATTAAAACTTATTTTGGGGCCGTTGTACAAATGAAAGATATAAATATTAAATTAGAAATTTTTGAAGGTCCGCTGGATTTGCTCTATCATTTGATTGAGAAAAATGAACTGAATATCTATGATATTCCGATAGCTTTAATCACCGACCAATTTATGGAATATACATTTTCTACGCGCGATATGGATAATATAAGCGAATTTCTGGTCATGGCTTCGACGCTTTTAGAGATTAAATCAAAAATGCTTTTGCCAAAACCAAAAAATGCTACAGAAACCGATGAAAATATTGACCCGCGTGAAGAATTGGTTCGCAGATTATTGGAATATAAACGTTTTAAAGAGATATCGGAAATATTACGAAATGAAGAAGTTTTTTCGGAGAAAGTTATTTTCAGGGAAGAAAATGCGAATTTAATCGAATTTTTAATCGGAGAAAAATTACATAAGCCCGAAGATTTTTTAGAAAATATACCGCTTGAAACAATGCAGAAAGTTTTTTTAGATATCCTTAACCGCAAAGAATTAAAAAAAGACAAAATTCGTTTTTCATTCAATTCAATAAAAAAAGATTCGTTTACGATTGAAAATCAAATTTTATTAATCAAAAAACAATTTACTAATAAGAAATCCATATTTTTTAGAGATATTTTTTCGGACTCGGAAAATAAAATCGAAATTGTGGTAACATTTTTAGCGGTTTTAGAAATGCTTAAATTGAAATTAATAAATGTGCTTCAAGAAAATCTTTTTGACGAAATTATAATAATTCCGCTATAAGGGAGTTTTGTTTTATGAATCCGAATAAATGTGAAAAAATAATTGAAGCGATTTTATTCGCCTCCGGAAATTCTTTTTCTTTGAAAAAAATATCAGAGCTTCTGAATCTTGATTTAAAATCAACAAGGCTTGTTATAAAAAATTTATCGGATAAATATTATAACGAAGAGCGGGGAATTGTGATTATCGAAGTCGGCGAAGAAGTTCAAATGTGTACAAATCCGATTTATTTCGATTATCTGAAAGAGCTTTTCGGAACAAAACCAAAAAAGAAATTGACTCAAACATTATTGGAAACCTTGGCAATAGTCGCATATAAGCAGCCTATAACCAAAAATGATATAGAAGAAATAAGAGGGGTCAGCGCCGAGCACGCCATTAATAAACTTATCGAATACGAGCTTGTTTGTGAGAAAGGTCGTTTGGAATCGCCGGGTAAACCGATAATTTTTGGTACTACCGACGAATTTTTGAAATATTACGGATATTCGGGGCTTGATAGATTGCCGATTCTTAAAACAGGCAGCACTCAAGAGCAAGGCTTTTTTGACCATTAGTCTGTAATACCTCTAAAAATTTCCAAAATAAAATTTATTTTTAAGTATAAACTATTCCTAAAAGAACATCACAAAGGAGAACTATTATGCGAAAGTTTATACTTATTTATTTGTTGTTTTCATCATTTATCATAGGAAATTTACACGCCGAAGAAAAGAAAGAGCCGAAAGTCGAATCAAAATCCGCAATTTTGATGGATTGCAAAACGGGAAAAGTTTTATGGGAAAAGGACGCTTTTGCTCCAATGCCGATGGCCAGCACAACAAAGATTATGACCGCCATAATTACATTGGAAAACGCTAATTTGAACGATGAAGTTATTGTTTCGCAAAAAGCAACAACTGCGCCTAAAGTAAAAATGAATTTACAAAAAGGCGAAAAAATAAAATTGAAATTCCTGCTTTATGCGCTGATGCTGGAGTCCTCGAATGATGCCGCTGTTGCAATCGCTGAACATGTTGGCGGTTCTGTCGAGAATTTTTGCAAAATGATGACCGATAAAGCAATTGATTTAGGCGCTAAAGATACGCTTTTTGAAACTCCAAACGGATTGGATGCAGGCAATCATCACTCAACTTCCTACGATTTAGCCTTAATGTCTAATTATGCTCTGCAAAACAAAGAATTTGTTAAAATAATAAATACTTCAAACATAACTTTCAGCAGTGACAAGCGCGCTTACACTTTCAATAATAAAAACCGTTTATTAAAAGAAATGGAAGGCGCGAACGGAATTAAAACAGGCTTTACTAATAAAGCCGGACATTGTTTTGTCGGTTCGGCGAAACGAAACGGAATGCAGTTGGTGTCTGTTGTTTTGCAAAGCGGCTGGGGCGACCGCGGAAAAAACCAAAAATTCAAGGACGCTAAGGAATTATTGAACTATGGATTTAATAATTTTAAATATTATTATATAATTGATAACTCTCAAATTGCTACAAACTTGCATGTAGAACGAAGCAAAACCATGGAAATGAATCTTTATTTCAAAGAGAGCTTGCAATTGCCGCTGACAAATGAAGAATATAATTCTTTGCAAATAAAAATTGAGGCTCCTGAAACTATCAAAGCACCTGTAACCGTAAATCAAAAATTAGGCTGTGCGCAAGTCTTTATAAATAACGAACTTTATACCGAAATTGATTTAATAACCGATTCCTCGGCAGAGCGCCATGATTTAAAAACTTGCATGGAATTTGTTTTAAATGAACTTATTTCAATTACTACCCGAGATGAAGTAAATATAATTTTACCTGAATTTGAATATTAAATATTAAAATATTAAAAAACCGCTTTAGAATGGCGTAACTCGCCATTCTAAAGTATATTGAAAAAGCTTTAATATATTTTTATAAGGAGCTAAAAGCATTGAGATTACAAAAATATCTTGCGGAATGCGGAATTTGCTCAAGAAGAAAAGCCGAAGAATTGATTTTAAACGGCGAAATAAAAATTAACGGCGAAACCGTTACCGAATTGGGAACAAAAATCGAACCGGAAAAAGATGAAGTTTGTTTTAGAAATATAAAAGTTGAAAAAAAATCAGATCATATTTACATAATGTTAAATAAACCGATCGGCTATATTTCTTCCGCAAAAGACCAATTTAACAGAAAAACCGTTACCGATTTAGTAAAAATAAATGATACACGGATTTATCCCGTGGGAAGACTGGATTATGATACTTCGGGGTTGATTATTTTAACAAACGACGGCGATTTGACATTCAAGCTGACTCACCCGAAACATGAAGTCCAAAAAACTTACAAAGCTCTTGTTGACGGGATTCCTACGGAAAGTAATATAAAAGATTTTAAATCCGGACTGCAAATAGAAGATTACAAAACTTCTCCGGCTTCATTAAAAATACTCAGCACTAAAAATAATCAAACTGAAGTCGAAATAATTATTCGGGAAGGTAAAAACCGGCAAGTCAGAAAAATGTGCGAAAAAATAAACTGTCCGGTTATTACTTTGCAAAGAGTTGCAATCGGAGAAATAAAAATCGGAGATTTGCAATCGGGAAAATACCGGTATTTGAATAAATCCGAAATTGCATATTTAAAAAAAATAGGGCAGATTTAAATTCTGCCCAAAATATTTTTAGAATCCGTTTGGATTATTTTCTTGCCATCTCCAAGTATCTTTACACATATCGTCTAAATTTTTAAGCGCTTTAAAATTAATTTCACGTTCCGCTTTAGACGGATCGGCATAGCAAATCGCAATATCACCGGCGCGTCTGCCTACTATTTGATATGGTACTTTTTTGCCCGAAGATTTTTCAAAAGCCTCAATCATTTGCAGTACACTGATTCCGTATCCTGTTCCGAGGTTATAAACTTTATATCCTGCGTTTTCGATATGTTCTAAGGCTTTAATATGACCAATCGCCAAATCCACCACATGTATATAATCTCTGACTCCTGTGCCGTCGACAGTATCGTAATCATTTCCGAATACGGACAATTTTTCAAGCTTGCCGATTGCTACTTGAGAGATATATGGCATTAAATTATTCGGAATTCCGTTCGGGTCTTCGCCGATTGTTCCCGAAATATGCGCACCGATAGGATTGAAATATCTTAAAACCATTATGTTATAAGAGTTATCCGAATTATATAAATCTTTGAGAATCCATTCAATCATAAGTTTTGTAGTTCCATAAGGATTTGTGGTTCCGCCTGTTTCTGAATCTTCGGTAAGCGGAAGTTTTTTGACTTCGCCGTAAACCGTAGCCGAAGATGAGAAAATGAAATTCTTAACATTATATTGCTTCATCAAAAAAAGCAAATTCAATGTTCCGGTAATATTATTATGATAATAATCCAGCGGTATTGCAACAGATTCACCAACAGCTTTTAAACCGGCAAAATGCATAACCGCGTCGATTTTTTAATTCAAAAAAACTTTTTCCAGTCCGTCTTTGTCCAGGCTATCCGTTTTATAGAATTTAATTTATTTACCTGTAATTTTTTTAACTCTCTCAACGGATTCATATTTACTATTTGAAAGATTGTCTACAATGACAATTTCATAACCTAAATTAAGAAGCTCTACACAAGTGTGGCTTCCTATATATCCAGCGCCGCCTGTTACTAATATGGACATTTTTTTCCTCCTAAAATATAAATTCCTCTAAACAGTAATTCATACTACTGTATTTAGTATAAACTTCATCAAAAAAAAAATCAAATGAGAGCTGATTAAAAATTTCACAAAAAAAATATCGCTATTTCCGATTTTTCCGGCAATAAACTTTATTTGGAAATAGTGTAAAAATGAATTCGAAAATGTTGACGATATTATGTTTTTGAAATAGAATATTTAATGTTTGCAAATATTTTTCGGCGGTGTAATACTCTGCCGTATTTATAGAGGAGTGTATATTATGAAACCTACTTTAGTAATAATGGCTGCCGGTATCGGAAGCAGATTCGGCGGTTTGAAACAAATAGAGCCTGTAGGACCGCACGGAGAAATAATTATGGATTATTCAATTTATGATGCGATTAAATCCGGATTCGGCAAAGTCGTTTTTATTATAAAAAAAGAAATCGACGAGAGTTTCAGAGAAATAATCGGAGATAAAATAGCAAAAATAATTGATGTTGAATATGTCTATCAAGAGGTCGATAATTTGCCGGACGGATTCAGCGCACCCGAAGGACGGACAAAGCCTTGGGGCACCGGTCACGCCGTTTTATCTTGCAAAGATTGCGTAGATACACCTTTTGTGGTAATAAATGCGGATGATTTTTACGGTAGAAGCTCTTTTGAAATTGTTGCGGATTTTTTAAATAATGTAAAAGATAACGCTGATTTTTATAATTACGCTATGGTAGGATTCGAATTATCTAAGACAATTTCTGAAAACGGTCATGTCGCCAGAGGCGTTTGTGAATCTACAGCGGACGGATTTTTAAAAAGCATTGTTGAGCGCACAAATATCCAGAAATTTGATGATGAAATAAAATATTTAGAAGAAAACGGAGATTTTACTCCTTTAAAAACCGATACGATTGTTTCGATGAATACGTGGGGATTTACGCCTAGTATTTTTGCGGAGCTTGAAAGATTATTCCCGATATTTTTAGAGAAGAATAAAGAAAATTTAAAAGCCGAATTTTTCTTACCGACAGTTGTCGATGAATTGATACAAGCAAAAAAAGCAAATGTAAAAATTCTTCATTCCAAAGAAAAATGGTTTGGTGTTACTTATAAAGAAGATAAAGAAACGGTTGTAAACGCTATAAACGAATTTATCAAAAATGATATATATCCGGAAAATCTCTGGAAAGAATATCTAGGGTAAATTTTGTTTTTTCCTATTCTTAGCCCAAAATAATGTCGACAAATATATAATACTTGTACTATTTCCAATCTATAAAACAGAAAAAATATCAAATTGGAAATAACGAAAAATGGGTTAGGAGGAATTACTTTGCGTTTATTAACTCGATCAGATTTTGATGGTTTGGCTTGCGGAACGCTTTTGACATTTAAAGGCCTAGTAGATTCTTACGAATATGTACATCCTAAAGATGTTCAAGATGGGAAAATTTCTGTTACAGAAAATGACATATTGGCGAATGTTCCATATATAGAGGGTTGTGGAATGTGGTTCGACCACCATTCCAGCGAAGAGGAACGGATTTCCGGAAAGATTGAATTTAGAGGAGAATCGCGCCTTGAAAAAAGTGCTGCAAGAATTATTTATGAATATTATGGCGGAGAAAAAGAATTTCCGAATTTAAAAGAAATGATTAAGTACGTCGACAAAGTCGATTCGGCCGAATTAACCGTAGATGAAATTTTGAATCCGCAGGGCTGGGTTTTGATTGGTTTTTTGATGGATCCGCGCACCGGCTTGGGGCGTTTCAGAAATTACAGAATCAGCAATTATCAGCTGATGGAAAAATTAATGCGGCTTTGCGGCGAAAAATCAATCGGCGAAATTTTAAAAGACCCAGATGTTTTAGAGCGAATCGAAGTTTATAAGGAGCAAAATGAGCTTTTCAAAGAAATGCTTTTGAAATATTCCAAAGTTTATGGAGACTGTGTTGTTACAGACCTTAGAAATGTAGAAACAATCTACAGCGGCAACAGGTTTTTGGTCTATTCGATTTTCCCGGAACAAAACATAAATCTTTGGATTGTAGACGGACGGAATAAAGTCAATGTGTCTATCGCTGTCGGACATTCTATTATAAAGAAAGATTCTGATATTGATGTAGGCTCTTTGATGTTGAAATATGGCGGAGGCGGTCATAAAAAGGTCGGAACCTGTCAGGTATTATATGAAAATACAGATAAAACTATCTCCGAAATAATAAACTTTATTAACAAATAATGATAATTAAAAAATTATTTTTAGTAAAATATTAGTAATCTTTTACAAGAATTATTTGATTTAAAAAAAGAATTTTGGTTTATAATAGCGAATCGACACATATATTTTGATTTTAATGACTAAATATATGTGTTTTTTTATTTGTGCAATTTTATTTTTCATTGATTTTTTTAATTTGCTCTTGTATACTATAGTTGTATTTCTGTAGAAATATCATTTGTATAATTTAAACAATACATTAAAAAACAATAAATAGTAAATATTATAAACAGGTATATTATTTCATCTTGTATGCCTCAATCAATTATAAGGAGATATTTTCGTGAGCCAAAATAATCAGATATACAAGCCTTATGGACAATTGGGTATTATCGCCTTGGAAAGTGCGTTAGAACTTGGAAAAAAGGTAGATAAGAGAATAATCCAAAGGCGTGAGCTAAATAAACAATTTAATTCTGAGGATATTATTCCATCTACTTATCTATTGCCTGCAAACGAAGTTCGTTTTGCCAATGGCGAAGGAAAAGTAAAACTAGTTGATTCTGTGCGAGGTAAAGATATATTTATTATCTGCGATGTTGGAAATTACTCATGTTCATATCAATTATACGGAAAAAATACGCTTAAAGGTCCGGATGAACATTTTCTTGATATAAAAAGAACTATTTCCGCTATCGGCGGAAAAGCAAGAAGAACATCTGTTTTTATGCCATTATTGTACGCTTCTCGCCAACATAAGAAAAAAGGTCGTGAATCGCTCGATTGCTCCCTTGCTTTGCAAGAATTAGAACGAATGGGCGTTAAAGATATCCTTACATTTGATGTACATGACCCTAATATCCAAAATGCAATTCCACTTGCATCCTTCGAAAATATTTACCCAACTTATGATATAGTAAAAGGTATCGTTGAAAATGAAAAGAATTTGGATTTTGATAAATCAAAAATGCTTGTTGTTGCACCGGACACCGGCGCTATGGACAGAGCTATTTATTACGCTTCCGTGCTGAAATTAGATACCGGTTTGTTTTATAAACGCCGTGACCATACAAAGCTCGTTTGTGGAAAAAATCCGATTATTACTCACGAATATATCGGAAGATCAGTCGAAGGCATGGACGTTTTGATCGTGGATGATATGATTTCTTCCGGCGAATCTGTTTTAGATATAGTAAAAGAACTAAAGGCACGCAAAGCAAACAGGGTTTATGTTGCCACAACTTTTGCAATGTTCACCGAAGGCACAGAAAAATTTAACCAAGCTTATGAAGAAAAACTTATTACCAGAGTTTTTTCCACAAATTTAACTTATGTTCCGCCTGAGCTTAATAAAGCCGATTGGTTTATTTCTGTAGATATGTCAGAATTTATGGCTAAAATTATAGATTATTTAAATAACGACCGCTCTATATCAACACTTTTAGATGCAACTTATGGCATTAAATCTTTATTGGAAAATAGAAAATAGTATAAGAAAAATTTTTCGGGAATGGTTTATGCCATTCCCAAAAAAATATTTATCAGTTTTTTTATAATATTAAGAAGGTGATATTTTGTTTTATAACCGTAAGATAACGAAGAAAATAGCTGTTGGCGGCGTTTATATAGGCGGTGACAGCCTTATTAGTATTCAGTCTATGAATAACACGGATACAAGAGATGTGCAATCTACCGTTTCACAAATAAAAAAACTGGAAGAGGCGGGATGCGAAATTACCCGTCTTGCAATAAAAGATTCTGAAGCCGCTAAATCTCTAAAAGAAATAAAAAAATCTACAAATATTCCGATAGTTGCGGACATACATTTTGATTATAGGCTGGCAATCGAGGCTATAGAAAACGGTGCGGATAAAATTCGAATAAATCCCGGAAATATCGGCGATATAGAACGTGTAAAGAAAGTAGTGGCAAAAGCTAAAGAATATTCTGTTCCTATTAGAATCGGCGTAAATTCCGGCTCTCTGGAAAAAGACATTATCCAAAAATACAACGGCGTTACACCGATCGGTTTAGTAGAAAGTGCAATGCGCAATGTTGAAATTTTAGAATCACTTGATTTTGATAATATTGTTGTTAGCTTAAAAGCTTCCAGCGTGATGTTTTCTATAGAAGCTTATGAAATTATCAGCAATCTGACCTCTTATCCCTTGCATGTCGGAATAACCGAATCTGGAACGGAATATACAGGCTCTATTAAATCAGCGGTCGGAATCGGCTCGATTTTATCGCGCGGAATCGGAGATACAATAAGAGTCTCTTTGACCTCAGACCCTGTTCAGGAAATTAAATGTGCAAAAGAAATTTTAAAATCGATGAATTTAAGAAAATTCGGAATAGAATTTATTTCTTGTCCGACTTGCGGACGTACCGAAATTGATTTGATAAAACTTGCAAATGAAGTTGAATACCGTTGCCGAAATATCAAAAAAGAATTAAAAGTGGCGATTATGGGCTGTGTTGTAAATGGCCCGGGCGAAGCAAAAGAAGCCGATTTGGCTATTGCCGGCGGAAAAGGCGTAGGTCTTATTATAAAAAAAGGCGAAGTTATAAAAAAAGTAAACGAAGAAGAATTAATAGATGCTTTAATTGCTGAAATAGATAAAATTTAGGTGATTTTGTGAAATCTTTCCGAACAGCCTTTGAAAAACTTAATCTCTCAAAAAATATTGTAAATGTATTTGGCGAATGTGAAATTGAGAATATTTCTTTGGACGAAAAAAATAAAATAATTAATATTGATATATCTTCCCAAAAATTTATACATCAAAAAATGCTTTCTTCTCTGTCAGAGGAAATAAAGGCGGATTTGCCTTATCTTTCATCGGTCGACGTTAATGTTTTTTTTGATTTCGAGCTACCTCCAAAAGATAGCATAGATAATATTTGGGAAAATATTTTTTTTCTGGTTAAACAGAAATCTCCCGTTTGCGCAAAATTCATTGAAGATTCGGATTTTAGTATAGATGATAGAAAAATTATTCTGAACTGCAAAAATAATTCATCATATATGCTATATAAACGAGCTATTGACAAATTGATTATATCTTATTTAAAAAAAGTGCTGAATCTCGATTTTGTAATTGAATTTAAAGAAATGCCTTTATCGGAAGAAGATAAGGAAATCGAAAGGAAACGCCTGATTGAAAATGAAACAAAATTGACTAAATTTGAAGCCGCTGTAGAAATAAAAAGAAACGAGGATTCGAAAACCGGAACAGCAAATAATTCGTATATAGACAAGAATGAACGTTTTCAAAGGCGTACAAATATTAAATTTGTCCCGAACTTGGCCGAAGTCTGCCAAACAACAAAACTTTCGGAGAGTTTGCGAATCGGCAACGAGATGGTTATTAAGGGCGAAATATTTGAATTTGATTTGCGTGAAACAAAATCAGGTAAATATTTAATTTCATTTTGTGTTACAGATAAATATAATTCTGTAACCATTAAGTTTTTTATAAAACCCGATAATTTTGATAACAATTTTAAATCATTATTAAAGAACGGAAATTATATTATTGTCAAAGGCACTGTAAATGATGACGAGTTCTCTCGTGAAGTAAATATTATGGCGAAAGAAATCGGACCTTATGAAAAGCCTAAAGTCAGAAATGACAATGCGGAGGAAAAAAGGGTAGAATTGCATTTACATACGCAGATGAGCTCGATGGACGGAATAAGCTCTGCGAAATCTTTAATAGAACGTGCAATTTACTGGGGACACAAAGCCGTTGCAATAACTGACCACGGCGTTGTTCAGGCTTTTCCGGAAGCTATGGAGGTTTGGAATAAAAATAAAGATAAAATAAAAATTATTTATGGGGTAGAGGCTTATATTGTTGATGATTTGGGAGCGATTGTTGAATTTCCTAAATCACAAGGCTTTGACAGCGAGTATGTCGTTTTTGATATCGAAACAACGGGGCTTTCGGCTACATCCGACCGTATAATCGAGATCGGCGCAGTAAAATTAAAAGACGGAAAGATATTAGATGAGTTTAATATTTTTGTTAATCCGCATATGAAACTACCTGAAAAAATTATTGAATTAACGAAAATTACTGATGATATGCTGATTGGCGCGCCTGAAATAGAAGAGGCACTTGGAGAATTCTTGGATTTTGCAAAGGATTCGGTTTTGGTTGCGCATAACGCAAGCTTCGATACAGGATTTATTCGTATTGCGGCAAATAATTTGGGTATCGAAATCGATAATACCGTTTTGGACACTCTCGGTCTTGCAAGGCTTTTATTGCCCGAATTATCCAAACATAAATTAAATATAGTTGCCGAACATTTGGAAATTTCTTTGGAAAATCATCATAGAGCTTCTGACGACGCTAAGGCGACAGCGGAAATATTTATAAAATTCATTGACATGCTGATTCAGAATAATATCAAAACTCTTGACGAGATTAATATTTTTGCCTCTGATAAAATAGACAAGAAAAAATTAAAGACTTATCACGCAATAATTCTTGTCAAAAATTATGTTGGGCTAAGAAATTTATATGAGCTTATTTCGAAATCTCATTTGGAATATTTTTACCGCCGACCGCGGATTCCGAAATCAGAATTAATTAAGCAAAAAGAAGGCTTGATTTTGGGAAGCGCGTGCGAAGCCGGAGAAATTTTTCAAGCTGTATTCGAAAAAAAAGCTGATGAATATATAAAATCTCTGGTTGAGTTTTATGATTATCTCGAAGTTCAGCCAATCGATAATAATTTATTTTTGTTCAGAGACGGCAAAGTTCCGAATATTCAGGCGCTTATTGATTTGAATAAGGAAATAATTGAACTCGGCGAAAAATATAAAAAGCCTGTTGTAGCTACTTGCGATGTTCATTTTTTAGAACCTGATGATGATGTTTACCGTAAAATTATTATGTTTGCAGAAGGCTTTAAAGATTCGGATATTCAAGCGCCTTTGTATTTTCGGAATACAGAGGAAATGTTTAAGGAATTTAATTATTTAAGCCGTGAAAAAGCACATGAAATAATTGTTTCAAATCCCAATAAAATAGCGGATATGATAGAAATTATAAAACCAATCCCTGACGAGACTTTTCCGCCGAAAATTGACGGTGCAGAAGATGAAATTAAAAAAATCTCGCTTGAGCGAGCGAAATCTATTTACGGCGATAATTTGCCGGAGATTGTAGAAGAGAGGCTTCAAAAAGAGCTTAATTCTATAATAAAAAATGGATTTTCTGTAATGTATATAATCGCTCAAAAACTGGTTTGGAAATCGCTGGAGGATGGTTATCTTGTTGGTTCGCGTGGTTCTGTCGGTTCGTCGTTTGTTGCAACAATGCTGAGTATTACGGAAGTGAATCCGTTACAGCCGCATTATTACTGTTCGGAATGCAAATATTCGGATTTTGATTCGGACACGGTAAAGCAATTTCTGGGCGGTTCGGGATGCGATATGCCCGATATGCATTGCCCTGTTTGCGGAACTCTGCTGAAAAAAGACGGGCATGATATTCCTTTCGAGACTTTTTTGGGTTTTGACGGCGATAAAGAACCTGATATCGACTTGAATTTTTCGGGTGAATATCAGGCAAAAGCTCACGCTTATACAGAGGAGCTGTTTGGTACGGGTTTTGTTTTTAAAGCGGGAACTATCGGAACTATTGCCGATAAAACCGCATTCGGATTTGTTAAAAAATATTTCGAGGAAAAAGGAATTAACGCAAGAGGTGCAGAAATAAACCGTTTGCGAAACGGCTGTACAGGCATTAAAAGAACTACAGGCCAGCATCCGGGCGGACTGATGATTGTACCGAATGACCATAGCATTTATGAATTTTGTCCGATTCAAAGACCGGCTAATGACGTAAAATCGAATGTAATTACGACTCATTTTGATTATCATTCAATTAGCGGACGTTTGCTCAAATTAGATATTCTCGGTCATGATGTTCCGACAATAATTCGCTATTTGCAGGATAATACGGGAATCGACCCAACCGCTGTTGATTTGGGCGATGAAAAAGTAATATCTTTATTCACTTCGCCAAAGGCGCTTGGTATTACACTCGACGAGCTTGGCTGTAAAACCGGTTCTTTGGGACTTCCCGAATTCGGAACAACTTTTGTGCGGCAAATGCTTTTGGATACAGAGCCTTCATCTTTTGCGGAATTAGTTCGGATTTCCGGACTTTCTCACGGTACGGACGTTTGGTTTAATAATGCACAGGATTTGATTCATGACGGCGTTGCTACATTAAAAGAAGTAATTCCGACACGTGATGATATTATGGTTTATTTGATAAATAAAGGTGTTGAAAAAAAAGCCGCCTTTAAAATAATGGAAAATGTCAGAAAAGGCAAGGGGCTTACCGATTCTGAGTCCGAAACTATGAAAGCGGCTAAAGTTCCCGATTGGTATATTGAATCTTGCAGAAGAATCAAATATATGTTCCCGAAAGGCCACGCCGTTGCGTATGTTATGATGACGGTCCGCATAGGATATTTTAAAATATATTATCCATATAGTTTTTATGGTGCCAGTTTTTCGGTAAAGGCGGAAGATTTTGATTATGAATTAATGTGTCAGGGGGCCGATAAAGTCTTTGGAGAAATTGAGAGATTGAACAGTATGGGAAAAGATATTTCTGCCAAAGAAAAAGGAACACTGACAATTTTGGAACTGGTATATGAAATGTATAAACGCAATTTGAAATTTTTGCCGCTGGATTTATATAAATCAGACGCAAAGAAATTTATTGTCACGGAAAACGGACTTTTACCGCCGCTTTGTTCAATACAGGGGCTTGGCTCAAACGCGGCTTTCGCAATTTTGGAGGCGCGCAAAGACGGAGAGTTTTTTACAATTGAAGAATTTAGAGAGAGAACAAAGACAACAAAAACAGTTATTCAATTATTGAAAAAGCTGGAGATTTTGAAAGGGATTCCCGACACAGATCAATTATCTTTCTTTTAATACTATTTTCATTTTGATAATTTAAACAGCTTTATAGAGGGTGTGGTTAAAATAAATTCTTTTAAACTAGGTTTGGACATTGGCTCTACTACCGTAAAATTAGTTGTATTAGATGAAAATAACAAAATAGTTTTTTCTAAATATCAAAGGCATTTTTCGGATATTCAGCTCGCTATCAAAAATATTTTTTTAGATGCACAGCAAAATTTGGGTGACATATCTTTTTCGGCTATGATAACCGGCTCCGGCGGACTTAATATTTCCGCTTGGCTTGGAATTCCTTTTGTACAGGAGGTTATTGCGGTTTCGACGGCAATCGAAAAAGAATTTCCCACTTGTAACGTGGCTATCGAAATAGGCGGAGAAGACGCTAAAATTATGTATTTTAATAACGGCGTTGAGCAGAGAATGAACGGTATTTGCGCCGGCGGAACAGGCGCGTTTATTGACCAAATGGCTTCTTTAATACAAACCGATGCGGAAGGGCTTAATAATTTAGCCAAAGAATATAAAACAATTTATCCTATTGCCGCAAGATGCGGAGTTTTCGCAAAATCAGATATTCAACCGCTTATAAATGAAGGCGCATCAAAACCGGATTTAGCTGTTTCGATTTTTCAGGCTGTAGTATCGCAGACAATAAGCGGATTGGCGTGCGGTATGCCGATTAAAGGAAATGTCGCTTTTTTGGGCGGACCTTTGCACTTTTTATCTGAACTGCGAAACCGTTTTATAGATGTACTTGGTCTAAAACAAAATGAAATTCTGATTCCGGAAAATTCGCATTTATATGCTGCTCTTGGTTCGGCTTATTCTATAAAACAAAATCAGGAATTTAAATTTTCCGATTTGCTGAATAATTTGGAAAGCAATAAAATTATATCCCACGAAATTGCAAGACTTGAGCCGCTTTTTAAAGACGCTGATGAATATAATGAATTTATAGAGCGTCATTCGAAAAATAATATTCAAAAAATGAATTTAAATGAATATTCCGGCAATGCTTTTCTTGGTATAGATGCGGGGAGTACCACTACAAAAATTGCTTTGATTTCGGAAAAAGGGGAGATTTTATTTTCTCATTATACTAATAATCAAGGCAATCCCCTAAAAGTTGTATCCGAGACTTTGAAAGAGATTTATAAAATATTGCCTAAGGGCATTAATATAGCGAATTCCTGCGTGACCGGCTACGGTGAAGCGATTTTGAAAGAAGCTTTCGATATCGACAGCGGAGAAGTGGAAACTGTTGCGCATTATAAAGCCGCCGCTTTTTTTGAGCCGGATGTAGATTTTATTCTGGATATCGGCGGGCAGGATATGAAATGTATCCGAATTAAAGATAATGTAATAAATAATATTTTATTGAACGAAGCTTGTTCGGCCGGCTGCGGCTCGTTTATCGAAACCTTCGCTTCGGCGATAGGCTATTCGGCAAAAGATTTCGCCGCAATTGCGCTTGAATCAAAAAAACCTATCGACTTAGGTTCAAGATGTACGGTTTTTATGAATTCGCGGGTTAAGCAAGCCCAGAAAGAGGGCGCAGAAGTTTCGGACATTTCCGCCGGTTTGGCGTATTCTGTAATCAAAAACGCCTTATTGAAAGTAATAAAAGTTACTTCTCCGAAAGAATTAGGGAAAAAAATCGTTGTTCAAGGCGGAACTTTTTATAATAATGCTGTTTTAAGATGCTTTGAAATTATCAGCGAAAGGGAAGTCATACGGCCGGATATTGCCGGAATAATGGGCGCATTCGGAGCGGCATTAATCGCAAAAGAAAATTATTCGGAAGGCTATGTTTCAACAATCGCAAATTCCGAAGCTTTGGATAATTTCAAAATCAATACAAAAACCGCTAAATGTAATTCCTGCGAAAATCATTGCACTTTGACGGTTAATATTTTTTCTAATAATAAAAGATTTATTTCGGGAAACCGCTGTGATAACGGAATAAAGAATCTTGCGGATAAAAATGAAAAAAATAAATTGCCGAATTTATTCGAATATAAATATAAACGTTTATTTGATTATAAACCTTTGCATGAATCCGCCGCAAAACGTGGTATTGTGGGGATTCCAAGAGTACTTAATATATATGAGAATTATCCGTTTTGGCATACGTTTTTCACTCATCTAGGATATAGAGTTGTTTTGTCTCCGCCGTCGAACCGCTCGGTTTATGAAAAAGGAATTGAGTCAATGCCAAGTGAGTCGGTTTGCTATCCGGCAAAATTATCGCATGGGCATATTACTCATTTAGTGGAGCAGGGCATTAAATTTATTTTTTACCCTTCGGTCGTTTATGAAAAGAAAGAAATAAAGAAAGCCGATTTTAATTATAATTGCCCGATTGTAACTTCGTATCCCGAAAATATTAAAAATAATTTAGAGCTTTTAAAATCTAAAAATGTAACTTTTAAAAATCCGTTTATTAATTTAGATGATAAAAAATCCGTAATACAAACTTTGTCGGAGGTTTTTCCTTTTATCGGCAAAGATGAGATTACTGAAGCAATTACTTTGGCTTACATAGAAGACATAAATTTTAAAGCTGACATACGGAGAAAAGGTCAGGAAACTTTGGATTATATCGAAAAAAATAATTTAAAAGGAATTGTTCTTGCCGGCAGACCGTATCATCTGGACCCAGAAATAAATCATGGTATTCCGGAATTAATAAATTCTTATAATTTCGCTGTTTTTACAGAAGACAGCATTTCGCATTTAGGGGAATCAAAAGTAAGCCGTCCGCTTGGGGTTCGTGACCAATGGTCGTACCATTCCAGATTATATGCCGCCGCTTCTTTTGTTATATATAAAAACAATATTGATTTAATACAGTTAAATTCTTTTGGCTGTGGACTTGATGCAGTAACGACAGACGAGGTTGAAGAAATTATTCGCGGAGTCGGAAAAATTTATACTTTATTGAAAATCGATGAAATTAATAATCTAGGAGCGGCGAGAATCCGTATACGTTCACTTTTAGCGGCAATTAAAGCACGCGATAAAAATAAAATAAATATTACCGAACCAGAAGTCAGAGAAAAGAGAGCTGTCTTTACAAAAGGAATGCGCAAAACCTATAAAATACTTTGTCCGCAAATGTCACCGATTCATTTTGATTTGGCCGAAGTTGCGTTTAAATCAGAAGGTTATGATGTTGTGATTCTGCCGCCGGACGATAAATCTTGTATAGATGTCGGCTTAAAATATGTAAATAATGATGCTTGTTATCCGGCTATAATAACCGTAGGGCAGATTATGAAAGCGATATTGTCGGGCGAATACGACCTTGATAAAACAGCGGTCATGATTTCGCAAACCGGAGGCGGCTGCCGTGCGTCGAATTATATAGGTTTTATTAGGAAAGCCTTGAAAAAAGCTAATTTGGAGAAAATCCCAGTGCTTTCGCTTTCTTTGTCGGGTATTGAAAAAAATCCGGGTTTTAAATTCGGATTGAGAATGGCACATAAATCGATTCAAACTTTATTATACGGCGATTTGTTTTTACGGGTTTTGTACCGCACAAGACCTTACGAAACCGTAAAAGGCTCTTGTGAAAAATTATATAATAAATATAGGGAAATCGCTAAAAATCAATTGATAAACGGCAATTTCAAGGAATTTAACGATAATATTATTAATATTATCCATGATTTTGACTCCATATCGATAAATGAAGATTTAAAAAAACCAAAAGTTGGTGTTGTTGGAGAAATATTGGTAAAATATCATCCGACCGCAAATAATAATATTGTGCAATTGCTAGAAGAAGAGGGCGCTGAAGTTATTGTACCGGATTTAATTGATTTCTTTTTATATGGATTTCATAACACATCCTTTAAATATAAATATTTGGGGTCTAATAAATCTTCAATGCTTCTTTCGGAAGGTATAATAAAAGTAATGGAGTTTTATAGAAGAACGATGAAAGAACATTTATTGCAGAGCGATAGATTTCATCCGCCGATTTCTATAAAAAGTATTGCAAGGCTGGCAGAGCCGATTGTTTCGATTGGAAATCAAACCGGAGAAGGATGGTTTTTGACGGGCGAGATGGTGAAGCTGATAAAATCGGGGGTAAATAATATCGTTTGTACCCAGCCGTTTGCTTGTTTGCCGAATCATGTGACAGGAAAAGGCATAATCAAACAATTAAAGGCAAAATATCCGCTTTCAAATATAGTTGCAATTGACTACGATCCTGGCGCGTCGGAGGTCAATCAATTAAACCGCATAAAATTAATGCTTTCTGTAGCGCAGAAAAATCTTGACAGCGGAAATTATGATTATAATGATTTATTTGAAACAAAATCTCGAAAAAAAGCAAGATTTAATAAACAACAAATAGATTTTTAAAAATTTTTAAAAGCCGGAAATTTTATTGGAACTTAAATTTCCGGCTTTTGCTATAGCAAAACGAGTTTTTTGTTATAGCGCAATTTGATATCGGAAAATTTATTTTTAGATATAACTCAGAATAGTGGGGATAGAAAACACATAAACGTATATTTATATAATTCAAGAAAACAAATCGAAAATATAAGAGATAGATTTTTTCAAGACTTCGTAAAACGTAACTTTTACGAAGTCTTGACTCAAAAAAATAAATCTGTAAATTTATTCCTACAGATTTATTTTTAACATTTATAAATTTATTAATTTATTCTCATACATCTTTTGTATAGCTAAAATAATTCCGGTTTTTATATGAGTGTATGATAACCCACCCTGCAAGTAAACGGCAAACGGTTCTTTTATCGGTGCATCCGCAGAAAGTTCTATCGAAGACCCCTGCACAAATGCGCCCGCCGCCATAATTACTTTCGAATCATAACCCGGCATATCTGATGGATACGGAACAACAAAACTATCGACCGCCGCCGCAGCTTGAATTGCCTGACAAAATATTACAATATTTTTTTCATTATTTAATTGAATGGCTTGTACAATATCCGAGCGTTTTTCATTTTTTCCGGGAAAAACAGAAAAACCAAGTTTTTCGAATAACGCAGACGCAAGAATCGCGCCTTTTAAAGCTCCTGCAACGATTTGCGGTGCTAAAAACAAGCCTTGAATAAATGTAGCTGTAATACCCAAAGTCGGGCCGACTTCTGCGCCAAGTCCCGGCGCTGTTAATCTATAAGCTGCGTTCTCTACAAATTCGCGTTTTCCGGCAATATATCCGCCAACCGGAGCGAGTCCGCCGCCGGGATTTTTAATTAAAGATCCGACAATCAAATCCGCTCCGACTTCCGAAGGCTCAAGATAATCAACAAATTCGCCGTAGCAATTATCTACCATACAGATTGCATCAGGTTTTATTGATTTTATAAATTTTATCAATTCGCCGATTTCTTCAACCGTAAAAGAATGCCTCAGAGAATATCCCTTTGAACGCTGAATCGTAACTAATTTTGTTTTCTCATTAATGGCTTTTCGAATGTTTTCAAAATCGAATTTATCATTTTCCAATAAATCAACTTGAGTATATTTAATGCCATGGTCAATCAAAGAAGATTTAGTTTTCTTAATCCCAATAACGCCTTCCAAAGTATCATAAGGCTTTCCGACAGGAGATAATAATTCATCGCCGTATTTTAAATTACCAAAAAGTGCGACGGTCAGAGCGTGGGTTCCCGATATTATTTGCGGGCGAACCAAAGCAGATTCGGTTTTGAAAACATCCGCATAAATATTTTCCAAAACTTCGCGTCCGGCATCATTATAACCGTATCCGGTAGTGGGAATAAAATGAGATTCTGATAAATGATTTTTTTGCATGGCTTTAAGAACTTTAAGCTGATTAAATTCGGCTTTATCGTCACATTCTGAAATAAGCTGATGTATTTCTTTTTCGGTTTCAAATACGAAATCAATAATTTTTTCATCGATTTCGAAATTATCCATCAAATATTTTTTTATATGCATTATTATTAACCTTTTGAATTTTTCATTAATTCGTGATAAGCTAACTTATCTTGGGGTATTACTGTAGAAATAGCGTGTTTATAAACCATATTCGTTTTGCCGGCTACCTCGATTAATATTATATAATTATCGAATGCACAAATTTTACCTGTTAAAGTAGCTCCTGCAAGCGTTGTGATCGTTGTGATCATATTATTTTTTCTTACAGCATTTAAAAATACATCTTGATTATTGACTACCTTATTCATAAAAATCCCCTCTGCTAATAATATTTTTCGATAAATAAAGTTCAACTATATTATTGATTAGATTTTGATTATTGTCAATAGTAAGCCATGTTCCGTTGCATTGATGCTTGAACCAAGTTATCTGTCTTTTGGCAAAACGCCGTGTATCTCTTTTAATAATTTCTATAGCTTCGTTTAGTGTAATCTGATTTTCTAAATACATTACAATTTCTTTGTATCCAAGCCCCTGCATAGAAACTAAATTTTTGTCATAGCCCATCTCGAGAATTTTTTTTACTTCATCAACAAGACCAAGCGCTATCATTTTATCAACTCGAATGTCGATTCTTTCGTATAAAATTTCGCGCTCCCGGCTTAAAATTAAAAATGAAGTATTGTATTTTTCTTCTCTCTGTTTTTCAATCTGGTTGTGATGCGAAATTTTCTCACCCGTTTCTTTGAAATATTCGAGTGCGCGGATTACTCGCTTTATATTATTCGGATGAATCTGCACAAAAGATTCGTTATCGATTTCTTTCAACATTCCGTGCACAAAATCATTGCCCTGCTCTTCAGCCAATTTATAGAGCGAATTTCTATAGTCAGTGTCTTTGTTGGTTGACATAAAATCATTATCGTAAACCAAGGAGTTAATATAAAATCCTGTACCGCCGCAAATTATCGGAATTTTATTTTTAGAATAAATTTCGTTTAGATATTTTTTCGCAAGCTTTTGAAAAACAGCTATCGAATAATCTTCATCAGGATATAATTCATCAATCAAATAATGTTTTATGCCTTGCATTTCCACGGGCGTAGGTTTTGCTGTTCCTATATCCATATATTTATATATTTGCATTGAATCCGCCGAAATTATTTCACCGTTAATTTTTTTCGCCAATTCTATGGATAAATCCGTTTTTCCGCACGCCGTCGGGCCTGCCACAACTATCAGAGGTTTTTTTATTTTAATCACCTTCGTATTACTGTATTCGTTTAAATTGCTTTTCAAGTTCATATTTTGATATTTTTATAATTGTCGGTCTGCCATGCGGACAAGTAAAAGGTTCTTCCAACTTCAAAAGCTCACGGATAATTTCTTTAGCCTCAATAAAATCAAGGCGGTTATTCGCTTTAACTGCCGCTTTACAAGAAATCATTGCGATATTATTAATTTTCATATCGTATATATTTTCTTTTGAAGAAGAAATTTTTGCAAGCATATCAAGAATATCCAAGAAAAAATTTGCTTTTTCGGGTTTTTCAAAAATATACGGAATAGAACGAATCGCAACCGAATTTAAACTAAATTCCTCTACATCAAAACCGAAATCAAATAAAATTTGCGAATTTTCGTTTATTATATTAATCTCCGTCGGACTGATATTAAATACAATTGGCTGAATCAGCCTTTGTCCGTCAATTTTTTCGTTTTTTAGCCTGTTTATTAATTTTTCATATAAAATTCTCTCGTGGGCGGCGTGCTGGTCGATATAAAAAATTTCATCGTTTTGTTCAATTATCCAATATGTATTAAATAACTGCCCTACTATTTTATAATCCTTAAAAAATAAATCGCGGCTTTTTATTTCTTCCACAGAGGGAATATTTTCTCGGATACTTTTTTCTTTAGGAATTTCTTCATTAACAAAATCCTCAAAAATCGTATTTTCGGATATAATTTCCTCAATATCAACTAAATAAGGAACAGTCGGTTCTTTTAAATTGTATTCGGCATTTGTATTGATTTCAATCTGCTCAGCGGCATTTTCTTTTTTAATTTCTTTTTTTGCAATTTCGATTTTTTTATCGGGTATCAAAATTTCACCGTTTAGTGCATTCTTGACCGTTTCAAAAACCGTATCATATATTAATTGTTCATCTTCGAAGCGCACTTCTAATTTTGTAGGATGAACATTAACATCTACTTTGTCCGGCGGCATATTTATATTAATCACAAAAAAAGGAAATTTTCCGATTGTAAGCTTTGTTTTAAAAGCTTCTTCGGCGGCAGACGAAATTATTTCATTTTTTATAAATCTTCCGTTTAAAAAAATATTCTGATATTTTCGGTTGCTTCTAGAAATTTCAGGTTTTCCAATAAAACCGTTTAGTTTAAAATATCCTTTTTGATAATTCAAATCAATCAAAGATTTCGCCGTATCTTTGCCGAAAATTTCAAGAATAACAGGCTTTAAGTCTCCATTTCCGTTTGTTTCAAACATTATTGAATTGGAATTTATAAATTTAAAAGCAATCTTTGGATTAGCCAAAGCAAAACGGTTCATCATCTCCGAAATATATGCGCTCTCGCTCGACGGCTTTTTCAAAAATTTCCGCCTAGCGGGTACATTAAAAAATATATTCCGCACAATAATACTTGTACCGGAAACTGCCCCTATTTCCTGTTCGGAAACAATTTCTTCTCCGTGAATCTCCAAACGCTTCGCCGCTAAATCCTCATGAGTTTTTGTAATCATTTCGACTTGCGAAACCGCGGCAATACTTGACAATGCTTCTCCCCGGAAACCCAAAGTTAAAATATTTATTAAATCGTCTTCATTAGAAATTTTGCTTGTTGCGTGGCGCAAAAAAGCCGTTTTTACAGATTCCCTCGGTATTCCGCTACCGTTATCGGTCACCCGAATATACGAAATTCCGCCCTCTTTAATTTCCACAGTTATACTTTTTGCATTTGCGTCGATGGAATTTTCCACAAGCTCTTTTACAATAGATGCCGGACGTTCCACAACTTCGCCAGCCGCAATTTTATTTATTAAACTATTATCTAAAACCGTAATCATGAAAATCACCCTACTCTAAATTCTTCGATTTCAATTGTAAGGAATAAAGTGTCTTTAAAGCTTCTCTTGGCGATATTGAATCAATATCTATATTTATCAATTCGTTTATAATATTTTTATGTTTTTTGTTTTGCTGCTGAGTTTTATTGGAATAAATAACCTCTTCCGAGTTTTTATAAGAATTTTTGGTGATATCTGCATTGTTTAATGTATCAAGAATATCATTCGCCCTATTTATAACATCAATCGGAATTCCTGCCAATTTAGCAACATGGATGCCATACGAATATTCCGCACCGCCGCGTACAATTTTCCGCAAAAAAATAATATCATCATCTTGTTCCGCCACGGTTATGCAGTAATTTTTTATTCCGTCTACTTTTCCTTCAAGCTCTGTCAGTTCATGATAATGCGTAGAAAAAAGAGTTTTCGCCCCGATTTTTTTCGCATTTGCAACATATTCCAAAACCGCCCAAGCGATTGAAAGACCGTCGAAAGTACTTGTTCCTCTGCCTAATTCGTCCAAAATCAAAAGCGAATTTCTGCTTGCGTTATTCAAAATATTGGCGACTTCTGTCATTTCTACCATAAAAGTAGATTGACCGGTTGCCAAATTATCCGAAGCACCGACGCGTGTGAAAATTCGGTCAGTAATCGAAATATCAGCATAATCAGCGGGTACAAACGAGCCGATTTGCGCCATTAAAACTATCAAAGCGACTTGTCTTAAATAAGTGCTTTTTCCTGCCATATTCGGACCGGTTATTATAGAAAGGATGTCTTTATCCTGATTTAAAAAGGTATCGTTCGGGATAAAGGCCACGTCAATTATTTTTTCAACAACAGGATGGCGGCCTTCTTTAATATCAATAACACCGTTTTCATTAATAGACGGCTTACAATAATTATTCTTGTCGGCTGTTTCGGCGAGCGATATCAAAACATCTATTGTGGAAATTACGCTTGAGGTTTTTTGAATAATTTCAATATTTTTTTCAATTGATTTAATTATATTCTGGAAAATATTAAATTCGAGGCTTAGAATTTTTTCGTCTGCGCCCAAAATTTTTTCCTCAATATCTTTTAGTTCTTCTGTCATATATCTTTCGCAGTTTGAAAGGGTCTGTCTTCGTATATAGCGCTCAGGTACAAGAGATTTATAAGAATTTGTGATTTCTATGCAATATCCGAAAATTTTATTGTATTTGATTTTAAGGCTTTTTATATTTGATAATTCCCGCTCTTTTTCTTCGTATTCGAAAAGAACATTATTTGCACCGGACTTTATTTTTCTAAGCTCGTCCAGGTCTTCGTTATAATTATCATTTATAATTCCGCCGTCCTTAATCGAAACGGGTGCTTCCTCGTTTATTGCGTTTTTTATCAAAGTATAGACTTCCCTCAAAGTATCGAGTTTATTATAAAGAGATGACAAGAGCGGAGTTTTGCAATTGCCGAGAAGGATTTTTAAAGCCGGTAAATTCTCAATCGATTTTTTTAACGAAATTAAATCCCTTGCATTAGCATTTTGAAAGATACATTTCGAAATTATCCTGTCTATATCATAAATTGTATTGAGAATTTCCTTTATTTCTTCACGCAATAACGACTCATTTTTTAATTCTTCAACCGAATCCAATCTGCTCTCTATATAGGATTTGTTCGTCAGCGGCTGATTTATCATTTTTTTCAAAAGCCTTGCACCCATGGCTGTAGATGTTCTGTCCAAAACCCACAAAAGCGAGCCTTGTTTTGATTTATCACGAATTGTTTCGGTCAATTCAAGATTCCGTCTGGAGCTGATATCCAAATTCATAAAATTATTATTCGCAATTGAACGAATATTTAAAATATGCCCCAGAGAATTTTTTTGCGTATCCGATAAATATTCCAAAAGTGCGCCGCATGCAGAAACACTATTCTTTTTATTTTCCAATCCAAAACCTTCTAAATTCATGGTTTTGAAATGTCTTGTTATTTTCGAATACGCCGTCGAATATTCAAAAGTCCAAAACGGATATGTATTTATTTTTAAATTAAAGGTTTTTTCAATGGAATTCGATAAAGAGAATCCTTCACTCGAAATTATTTCGGATGGCGAATATTTTGATATTTCGTCTAAAACTATGCGGACATCATCAAATTCAGATGTAAAAAATTCGCCTGTTGTAATATCAGCGACTGCGATTGCTGCGCCTTCTTTTGTTTCATAAATGCACATAATATAATTGTTAGATTTTTCATCAAGTACATTTGTATCCAAAATCGTGCCTTGTGTTATAACTCTGATAACTTCACGTTTTACAATCGTTTTAGTTTGTTTTGGGTCTTCGACCTGTTCACAAATCGCTACTTTAAAGCCCTTACTTATCAATTTCGCTATATAATTATTTGCCGCATGGTACGGAACTCCGCACATCGGAGCCTTTTGCTCTAGGCCGCAGTCTCTGGATGTCAATGTAATATTTAGCTCCTTTGAGGCAATCAGCGCATCATCAAAAAACATTTCGTAAAAATCACCCAAACGGTAAAAAAGCAAAATATCTTTATATTCATTTTTGATTTCAAAATATTGTTTCATCATTGGTGTCAGCATAAACAAACCCCCTATAATCATTCTTGACATTTCACAAATTAGCAAAATATCAAGAATGAAATTTTATTGCATTTTAGATTTTTTTAATGGCAGCCGCCGCAATTACCCGAGCAACCGCCTGATGAGCAGCCGCCTGCGTCGTCATTCCCCGCAAGAGTTGCCGAAAAAATATTCATTGTTTGCGAAATCAAATCATTAAATGCCGTATTTGAATCAAACAGTTCAGAAATGATTGCATTGTTTTTCAATTCTTCAAATTTTACTCTTGTCTCATCAGCGACAAGTTTAAATTCCGCTTCGGAATATTCTCCGTTATGCGCTTTTGTTTTAATTATTTCCTGATTTTTATTAAACTCGTCCATTTTCTGGACGGATTCGGGATTTGCCAAAAAAGCTTCTTTTGCTAAATTCGCTCTTTTGCCCTCTTCTGTATCCAATAATAATTTCGCAAGCTCTCTTGCTTTTTCAAAGTATTCCATATTTTTCTCCTTTTTATTGATTCAAATATTATATTAATTCACCTGTTAAATAAAACGTTTTATTTCCGTTTATTTTTATATCCACAATATTTCCGATAATTGATTCGGGAGCCTCGAAATGAACCAGAGTATTTTGCTCCGTGCGCCCGGAAACCATATTATTAGAACCTTTATCCTCTGCCAAAACCTTTACAGTTTTCCCGATAAAAGAATGATTTATATCATATATAATAGGATTTACAGTTTCTAATAATTTATTAAACCTTGATTTAACAATATCGTCCGGAATTTGACAATCCATTTTTGCGGCAGGTGTGCCTGTGCGTTTAGAATAAATAAACGTAAAAGCAGAATTGAATTTACATTTTCTGACTACATCCAAAGTATCTTCAAAATCTTCGTCGGATTCGCCCGGAAATCCTACGATTATATCAGTAGAAATTCCGATATCCGGAATCGCTTCACGGATATTCTCAACAAGATTAACATAATGCTCTTTGGAATATCTGCGGTTCATTTTATTAAGAATCTCTGTACTTCCGGATTGAAACGGCAAATGCAAATGCGCGCAAACTTTGTTACATTCTTTCATTGCTAGGATTAAATCGTCGGATAAATCTTTCGGGTGAGAAGTGATAAACCTAATACGCTCTAATCCATCAATTTCGTTGATATCACGCAAAAGCTCCGAAAATCTAGTTTCTTCGCTTAAAGTATTTCCGTAAGAATTTACATTTTGTCCCAAAAGCAAAATTTCTTTTACGCCGTCTGAAACAAGGCTTTTTATTTCCTCTATTATATCTGCCTTTTCGCGGCTGCGCTCACGGCCGCGTACATAAGGCACAATACAATATGTACAAAAATTATTGCATCCAAACATGATATTTACCGATGCTTTGAATTTTTTTTCACGAATAACAGGCAAATCTTCAACAATTTCAGAATGTTCCTGCCAAACATCGATTATCATCTCATTTGTTTCATAATTGCTGTATAAAAGTTCCGGCAAGCGCTGAATATTAAAAGTACCAAAAATTACGTCAACATGCCTGTAAGTTGATTTTATTTTTTCAATAATGCTGTCTTGCTGCATCATACAGCCGCATAAAATAATTTTGAGATCCGGTTTATATTTTTTCATATTCTTTAGGATTCCAAGATTCCCAAAGACCTTGTTTTCTGCATTTTCCCTAACACAGCAAGTATTGTAAACAATTATGTCCGAGTCTTTTTCATCTTTAGTCTCAACAAATCCCATATCCGACAAAATCCCGTGCAAAGTTTCAGAATCCCGCACATTCATTTGACAGCCGAAAGTTCCGATATAAAATTTTTTTATAACGGATTCATTTATATCTCTGATTTTTTCAATGAAATATTTTTGATTTTCGTAATTTTGATTGATAGATTGCTTTGTCATTATTTAATTTTCCTATTCACAAATATTTTAAAAACTTTTAAAAAACGATGAGTTTTCTCATCGTTTAATTGTACAAAACAAATCATATATTGTAAAGCTTTGCAATAGCATCTTTTAGAATTAGGATTATTCATCATTAACGGTTCTCGCAGGCATTGCATAAATATACTCGCCTTTTTCATTTGTAACGCCGACAAAATATGGAGTTTCTACTCGGAACAATTTATCGGAAATTAAATTAGATGATAAATAATCGCTTTGAAATACGAACTTCTTCGCTTCGGTATCATAAATATTCGATGAACGATTTTTATAAGTGCTTATATAATTTGAAATTTTATCCTCGTCATAGAAAGTATACATATTATCATATTCAGGCTCAACAAGCCAAACTAAATTATCTAATGCAGAATTTTGTGAATCGATAATTCCGTATTTATATACACCGACTTCATTATTTTTAGACACAACACAAAAATGTTCCGAGACAGAAACAAAGCTGTATTCTTTAGGCAGAAAATTTAAATCCTTAATTAATTTAAAATTAATATCATATATCTGAGCAGAATTATCTATTCGATTATCTAATCCTTGAACCACAACGATTGTTTGGTTTTTTCCTATATTAAAAAATAATGACTTTTGCTCAAAACTAATAATTTCGTTGCCTTTCATATCAAAGACATGACAATTGTTATCTTTGTCATTCACAATAATATATCTGTCTTCATATATATTATTAAGAAAACCGCCGTCAAAATCAGAAGAATTGAGTTTATTGTAATATTTATCATAGAAAAACAAACTAAGCTTTTCTTCTTCATAAATATAAGTAACAATATTTTCATCGGTAATCGTAAAAACAGTTTCATTTACCGGAAATGTAAAAAGAGCATTTCCATTTCTATCGATAATCACTGTATACGGCGAATCAACAACCGTAGGATTGCAGAGATAATGCACATTGTCATTTTCATCAGCAACAGAATAAATCTGATAATTTTTTTCGAGCAGAATCTCACCGCTTATATCTACCAAAAAATTTTTCTCGCTGGAATAATCATAAGCAATAAATGTGTTTTTATCGCAGATAGTTACGTGTAAATCTTTAGAACCTATTTTGTTTGGTACATTAAATAGCTCGCCTTTTTCATAATCCAAAAAAGCAAAATTTTTATCATCTACGCTGATAAAAGAATAGCCAGTCTTAGCCGACGAATTAAAAGCCACATCCGGCATAAAATTTGCATCACCCGGATTAAAGTCAATTTTTTCTCCATTTTTCATGATTATGGAATAATCGACCTTATCATCGTTTTTAATCCCACACAAAAAAAATTCTTCATTTTGCGAATACAAATCAAAAACAGGGGGAAAAACTTCGTCGCCGTTTACATTAATAAATCCTACTTTTCTATTAAAATGAAGCGGATAGATTTTATTGTTTTCTTGTAGATTTTTATTATCTTTTTTTACTTTCGGTATAGTGAAAAAATTCGACAAGTCGTCTTTCCTGCTCAATGTATTGCAGCCGGCCAAGATTACCGTTATAATTAATAAAAATAATTTTTTAAGCATATAAATCAATCCCTAAGTATCAGTATTTATAAACATATCTAAAATCACCGTTATATGTAGAAATACCTTCGTAATTTTTTGTTTTCAAATAGTATAGTCCGTTTCCGACGGATTTAATTTCGGTGTAAATCGGAGTAAAGACATATTTTTTTGCCTCGGCATTATATAGTCCAACTGTAGTATCACCATCGGATTCTTTTGTGATTAAAAAAAGATTATCGAGCGCACGGCCTTTCGAATCCAAAAAAGCTTGAACATTGCCTTTTCCGACCTCCAACAGCCAAATTATATGTTTTTCGGTGCTTTGTAAAATATCAATAATTCCGATAGTAGAATCTTCATAAGCCCTAACTACAGCATATTCATCGTTATATTTCAAAATATCATACTTTTCTAAAAACTTATAAGTTTTAATTAATCTACCATCAATATCATACATCGAACATATTGTAGTATTCTGCGTTACAGGCGTTTTGCATAAGAGAACGCGTTTACCGTTATATTCAGAAACTTCAATATTTTTAAAGCCCTTATCGATTTTGATATCGCCAAAAATATTTGTTAAATACAAATCGTCTTCGGCTTTTATGATAACGAAATTATACGGCTTCTCTATTATCGTTTCGATATTAAATTCCGATTTAAAAGTATTTAAGACATTTCCGGAAGAATCGATATATTGAATTTCTTTTTCATTTTTATACAAAATATAGTTTTCATTGGTAATGAAATTAAAATTCATACCCGAAAATGTATTTTCCATTTGAAATTTCTCATTCATAACAAAAACAGTATCGGCGTTTCCGAAAGCCATTTTTTTAGGTTTTTCAGCAGTAGAACCAAAAAATTCCGAATAGGACTCGCCTATTTTGCTGCCATTATAATCGGAAATATGAAAAAGATTCGAATCTCCTGAAATTTGTTTTGATACAAAAAACTCATCACTCATATAAACAATTTCTTCGATTGATTTTAAATAATCCGAGCGTTTTATTGTTTTAATGTTTCCGTCGGCACAGTTTACAAAACTCATTTGGCCGCTATCTAAATGATAGAGAATATAATTACTCGTATCAAAAGTTGTGAAATTACTCTTTATAAAAGGTAATTTTATTTCCTTTCCGTTTTTCAATACAATATAACCTTCTTTATTATAATTTGCTACAATCGTGCTGCTTTTAAAACCCGCATCTTCAAATTTCGGATCTAAAACAATATCTCCGTTTAAATCAATAAGTCCGAATTTATCGTCTTTTTGAATTAAAACTAAATCAGAATTTTCGGACAAAGTTGTATCCAGCTCGCCTTTTGTAACTTCCGGTATTTCTTCAACAAATCCTGAAGCAACATCTATATTGTCGGAACACCCGGCTAATAAAAACACGAAAACAAATATAACAATAAAAAATTTATTGTACATTATAATCCCCCTATTTATACTATTCAAAATGAAAATAGTATTACCTTTCCAAACGTTTATATTTTTTATTTTATTGCAACATAACCGCAAGAATTAATAAAATCTTTTCCTTCTTGAGTCGTTAAAATATTAAATATTTTTCTTGCCGGTGAATCTTGTTTTTCAGATTTTTTAATAACAACATAAAAATCTTCAGAGAACGGGTATTTTCCGTTTGCGATATTATCATTATTCGGCTCGATTCCGTCTACATTGAACATTTTAATATTCTCGCCGTCATCGATAAATGCTTTCAAATAATAATACACGGAATAACCTATCGAATTCTGATTATTCTTATATCCTGCCACGGCCTCGACGATTTCTCCCATCGCCATTTCTAAAAGCTCTATCTCAGGCTCGACCATCTGCAAATCTTTCATTACAAGTTTGCGCATTAATACTTGACTGCCGGAATCTTCGTTTCTTTGATAAGCTATTATCTCGCTGTCACTTCCGCCCAATTCGCTCCACGATTTCGTTTTGCCTTGATAAATATCCTGAATTTGGGCCGTAGATAAATCCGTAACCGTGTTTTCTTTATTTGTAAAAAAAACCAGCGCATCTTTACCGATAGGCTTTATCTCAATTTGATCTTTAGATTCTTCAAGAACAGACTGCAGCGGCGTATAAACCAATAACAAATCGGCATTCCCATTAATTAAATTACTAAAAGACTCAGTTGTTTTTGTGTGGGTCGTGGAATTTTTGAGGTCTTCGATATTTTCGCCTGTGATTTTTGCACGCAGTGAGATTGCCAGCGGGATTGTTGCCGTAGAGCCGTCAACGATTGGGTATTCGTCTTTAGAAAGCTTTAAAAATTCCGGAGATTTACAAGATGTTAAAATAAAAAGAAATGTCAAAAGAACAATTATTTTTTTCATAAAAATTACTCCTTTATTGCAATTTACAAAAGTATAACTCTAGTTTAGTATACGCACAAACAAATACAAAAAACATATAAAATTATTCTTTGTAAATATTCAGAAACCAATTTGTAAAAATTAACCTCAAGTTTTATTTAGAAATTTACCATATTTTTAGAGGGTTGAGGATATTTTTCTTAAATTGATATAAAAATATTATAACATAAATTTACATAGTTGTAATGCAATATTGATGTCATTTTTGTAATATTTTCAAAAATTGTGTATAAAATATAATTATTTTGGAGAAAGGAAAAATTGAATTTTATAATAAAATGAGCAATCGATTAATCATAATATAAATTAAAAAAACCGACTTAGAAAGCCGGTTTTTACATTTATCAAAATAGAAATAGTATTATTTATCATTAACTGCTTCAACACCCGGTAAAGCTTTTCCTTCCAAAAACTCAAGCGAAGCTCCGCCGCCGGTTGAAATATGAGACATTTTATCTCCAAAACCTAAAATATTAACTGCCGCCGCCGAGTCGCCGCCGCCGATAATTGTTGTAGCGTCGAGATTTGCTAAGGTTTGAGCTATTTCGAAAGTACCTTTTGCAAAATTCTCAAGTTCAAAAACTCCCATTGGTCCGTTCCAAACTACAGTTTTCGCAAATTTCAGTGCATCTTTATATAATTCTCTTGTTTTTTCGCCGATATCAACGCCCATCCAATCAGGCTTTATAGAACTAACATCAACATTTTCAAAAGGTGCTGTATTGCTGATTTCAGTTGTAATTACCGAATCAATCGGGATCAAGAATTTCACATTTTTGGCTTTAGCTTTTTCTATCATTTCGAGTGCATAAGGAATTTTATCCGCTTCCAAAAGCGATTTCCCTACTTCGTGTCCTTGCGCTTTTAAAAATGTATACGCCATGCCGCCGCCGATTATCAAAGTATCTACTTTTTCTAACAAATTATTGATTACGTTTATTTTATCAGAAACTTTCGAGCCGCCCAAAATCGCAACGAAAGGTCTGTCGGGATTATTTACGGCATTTCCGAGATATTCGATTTCTTTTTGCATTAAATAACCAACAGCGGACTCAGAAATAAATTTTGTAACGCCCACAGTTGAGCAATGAGCTCTATGAGAAGAACCAAAAGCGTCATTTACATAAACATCCGCAATTGAAGCTAAATCTTCGGAAAAACTATCGATATTTTTAGTTTCTTCTTTTCTGAATCTCGTATTTTCCAATAATACTAAATCTCCGTCTTTCATATTGGCTACAGCGGCTTTTGCATTAGCTCCGACAACTACGTCATCATTCGCAAAAACAACTTCTTTGCCGATAATTTCGGATAATTTTTTTGCTACAGGCGCAAGCGAAAATTCCGGATTCGGCTCTTTCGGTTTTCCTAAATGTGAGCAAAGAATAATTTTCCCGCCGTCGTTCATTAATTTTTTTATAGTCGGAATAGCGGCAACGATTCTGTTTGTGTCCGTAATTTCGCCATTTTGAATAGGTACATTAAAATCGCATCTCAATAAAACGCGTTTCCCTTTAACTTGCAAATCATCAATAGTTTTTTTGTTTAACATAATAAAAACTCCTCTCAGAATTGTATTTCGAAATGTTTTTTCATCAATATTATTTCATAAGTAGTTCCTTTTCTTTACAGCTAAAAGTATATATTTCATCTCTCTGCCTGTCAATAAGATTGCTAATATTTTGACAATTGATAAAATAGTAGCATACCTACAATTATAAATTATCCGAAAAAATATAATTTTATCAGCTGAAAAATATAATATTCATTCGTTGAATACATCTAAAAAGCTTAGCTCAGTTCAAAATTGCATAAAATAAATTTATTTATGTATAGAAAAAGGCAATATTTATAGAAGATTTTAGATAGGATTTATTAAAATAGATTTAGTGTTATAATAAATTCAAGACAGATTTTTTAGGAGGAAATATTTTGATAGATTATCACATACATTCAAATTTTTCAGTGGATTCGCAATCAGAAATAGAAGATATTGTAAAAGTCGCAATAGAAAAAAACCTCGACGAAATTATGATTACAGACCATATCGAATTTGATTCTTATGCGAAAACAATAGAGCCGAACACATATCCTTTGGACGAATATGTAAAAAAAATAGAATATTGTAAAGATAAATATAAAAACAAAATATCTTTAAAATTAGGTGTCGAGATATCGCTCGAGCCGCAATTGAAAGATATTGTTTCAGAGGCTGTCGGCCGTGCGGATTACGAATATATTATCGGTTCGTCGCATAAAACGAATAAAATGGAAATCTATTATGACGGATATTTTAATAATCTCGATAAACATACGGCGTATATGGGTTATTTCGAAGAGGTTCTTGAAAATATAAAAACATTCGATAATTATTCGGTTTACGGACATTTGGATTATCTCGTAAGATACGGTAGATATTCAGATAATTATGTTTATTACAGCGAATATAAAGAGATTATCGACGAAATTTTAAAGCTCTCGATAAGCCGCGGTAAAGGCTTTGAAGTAAACGCTTCCGGAATAAGATACGGATTTAATACAGTTCATCCGCAATTGGAGATATTAAAACGATACAAAGAATTAGGCGGAGAAATATTGACAATCGGCTCTGATGCACATAAAATCACAGATATAGCTTCCGGTTTTAAAGAAGCTCTGGAAATTATAAAAGAAGCCGGATTTGAATATTTGGCAAAATTCGAGAACAGAAAACCTGTTTATTTTAAAATATAGCATAATGGCTGTGCAGAATTATACAAAACTGCACAGCCGTTTTTTATGAATTTATTTATTTTTTAAATTAAACCAAGCTCCAAGTCCCGGATATTCAGCTATACAATCAAGCTCTTCTTCGATTCTGAGCAATTGATTATATTTTGCAACCCTGTCAGAACGCGCAGGCGCACCGGTTTTAATTTGACCTGCATTGCAAGCCACAACAATATCAGCTATTGTATTATCTTCTGTCTCGCCCGAGCGGTGAGAAACGATAGCTGTCATATTATTTTTATTAGCCAAAGAGATAGCGTTAAATGTTTCTGTCAAAGTTCCGATTTGGTTTACTTTGATAAGAATAGCGTTTGCTACGCCCAAATCGATACCTTTTTGCAATCTTTCGGTATTAGTAACAAATAAATCGTCGCCAACTAATTGAACTTTATTTCCGATTCTTTCAGTAAGGAGTTTCCAGCCTTCCCAATCTTCTTCGTCCAAACCGTCTTCGATAGAGATAATAGGATATTTATTAGCAAGAGCTTCTAAATAATCAACCATTTCTTTAGAAGTTCTGTAAACTTCTTGGCCTTTCATTTTGCTTTCGCCTTCAAAATAATAACGCTTGTTTTCTTTTTGATAAAGCTCTGTACTTGCGCAGTCAAGAGCGATTCTGATATCGTCATAAGGCTTGTAGCCTGCGGCTTCAACAGCTTCCAAAATCAAATCGATAACATCATCGGCAGTAGCAAGGTCAGGAGCGAAACCGCCCTCGTCGCCAACCGCTGTCGAGAGACCTTTTTTCTTCAAAACTTTTTTGAGTGTATGATAAATTTCAGCGCACATTCTGAGAGCTTCTTTGAAAGAAGTTGCGCCGACAGGCATAACCATAAATTCTTGGAGGTCAACAGTATTGTCAGCATGTTTTCCACCGTTTAGGATGTTCATCATAGGAACAGGCAAAGATTTTGCGTTAAATCCGCCTAAATATTGATATAAAGGCATAGACAGAGCTTCCGCAGCCGCTTTTGCAACAGCCATAGAAACGCCCAAAATCGCATTAGCTCCGAGATTTGCTTTGTTTGGAGTTCCGTCAAGCTTAATCATAACATTATCGATAGAAACTTGATCCAAAGCGTTTAAGCCAACCAATTCATTTGCAATAATATCATTTACATTCGATACCGCTTTTTCAACGCCTGTACCGAGGTATCTTTTTTCTGCGCCGTCACGAAGTTCAACAGCTTCAAAAGCTCCGGTTGATGCGCCTGAAGGAACAGCAGCACGACCTAAAAAATTAGAACCGCTTTCGTTTTCTACCAAAACTTCAACCTCTACAGTAGGATTTCCTCTGGAGTCCAAAATTTCTCTTGCGAATACATCTACTATTTGTAAATAACCTTTCATCTGTAAATCCTCCTAATTTTTAATTGCCAAACTATGACCTGTCATTTCGGCAGGCTGAGGCAAGTTCATAATATCCAGTAAAGTTGGGGCTATGTCACATAGTTTCCCGCCTTTTTGTAAAGCAATAACATCTTTTGCGTTTATTAAAACAAATGGTACAGGATTTGTTGTATGCGCCGTAAACGGCTCTTTTGTTATTTCATCAATCATTTTGTCGGAATTTCCGTGGTCAGCGCAAATGAACATTTGCCCGTCCGCTTCCAGCACAGCATCCAAAACCCTGCCGACGCATTTATCGATACATTCTATCGCCTGAACAGCAGCATCTAAAATTCCGGTATGTCCGACCATATCAGGGTTTGCGTAATTTATTACAATCAAGTCAAATTCTTTTGATAAAACCGCTTTTGTCAAGCTATCCGTAACTTGCAAAGCCGACATTTCCGGCATTAAATCATAAGTTGCAACTTTTGGAGACGGAATTAAAATACGAGATTCGCCCGGATATTCTTTTTCCACTCCGCCATTAAAGAAAAATGTAACATGTGCATATTTTTCGGTTTCAGCCAAACGCAGTTGTTTTAAACCAAGCGAAGAAATATATTCTCCCAATGTGTTGCTTAAAGAGTCCGGTTTAAAAACAACAGATTTATTTTTAATTTTTACGTCATATTCTGTAAAGGTTACGTATTTTAATTTAAAAAATCCTCTTTCACGCTCAAAACCGCTAAAATCTTCATCACAAAAAGCACGTGAAATTTCTCTGGCTCTGTCCGGTCTGAAATTAAAAAATACAACGGAATCATTTTCTTTTATTGTGGCTGTCGGCATATCATTTGTCATGATTATAGTCGGCAAAATAAATTCGTCATTTATTTCTTTTTGATAGGAGCTTGACATGCAGGCTTCAGCCGAATCCGCTTGATTGCCTTTGCCAAAAACCAGAGCATCATAAGCTTGCTTAACACGTTCGTAGCGGTTATCCCTATCCATTGCGTAATATCTGCCTGTAACAGTAGCGATTTTTCCAACGCCGATTTCTTTTAATTTATCTTCAAGCTCATGTATATAATTTATACCGGATGTAGGTGGTGTATCTCTGCCGTCCATAAACGCATGAATATAAACTT